>CANMVX010000084.1 GCA_947501115.1 Haliscomenobacteraceae bacterium
CCGGGTTTCAGTTTGTCCTCCATATTGTGTGAAAAAGACAATCTTTGGTTACTTGTTATATTAACTTCTTTACCAGAAACAGCATTTAGTGGCATGGTTTGTCCATTCACCACAATATTTTTACTGATATTAGAACCTGGAACAGGAACGCCATTATCGTCAGTTATCGCCATATAAATGGTACGAATGCCTTGATATTCATCGGGAACAGAGGTTAAGTCGAAATTAACCACAATGCGTCTTGCTTTGGTCGATTTAGCGGTTAATTTCGATTTAGGAGTCTCCAATTCTACCTGGAAAGCCGATGCCTTAAAATTATTTAAGGTAAGTTTTTTTACCTCTTCCTGCATCGTTCTATTCAAATTGGCTAAAGCCGCTTTATCCTTATTTGCTTCATTCAGATTAGAGGTCAATGACGTATTTTCTACTTTCAAGTTATCATTTTCTTCTTGCAGCGCCGAAATAGATTCCTCCAGTTCCGCTTTAACGGCCAACAACTGAAGAATTTCCGCTCTGAGACTATTTGCCTCTTTTGCACTATTTTTTTTGTACAAACTAAGCGATTTTATTTTTGAGGTCAACTCATTTTTAGCTTCATTCAAAGAACCTTGTAAGGACTGATTTTCCTCTGATAATGCAGCGAAATTAGAACTCAATGATTCAACCTGGGAAACCAATGAATCTCTCAGAGAGATTAATTCTTTATTTTCGGACTGGTAAACGATGTTTTCCTTTGTTATAACGCTATTTTCCTGTTTATTGAAAAAAGCCCAATAGCTCGTACCCGTTAATGCGATAAGTAAAAGGATAATAATAGCTATTAAATTCCTTTCTCTGCTGGTATAAGCATTGGAATTTTCCTGGTAAAATGGATCTTTTTGCATCTAAAAATATTTAAATATGTTGATGCAAAGTTGCTATTTTTTTTGTCAAAATGATAGAAATTCCACTAAAAATTTAATGAAAGGACATAAATAGTAGTATTACTTTAGTAAATTTATTTATTAATTTACAAAACTTAAAAAAATGAAAAGAAAACGGTTACTATTCCT
The DNA here is from genome assembly GCA_947501115.1 of Haliscomenobacteraceae bacterium. Lineage (GTDB taxonomy): Bacteria > Bacteroidota > Bacteroidia > Chitinophagales > Saprospiraceae > BJGN01. Next base: position 1,053 of record CANMVX010000084.1, read on the forward strand.
TTCCATTTGTACCCTTCTGTTTTTTACTAACTATAAATTACAGGCACAGTACAAAATTACGGGAAGCATTACAGATGAAAGAACAAGTGAAACATTGATGTTCGCGAATATTATTATTCAGAACGCTTCAAAGGGCACAGTTACTGATCTGGATGGTAAATTTACCCTCGATATTGAAGACAATAACGAGGTTACCTTAGTGGTTAGTTCCATTGGTTATCTGAGCCAATTAGTAAAAGCGGGACCTTCGAATAACGTGTTGAACATCAAATTACGTGAAGATGCGACCAATCTCGAAGAAGTGGTTATCACTGGTTTGGCTTCTTCCGTAAAAAGGTCGAATCTGGCGAATGCCGTAGGTTCTGTTTCTGCTAAAGAATTAGTTGGTACTACTACTATTCAAACAACAGATGGCGCCTTATATGGTAAAGTGGCGGGTGTTTCCGTTCGTTCCAATGGTGGTGCACCAGGGGGTGGTTTATCCATACAATTACGTGGTATTTCCAGTCTTGCAGGGGCATCACAACCCTTGATTATTCTTGACGGAGTGTATGCAAGTAATGCAACCCAGAGAAGTGGTCGTGCGACCGTAAGTGGAGCTGGTGGATCAAATCAAGATGATGGTGCAAACCGTCTTGCCGATTTAAATCCTGCGGATATTGAGAATATTGAGATTTTAAAAGGTCCTTCTGCGGCGGCCATTTATGGTACCAGAGCCAATGCGGGGGTAATCATTATCACCACTAAAAGAGGTGCGGAAGGAAAAACTAAAATTAGTTTTTCACAAGACATTGGCGACGCGTCACCTCTAAGACTTCTTGGCACCGATGTTTGGAGCGAAGCTAAAATAAACACATTTTTTCCCGTCGCAAGACGTCCTATTGAACTGGAACGTTTCAGACAAGGTGTTACCATTAATTATGAAGATTATTTTTATGATAATCAAGCTATTTTGAGTAATTCAAGATTAACCGTTTCCGGTGGTGATGAAAAAACGAAGTTTTATATTTCTGGTAATGTAACGGCTGAAGATGGAACGGTTAAAAATACTGGATTCGAAAGATATTCTATCAGAGCCAATGTGGATCACAAAATCTCTAAAAGAGTTAGATTCAGTTTTTCAACCAATTATCTTAAAACTGAGACTGACAGAGGATTTACAGGAAATCAGAATAACGCTGGAGCGAGTATTGGCTATAATATAGCTTATGTTCCAAGTTATTTTGACCTAAGACCTAATGCACAAGGTATCTATCCGGTAAATCCTTATTTTTCTGAAAACCCTGTAGCGGTAACTGATCACGGTATAAACAATTCAACGGTAAATCGTTTTATCCAGGCTTTCAATCTGACGGCTGATCTTTTTCAGAATAACACCAGCAATCTAAAGGCGACACTTTCAGGTGGATTGGATTATCTGCAAAATTCGACGATGGTTTACTTACCTGAATTTTTACAGTTCCAAAGAGCGCAGGCAAATCCTGGTGATTTGTTGCTTGGACGTCAGGAGAGTTTCAATACCAATATTCAGGCTGCTTTGGTTTATACTAAAACAGTGGGTAAATTGAATTTATCTTCTCAAGGAGGTATGGTTCGTTTAGATTTTCAAAATAGTGCCCTATTCAACCGGGGTAGAGGATTGGTTCCAGGCCAGAAAAATTTGAGGCAAGCCAATGTTCAGGAAATCAATGAACACGGTATCAGTAGTATCAGTGAAGCCGGTGTATTCTTACAACAAGAAGCCAATTTTGATGATAAAATCATAGGAACTTTAGGTATTCGCTGGGATAAATCGACATTGAACGGTGATGCAAATAAATTATATGCTTTTCCAAGAGCTTCCTTAGCATTGAACATTGCTAATTTTGATTTTTGGAATGTGGGCGCCATTACGCAGTTAAAACCACGTATTGCTTATGGAGCAACCTCTGGACCCGTTGCCTTTGGAAGTACTTTCACCTCATTGGGTGGAACAAATATTGGTGGATTACTAGGTTCGGTTGTTTCTTCTCAAATTGGAAATACAGGTATTCTACCTGAAACTGCCTCGGAACTGGAATTTGGTGTTGATGCAGGATTTTTCAATAACAGATTATCTATTGAAGCCACTTATTATATTAAAAATACGCAAAATAACATTCAAAATTTGAATTTGTCCCCTTCAGTAGGTGTTAATACAACGCCAAGTAATGAAGCTGAATTGGAAAACAAAGGGATAGAATTGGCTGTGGCAGGAACGATTATTGATGAGCCTAAATTCAGATGGTTCTCCAGAGTACTTTACTGGCAAAACAGGGTGTTACTCACCCGTTTAGGTATTCCAACCTATATTGCTGGTGCTTTTGGTACAGGTTTGGGTACTTTCCTTTATGCTCAAGGCTATGCACCAACAACTATCGTGGGTACACCCGCTGTTCCAACTAATCCGGGCGGCTTTACTTTCTGGGGAAATAATCAACCTGATTTTAACGCATCTTTCTTCAATTCATTCAGTATTCTTAAAAACCTGGAACTTTCCGTTTTAGTTGACTGGAAGCAGGGAGGAGATAATATCAATCTATCAGCGTTCTTAGCAGACGGAGGAGGAACCACAAAAGGATGGTTTGATGATGCAAATGGCGATGGCATTCCAAATGGAAGGCAGCGCGATCCGGCACCATATAACAACGCTGGAAGATGGGTAATGGACGCCAGTTTTGTAAAAATAAGAGAAGTAGGTTTATATTACACCTTCCCAAAGACCACCTTAGCCAAAATATTTAATGGCGCATTCAAAGGAATTAAACTTGGAGCATCGGCGAATAATCTATTCTTATTTACAGATTATTTCGGATACGACCCAGAAACTTCCACCTTTGGTGCGCAATCCATCGCAAATAACGTGGATATTGCTCCCTATCCAACACCAAGAAGGATATTTTTCCACCTGAATTTCGATTTCTAAAAACTAATTTATTTTAAAATGAAAAATATATTAAAAGCTGTTTTAATTCCTGCTGTTTTAGGATTTACCGCATGTAATCCTTTACAACTCGATGAAGTTTTAGATCCAAACAACCCTTCTTTGGCGAGTGTAGAGACTAACGCCACTAAAGAACAAGTACAATTCCTTTTGACTGGACTTGAAGCATCTCATAGAAGTTATGTGACGAATATTTCTCAGGCATGGAACACATTCGGCAGAGAAATCTGGTATCTAAATGCTTCCGATTCACGTTTTCAAACAGATTGGTTGGGCCAGGCTGGTAGAGTTCCCGATAGATCATACTTCGGATTTGGATCAACAGGAGGAGGTTCCTGGGCAGCTCCTTATCAGGCCATTAAGCAGGCAGATGTGCTCATCAGTTCTTCCAATGGTTCTACTTTGCTTGTGGATGCTGAGAAAAAAGCCGTTTCTGGTTTTGCCAAAATGATACAGGGTTATCAATTTATGATTCCAGCCAATTTTGTGTATGAAAATGGCATTAGAATAGATGTGAAAGACCCTTTGAAACCTGGAAAGTTTGTAAAATATGAGGAGGCTTTAAATCATATTAAAGGCGTATTAGATCAGGCAGATCAAGATCTTGCCGCAGCTGGTTCAGGCGCGTTCCCATTAAGATTAACTCCAGGCTTCGCTGCTTATAACACGATTCCTAATCTTAGAAAAGTCAATAAAGCTATTTTAGCTCGCTTAAATGCTTACCGTAAAGACTGGCAAGGTATTTTAACAGCATTAGACGGATCATTTATGGAAATGGGGGGTAATTTAAATGCTGGTCCTTCACACCCATTTTCAGGCCCACCTGATGCCTTCAATCCATTATTTTATCTGCCCAATGCAGCGATAAATACCATTATCGTTGTCTATCCTTCTATGATTGATGACGCAACACCGGGTGATTCAAGGGTTGCAAAAAAATTCTTTAAAAGAAATACCCCGGTTCTTGTTACCACCGATGCTACCCCACTTTCTGCATTGTATCAGGACGCGCGTTGGGCGACAAATACTGCGCCCATTCCATTTATCCGTAACGAGGAGCTCATTTTGTTGAAAGCAGAAGCACATGCTAATTTGGGTCAAACTACCGAAGCGGTTAATGCTATCAATGTGATAAGAAATGCAGCGGCCATAGGAAATTATACAGGTTCAACCACGAAAGATGCCTTAATCAACGAAATTCTTTATCAGAGAAGATACTCTCTATGGGCAGAACCATGGGGACATCGTTGGATTGACGCGAGGAGATATAATAAACTGAATGAAATTTCTACGTCTTATGACAAGGGAACCATATTTAAGCAATTCCCTCATCCACAAGCTGAGGTAAACTGGGATATTTATGTAGGAGGTTAATATTCAACCTTACATCAGTAGGAAAAACGCCGTTGGAATGCATTCCTTCGGCGTTTTTTTATATTTTACAGAAAATTACGAACAATGAGACAGCTGTTTTTACTCACCTCTTTAGCTTTGCTGCCATTTTTTACCCCTGTCATGGTAAAAGCACAATCCAAATATTTCCCAACAAAACAAGAGTGGCAGGAAAAAAGCCCTGCGTCGATGGGGCTTTTGGGTGACTCCCTGGCAGGTGCCATAAATTATGCCCTGGCTAATGAAACGAAAAATCCGGCCAATATGGAAGTTAACCACTATCGGACGTTTGGTAAGGAACCTTTCGGAATGGGCATCGGACCTTTTGAATCGAGAGGAAATACGAATGGCTTAATTATTTACAAAGGTTATATTGTTGCCAGGTGGGGTCAACCAGAAAAATGTGATATGACCCATAGTGTTACCAAAAGTTTTTTAAGTACCGTCGCAGGACTAGCTCTGGAAACGGGACATATAAGACAATTAAGTGATCCCGTACATACTTATTTACCGCCTATCGAAGGGTATAATCCGGGTAAGCTCTATAGAAATGCAGAGGATATGGGAAAGGACGAACTTTTAAAACCATTTGAAACGGAGCATAATAGAAAAATATCATGGGAGCATCTTTTACGGCAAACCAGTGACTGGGAAGGTATCTTATGGGAAAAACCCGATTGGGCAGACAGACCCGATGCCGATGCGTCAAAATGGTTATCCAGGAAAAGAAATGAACCTGGTTCCGTTTATGAATATAATGATGTAAGGGTAAATGTATTAGCGCTGGCTTTAACCAGTATTTTGAGAAAACCATTGCCTGTTTTTCTTAAAGAAAAAGTAATGGATCCTATCGGTGCATCAGATACCTGGCGCTGGACCGGTTATAGAAATTCGTGGATTGTTATAGATGGATTACCCGTTCAAGCTGTAAGTGGTGGTGGACATTGGGGAGGTGGTATGATTATCAATTCTTACGATTTAGGCAGATTTGGCTTGTTTACACTGAATAAAGGGAATTGGGATAATAAAAATATCCTGCCCGCGTCGTGGTTCGAGATGGCCACAAAATCAACCGATGCTAAAACAGATTATGGATTCATGAATTATTTCCTAAATACAGACAGAAAAATGATCCCCGCAGCACCTGCCTCGGCTTACATGCATGTCGGCAATGGCACCAATTTCATTTTTGTAGATAGTACCAAAGACCTGGTTGTTGTGGGCCGTTGGATGGAGAACGCGGCGATTCCTGGTTTTATAGCAAAAATATATTCCGCCTGGCGGTAAGGGTAAAACATTATGCCGCCAGGGGCCAAAAGGTCTTATAGACGTGTGACCCCGAGGGGGTCAGGTGTGGGATTTTGGGGGAATTTGTGCCGCCAATGGCATTATGGCCTCTCTGGTCGGTTTTTGTTTCCTGACCCCGGAGGGGTCACATGTCTATGGCCATTTTGCGCCTTGCGGAACAAATGTTTTTATTGTACCATTTTGTCCCTGGCGGAACAAATGTTTTTATTTTACCATTGTGCGCCTTGCGGAACAAATGGTTTCATTGTAACATTGTACGCCTTGCGGCCTAAAATGCTAGAAACGTGTGACCCCGAGGGGGTCAGGTGTGGGATTTTGGGGAAATTTGTGCCGCCAGGCGATAAAGGTCAGGTGATTTTTTTTGGACAAGTCATTAACCTCCCTTAAGTTTAGTATATATGAAGGATCTTATCCTGTAACTGGTTTTGAATCAGGATTTACATGATTTTGAGGATTAAAGACGACGTCGCTGTTTTGAGAGGTGTGGTTAATTCTAATAATTTATACATTGTATGAAATTTCGTCGATGCGATTATCGCATCGGTGATATGGCATGTTAGTTGATCATCGGCGGGAATTTACAAGCTGCTGCACGCATCATCTGAGATAATGTCCGTAACTAGAAAAATCCTCAAAATCCCGTAAATCCTGATTCAAGACCAGTTGCGTGCAATTACGAAAATGAATACCTGTCAAAAAAAATGGTGAAAGGTAGCACTCTATCCACCACCTCGATATCACTTTCCACCCAACCTCCGTTAAGTTTTGTATATATGAAGCATCTTTTCCTGTAACCCTATTTTGAATCAGGATTTACAGGATTTTGAGGATTAAAGACGACGTCGCTGTTTTGAAATGTGTGGTTAATTTTAATATTTTATACATTGTATGAAATTTTGTCGATGCGATTATCGCAGCGGCGAAAAGCACAGAAAAGGTATTCATTTCCATTAATACGATACAACCCCCATCAACGACGTTCTATCTAATCCTAAAAACCCTGTAAATACTGATTCAAGACCAGTTGCGTGCAATTACGAAAATGAATACCTGTCAAAAAATGGTGAAAGGTAGCATTAACCAGGTTATTGGATAAAATGCTTCAATAGGTTGCGGCAAAGTAGGAAAAGATAAACGAGTGTGCCAACGATTACTTCGTTGCGGTATTTCTTTAAAAAGCTTCTTAATCTATTCATAAAATAAAAAGGTTATACTTCAAAAGTACAACCTTTTTATTTTATATATTAGATATTTCGAGGGGGAATATTAAGCGTTTTCTTTTTCAAGTTCCCCATTAAACAGGGTTACGAAATCTGAAACGGAAAAACTACCTAAATCGCCTTGACCTTGTCGTCTTACTGAAATCATCTGATTTTCTTGTTCTTGTTCTCCAACAACAAGCATAAAAGGAATGTGCTGAACTTCAGCATCTCTAATCTTACGTCCAATTTTTTCAGCCCTTTCATCTACGAAACCTCTGATATCATGTTTAGCCAAAGCTTGAACTACCTCTTTACAATAAGGAATAAATCGATCACTGATAGGTAAGATAGCAAATTGATCAGAAGTGAGCCAAAGGGGGAATTTACCCGCTGTGTTTTCAATCATGATAGATATAAACCGTTCCATAGATCCGAAAGGGGCTCTATGAATCATTACCGGACGGTAAGGTTTATTATCGGCTCCGGTATAGGATAAATTGAATCGTTCTGGAAGATTATAATCTACCTGAATGGTTCCAAGTTGCCAGGAGCGACCCAGCGCATCCTTCACCATAAAATCTAATTTGGGGCCATAGAAGGCCGCTTCACCCAGTTCTGTTACCGTTTTTAAACCAGCCTCTTCAGCTGCTTCAATAATGGCGCGCTCTGCATTTTCCCAATTTTCATTGGAACCTATATATTTCTCCGGATTATTTGGATCTCTTAAAGAAATTTGGGCGGTGAAGTCCTGAAAACCCATTTTCCTTAACACCACCCTGGTCAAATCAAGTACATTTAAAAATTCCTCTTTGACCTGGTCTGTGGTACAAAATATATGCGCATCGTCCTGAGTGAATCCTCTAACTCGGGAAAGTCCATGGAGTTCACCACTTTGCTCATACCTGTAAACGGTGCCAAATTCCGCAATTCTCATTGGCAACTCCTTGTAGCTATGCGGTTTATGCGCAAATATTTCACAGTGATGTGGACAATTCATTGGTTTCAACAAAAATTCCTCATCTTCTTTTGGCGTAAGAATGGGTTGAAAAGAATCCTTGCCATATTTAGCATAATGACCGGAAGTAACATACAATTCCTTTCTTCCTATGTGAGGGGTGGTCACCAATTTGTACCCCCTTTTCTCTTGTTCCGCCTTTAAAAAATTCATCAATCTCTCCCTCAGCGCGTTTCCTTTTGGTAACCAAATCGGTAAGCCAGGTCCGACTAATTCAGAAAACATAAATAATTCGAGTTCGGCACCCAATTTTCTATGATCTCTTTTTTTGGCCTCCGCCATCATGAATTCATATTCCGTCAAATCCTTTTGCTTGGGAAATGAAATACCATAAATACGAGTCAATTGCTGGCGAGTGTCATCACCCTGCCAATAAGCACCTCCTAATTTTGTAAGCTTAACCGCCTTAATAAAGCCGGTATCGGGTAAATGCGGCCCTTTACACAAGTCTGTGAATTGTCCCTGGGTATATAAAGTCAGAGATTCGTCTCCCCTTTTTTCAATCAATTCCAATTTATACTCGTCTCCTTTATTTGTAAAATAGGAAACGGCCTCTTCCTTTGAAATATCCTTTCTGACATATTGGTTTTTCAACCTGGCCAGACGAATCATCTCATTTTCAATTTTAACAAAATCTTCCGAAGAAAGAGGTGTAGTGCCTGTATCCACGTCATAATAAAATCCGGATTCAATAGCTGGACCAGTACCGAATTTAATATTTGGATAAAGGGATTCAAGCGCCTCAGCCATAAGATGCGCGGTAGAATGCCAAAAGGTCGTTTTACCATCTTTGTCGTCCCACGTTAATAATTGCAGGGTTGCATTTTTTGAAATAGGGCGGGAAAGATCCCAAACTTCCCCGTTTACTTTGGCTGCAAGAACTTTTTGAGAAAGTCCTTCGCTAATGGAACGAGCAATTTCGAAGGAAGTTACACCTGGCTCAAATTGGCGAGCATTACCGTCTGGAAATGTAATCTGAATCATTTTGTTAATTTATAAAAAATAAAGGCATGCAAAATTATCCTTTTTGCTGGAAAAACTGTTAATTTAAATCAATAAGCATTTCAAAAGAAGAATAATTTATGGTTATGTTTCAAAAATCATTGTATATCCTGTCGGCTTTTTTATTTCTAGCCATCAGTTCACCTACTGACAATAGGAGAGAATTTGAAATAAGTCGAAATTTGGAAATTTTTGCCCAGGTTTATAAGGAGTTAAATGGCGGTTTTGTGGATGAAATAGATCCTGGTAAATTAATGCGAACAGGCATCACCGCCATGGTTGCTTCGTTGGATCCGTTTACCAACTATTATCCCGAATCTGATATTGAAAAATATAGAATCCAAAATGAAGGAAAATCTAATAATGCGGGTTTTGATTTCAGATTTATCCAGCAATATGCCACCATTACGGAAATTTATGAAGGGCAATCTGCCGATAAGGCGGGGATAAAAACCGGCGATCAGATTATTGCTATTGATGGCAAAGACACCTATGGAAAATCTGCCGAGGAAGTTGATTTTTTCCTCCGTGGTACAGCAGGTTCTTCCGTTTCTTTAACGTTGAGAAGACCGGGAAGCACCACTGAAATAAAGACAAATTTGGTTCGGGGTGATTTTGAAGTACCTAATGTTCCTTATTTCAGTCGTTTGGAAAATGATATCGCCTATATTTCATTGACCACTTTTACGCCACGGGCAGGACGAAATGTTTCCAATGCACTCAGAGATATGCGTCAGGAAAATCCTGATTTAAAAGGAGTAATTCTTGATTTGAGGGAAAATGGAGGAGGACTTCTCATGGAAGCTATCAGTGTTTGTAATGTGTTTATTCCTAAAAACAGTTTAGTGGTCACCACAAAAGGTAGGATAAAAGAACAGGATAGGCTGTTTAATACCACTCAGGATGCAACAGACACGGAAATACCTCTGGTTGTTCTGATAAACAGAAGATCTGCTTCTGCTTCTGAAATAGTGAGTGGTGTGATCCAGGATTATGACCGCGGCGTGGTTGTCGGCCAAAGATCGTATGGAAAGGGATTAGTTCAAAATACGGTGGATGTTGGTTACAATGCGCGTCTAAAATTAACCACTTCAAAATATTATATACCAAGTGGCCGGAGTATTCAGAGTGTTGAATATAAAAATGGTGAACCCGTTGAGGTTCCCGATGATAAAAAGGTAGCTTACAAAACCTTAAATAACAGAACTGTTTATGACGGTGGTGGCGTTTCTCCAGATTTACCTATTCAGCACCCTGACAACATACCTGTTATCCAATCTATTTTACGTCAGGACATTATTTTCAGATTTGTTTCACGCTATGCGAATAGTCACAAATCTACGGACATCAATAATCTGAAATTCAATGATTTTGACCAATTTCTTTCTTTTATCAAGGATGAGAAGATAGAGTTTGAGACGGAAGCCAATAAGGCATGGAAGGAATTTGCCAGAAAATCAAAAGAAGAAGGATATGCGCTGACGGAAACCCAAAAGTTAGTCAACGAAGCTTTGGAAAAAGAGCAGAAAGGAATCCTTGAGAAATACAAAACAGAAATCATGAATCTGATTGAGAAGGAAATAGCTGCCCGACATTTCTATGCCAGCGGACGTATAAAAATCGGATTAAGAAATGATCCCGAGGTTAAAGAGGCTATTGGGTTACTTCGTCAACCATTGAGATATAATGAGCTATTGGGATCTAAACAATAAAAAGGCAAGAGACATGTGACCCCTCTGGGGTCAGGAGCAGCGGGGATTTGGTGCGTGCAGCAGCCTGGTTTTGAATCAGGATTTTCAGGATTTACAGGATTAACCATAACGCCTTTGGTTTGAGACGGAAGATTATTATTAAATGGTGCTTTCATTTCCAGGCTTTTCGCCGCTGCGATCATCGCAGCGGCGAAAGGTACATAAAAAGTATTCATTTCTAGAAATACGATGCCTCCCCCACCAACGACGTTATCTACAATCCTGAAAATCATGATTCAAAACGAATATTACCGGAAAATGTAATCTCGGCAATAACCCAGCCATTATAATAAACACTTTCGCTGTATGAAGCGATTTATCCTGTAGCCTGGTTTTGAATCAGGATTTACAGGATTTTCAGGATTAACCATAACGCCTTTGGTTTGAGACGGAAGAGTATTATTAAATGGTGCTTTCATTTTCGGGCTTTTCGCCGCTGCGATCATCGCAGCGGCGAAAAGCACATAATAGGTATTCATTTCTAGAAATACGATGCCTCCCCGACCAGCGACGTTATCTTTAATCCTGAAAATCCTGTACATCCTGATTCAGAACGAATATTACCGGAAAATGTAAGCTAGGCCATAACCCAGCCATTATAATAAACACTTTCGCTGTATGAAGCGATTTATCCTGTAGCCTGGTTTTGAATCAGGATTTACAGGATTTTCAGGATTAACCATAACGCCTTTGGTTTGAGACGGAAGA
>CANMVX010000085.1 GCA_947501115.1 Haliscomenobacteraceae bacterium
CAAAAAAGGGCGAATGACATTCGCTCCTACATGGCGTATATGATGACTTCCTTGTTATTAACTATATGTACTTCCCTTAGGATGCGATTTTCCCAGGATAATTCTAACGCGCTTTTCTTTTCGAGAAATACCATGTATCCTGTTTTTTGTCCCAATCGGTCCAGGTAACGGGCTAATTGTTCAATACCCTCTGGTTCTGACCATTTATCATGGTGCATTTTTATTTCAATGGTAATGACCTGTTCTTTCCAAAAAACAACAAGGTCTGTCCGCCCATTTCCTGCTGCCATTTCCCTTTCAATACGCCCTCCCCCATTGATGATCCGTTGCAAAAAGGCCATCAACATCAATTGGTGTCCTGCCTCCTTGTATTGATATCTGTCAATCCAAGATTCAGCGTTGCGTTGATAAAATTTGGTGAATGCATCCAGCAATTTGTCCATATTCAGCGTACCATCAATATTCAGGTACCAACTCGTCTGGGCGATATCCTGATTAATACCAACGGAAAAGCCTATAGTTAAAATACGGGTAATGATTTCTCTGTATATTGGATTAGCAAATTGGATGGGATTTCCAGTGCTAATAATACCCAAATCGCGGCAATAACGGATAGCATCATCCGCTCCATCAAACGCAGGAGAATCACCTGTGATGATACTCATAATAATGGGTCTTACCCGGGGATCATCTATTTTGTCCGCCAAGCCATCCAGTTGCGTTTGGCGCTGTTCGATGAGTCGCTCCTTGGCCAGATCAATCAAGTCCTGAGTGATTTTGCGTGCATAATCGTTATTGAGCATCTCACTTACCACCTCATTAGCCAGCGCGTTCGTCAGCCAAGGCTGTCCACCAGAATAGGCATATAACTTTTCTAACACCTCTTCAGAAAAAATCTGACCAGTATCCTGGGTATGTTGGTCTAATAATCCACGTACTTCTTCTTTCGAAAACGCAGGTAGGAAAAAAGATTCTGCTATTATATTAAAAATGGAACCTGATCCTATCGACGGAATATTCGCAGGGGAAGGTGTACGAAAATCACGGATATCTCGCAGGCCTACCAGAGCTATAGATTGAGGGAAATGCTTAGGGCGGGTTTGAAAGCCGTCTCTTAATTAACGTAAGGTAGAAATGAGTACGTCGTCATAGAGCGCATCCACCTCATCAAGCAATAAAACCAATGGTTTATCCAGTGTATCACACCAATCGGTCAGATAATCGCCCAACATGGATGGGCCGGAAATATATTTCGCAATATCTGGAGGCAGATGTCCTGGTCCAAGGAAGAACTTCGACATTTTAGCTAAGGCCTTAATAAAATTGATATTCGCCGTTTCCACGGAGATACTGTTATAACCAGCTGACTCCAGAGAACATACCACAGATACATAGTTACCTTCCTTATTCAAACGATGAGCCAGAGCGTGCAAAAAAGTGGTTTTACCTGTTTGCCGGGGTGCATGAATGAGGAAGTATTGCTTCGATTGTATCAAGTGCAGTATGTTCTCATACATGTTCCTAAACGGATCTACCATGTAGTGATCTTCTGCATTACACAACCCCGTGGTATTAAAGAATCTTATCATTTTCCAAAGATACGCCTTTTTGGCGTTGGATGTCGAGCAAGTTGAGGTGGTGATTAGAAATTGAGTGCGCAGCAGCGTGTGGTTTTTGAATCAGGATTTTCAGGATTTATAGGATTAACTATAACGTCGTTGGTTTGGAAGTTGAGGTTATTATTAAAAGGTGATTTCATTTCCAAGTCCCTCACCGATGCGTAACGCATCGGCGAAAAGAAGGGTGAAAAGTAATCATCTACAAATAAACAATGCGCTAAAACCGAAGACGTCCTCTGTAATCCTGAAAATCCTGTAAATCCTGATTCAAAATTATTTACAGGAAATACAATGTTGAACCAATAAATCTATTAAAGTTGCGAGGGTCGCAAAAAGAGGAGTTATTTGTCAATAATAAAAAACCCATAAAGACAAATAATTCTTTGTTTTTATGAATGTTTTTAGTGCTTGGGAACAAATCTTTCATTTGAAGAAAAATCTTTTATACCCCCCGTAAGTTGCATTTATTAGTCGAATACAGTATTTAATTACATTAAATATTTTAAAAACTAATTCATAAAAAGGAACTACCAAACTTTTTCTGCTATTTAACTAGAGAACATCAGGCATCAATTAAAGGAATTGATTTGTTATTCTAGCACTATCTTCCATATCCTTATCATTTTTATGATATATTTCAACGAAAGTAATTATTTGTTCATCGGGAAAGTAGGCATAAATTAATCTAAGACCTGAATTTACCCCTCTACCTTTTAGCGATTTACAAGCTATTTTTTTTACTTTTATAATGCAGGTTTTTACGCCTAGATTATCTATAAGAAAACTAAATGGAGATCTTTCATCGGGTAATATTTCCAAAACTTTTTTAACTACAATTAAATCTTCATAGAGCGTTCTATATTTTTTTGATAAGATTTTTAGATCCTTTTTAAATTCTAGTAGTTCATTAAAAATCATTTTCTTCCAATTCATCTGTATAATTTCTCACTGAAAAGGGAGCGTCTCTGTAAAAAGCTAATTCATAACTTATTTCTTCCCCTTCGTGTGTGGCTAGCCAAGGCACATCCTTATGAGCATAGTTACTTATAGCTAGCGCTGACCAATCACTCATTTGCTCAATTACCCTATCCAGCGTTTCCTTCTCACTTGCTTTTAATTCAGTAAGATTGGCTTTTTGTAATGGCAAATAGCGCGTTTGTGGAGAATGATGATACACGGTTTTTACCCGCTGCAATTGCCCAGCATCCATCATCTGCGTAATAATAACATCTAATTTTTGTGGAACGGGCCCATAAGGTAATTTGAGATATTTGGCCCCTGTCAAATGTTCCTCGTATAATTCATAATAATTGAAATCAGAGAAGTATAAAAGTTTACTAAGTATTGTTTCCCCAACATTTGGCTTGCCCGCACAACGCTCAAGAATATATAATAATATATTTTTGAATTTATACACATTAAGGGTTGGTTCGGAAATTCGTTCTTTTAATTTTTCTGCCTTTTTATCTGCATACATAAGCATGTCGTCATCAATGCAGAACTCTTTAGCCATGAAATGATCTAAAGAAAACCTTAATATTTGCGAAAGTTTTTGTAATTCGAGAATGTCAACCCCTCTATTACCTAATTCAATTTGAGCTAGTGAAGATCTGGAAATTTTAATATTTTTTGCCAATTCATCCTGAGAGAATCCTCTCCTCTTACGAAGTTTGGCTAAGCGCTGACCAATTTGCTTTGGTAAAAAACTTTGACTCATTTCAAATTTGTATTAAATTGTTAAACATACAAAATACAAGAAATGTTTTGTATTAGAACAAATAATTGTTCTAATACAAATAAACAAAATGCTATAATGATCAATAGACATGTGAACCCAAGGGGTCAGGCATGAAAAGGATAAACTTTTTTTAGAACAGGACCTCTGCGAATATCCCATACACCCAAACGAAGACATCCTCTCTAATCCCCTTAATCCTGTAAATCCTGATTCAGAATTATTTTCAGGAAACATTCCCCAAAAACAAGCAATGCACCTAATCTTCGGTGGAAACTATGCGCGCTGCAGCCAGGTTTTTGAATCAGGATTTACAGGATTCTCAGGATTTATGATAACGTCTCCGGTTTGGGTGGGAAGATTATTATAAAATACTGATTTCATTGCCCGGTTTTTCGCCGATGCGTAACGCATCGGCGAAAAGAAGGGTATAAAGTAATACTCTACAAATGACCCTTGCGATTAAAACGAAGACGTACGCTATCCTCCGTGAAATCCAGTAATCCTTAAAATCCGTGATTCAGAAAAGGGGATTGTTGTAGATTATTACATAGAAACTGGGTGAAAAAAGACGAGGCATTTTTTTTACGTCGAATGGAAGATTATGAAATTAAATCCTTAAGATAATCCTTAGGTAATTTTCCAGTTACTTTCTTAAAGCTTTGAATAAAAGTGGCATAAGATCTAAAACCACATTTCTTTCCCATACTTTCAATGGTTTTATTATACCCTGTTTTTCTATTCATTAAATGAATGGCATGCTCAACCCTCAATCTATTGCGCCAGTCAATATATTTTTCGTTATTGACATACGTAAAAAAATAGGTGACATGATAAGTTGGTAAATTAATATCCTTCGATAAACTGGAAATGCTTGAGTCAACGTCTAAAAATTTAAATTCTTCTTTCCAGTTTTTAATAAGCAACCTGATTTTTTCAATATAATCAATATCCAATGAAAAAATTTCCACTGTACTTTTTTCTGAATCTGGAACTTCAACAGACCTCACCTCCAATGATTCCTTTGCCTGAGGTAAGTTGTATAATATTTTAGGATTTAAAATAAGACCAAAAATTAATATTATAAATTCAATGAATACAATCGAAAACATAATATTTGTCTCATTATGATAAACAAATCTATTCTTAGTATTTAGAAAATGTTGAACGATCACGAATAAAGAAATTCCTAATAATGAAATGATAAAAGTAAAAAAGAAAAGCCATTTATTCACCGATTTTATCTTATTCAAACCTTCGTTCAAAGAAAATTTTATTGTTTTGGGCTTAATAATCAAAATCCAGATAATTAATACATAGAGTGAAAAATGAAATCCCTTTAATTTAAAATTTAACATTGTTGGCAAGAAAATATTAAAAATTGAATTGCCTACATTTATCCTGGAATGATTAATTATATCTTCAGCAATCAATAATTTCGATTCCCAACCTAAAAGGATATAAGGAAATCTTCCTATAACAAAAAGGAGAAACACCAAAAAATGTAACCAATCATATTTTGCAAATTTAATGTTATCATTTAATATTGATCTCACATAAAAAAATGCCAAAGGACCTAGTAAATATATGGCAGAATTAATTGGAAAAGATAACAGAATGGCACGAATGACTTTAGAATCATGATAAAAATAAAGATAATTTATGAAAATGATTATATTGCATAATAAAATAAACATTGCCAAATAAACATTAGCAGATTTATAGCCTTTGTTATAAGCAAGTAATAGGCTCGAAAAAAATATTCCAAAAAAACTTAACAGGAGCATAATTAAAATAAATCTAAATATAAGAAATTAGCATTACTTTTATTTGATGAGCCTGTATTTTTTATTTGATAAGGCTTTACTTTTTTGGTGAGGCCCCTTTAGGAAAGAAAATAGTCCCAATTCACCAAACGATAAAATTTAAACCTCTCGGGTTAAATGCACCATTCATCGCGTCTATTTTATTCCAAATGTCATGATAACATTAACAAAAAAACCAAAGAGCCAGAATTAAATTTGACTCTTTGGATGTTTCTCATTGGTAGTTCAAAACTTAAATTTTCAGTATCCAAAGATATTTAGAGAGGTAAAATTATACATATTTTCGCCGCCCAAAATCCCAAACCTCAAAAAGTCAATCCCTAAGGCAACGAACGGAAGCACCGAACGAGTATAAGTCGCCGGTCCCTCTGTCCAACTGGCCATTGTTGTACAGATAGCGGGACCAGGCTTTGCCGGGGAAGGTGCTGTTAGCAGTAGCACACCAGAACAAAGCATTGGTTCCAATCGAGTTGAAACTACCAGTTTGATGGCGATAACCACCTGGGAGAGCGGAAAAACCGCTTGTATTAGTTCCGGGAGTTGACCATAACATTGAATTTTCTTTCATTAAAGTCCCCGCTGTAGTACTCTGAATACCACTAACATTATTTTCAACTTGAGAAGGATCTAAGGCTTGAATCATAATGGTCCATTCAGCATCTGTGGGAACATGCCAGCCATCTGGGCACAATTTCCTTGAGTCAGTAGCAGCATACCAATTGTACAAATAACCATAAGTTCCCAGATAACCACTTAGTGGTACGCTACCAAGATATTCCGTACGAGCTCCAATCATCGCCGTTCCCCAGGTGCTATTTGTTGAGTCACCTATCAAGCTACCATCATTATACTTGGTAACCTTTAAATTTGACTTCGTCCAGCATTGAGTGCCAATCAAAACCGTATTATAGGCGTTATTATCAATGTCGGAAATGGTACTTGTTCCACAGGTAAAAACAGGAGTCGTTACACAAGGAATCCCTGTACAATTTTCCAACGCCGCCTTCTTCCAACGTACTTTAATCTCCTCCAGATTATACTGCGTATTCCTTTTTATTTCCAAAGGCTGCTTCTCACTGGATGTATTTCCGCCTAATGGCATTTCCCCATTCGCGTTGGTTTGTCCCATACCTACCAAAGGGAGCATTAAGAGAAGTAAAAATTTAATAATCATTTTGACTTATTTTAGTTCTAAATTTTTACAAACTTCCACACTATCAATGGTAATGGGAAATAATAGGTCATAAAATCCCTTTAAATTCGTCGAATTTAAAGGGATTTGTTCAAAATAGCCCCCCAAATGGATGGAAAGGGAAAATGTTACCCTTTTTTTGAAGATAAAAAAACCAATGAATTTTGAAAAGTAGGTTTATACACCTTCGATTAAAGATGAAATTGAGAAAAAAAGGAGTGAGAAAACAAAATACTAAACCATACTACCAATGAATTTCCTGTCTGAACTATGATTATTTTGATTATTAGGATTGATTATTAATATGCGCCTAATCTTCGGTGGAAACTATGCGCGCAGCAGCCAGGTGTTTGAATCAGGATTTATAGGATTAACCATAACGTCTCCGGTTTGGGTGGGAAGATTATTATTATATACTGTTTTCATTGCAAGGCTTTTCGCCGATTCGTTACGCATCGGCGAAAAACGTTGCAAAAAGTAATACTCTACGAATCACCATTGGGGATAAACCGAAGACGTACGCTATCATCCGTGAAATCCAGTAATCCTTAAAATCCGTGATTCAAAAAAGGAGTTTTGACATAGGATGGTTTTGAGTCGTTTTTTCACAATCATTTTCTACCACCTTTTAAAATTTGAGTCCTGACGTTTATAAGACGATGCATGCATCGCCTCTACGGGAATATGGAATAGGTATTCTGCTAATCCCATATTTATTTGTTTTTGAAGTTTTGAAAACTAACAAAGACCCATTGGGGGGAATTCCCCCCAACCCTCCCTTTTTGCCGCCCGCATTTGCCAACCCACAAATAGTCAAATAGTCAATCCATGAGGCAACGAACAGAACCACCGAACTTCTTAGCGTTGACGTAGTTGTTGTTCCTGTCCACATTGCCATTGAAGTTGTACAGGAGGCGGTAATAGGCGTTGCTGGGGCTGCTCTGGGTAGCACTCCAGAAGAAAGCGTAGTTTCTAATATTGGAGAAACTACTGGTACTGCGATAACCACCTGGGAGAACTGAAAAACCACTTGTATTAGTTCCGGGACTACCAGGATTCCATCCTAAACCAGAATTATTAGAACTGTTTGTTACATCTGATTTCATTACAGTCCCTGCTTTAGCACTTTGAACCCCACTAGTTACAACTTGCATAGGATCTAAAGTTTGAATCATTATTGTCCATTCTGCATCTGTGGGAACATGCCAGCCAGTAGGGCACAATTTCCTTAGGTCATTAACAGCAAACCAATTGTACAAATAGCCAAAAGTTCCAACATAACCCGTTACTCCAGCGGCAACATATTCTGTGCGAGCGCCTGAAGTTGGCGCCCAGGGATTACTTGTTGAGGCTGTTGAGTCAGGAATCACGGAACCATCATTATACTTGGTAACCTTTAAATTTTCCTTTGTCCAGCATTGGGAGCCAATCGAAACCGTGGTATAGGTGTTCATATCAATGTCAGAAACAGAGGTAACTGATCCACAAGCAGCAGCAGTCACCGTAATAGTGCCTGTCGCATTCACAGAACTACAACTTGTTCCCGTTAGTGGTATAGTATAATTAAAAGTTCCCGTAACAGATGGTGTGCCACTAATTGTAATCACATCACCTGACCAGGCAGCTGTAACTCCCGTGGGTAATCCTGAATAAGTCCCTATGCCCGTGGCACTCGTCGTTGCATGCGTAATATTCGTCAATACCGTATTTACCGTCAGTGTTGGCGTTGTCGATGCAGCAGCAGCTGAACAAGCAGCAGACACCGTAATAGTGCCTGTCGCATTCACAGAACTACAACTTGTTCCCGTTAGTGGTATCGTATAATTAAAAGTTCCCGTAGCAGATGGCGTGCCGCTAATTGTAATCGTATTGCTTGACCAGGCAGCCGTAACTCCCGTGGGTAATCCTGAAGGACTCCCTATGCCCGTGGCACTCGTCGTTGCATGCGTAATATTCGTCAAAACCGTATTTACCAGCAACGTTGGCGTTGTCGATGCAGCAGCTGAACAAGCAGCAGTCACCGTAATAGTGCCTGTCGCATTCACAGAACTACAACTTGTTCCCGTTAGTGGTATCGTATAATTAAAAGTTCCCGTAACAGATGGTGTGCCAATAATTGTGATCGTATTGTTTGACCAGGCAGCCGTAACTCCCGTGGGTAATCCTGAAGCAGTCCCTATGCCCGTGGCACTCGTCGTAACATGTGTAATATTCGTCAAAACCGTATTCACCGTCAGTGTTGGCGTTGTCGATGCAGCACTTGCCGTATTGGCAGCTGTCACCGTGATGGTACCCGTGGCACTCACACTACCACATCCTACTGTTAATGGAATGCTATAGTTGAATGTGCCCGTTGCTGTCGGTGTTCCACTAATCGTAATTGTATTACTTGCAAAGGCTGCACTTACCCCAGCTGGTAAACCACTGGCGCCAGAAACACCTGCATTTGATATTCCCGTTGCTCCTATGGTTGTATGTGTGATATTCGTTAATGCAGTACTGATACATAGTGTAGGTGTGCTGGATGCAGCTCCTGATGTATTTATGCAAGGCGTTACCGCCGCTGAGACCACAGAGGGCGCAGAGCTTCCCACTGCGTTCGTAGCTACCACCGTGAAGGTGTAGGATGTACCATTTAACAATCCCGTTACTATGAGCGGTGAACTTGCCCCAGTTGCTATTCTGTCACCAGGACTAGACCTCACCGTATAACCCGTTATCGAACTTCCCCCAGTGTTCACAGGTGCTGTGAATGATACCGTTGCTTGGACATTGCCAATAACGGCACTTACCCCCGTTGGGGGTCCTGGCGCGGTAGAAACTGAAACCCAAGTAGGTAAGCCACCAATCACTGTTAAAAACTGCCCCTCTTGACCAATTGGTATTCTAGCCCATTTATTGTTATTATTATAAAAAAGAATATCACCGGGAACCGGGCCTTCCGGTTCCTTGAGGTATGGTTCGAGCATTGCAGTCGTATCCGCGTGCCTCAGGTACGGGGTAAGCATGGTTGAGGTGTCCGTTTTATTTAATTTCGCCTCAATTTCCGTACGGTAATTTGCCAGCATATTCGTCGTGTCGGTATCCCGCAGGTAAGGTAAAAACATATCTACATACTCTTTAATAACTTTTACAGATGGATATTTGGTTGTAGAAGTTGCATCAGTAGCAATGTCATTACTCTTATTAGAACTAAGTTCTGCCCCATTTATATTTGCTGCTGTTAATACCACGTTTGGTCCGGCAAATCCATTTACAGAAGTAACCGAAACAGGTATAGCCAGTTGTATCCAGTTGGCTAAAGTGGTAGCAGGCAGTGCACTTAATACATAGTTTTTGTTATCATCTGTTCTAATCGCGATGCTTCCTATCACTGCACTAGTTAAAGCCAACATATCAGCTTGATTGCTCACCACTGCAGCGTTTTGAAAAGAAACCGCAGGAATCTGTACAGATGGGATTTTGCCATCATTGCCAAGCGTGGCAACCCCGTTAGTAGCTCCTTTTTCTGAAGCTGCAACAAAGTCTGACGCAGTGCTATTTGCAGCAGAGCCAAAAGTTCTTTGCGCTAATACATCCGTTCCAATAACCAGGCCTAAATTCGTTCTGGCATCTGCCGCTGTTGTGGCGCCTGTTCCCCCTTTAGCCACCGCAACGGTACCATTTAAAGTATTTGCATCTGCTGCAACCGTAATATCTGCACTTCCATCAAATGGAACTCCATTGATATTTTTTGGCGCTGCTAGTTTTGTTGCTGTACTTGCATTTCCTTTAATAGACGTTAGATCCGCCATATTGGCTTTTAAATCAAGCGCAGTTTGTGTAGCGGTAGAAATAGGTTTATTAGCATCAGAGGTATTGTCCACGCTCCCGAGCCCAATCATCGTTTTGTCAATCCCCGATACCGTTCCTGTGAAAGTGGGATTATTAATGGGTGCTTTATCGTTTAATCCCGTCCGGTAATTCGTCAACATGGCAGATGTATCCGCGATATTCACTTTTGCATTAATCCCCGTTCGGTAGTTTGCCAGCATACCAGTCGTGTCCGCATCTCTAAGATATGGAGTTAACATACCAGCCGTATCAGCAATATTCACTTTTGCATTAATCCCGGTTCGGTAATTTGCCAGCATATTTGCCGTGTCGGCAATATTTATTTTTCCGTCTAATGTCAGCGTATTGGTGTTCAACTGCTGTAAATCTACCTTTTGATTTAAGCGATTTGACAAAGAAGCGGTATCTGATGCGCGCAAATAAGAACGCAACATACTCATCGTGTCTCTCAGATTGAGCTTATTGTTCCACGACGCCGTATCTACCGACCTGATGCCTTTGGCAATACTGGTACTAAATACCGGATCCGATTCATTTGTGATACCTCCTCCACCGCCTACGTTTCCATCTAATGTCTCCCTCCTACTCCATCTTGCCGTGTCCTCCGCCGTAATACCTTTAGCTACACTCTTATTAAACAGTGGGTCTGATTCCGTGACTGGTGTACTCAGTTTTTCTGCCGTTTTCGCATATATCGCATAGGGGACGCTTAACATTTGCGAAACAATGATCAGACTATAATTCGTGCCACCCGTCGGATCTGTTTCCGATTTTATGAAAAAGGGTCCTTTCGTCCAATCTATCGTCGATACAGCGCCCTTCAGAATATTTCCCTTTCCTATGGTGATATAGGCTAATCCATTCAAATTGGTCTTCACCTTGTGCTCCTCCTCGTACCACACCGTGTCCGCCGCATTACCTCCTAACAGGCCAATGCGTATGCCCACCGTGGTATTGGCCACCAACTCATTATTTCCATTTCTGATCACCATCTGGTAGCTAAATGAGTTCGGTACTTGTGCCATACTCAGGCAGCTCAATGTCATACTTAAAAGAAGGAAAAGTCCCTTTTTCATATTCTTAATCATTTTTTCTTCAACTTTGGTTTTTCAGACAAATCGTAGGCAACAATCAGCAGATGCCCCATGTTTGGAATACCTTGTACCGTGGATAATCCAATATCAAACTGATAACCAGCCGTGATTGGATATTTCGAAACCATGGCATTCATACCCACCGATCTGCTTTTACTGAACACCGAATATTCATAATTCCTGTACACCGGAGCTACGCTGAAATAGGCGCCTCCTGTCAGTTTCAATTTAACATCTACCATCATATCTAATTGATAATCGGCACTTTGCTGCGTCCTCAGTAAAACACCCGGGGTAATCTCTATATTTTCACTCACCTTAAGCTTTACGCCCGAGGATATGTAAGTGAGAAAGGCATTGCGAACATCATTTTCATCCATGAAAAGGTCATTCACCCTGGGTATAATGTTATAGGCGGAAATACCCAGATGGAAGCCGTGGGAATGAAAATGGAAGCCTACATTGGCATTCGGATAAGCATTAAAGAACTTAGTTTCGTCATTAAACAGATTATTGTCCACATTTCCCGCTAATAGCCCCAATCTGTCTATCCGATACTGATTGTAGGTAGCTGATATGCCAAAAGACAGACCTGATATAGGTATATTAGCGCCTCTCCCAACGTTCTCTATATGGTAGGCAAACGTAGATTCCAGGCCAACGAAAGAAACAGCTCCATTCTGATCTTTAAATCCGTTGACTCCCAGTCCAATTTGATTTTTTGGAAACGGATAATCGATGGATAATAGTTGGGAGTTTGGAGAATTATCAAAGCCTGTTAGTCGCTTGCTGTAAACCATCATCGCATTTCCCGATCGGTAAGCTCCTGCCAGCGCAGGATTAATCAGATAGGGTTTAAAATAATGCTGGTTCTGGAAAATATAATTTTGTCCAAAACAAATTATTCCCTGAAAAACAAAAAAAATAGTCCAGATTCCCTTCATATCGGTATTTATCTCATCAAGGTAAAATTGCCCCTCAACGTTTCGATGTCATTTAATTTTACGAGGTACCAGTAGGAATCTACCGGAGCGGGGATATTGTTAATCAATCCATCCCAACGGAAAGC
>CANMVX010000086.1 GCA_947501115.1 Haliscomenobacteraceae bacterium
CTGAAAACCAGATTAGCATATCGTCGGGGCACATTGGTCGCCTTAAAAGATATTTTTTTTGTTTTGGCAAATTCTACCAATGGTTTGTAATCCGTGCTGTAGTTATCCCAGAGTTTAGCTTCCTCTTCAAAATTTTTAACATTAATCTTCCCTGACAAATATTCATCAATAACCATTTGATCATCAGTTTCAAACATTTCTGCACCCAAAATTAATTTGTTATCCTTGAGGTCAAAAAGATCGGAGGTCAATTTTAATTGTAACCAGTGAGAAATGGGATTATTATGAAGTTCTCCAAAAAAAACCACCTCGTTTTCAGCGGATTTTTTTTTCATTTGCTCATAATCTACTTTTTCACCTTTATTGTTGAAAATCAAGTAAGCAGCAGGTTCTTGTCCTAACAAAAAATGCACAGATAAGAAAAGTGGCAGAGCTGATAATAGATGGCGGAGGGGATATTTTGTCATTTTGTTGCTATTTATGTCCCAATATAAATCATTTTATTAGGAATAAATTATTTCTATCTTTAAAAACATACCTTAGTGATTGTTGTTTAACATAAAGATTTTTAACTAATATAATTTTATGCTTAGGGAAAGGGTAATTGTTTGGTTTAGACAAGATTTAAGGTTGCATGATAATGAGGCACTTTTTGAGGCTATACGACAGTCTAAGGAGGTAATTCCCGTTTTTGTTCTGGATGAAAGGCTAATTTTTGGAAAAACTTCCTTTGAATTTCCTAAAATCGGTAAGTTCAGAATGAAGTTTTTATTGGAAAGCATTGAAGATTTGCGATCAAATTTACAGAAACTTGGTTCTGATTTAATTGTGAGGGTAGGCCACACAGAAAATATTTTAATTAATATTGCCAATCAAACTAAGGCTACAGCTATTTATTGCAACAGAGAGAGAACCGAAGAAGAGGTTAAAGTTCAGGACAATCTGGAAAAGTTGCTTTGGCACGAGGGTAAAGAATTACTGTATTTCAGAGGTAAAATGCTCTATTACACCGCTGATTTGCCTTTTCCGGTGACGCACACACCTGATATTTTTTCACAATTCAGAAAGGAAGTCGAAAGAATTATTCCGGTAAGAGATCCTTTCCCAACACCTACTAAACAGTTTCAGCCTATTTCTGTGCCAATAAACTCAGGTGAAATACCTACCATGGAAAAACTGGGTTTCATAGATGTTGATAATATCGATAAATCTGGATTTGAAGGAGGTGAAACAGCGGCACTCAAAAGATTACATGACTATCTTTGGGTATCAGAGGGTATTCTGAAATATAAAGAAACCAGAAATGGAATGTTAGGTAGAAATTTTTCTTCCCGCTTCTCTGCCTGGTTAGCCATGGGTTGCTTATCTCCTAAAATGATTTATCAGGAAATCAGAAGATTTGAAAAGGAAAGAATGGCCAACGAAAGTACTTATTGGTTGATTTTTGAACTGCTTTGGCGTGATTTCTTTAGATTAATGGGGAAAAAGTACAAAAGCAAAATATTCCAGATTGGGGGGACCAGGGATCTTGAAAACCATTATATTAAAACAAATTTTGAAATTTTTCAAAAATGGGCAGATGGTAATACTGGCGTTCCTTTTATTGATGCAAATATGAAGGAACTGAATAGTACCGGCTTTATGTCTAATCGAGGAAGGCAAGTTGTCGCGAGTTTTTTAGCCAAAGACCTGAAAATCAACTGGCTTTTAGGTGCTGAGTATTTCGAATCTGTACTCATTGATTATGACGTTTGTAGTAATTATGGTAATTGGAATTACGTGGCAGGCGTAGGGAGTGACCCCAGAGAGGATCGTTCTTTTAATATTCAGACGCAATCGTCAAAATATGATCAAAACGGGCAATTTGTAAAACACTGGCTTCCTGAGTTAAAACAGATTCCGTCAGATAAACTAATTGCATTTAATTCATTATCAGCTAATGAGCTTTCTTCTTATGGTGTAAATCTTGGGAAGAATTATCCTTTTTCTATTATCTCTTTTCCTAAATATTCAAAAAGATTTTAACTTTTTTTGGTTCAGAGCCAACGCATTTTTTTTATTTGACGTTATTATAATAGATATTCATTTAATCTATCGTTAAATACTCATAATATGAAAAATGCGATTTTTGTTTTTACTGTTTTTTCCTTGTTCTTTTCCTTAAACTCTTGTTTAAAGGATACTTGTGAAAATGTATATACTTATCAACGTTTCGATCCTGTTTATGTAAAACCTGAGTTACTCAGGCAAAAAGTAGCAGCGTCTGTTTCAAAAGAGTTGGTTACAACGGGAAAAATTTACGTTTACGGTGACTATTTATTAATTAATGAACCAGACCTTGGGATACATGTGGTTGATAATAAGGTTCCTTCAAATCCTAAATTTATATCGTTTCTTAAAATACCAGGGAATTCAGATCTTGCCGTTAGAAATGGTTTACTTTATGCTGATAGTTATATTGATTTAGTTGTCCTCGATTTAAAAAATCCTTTGGATGTAAAAGAAATTTACAGACTGGAAAATGCTTTTCCAAGTTATGGTAAAGATGAAAAACTAGGTTTATTAGTAGCTTATAAAGCGGCTGGTGTGACTGAAACTTTTCCTTGCTCTGAAAATTCAGGGAATACTTTTTTTGAAGGAAATGTAATATGGACCAGAGATGCTAATAGCCTGACATCTGGTCTAAAAACACCTTCAGGTACCGTTGGTATCGGAGGTTCAACGGCTCGTTTTACCATGAATCAAGGCCTGCTTTATACCGTTAGCACAAGTAATCTTTCGGCTTTTAAGTTGGAGGATAATGGCGTTACCAAACAAGTCAGTACTCAAAATGTCGGTTGGAATATTGAGACTATTTATCCTTTCGAAGGTTTATTACTCATTGGTTCTCAAAACGGAATGTATATTTATGGTATCGATAATCCGGAAAAACCACAGCTTTTGTCAACTTTTGAACATTGGAGAGCTTGCGATCCTGTGGTTAGCGATGGAAAAACAGCTTTTGTAACTCTCAGAGGCGGTACAGAGTGTGAAGGTTTTCTAAATCAATTAGATGTTATAAATATTTCTGACGTAAGAAATCCTAAACTTATAAAAAGTTATCCCCTGTATCATCCAATTGGTTTGTCCATAAATCAGGGGCTTCTTTTTATTTGTGAAGACGATAGAGGAATCAAATTATACGACACCAAAGATTTAAATGCACTGGATAAAAATTTAATTTATCAGGATAAATCGTTCTCCGCGGTGGATATCATTGTACTGGAAGAAGATAAAATAGCCATTATTACAGGCGAAGAGGGGATTTGGCAATTTAGCTATAAAAATCCTGCTAAATGGGAACTTCTAAGTAATATAAAATCTAAAACCAATGATTAAAAGGGGATTTCTTTTACAAGTCTTTTTTTTAACTATTTTGACTTATTCTTTAAAGAGTCAGAACCTTGTTCCTTCTCCATCCTCAGAGAAAAAAGGTTTTATGTTAGGTCAGTTTTCGTTGGGTTATGGGTACTATTTGAACGGAGGCGCTTTATTAAGTACTGGCTTCGAGTATAAAATGGGAAAGTTTCTTTCTCCCAGATGGTCCCTTGGTGGTGGGATAGCTTACACCCAATTCAAACCCCTGGACGGTTTATATGGTATTAGTTTATTGTCTGAACTTAGATATTTTTTAAGGGATGAGTCTAAAAACTGGCGTTTTTCTGGGGTTGCAGATGTGGGTATAGGTATAGGTGGTAGCAGACTTCAAACTGGGTGGGGTAGTAATGGCCTGGGGCCTCGTTTTTACTCAGGAGCGAGTATTTCCAGGAAGTTACAAAACAAAGCGAGTCTTATGTTAGAAATAGGTTATTTGTATCAAAACCTAAGCTACATAGATAATACACCTGGCAGAGGTTGGCAAATTTTTCAAACAGAAAGTATCATGAAATATCATTTTAGGAGAATCCAGATAAAAACGGGGTTATTTTTTTAACCTTAAAGCACCTTAGGAGATTACTCTTAAGGTGCTTTTTATTTTTTCAATGTTCTCTAATACCTTTTTTCTGTCCTTATCAGCAATATTTATATGCCCCATTTTCCTGAATGGTCTTGTTTCTGTTTTTCCGTACAAATGTAAATGCGCACCTTCTATTTTCATACATTCCTCAATACCAACGTATTTCGTTTTTCCAGCAAATCCAGGTTCTCCGACGATGTTTACCATTGCTCCAATGCTGTGTTGTCTTGTTGATCCAAGGGGCAAATCTAATATGGCTCTTAAATGCTGTTCAAATTGCGAGGTTTCGCAACTATTCTGGGTATGATGGCCACTATTATGTGGTCGCGGAGCCACCTCATTAACAAATATATCATCGTTAGTATCTAAAAAGAATTCAATAGCCAGTAAGCCTACTAAGTCTAAATCAATAGCTATTAAGGAAGCAATTTCATTCATTTTAGATAAAGTGCCTTTGTCAAGTTCAGCGGGACAAATCAAAAAGGATACTAAATTAGCTTCCTGATTAAAGTGTTGTTCAACGGGTTCATAATGTATTAGTTCACCAGAGGCTGATCTTGCTACGAGGATGCTTATTTCGGTCTTTATGTTTATTCTTTCTTCTATAATACTAGGGCAATCCAAGAGGTTTGTAATATCATTTTCATTAGAAACTACTACAACACCTTTTCCATCGTAACCATCTTTTCTTGATTTTTGGACAAATGGGAAGGTTATTTGCTTATTTTTTAAAGCCTCTAAAATTTCTTTTCCATCATCAAATAGCTGAAATCCTGCGGTCGGAATGTCTCGTTCCTGATAAAACATTTTCTGTAATCCTTTATCTTGTATAACCTTAACAGTAGATGGTTTGGGATAAACCTTAACACCTTCATTCTCTAAATAAAAAAGGGCATCAACATTAATTTGTTCTATTTCTATGGTTAAAATATCTACCTTTTTTCCAAATTGAACAACATCATCAAAATTTTTAAAATCACCTGCCTGGAAAAAAGGCGCATAAGGAACGGCAGGGAATTGCTGGTCCTGATCCAGGATATAGATGGGTAAATGCCAGTTGGCAGCTTCAATCGCTAACATTTTCCCTAATTGTCCTCCACCTAAAATGCCAATTTTATGGTCTAACAGGTTCTTGTGTTGCATGTTCAATAGTTAAAAATTTTACAAATTTATGAAATTAAGTGCTTATCTGCCCTGTTCTCATTTTGCTTTTTGACCTATCTTTGAAATAAAAAACAAATGAGTCAACCTTCAGTTATTGTTCGTGATGTTCAAGTGGTGAATAGGGGAACAATTAGAATAGCAGATGTTTTCATTAAGGATGGGATAATTGACAAAATAGGAACATCCATTGGTCATTCTACCGACAAAGAAATAGATGGAACGGGAAAACACCTCATTCCTGGGATTATCGATACTCAGGTACATTTTAGAGAACCCGGTTTAACCCACAAAGCAAATATTTATTCAGAGGCAAAAGCCGCGGTTATGGGCGGTGTAACCTCGTTTATGGAAATGCCAAATACTAAACCACCCGCCATTACTAAAGAGTTACTCGAACAAAAATATGCCATTGGCGCCGCTAATTCTGTGGCTAATTACTCTTTTTTTATGGGGGCAACCAATGACAATGTAGAGGAGGTTTTAAGAACGATTTCTGACGAAGTATGTGGCGTTAAAATTTTCATGGGATCAAGTACAGGTAATATGTTGGTTGATCATCCTACCGCTTTACATACTTTATTTTCAGAGATACCTATCTTAATATCAACTCATTGCGAAGACGAGCAAACCATTAAACGAAATGAAGCGGCTTATTTGGCATCCTACGGAGAAGAAATTCCTATGGCTTATCACCCTGAGATTCGGTCTGTTCAAGCTTGTTTGTTATCGTCGGAAATGGCCATATCCCTGGCTAAATCTTACGGCACCAGATTACACATATTACACATTTCAACAGCGGATGAATTAAAACTTTTTAATAATACTATTCCATTGAAGGAAAAAAGAATAACTTCTGAAGTTTGTGTGCATCATTTATACTTCAACAGTAATGATTATGAGTCATTAGGAAGTTTAATCAAGTGTAATCCCGCCATTAAATCTGTGGATCACCAAACGGCATTATTACAAGGATTGTTATCAGATAAACTGGATATTATCGCTACAGATCATGCGCCCCATACTTTTGCTGAAAAGCAGCAGAATTATTTTTCAGCCCCTTCGGGTGTTCCCCTGGTACAACACAGTCTTCAGATAATGCTCGATTTTTATCACAAAGGTTTGATTACTTTGGAGAAAATAGTTGAGAAAATGAGCCATTCTCCAGCGGAGTGTTTTGGCATAAAAAACAGAGGATACATAGAAGAGGGATTCGCAGCTGATGTAGCTATCGTAGATATTAATGTTCCATATCAGATAACAGCTGAAAATATTGCTTACCACTGTAAATGGAGCCCATTATTAGGGAAAACCATGAAAGGAGCTGTTTTGACCACCATGGTTAATGGAAACTTAGTTTGGCACGACGGCCAAATAAAGGAAGATGTGAAAGGTGAAAGATTAAAGTTTATTCGTTAACCTTATCCCTTTTTTATCTTCTCAATTTCATTCATAACTATCTCTGATTCGGCCATCTTTGCAGCATAACCTTTAATATCCCCTTTTCTCTGTAATTGCATTGCTTCCTCAAGTAATTGATTGTAAGATTTTTGCAGATTCACTAAAGGGTCTTTTTTGAATAATCCGAACATGATGTTTTGGTTAAGTAGTATGGGAAATAGGAAAATTCCTATTTCCCATAACTAACAAGAATCAAGACGTTTTGTTCTCCTTTTTAAGTTTTAAAACATCAATGCCTTTTTCTTTTACAGAGGAATTAAAGGCTTCCATATCAGCAGATTTTATGGTTTCCCATTTTTGCAATTCAGTGTTAATCTGTTTGCTTAACTCTGTTTTTACTTGCATGGCTTGCTGGGTTGGAGGAAAATCACCACGATTGGTAATGCTTCCTACGTGAGCAAGTTTATTTGTCAGCTTAATGGGATAATTTAATGGATCCTGACCACTTTTGTTCTTTGTCTGATAAAGTTCATTTTCAATTCTGGTAATCTCTTTATCGATGTCGTTCGCCTTTTGAATGAGCGATTTCATTTCTGGATCATCTTTCCAGATAGATTTAAGATGATTAATTTGCTTTCTGGTTTCTCTTATATCAAGGATAGCCTGATGAGCTTCCGTTACCTTATCTCGAATGTCAATAAGGAAACTGAATTGTTTTGCATAATCTTCCACAGTTGACTCAGAGCGAGGGTCTTTAACTATTTCAAAGGTTTGTTCTTGTTGAATTTTACCTAAAGTTAACACCACTTTGTAGGTTCCGGGAACTGCTTTAGGACCATTTAATGCAGCAGCCCAAAGGATCATGCCATCAAACCTTAAGGCGCCTGGATATTGCATATTCCAGACAAAGCGATTTCCACCTGCCTTTAAATCTGTTAGCTTATCCATTCTTTCTTTTGAATTGGTAGCAAATTCTTTAATTAATTTGCCATTGGCTTCATGAAATGAAAGTTTTACAACGATAGAATCAGCCGGAACTTCCTTCAGATTGAAATGAACCATAACACCCCCGGGATGATTTGCGCCAGCTGTTTTCGTATTGGCTCCGCGCCATCCGGGGCCTCCTTCCATTCTATAGCTTGGCATAGGTTTGAACAAATGCATTTCAGCGGTAGAAACATCTTTATTTAGCTGATGTAGAGGTGTTAAATCGTCAATAATCCAGAATGCCCTTCCTTGAGTAGCCGCAATTAAATTATCATTTTTAATAGCTAAATCTGTGATTGGAACAATGGGTAAATTCAGCTGGAATGGTTTCCAAGACGTACCATTGTCAAAAGAAATATACATTCCCGATTCAGTTCCCGCATATAGTAAGCCTTCCTTTTTGGGGTCAGCACGTATTACCCGGGTAAAATGATTTTTATCAATGCCCGCCGTAATTAGGTCCCACGATTTGCCATAATTGGTAGTATGGTATAAATAAGGAGTATAATCACCTGATTTATAGCGCGTACCTGCAACATATAAGCCACCTTTGTGGAATGGGTCTTGTTCAATGGAATTAATCATCATCCATTCAGGCATACCTGCCGGTGTTACATTTTCCCAATTTGCGCCGTTATCTTTACTAACATGAATGAGACCGTCATCGGAACCTGCCCAAAGAAGACCAGGTTGTGAAGGAGATTCCAAGGCGGCAAAAACAGTACAATAATATTCGACACTCGTATTGTCCTGTGTAATGGGGCCTCCTGAACTTTTCATTTTGGACACATCATTTCTTGTTAAGTCCGGACTGATTGTGGTCCAGGAACGTCCGCCGTCTTCTGATGCGTGTAAATGTTGTGACGCTGCGTAGAGTTTTTTAGGATTATTTGGAGATGTGAATACAGGGAAATTCCATTGGAATCTGTATTTTGATCCTTCCGCACCATAACCCATAGGATTATCTGGCCAAACATTGATGGTTTGATTTTGCTTCGTTCTATGGTTAACTCTTTCTAACAGGCCACCATAACTACTGCCATAAACGATTTCATTATCATTGGGATCAACAGCAAGATGGGCTGATTCACCTCCTGCGGTCTCTTCCCAATCTCTTTCTCCAATTTCTGATCCTTCTGTGCGATGGTAAATTCTCAGGGTAGAGTTATCTTGTTGTGCACCATAAATTCTGTAAGGGAAATGATTGTCTGTGATAACGCGATAAAATTGGGCAGTAGGTTGATTATGATAGGTTGTCCAGTTGGTACCTCCATCTATCGAAACCTGACCTCCGCCATCATCGCCGATAATCATTTTATTTGAATCATCTGGGGAAATCCATAAATCGTGATGATCACCATGTTGTGCATTGCTCGTATTGAACGTTTTTCCACCATCACCTGATCGGTGATAGTTCACATTGAGCACATAAACAACTTCTTCATTTTTGGTGTCTGCATAAATTCTGGTGTAATACCAGGCGCGTTGTCTTAAATTCCTCTCTTCATTGGTTCTAACCCAGGAATCTCCGCCATTATCAGAGCGATAAACGCCTCCGTCATTGGCTTCAATGATAGCAAATAACTTTTCAGAATTAACAGGAGAAACGGTAATTCCCATAATACCCAACGGACCTTTAGGCAGGCCTTTGTTAGCTGAAATTTTTGTCCAGTTGTCACCACCATCTGTACTTTTCCATAAATCTGAGCCTTCGCCACCGCTTGACAAGTCATAAGGCGTTCTTCTTACTCTCCAGGTGGCAGCATATAAAATTCTGGCATTTCCCGGATCGATTACTAAATCTACCGCGCCAGCATCGGCATTGGCAAAAAGAATTTTTTCCCAATTTTTGCCGCCGTCTTTTGAACGATAAACGCCTCTTTCTGCGCTTGATTTGAACAAATCACCTAAAACGGCAGCATATACTAAGTCTGGATTTTTAGGATGTATTTTAATTCTTGGTATGTGTTTTGACTCAGGCAATCCGGCCATTTGCCAGGTTTTTCCGGCATCGGCACTTTTCCACATACCATAACCATAAGAAACATTACCTCGCACTGTAACCTCACCACCACCAACATAAATGACATTAGGGTCACTTTCAGATACGGCAATAGATCCAACGGATCCACCAAAATATTTATCTGAAATATTTTCCCAGGTCTGACCAGCATCTTGTGTTTTCCAAACACCTCCACCTGTTGAGCCAAAATAATAAAGATTTGGTTTTCCGACTACACCGGATACTGCCGCTGATCTACCTCCTCTAAATGGCCCTATGGAACGCCAGCTCAGCGCATTGAAGGCACTTTCAGGAAAGTTAACCGAGGGTACTTCTTTTTGAGGAATGGTAGAGGAAACTGGTTTTTTCTTCTGAGCGTCTAATCCAAAACTAGTTAATACCAGTAAAAGGAGAAAACTTAACCATTTTACTTGTCGCATTTTAGGTAACATAATCATTTTTTTAAGTAGAAATTGCAAAAAATTTAAAGGTACTTTTACCACAATGAAAGAACAAATTACTACAATTGCAACAAAAATCAATAAAATGACTCGCCTAAATCTATTTTTTACTTTTCTATTAACGGTATTTATAATAATGGGTTGCTCGGGGCAAAAAGAATTAGTGTCGCCTACTCCTCAATATAATACTGCCCTTATTCCATTACCTGTTTCAAAACTAAATATTCCGGTGAACCTTAAGGTTTCGGTTTTGGAATCTATCATTAACAGCCAATTAACAGGCCTATTATATGAAGACAAAGATTTTAATGATGGGGACAGGATGAAAGTTAAGGTATATAAAAGGAATCCAATAAGGCTAAGTGGCAAGGAGAATGAAATCAGATATAAAATACCTCTGACTATACAAGTAATTTATGATGCCATGGTTACCAATGTCAGCGCCTCGGGAGAAATAGAGCTGGAGGCAAAAACCAGTTTTAAAATAGCGAAGGACTGGACGTTGAAAACACAAACAGATCTCACTCATTATGTTTGGATTAAAAAGCCCGTTGCGCAAGTAGCAGGTATGAATATACCGTTGGGTTCGTTGGCAGATGTCATTTTAAATAATTCAAAATCCTATCTGGGCAAGCAGATAGATGAAATGACCGCTACTTATTTCGATCTAAAAGCTATCGTTGCCAGCGCCTGGAGTTCTATTACAAGGGTGCTGTCAGTTTCTGAAGAATATAAAGCCTGGTTATTGGTTAATCCAAATAAAGTAACCATGTCACCAATGGTTATTCAAGGAGATTCTATTCAGACATATCTTTCACTTTCGGCAAAACCACAGCTTAACATTGGAGAAAAACCTATAGCGAATGGGGTAGCCAAGATACCAGATTACGCACAGGTTTTGGGTGAAAGTCAACGTACCATTCTTGTCCTTCGAACTAAATTACCATTCTCAGAAACAAAATCACTCACTTTAAAACAAGTGGGTGGCCAAACATTTTCAAGTGGAAAAAAATCTGTTACCGTTGAAGATGTTAATTATTTTGGGATTAATAATAAGTTGGGGGTTGAATTAACCCTGTCAGGTGCTTATAAAGGGAAGATTTTCCTGACGGGAACGCCTCAAATTGATACCTTAACGAATTTAATTAATCTTCCTGATTTAGAATTTAATCTGGAAACGAAGAATTTTTTGGTAAAAACAGCTGGTTGGATTTTAAAAAGTAATTTGAAAAAGATGATTCAGGAAAATATAAATTTTTATCTGACACTGAATCTAAATGATACTAAAAAAGAACTTGAAAAGCAGTTGAATGAATATCCCTTGGCCACTGGTTTTAGAATGAAAAGTAAAATTGATCAATTATCGGTTGACAATATTCAAATTACTTCTGATGGAATACTAATAGATATGGGCATTGGAGGAAATTTAGGCATATTCACGTCCACGGTTCAAAAAAAATAATATATGATTATTCATTGAAAATGGCTGCCATAAAAGTCTGGATGCATTGAAAATAGTCTGTATAAAGATGGGGTGGCTATGCCCATTTGTAGTGTTTGCGAAGTGATCTGATGGGTCTAAAGATCTGACGATAAGGTTCGAACCTGATGGTATGGATGACCTGACGGAGGAATGTTACGTAGATGTCGGGGCTATGGCCCTTTAAATCCTAAAAATCCTGATTCAAAACCAATGGCTGCTGCGCGCGTAATTTCCAACGGAGATTAGGGAGGTGCTTGTTTTCAAGGAATATCTCCTGTAAATAATTTTGAATCAGGATTTTCAGGATTAGGTAGGTGTTATACATCGTAATATCACGTTCGTAGGGGCGAATTGCATTCGCCCACCCATGATACAGGTAAATTTCCCTAATTGTCAAACCACGGTATTCGTTATTTATGCTATTGTTGTATTCTCACGTAATTTAAATGGATATATTTTAGCGATGGGCGAATTGAATTAAAAAATGATGATTGGTTAAAAAAAGAGGCCGTCTAAAAAGGTAGCCTTTTTTCTTTATACTACGCTATAAATTTTGGTATTAGAATTTTTCTAATATTTAAATTTGAGTAAATCTTTATGATTTTTAAGGATGGACAGCCTTATTAGGCCTTTGTGGTGACAAATAAATGAAA
>CANMVX010000087.1 GCA_947501115.1 Haliscomenobacteraceae bacterium
CCTTGTTTACCCGTTCACTTTTTTAAACATCAATTGATTCAAACAGGTTCCTGGGAACCAGAAACTATTTTTTCCAGCAGTGGTACTTCCGGATCCACACAAAGTAATCATGCCGTTCGTTCCCTAAATAATTATTTGGAAAACACAGCGCGTTGCTTTGAAGAAAGGTATGGCCCGGTGGAAAATTATGCCTTTATGGCGCTTTTACCTCATTATCTGGAGCGAAAAGGCTCTTCCTTAGTGGATATGGCGGGGTATTTTATTGGTAAAAGTAAATTTCAAGATTATTCTGGTTTTTTTCTGAATCACAAAGATAGCCTGGTTACCCTGCTGTCAAAAGCTAAATCAGAAAATATTCCCGTCGTTTTATTAGGTGTTTCCTTTGCTCTTTTATCCCTTGCCTCTGATTTGTCCTTTCAATTTCCCCAACTCATTGTCATGGAAACAGGGGGAATGAAAGGGCAGGGTAGAGAACTTCCCAGATCAGAATTACACGACATTTTAAAAACGGCCTTTGGCGTTAATCAAATTCACTCGGAATATGGAATGACTGAATTACTTTCTCAAGCCTACGCTCCCGCCGACGGCTATTTCTACGAATCTTCCTCCCTCAAAATTTTAATCAGAGATATCACAGATCCTTTTCGTGAAGTACCCGATGGAAAGGTGGGAGCTGTTAATATTATTGATTTAGCCAATAAAGATTCCATCTCTTTTATTGCCACCGATGATTTAGGCAGAAAATGTCAGGACGGTACTTTTGAAATTTTAGGCAGGCTCGATAATGCTGAAATCAGGGGGTGTAATTTACTCGTCCACCACCTGAGTTAGTCTATGTTACTTACCTGAAAAATTGGTTTGTCCAAGGTAAGTTAATATAAAGCCAGTCATTATAATAAATAATTTGAGGACGAAGCCTACCAATGAGCCCCAACTTTCCAAAAATAACAAAAAGGAAAATTTTAATCCAACAACACTTACTATCATACTTAAGAATCCAGTTACTACCAGTAAAAATCCTAAGATGGTTAATAGATTTTTATATTTGCTCATTCTTTACATATTTGAACACAATATAGATACTTATGCGTTTTATTAATAGTTAAAGGTTTTTAAAAAACAAATATATACATAATGCTTCGATTAATCGAGTGTCCAAGAGATGCCATGCAGGGTTTAAAGCATTTCATTCCTACGGAAAAGAAAATTAAATTTTTGAATCTTCTCCTGGATATTGGCTTTGATACCTTAGATTTTGGAAGTTTTGTTTCTCCAAAAGCTATTCCGCAAATGGCTGATACAGCAGATATTGTTCCTCACCTAATTAAAAATAATACCAAATTACTGGCCATTGTTGCCAATTATAAGGGCGCCTTACAGGCTTCGCAATTCGATAAAATTGACCTTATTGGCTTCCCATTTTCTATCTCTGAAACTTTTCAGATCAGAAATACTCACGCAACGTTAAATGAGGCATTTGAACGAGTAGCTGAAATTCAAAATCTTTGTGAAGAGTCTGGAAAAAATTTAATACTCTACCTTTCCATGGGGTTTGGAAACCCTTATAATGATCCCTGGAGTGTTGACATTATAGATTATTGGTTAAATAGAATGTTACCTTTGGGCATTCGTTCGCTTCAACTTTCTGATACCATCGGTATAGCTTCTCCGGAAAAGATTACAGAGGTTTTTGAGTTTACGTCCAATCAATTTCCTACGCTGGATATCGGTGTTCACCTTCATACCAGACCAGAAGATTGGCTGGGCAAAATGGATGCCGCTTATAAAGCGGGTTGCAGGAAATTTGATGGTGCTTTACTTGGTTTCGGTGGTTGCCCAATGGCTAAAGATGATCTGGTAGGTAATATGCCTATGGAAAATATGATTAAATATGTTGAAGGTTTAAATGAACCCACTCAGTATAATCCCAACAAACTAAAAGAAGCCTTAGAAATGGCACACAGGCTTTACCATGAAACCACGGTTTAGTCCTGATACTGCTTTTTATAGTATTCCTGATAACTTCCCGAAGTAACAGAATCAAGCCATTCAGCATTTTCAACATACCAATCGACGGTTTTCACCATGCCTTCTTCAGGGCTTATTTGGGGTTCCCACCCAAGTTTATCTTTTAATTTGGATGCATCAATGGCATACCGACGATCGTGTCCTTTTCTATCTGTGACAAAAGTTATTAATTTCTCTGACGTACCTTCCTCTCTTCCCAATTTCTTATCGATAGATTGACATAAAAATTGGACGAGAGCTAAATTTTGCCATTCATTATGGCCACCAATGGCATAAGTTTCCCCCTTTTCTCCACGGTGGAATATTAAATCGATGGCTGAAACATGATCACCAACCCAAAGCCAGTCTCTGGTGTTTTTGCCGTCGCCA
This sequence comes from Haliscomenobacteraceae bacterium, assembly GCA_947501115.1. Taxonomy (GTDB): domain Bacteria; phylum Bacteroidota; class Bacteroidia; order Chitinophagales; family Saprospiraceae; genus BJGN01. The sequence continues at coordinate 2,398 of CANMVX010000087.1, forward strand.
TAAACAGGTAAATTCTTCATGCCAATAATATTCCTTATCATGAGTGGAATTAATTTTTCAGGAAATTGATAAGGCCCATAATTATTGGAACAATTTGAAATCACAACAGGCAAATGATAAGTGTGAAAATACGCCCGTACCAAGTGATCGGACGCCGCCTTCGACGCAGAATAGGGAGAACGCGGATCGTAAGCAGTCTCTTCTGTAAAATACCCTTCTTCTCCTAATGAACCAAATACCTCGTCGGTTGACACGTGGTAAAATAGTTTACCCTCTGTTTGGTCTTTCCAGGCATTTTTACAGGCATTTAAAAGCTGAAAAGTACCCAGAATATTGGTTTCCAAAAAAGATTGAGGGTCAGTTATGGATCTGTCAACATGTGATTCTGCCGCTAAATGTATGACTGAATCAATAGGATAATCAATAAAAAGTTGTGCAAGAAAATCAGCATCCCGAATATCTCCCTTGATAAACTTATAATTTTCGCTGTTTTCAATGTCCCTTAAATTTTCTAAATTGCCCGCGTAGGTCAATAAATCTACATTGATAACCAATTGATTAGTATAGGTTTTTACCCAGTGTTTTACCAAATGAGTGCCTATAAAACCAGCGCCTCCGGTAATCAATATGACCTTAGAAAAATTCATTTTTATGGATTTACAACTTCTTTAAAATAATTATAGGTAGTTACTAAACCATCTCGCCTATTTACGGTAGGTTCCCAGTTCAGTAATTTTTTTGCTAAGGTAATATTTGGTTGCCTAACCTTTGGGTCATCCTGAGGTAGTGGTAGGAAATCGATGAATGCCGCTGGATTATTCACGAGGGCAAGTATTTCATGGGCAAAAGCCAATATACTTACTTCGTCCGGATTGCCAATATTTACAGGTAAGGCATAGTCACTCAATAATAACCGATAAATGCCCTCCACTAAATCATCTACATAACAAAAAGATCTTGTCTGCGATCCGTCACCAAATACAGGTAAGCCTTTTCCTTTGATGGCCTGTGCAAAAAAAGCAGGCAGGGCACGTCCATCTTCAACCCTCATTCTTGGACCATAAGTGTTGAAAATTCTTATTATCCTGGTTTCTACTTGATGGAAATTATGGTAAGCCATGGTAATGGCCTCTAAAAATCTCTTAGCTTCATCATATACACCTCTTGGACCCACTGGATTTACATTTCCCCAGTAATCTTCTGATTGAGGATGCACCAATGGATCACCATATACCTCCGATGTAGAGGCAACTAATATTCTGGCATTTTTTTCACGGGCTAAGCCCAATAAGTTGTGTGTACCCAATGCGCCTACCTTTAGTGTTTGAATAGGCATTTTCAGGTAATCAATGGGACTGGCAGGAGAGGCAAAATGTAGAATATAGTCTAATTCTCCTGGGATATGTACAAATTTTGTTATATCATGATAATAAAAGGTAAATTGCTTTAATGGAAATAAGTGTTCTATATTCGCTAAACTTCCCGTCAATAAGTTATCTACCGCAATAACTTCGTAACCCTCTTTGATAAATCGGTCGCATAAGTGAGATCCAAGGAAACCCGCAGCTCCAGCAATTAGTATTCTTTTCAATGTTAAATATGTTTAATTTTGCCACAAGATAAGCGTTCTTTTTTATTTAAACTTCCTTTTGAAATTATTAAAATGAGATTATTTACTACCTTTTCATTTTTACTGTTTTATGTCATTCTTTCTGCTCAAAATGAAGAACCAACCGTATTCTTAAACATTCAGTATGGAGCACAAACGCCCGTTTTGGATATGAAAAATCGATTTGGTACTTCTTTGCGAACCACCGCAGTATTGGCCTATCAACCATCCAAAAAACGATCTGTTTGGAGTGCCGTTGGTTTTTTTCAATTCGGTGCTTTGGTGAAAGAGAATGTGTTTTCTAACTTACTTACGCCTGAAGGTTATCTCATTGGAAATGATAAAAATCCGGCAGTTATCCAATTAAGGCAAAGAGCCTGGTTTTTAGGACTTGGCAGAGGTTGGCGTTTTAATAACAAATCTGTCTTCCTCCAAAGGCTTAACGTCGATATGTATGGTGGCTTTTTTCAACACAAAATTAGAATTCAGGACGATCCCTCTCGGGTAGTGCCTCAGATCAACGGGGAGTATAGAAAAGGGTATGACAGGTTGTCAAACGGACCTGGCGCTTTACTGAATTTTTCATATAATCCAACGGCAAAACCTCTGTTAACCCGATTTGTTGTCGGTATAGATTTGTTTGCCTCACCAACCTGGAATAGAAGACCCGTTAATTTTAATACAGGGGTAAAAGATGAAGCTATTTTTTGGGTTTTTCAACCCGGTATTCATCTGGGTTACCATTTTCCGAGGGTTTTTAAAAACCCGGCTTCTCTAAAATATTAATGAGGCTGTATGCTACTTTTGTATAATTTCCTCCTTTTTATTGTCCGTTTGTGTTTACCTGCCCTTGCTCTTTTTTCAAAAAAATGGGGCGCGTGGACAGACGGTCAAAAGCTAACAAAGAACTCAATAAGTTCAATTAAAACCTTACGTTCCTCTTCAAAGTGTGTTTGGGTGCATTGTGCCTCCCTGGGAGAATATGAGCAAGTGAAACCCATTCTTGTGGAAATCAAACGTAGGTTCCCCGAATATTTGATTATCCTAACCTTTTTTTCTCCTTCAGGATTTAATCGTCCTTCTTCCTTTTTCCAGGCAGATGCTGTTTTCCCCCTTCCTTTAGATGGACAAAAAGTGGCAAAAGCCTGGGTTAATGCCCTTCGTCCATCCTTGGTTTTATTTGTGAAACAGGAATTGTGGTTCCATTATTTAAATGAGTTGAACCTTCAGAAAATACCGGTTTTTCTAGTTTCAGGTACCCTTTCTTCCTCTTTATTAAAAATGCCTGTCTATTCGTCGTGGTATGTAAAAATGTTTGGTCTTTTCTCTGTTCTTTTTCTTCAAAATACAAAGGACATGGAAATGGCAAAAAGATATAATCTTCATAATACCTTCCTGGCTGGCAATAGTAGGGTAGATAGTGTGAAAAATAATAAGGAAGTATCTTGGGAAAATGAAATCATTGAAGCCTTTACTTTGGGCTCATACACGATTATTTTTGGTAGTACCTGGCCCGAGGATATTCCTTTTTTACAGGATTTTTTAGCTAATCCTGCCTATAAAAATTGGAAAATAATATGGGCACCACATGAAATATCGTCCCATCAAATAAATTTGTTATTCTTCGCTGTTAAGGATGAAAAGAGCATAATACTTTTTTCAAAAGCTTTTGAAGCCACAGGGAATGAACGTATTTTATTATTGGATTCTCTGGGAATGCTTAAATATGCTTATCGGTATGCTCAGCTGGCTTATGTGGGTGGTGGTTTTGGCAGGGGGATTCATAATCTTTTGGAGCCTATCGTTTATGAAATACCTGTTATTTTTGGCCCTCATTTTAAAGCCTTCCCTGAAGCTCATTTTTTAGTGGAGAATGGAGGAGGCTTTTCTATTAGAAATGTGAAAGACTGGCAGCTCGTTTTAGAAAAATTAGTGGATGCAAATGGCAGGCATAAGGTAGGAATGATTGCTTCGTCGTATATTGTCCAAAATATGGGTACAGTGGATAAGATTTTGCCTTTTATATCTGAAGTTTTAGATTATGATAGTAAACGGTATCTTGACTGAAGTCAATCAGGTTGTTTTTGTTGTCGGAGATGTTATGCTGGATAAATACATATTTGGTGTAGTTAACAGAATCTCTCCCGAAGCACCTGTGCCCGTTCTCGATGTAAACAAAAAATCGGAGAGGCCAGGTGGCGCTGCCAATGTAGCCCTTAATTTATATGGTTTACAACTCCATACTATCCTTTTTTCTGTTATTGGAAAAGATGATTCTGCCGATTCATTGTTGAATTACTTAGAAAAGGCAGGTCTTTCTTCGGAGGGTATAATAAAAAGTTCATCCCGTAGAACTTCCCAAAAAATCAGGGTTATGTCAAATGGGCAGCATCTGCTCAGAATTGATGAAGAAGATGCTCATCCTTTGTCATCGGAGGAAGAAAAGGTCTTTTTAGCGCATATTCTAAATCTTTGGGGTAAATACAAGCCCCAAGGAATCGTTTTGCAAGATTATAATAAAGGGGTATTAACGCCTTTTATTATCAAATCACTCATTTCAATGGCAAAGGAAATGGGTATTCCCATCGTAGTTGATCCAAAAGATTTGCATTTTTGGGACTATCAGGGGGTGACTTTATTTAAACCAAATAAAAAGGAAATTCAGAAAAAAATCCCTTTTTTATTTGAAAATAATTTTTCTGACCTAAAAAGGGTAACTGATTACATTTTTGATAAACTAGATTGCGAAATTTCAGTTGTTACACTAGGGGAAGACGGACTTTGGATCGCAGATCGTTATTCCTGTTTATGGATTAAAGGTATTAAACAGGAAATAAGTGATGTTTGCGGCGCGGGCGACGCTGTCATTTCCAGCCTGGTTTGGTCACTATTTAAACAGGTTGACCTGGAAACAATGGGAAATTTAGCCAATGCCGCAGGTGCTCAGGTTTGTTCCCGTTCAGGGGTAGTTTCACTGGAATTACAATCCTTTACATCCTATTACTTAAATTTATATACTGTACTAAACAAATAAATATGAACAACATGAAAAAATACTTGCGCATTTTGCCCTTTTTTTTCCTGAATTTCCTCCTCATTTCATTGGTCGGTTACAGCCAGACTGCATCGCCATTTTATAACGAAACATTTGCTTCTGCAGCAGATTTTACGGCTAAATGGGTCTCGGGCGGAACCAATGCAGGGCCTGAAAAATGGAAATGGAGCAATAATCCTAAAAGTTTATTCGAAGGCCAACCCGATTTTACTTCAAAAACAGCCGCTAATGGCTTTGCCGTTTTTAATTCTGAAGATAACGGAGAAAATCCCCATGATGTTCTTTTGACTACCATTACCCCTATAAATTGTGTGGGTAAGAAAAATATCTTTTTAAGATTTGAAAATCAATATGCTTTTTATTCACCACCAAGTCAGTCCATTGCTCAGGTGGGGATTAGTTTTGATGGAACAGCCTTCGTTTATACTACCATTCTGACAGATGTAGGCGCAAATAATGTAAGTGCCTCCCGTCAAATTGTTACCCTTGAGTTGCCTGATGCCGCTGGAAAAGAAAAGGTTTTTATTCGTTTTCGTTGGAAAGGTAATTACGAATATGCCTGGCGCTTAGATGATGTGGCTCTTTTTGAAGGTAATCCGCAACCCGCCAGAGATCTGGTGGTTTCTGCTCCTATTCTTCCCGAAAGTTTTGGCGTTCCCGTCTCTCAGGTTCAAGAAGTACCTTTCGTAGCTACCGTAAGTAATAAAGGAACCCTGGCGCAACCTAAAGTTAAGTTTTCCGTCAAGGTTATTTCATCTAATGGTCAGTCATTTAATGCCGATACCACCCTGCTAAATCTAAAAAGTGGTTTGGTAGATACCTTTTCTATTCCAAAAATTTTCATACCAAGGGATACAGGAAGTTATGCTACCCAATATCTCGTTTCCACTGACTCTACCGATGAAGTTCCATCGGATAATAGTTTGGTTACCAATTTTATAGTTACCAGAAATTTATTTGCAAAAGATGATGGCATTCTTTCCAGTGCGACCCAACCTTCCGTTGTGACTGGTGATATTTGGGAGGCAGGAAATTATTATTATGTAAAAAAGGCAGGTTTTGATGCTTATGAAGCTTCTTTTTCAGTGGCGAGTAATGGAAATTCCCATTTTGGTAAATCGGTCAGTTTGCTACTTTATCAATACATTGATAACGGTGATGCTAAATTTGATGATAAGGATTTGAAAGTGGTAGGATATGGTTTTCATGAGTTTAAAACAGAAAAGAATTTTGAACTTATCAATACGCCTTTGTTAAATCTGGAAACTAATAATCCGGGCGTTCCTCTAAAAGCAGATGGCGATTATATCCTTATGGTGCAATACGCAAAAGATATGTTTATGCCCTACAGTAAAATCACGTATAATTATGGACAACTGTCAACTATTATTAAAAATGGTGAATGGTTTGGAGGTGGTTTTGGCAAGGATATCACTGCACTGGTTCGTATGCGCATTAGAGAAAAATCCACGCCGGTAAATGTTATTAAAAGTGAATCGGTTGGGATGGAAATTTTCCCAAATCCAGCGCAGGATGATTTCTTTGTTAAAATTAATGCCGTAGAACCCGCTGATTTTGAAAGTTATGCTCTATTTGATGTTCAGGGTAAAAAGGTCTGGGAGGAAAAAATTGTCCTTTCAGGTAATGTTTTCTTTAGGATAAATGCTAATCTTCCCGATGGGAGTTACCTCGTTCAATGTAAAACCAAAAAAGGTGTTATCACTGGTAAAGTGCAAATAGTCAATTAAAATGATGAATAAAAAGGGAGACAAAATCGTTCGTTTGTCTCCCTTTTTTTATTGAATCCAGCCTATTGGGGGTTTAAATTTCTTATCCTAATTTAGTCAAAGCCTCCATTAATCCTTTTAGCTTGGTCTGTCCATCAGCTAATTTCTGCCTCTCTTTATTGACAATATCCGCAGGAGCACTATTGGCAAACTTTTCATTGGTTAGCTTATTCTCCACCGAAGAGATAAATTTTTGGTAATATTCAATCTCTTTTACCAATCTACCTTTTTCTTCTTCCACATTAATGGTGGTATTAATCACCAGATAGAATTTATCATTACCGCCAAGGAAGGTAACCGTATTGGTTATTTCTTCCTCCGTTAAGGAAACCTCGTTTAACACGCTGGTCTTACAAAGCGCTTCTTTTATTCCTTTTCTATGTAACCATTGATTTGTTAAAATGGATTGTTGAAGGTAAAGAGTTAGTTCTTCCTTCATTTTAATCTGATGGTTATTCCTGATTTCACGAACGGAGGTAGTGACTAATTTCAGTAAATCTACATCTGCAATAAGTAACTTATCGTATTCGTTTACAGTCGGCCATACACTTACTACACAATCTTCACCTTCCGCTCTCTGTTTTAACTGATGCCATATTTCCTCTGTCACAAAGGGCATAAAAGGATGTAAAATGGTCATTAATTTTTCAAAATGAGCTATGGCCTGTTCAAGTACCTTTTTCTGAATTGGTTCGCCATAAGCGGGCTTTATGAGCTCCAGGTACCAGGAACAAAAATCATCCCATATCAACTTATAAACCGTTATGAGTGCTTCACTTAAACGATAGGAATTAAACTGATCTTGAAGTAAAACGAGGGTTTGGTTAATTCTTGCGTCTAACCATTGGTTGGCAAGTTCGGCAATAGCATGATCCCCATCGTTCTTTTCTATCTCTGTAACTTCCCAACCTTGCAATAAACGTAAAGCATTCCAAAGTTTATTACAGAAATTTCTACCCTGTTCACAAAGCTTACTTTCATTTAATACTTCTTGTGTTTTGGGGTCAAAAGGTGCATCAAAAATTATATCATTACCAGCGGCAGCGGAAGACAAGACACCAAAACGAACACCGTCGGCACCATAATTGTCAATAAGCGCTAAAGCATCGGGAGAATTACCCAATGATTTAGACATTTTTCTTCGTTTATTATCCCTAACCATTCCCGTATAATAAACGGCTTTAAATGGCATAGCCCCTTTTTCTTTTATTTTGACAGCATCGAGCAATTCTGGCGAAAATTCATAACCGGACATAATCATTCTTGCCACCCAAAAAAACATGATATCCCAACCGGTTACTAAAACTTGCGTAGGATAATAATAAGCTATTTCTTTTGGATCTTTGAATCCGTCAAAAACAGAAATGGGCCAAAGCCATGAAGAGAACCAGGTATCAACAACATCTTCGTCCTGCTTTAAATCGGCCAAAGTCAATGAGGCATTCCCTGTTTTTTCTATCGCTTGCTTTAATGCGTCGTCAGCTGTTTTAGCCACAAAAACCTGTTGATTTTCGTCTTCCTCTTCCGTTTTTAGAAACCAGGCAGGAATTCGTTGTCCCCACCATAATTGTCTGCTGATGCACCAGTCTCTAATATTGTCCTCTTGCAGCCAGCTTTGATACATGTTAAACATGGACTCCGGGTAAAATTTCACTTCACCACTTTTCACAGCCTCAAGGGCTGTTTTCGCAAAGGGTTTCATGTCAACATACCATTGTAAACTGAGTCTCGGCTCAACGACGGCATCGGTTCTTTCGCTATGACCAATGCTTGTTCTATAATCTTCTATTTTTTCTAAGGCACCAGCTTCTTCTAATAACTTCTTTATATTTTTTCTGGCCTCAAAGCGATCCTGACCAACCAGAATGGTAGCTTTTTCATTTAATTTACCGTTTGGGGTCAAAATATCTATGACGGGTAATTTATGTTTTTTACCAATTTCATAATCATTTTGATCGTGTGCAGGGGTTATTTTTAAAGCACCGGTGCCAAATGCGATATCAACATAAGCATCAGCGATGATAGGTATTTCCCGGTTGATTAGGGGGACAAAAACCGACTTGCCAATAAATGACTGGTATCTTTCGTCTTGTGGATGAACAGCAATGGCTACATCCGCCATAATGGTTTCAGGCCTTTGTGTCGCGATGGTGATAAAAAGATCTGGATTATCGGTACGATAGTATTTCAAATGAAATAACCTGGCATTTTCTTCTTTATAAATGACCTCCTCATTGGATAAAACAGTTAGCGCCTCAGGATCCCATTGGGTCATTCTCAAACCACGGTAAATTCTACCTTTTTCATAAAGATTGACGAAAACATGCAAAACGGCATCGGAAAGGGAAGGTTCCATGGTAAACCGTGTTCTTTCCCAATCGCAGGAAGCGCCCAGTCTTTTTAATTGATCTAAAATAATACCTCCGTATTTATCTTTCCAGGCAAAAGCGTGTTCTAAGAAGGCATCTCTTCCGATATCACCTTTTTTAATTCCCTGCTCTCTTAATAATCTTACCACTTTAGCTTCTGTAGCAATACTGGCATGATCGGTTCCAGGCACCCAACAGGCATTTTTACCCGATAATCTTGCTTTCCTAACCAGAATATCCTGTATGGTGTTGTTTAGCATGTGCCCCATGTGCAAAACTCCGGTAACGTTGGGTGGGGGGATGACTACCGTAAATGGCTCCCTTTCGTCAGGTTCTGAATGAAAATAATTTTTTTTAAGCCAATAATCATACCACTTTGTTTCTGTTTCCTGGGGTTGATAGCGCGCTGACAAGGACATATTTTTCACTTTTAAGGATTTTTTAGTATCCTATTTTAAAAATTCTAATTCGACTTGAGTTTGTAAAATGTCTTCCAAGGATTCTTTCCTCCTTATTAAATGCAGACCTCCATCCATAAATAATGCTTCCGCTGGTCTTGGCCTTGAATTATAATTTGAAGCCATGGTGTAACCATAAGCCCCGGCATTATGAAAACACAGGATATCGCCTTCTTTTATTTCTGGTAATTCCCGCTGTTTGGCAAAGGTGTCTGTTTCACATATATTACCC
>CANMVX010000088.1 GCA_947501115.1 Haliscomenobacteraceae bacterium
AATATTTAGCCAGGGAGACCTTTCCGATAACCACCAAATTAAACCAGCGACGTCATCTGTAATCCTGAAAATCCTGAAAATCCTGATTCAAAACCTATGCGACAGTATCCATCTACAAATAAACTTTACTCCCTAACCAACGACGTCATATCTAATCCGTGAAATCTTATAATCCTGTAAATCCTGATTCAAAAACCATGTGACAGTATCCATCCACAAATAAACTTTACATCCAAACCAACGACGCTATCTGTAATCCTCAAAATCCTGTAAATCCTGATTCAAACTAATATGGTCGGAAAATGTAGGAAGTGTACTAATTTTTGAAAGGGGATGTTTTATTGGCCTAATTATTTTCACTAAGGTCAATCTTTCGCCAGCTGCGTTATTATATCGGAACAAATTTGGGCTGAATTATCCCAGTTGAAACGGGCTAATTCATTTTTTCCGGCTTCAGATAAGCTTCTTCTTAATGAGGTGTTTTCATATATTTCATTCATTCCCCTAGCTATGTCATTTATATCTAGAGGATTTACCAAAAGGGCACCTTCACCAGATATTTCAGCTAAAGCACCATTATTTGAGGTTATAACGGGTGTTTCAGCGGCAAATGCTTCAATGATTGGCATGCCAAATCCCTCATGAAGAGAAATATAAACCAGGGCGAGGGCATGCTTTAAATAATAAGATATAGAAGCGTCTGATAAATAGCCTAAAAAATGGATGTCCTCCGAGTAAGGGCTTTCATTCCATGCTTTTTCAACTTCTTTGGTACTCCACGCCATTCTGCCAGCAAATAAAAATAAAATTTTGCCTTCATTTTGAGCTCTGAATAAATTATATGCCTTAATAGCATTTTCTATATTTTTACGGGGATGAATAGCGCCGTAATAGAAAAAATAGGTTGAGGATGCAGGTATTTTATGGTTAATTGGCTCTAAATCGTTCGTCATCATATTTCGACTACCATTATAAATAACGCTTATTTTAGATGGATGTATTCCATATTTAGTCTGAATATCTTCTTTTACAAAGTTCGAAACAGTAAAAATGTGGTTCGCTTTTTTCAAATACAAAGGCGTGAAAATCCTATAAAAATGGTACACAAGAAAGGGAACCTGTTTAGGAAAAGCAAGGAAAGCAAGGTCATGAACGGTTAGAAAAACAGGTATGGTAGTCTTTAAACTGGTAAAGCCATCATGCGAAAAAAATACATCAGCTTGCCATTTTTTTAAAGCTTTTGGAACCGCCCATTCAAACCAAATGAACCATAAAAATGGATGTCTTGCAGGAGGGGATATGACAACGGGTATCACATTTTTAAATGTCGTGAATACAGTGGAGTATGGTCTGTCGAATAATAAAATAAAAGTATGTTGAGGGTTTAATTCAATCATTCGCCGATATATTTCCCAACAGGAATAACCGATGCCCTCCATTTTACCCTCTATGAGAAATCGAGCATTCAATGCAATTCTCAACCTATTTTTTATTTAATTATTTCGTAAATTTACAATCATTTTTTAATAAAATAAATTTGGACAATATGAATTCACATGAAATTGATTTTCAGATATTTGGGGAGGAAATGCAGTATGTTGAAATTGAATTGGATCCTTATGAAACCGTTATTGCTGAGGCAGGAAGTTTCATGATGATGGATTCAGAAATTAAAATGGCCACTATTTTTGGTGATGGTAGTCATCAAGAGGCTAAAGGCGGTATTTGGGATAAAGTTTTGACAGCAGGAAAGCGTTTACTTACGGGCGAAAGTCTTTTTTTAACAGCTTTTACTCATGGTGGCACTGGAAAAAAGAGGGTTTCTTTTGCTTCTCCTTATCCTGGAAAAATTATTCCTCTCGATTTATCCAAATTTGAAGGTAAAATAGTTTGTCAAAAAGATGCTTTCCTTTGTGCCGCAAAAGGTGTCCATGTAGGTATTGAATTTTCTCAAAAATTAGGGCGAGGATTGTTCGGTGGAGAAGGCTTTATTATGCAAAAACTGGAGGGTGATGGAATGGCTTTTGTGCATGCAGGTGGTCATGTAACTAAAAAGGAACTCGCTCTGGGTGAATCACTTCTGGTTGATACAGGTTGTTTAGTTGCCTTAACCCGCGATGTACATTATGATATTGAAATGGTTAAAGGCATTAGGAATATTTTCTTTGGTGGAGAAGGTCTTTTTTATGCTCGTTTGGAAGGTCCGGGTACCGTTTGGATTCAAACGCTGCCATTTAGTCGCCTGGCACAAAGAATTTTCTCTGCGGCACCTCAAACTGGGGGCGGTGGAAAAGATGAAGGCAGTATTTTAGGCGGATTAGGAAATTTACTTGATGGCAGATAGTTGTTAACTACAGAAGTGATTTTCATTTCGATATTTTATCCTATAGCCTGGTTTAGAATCAGGATTTACAGGATTTTTAGGATTAAAGATAACGTCGTTGGTTTAATTTTGAGGGTAAAATGAATGGGTGTCTGTATCATAACATTTCGTCGCTGCGATCATCGCATCGACTGTTTTGAGAGTGATTTTCATTTTGATGTTATCCGTAAATATTTGGTTTTGAATCAGGATTTACAGGATTTACAGGATTAAAGATAACGTCGTTGGTTTAATTTTGAGGGTAAAAGGAATGGGTGTTTGTATCACAACATTTCGTCACTGCGATGATCGCATCGACTGTTTTGATAGGGATTTTGATTTTGATGTTATCCGTAAATATTTGGTTTTGAATCAGGATTTACAGGATTTATAGGATTAAAGATAACGTCGTTGGTTTAGTTTTGAGGGTAAAGGGAATGGGTGTCTGTATCATAACATTTCGTCGCTGCGATCATCGCAGCGACGAAAAGCACAAAAAAGGTATTCATTTCCATTAATACGATGCCACCCCGACCAACGACGTTATCTTTAATCCTGAAAATCCTGTAAATCCTGATTCAAAACCAATAATATCGGAAAATGTAAGAACTACCTTACTTTTTGAAAGGTGAACGCTTTTTCACCGATAAATCATTTTTAATAATGCATCTGTTTAACTTTGAGGATAGCTGGAATTTTACCCATCAACTTGCTTTTGAATCAGGATTTACAGGATTTATAGGATTAACCATAATGCCTTTGGTTTGATTCGGAAGATTATTATTAAATGATGCTTTCATTTCCGGACTTTTCGCCGATGCGATGATCGCAGCGGCGAAAAGCACAAAAAAGGTATTCATTTCCATTAATACGATGCCACCCCACCAACGACGTAATCTTTAATCCTGAAAATCCTGTAAATCCTGATTCAAAAGCATTCTAAAGGATAAAATCCGATTATCTTCATGGTTAAATGGATACAAAATGTAAATATGGTTCATAAAAAATGACTCTTAAGCTGCAGCACGCACTCTCCCAAACAACGCCCAGTTTTAAAAAATCCTCGAAATCTTGTAAATCCTGATTCAAAAGCAGGCTACAGTGTGAAATGCTTGTTTTCACCATACCAAATTCATGGCGTACATTTGGAATTAAAAATCTTTTTAAATTGTAGGCTTTGGGCACCAAAATTTATAAGAAGTCCAATAGGTTTGTTAAAAGCATTTAAGTAATTTTTTGTTTGGGCTAAATGCACATTTTCAAGGGATATTAAAGCCTTTATCTCCACAATAATGTCATTTTCTACTATAAAATCAACTCTTCGAGTTCCTATTTTTGTGGACTTATAAAAAATGTCCTGCTCTATTTCTCTCTGAGAAAGTAATCCATTTATTTTGAATTCAATAGCTAGCGCTCTTTGGTAGATAACTTCTTGAAATCCATTTCCAAGACTTCTATGCACTAACATAGCGCATTGAATTATTCTGTAAGTTAAATCCTCCACCATTTTCATCATGACTTTTGTTTGGTATTCTGCATTAAATTTAGAAGCATATTAATATTAAAGTGCTACATCCAATATTTGTCATTTATTGAGGGCCACACTTAGAATTATTAATCAAACTTAATATTCTTCTAACACACCATTTTATAATAGTCAGGACAAAAAAAGAACTTTTCCGATTTATTATAACTTCTATTTTTACAAAAATTAAATTAAATAGACACGCCTGTGTAAAAGTGGGATACATTCCGCCCTTAAGATGTCATTTACTGCCTTCGATATCCCGCTTTTGAATCAGGATTTCGAGGATTTTTTAGCGTTGGACATTGGCTTAGTTGGTGCGCGCAGCAGCCAGTTGTTTGAATCAGGATTTTCAGGATTTTCAGGATTAACCATAACGCCGTTGGTTTGATTCGGAAGATTATTATTAACTGATGCTTTCATTTCCGGACATTTCGCCGCTGCGATGATCGCAGTGGCGAATAGCAAATAAAAGGTATTCATTTCCATTAAAACGATGCCACCCCCACCAACGACGTTATCTTTAATCCTGAAAATCCTGTAAATCCTGATTCAAAACTAATAATGTCGGAAAATACCACACAGAAACACCAACATCAACACCACCACAAACATGTTATATTACCGGAAAATACCACACTGAAAAACAAAGCCCATCAACACCCCCTACAACTTCTTTTTCAATTGCACCACTTCATCCCGATATTGAGCAGCCAGAATAAAATCTAAATCTTTAGCAGCGGCCCTCATTTTCTTTTCGACTTGAGCTATTTTGGTTTCTACCTGATCACGATCCATGTAGGCCATTTCGGGTTCCGCGACCTTATCATTGGCATAATCAGCTGTTTTTGTTGGACGACCACCGCGGATATCCAGGATGGAACGTTGCTGCATAATCTCTTCCTTGCTTTTGAAAACCGTTTCAGGCGTAATGCCCTCCTTTTCATTATAGGCCATTTGAATAACTCTCCGTCTCTCTGTTTCATCTATGGTCCTTTGCATAGAATCGGTGGTCTTGTCTGCATAAAAAATGACAAGTCCATTTGCGTTTCTCGCTGCACGACCTGCTGTTTGGGTCAATGATCTGTCATTTCTTAAAAATCCTTCTTTATCCGCATCGAGAATGGCGACCAGAGATACCTCCGGCAAATCCAGTCCTTCACGAAGTAAATTTACCCCTACCAATACGTCAAACCCACCCATTCTCAAATCCCTCAATATTTCCACGCGTTCCATCGTATCTACCTCAGAATGTATAAATCGCACTTTAATCTGTACTTTACTAAGGTACTTTGTCAACTCTTCGGCCATACGTTTTGTCAAAGTAGTCACTAATACCCGTTCATTTTTCAGCACTCTTTTATTTATTTCATCCAATAAATCATCAATCTGATTAATACTGGGACGAACCTCAATGGGAGGATCGAGTAAGCCCGTTGGCCTGATGATCTGTTCTACAATTTCTCCTGATGTTTGTTCCAACTCGTATTCTGCCGGGGTGGCGCTGACGTAAACAACCTGATTTATGACGCCTTCAAATTCCGTGAAATTCAGAGGTCGGTTGTCCATAGCAGATGGAAGACGAAATCCATAACTCACCAGGCTTAATTTTCTGGCTCTATCCCCACCGAACATACCTCGAATCTGAGGTATGGTCACATGACTTTCGTCTATAACCATCAGATAATTATCTGGAAAATAGTCTAATAAGCAAAAAGGGCGGGTTCCTGGACGACGGCCATCAAAAAATCTGGAATAATTCTCCACCCCACTGCAATAACCCAGTTCGCGCATCATTTCCATGTCAAAAGAAGTCCTTTCACGAATCCTGCGTGCCTCCAGAATCCTGCCATCTTTTTCGAAAAATGCCTCTTGTTCCTTCAGTTCGGCGTCTATTTCCTCCATAATAAGACCCATCCTATCTTTGGGCGCAACGTAAAGATTAGCTGGAAAAATGGCAGCCTGCGGCATTTTTTCAATACGCTTTCCCGTTTCCAGTTCAATGCGCTCAATGACTTCTATTTCATCGCCAAAAAAAGTGATTCTAAAGCCATAATCTACATAAGGAAGATGAATATCTACGGTATCACCGCGAACCCTGAAGGTGGACCGTTTGAAATCGGTCTCTGTTCTTGCGTATAAAGAATCGACCAATTGGGTTAAAAAGGCATTTCTTGAAATCTTAAGGCCGGTGTGAATGCGAATAATGCTACTTTTATAATCTTCAGGATTTCCCATACCATATATACAGGAAACGGAGGCTACTATGATAACATCGTCCCTGCCGGAAAGAAGGGACGAGGTGGCACGTAATCGCAATTTATCAACCTCTTCATTTATCGCTAAATCCTTTTCAATAAAGGTGTCAGACGACGAAATATAGGCTTCAGGCTGATAATAATCGTAATAGGAAACAAAATATTCTACTGCATTTTCAGGAAAAAAGGCGCAAAACTCACTATAAAGTTGCGCGGTCAGTGTTTTATTATGTGTTAATATTAAGGTAGGGCGCTGAACTTCCTGGATAACATTGGCAATAGTATATGTTTTTCCAGAACCAGTTACCCCAAGAAGGACTTGTGATTTATCGCCGTTGATAATTCCCGAAGAGAGCTTTCGTATGGCCGTTGGCTGATCTCCTGTCGGTTTGAATGGCGCCACAATTTTAAATGACATAATAGCAATTTTACAAAACTTCTTAAACAACTACCATCAGGCAAAGGTTTCAGTGCCAGAATTATTTCTTTATAATACACTATTTCATTAAAATCTTGTATTTTGGGAAGAAAAAGATGTCAAATACTTCTCGTCGCAAATTTTTGCTCCAGGCAACCTCTGTTGCCGCAAGTTTTATCATCGTCCCCCGCTATGTTTTGGGAAGGGGATACACCGCACCCAGCGATATGTTTACCATAGGCTTTATTGGCACAGGTAAACAAGCCAGGGGATTACTCAACAGTTTTAAAAAGCAACCTGTCAGAATTATTTCTGGTGCAGAAGTTGATTCCTTGAAACTGGCCAAATTCAAAGCATTGGCAGAAAAAGCTTTTGCCGAATCAGGAGGAAATCAAACGATGGGCGGATTCAAAGATGTCTCTGATTACAGAGAAATACTGGCTGATTCCGCCATTGATGGCGTCGTTATTGCCACGCCCGATCATTGGCACGCCAAGCAGGGTATTGATGCTGCAAAAGCAAAAAAGCACATATATTGTGAAAAACCTTTGACAAGAACGGTGGTAGAGGGACGTGCATTGGTTAATGCGGCAAAAGATAACAAGGTAGTGTTACAAACGGGGAGCATGCAACGTTCCTGGAAAAATTTCAGGCATGCCTGCGAATTGGTACGCAATGGATATATTGGTGCAATAAGGGAAGTGCTTGTCAATGTGGGTGATCCTGCCATCGCTTGCGACTTAGGCCAGGAAACGCTTCCTACCTATTTGAATTGGGAAGGCTGGGTTGGACCTGCCGAATATCGCCCTTTTCACTCAGAATTATCTCCTCCCGTTGAAAAGGATATTTTCCCAAATTGGAGGAAATACAGGGAATATGGTGGCGGAATTCTTTCAGACTGGGGCGCGCACATGTTCGATATTGCCCAATGGGGATTAGGAATGGACGATTCAGGACCAGTAACATTGACACCTCCTTCCGACCCAAAGGCGTTGAGAGGATTAACCATGGTGTATGAAAATGGTATTATTATGAAACATGAGGATTTTGGCAGAAATTATGGGGTTCGTTTTATAGGAGAGAAAGGTACGATTGATATTTCAAGGAGCTACCTCGATAGCAATCCTGCCTCTATCGTGTCGGCGACCATACAGGCAGGGGAGAAGCGTCTTTATGCCTCTGATGACCATTATGCCGACTGGATTAATGCAGCAAAAAACGGTACCGTGCCTATTTGTCCCGCAGAAATAGGGCATAGAAGCAATTCTGTTTCCGCCATTGCCAATATTGCGTACCAGTTGGGCCGACCATTAACATGGAATCCTGAGAAAGAAAAATTTAAGCAAGATAAGGAAGCGAACGAGCTTTTACTACCCCGTTTCAGGGAAGGGTGGAAATTATAAAAGGGCTTTAATTATGACAAAAGGGTTATTTGTTTTTTCGGAAAAATGACCCTTTTGTCTTATATAAAAGTGTTAACGTTCGATTAAAATGAGGCAGATGACCGTCTTTTTAGTTAAAATTTTATTAATATTCGTTTTTAGGATAAATGCCATTGACTTTTAAAGATAATAAGATGTAAATTGCGTCAGTTTTATAGACTATCCCATGACAAGAAATTACTTTAAAGTAAAAACAATCGATTCTCTTTCCCTCGCAGGTGGTTCACCTACTGAGGGTTTTTGCGTTGAGCCGAACATGAAAGGACCTAGTTTTGTATATTTTTTTTTAATTTTAACAAATTGTAATCAAATGAGTCAATTCAACTCAATTTTTTCACCGCTTACAAATAAGCTAGCTAGACTCGCGGGGATTACCCTGCTTGCAGTCGCAGCCTTATTTGCGAGCACACAGCAGATGAGTGCACAGACATGTGTACAAAATCTGTCTATCTCCATTGATGGGGATTGCAATATTGCAATCACTCCAGAAATGGTTTCTTTACAGGGAACAACCGCTGATTATTATGTAATGATTAACGACAACACCCCGTCTGACAGTAACAAAATTAATGCAATTAGCCCAGCTATAGGTTGGTCTTATGGTTTGTTCAGAAAAGGAACTAACGCATTAATCTGTCAGGGAACAATCATCGTTAGAGATGATCAAGCACCTGTTTTCAGTGCACAACAATTAGCTGCGTGGCAAACAATTGATACCATTGTTACCTGGTCAGATAATGTTACTGAGATATTAGATCAAAGTAATAGCTGGGGTGGAGCCTTTACATGGAATACAAGTACTGGTAGAGTTCCTGCTGCTAGTTTTGGTGCCAGCGGCCAAAAATATTATGTTGGTCGTCCATACATGACAGATTCTTGTGAAGTTGATGCGAATGGTATTATTAATAATGTATCTTTTCCAGCACCATCGACAACAAAGGCGGATTCAACTTGGTTAATTGACAAAGACAGTTCTGGAACTGCTTCTAAAAATGACAGTTTCTTGTTACACAGATCAAAGTTCCTTTCTTACAAAGTAACTGATTTTCTTGAAACTCCTGCATGTGACTCAGTAAAGGTAGATGGAAAAGGTTTTACTCACAAGATTACGAGACGTTTCAATATTTCTGATAGAAGAGGTAATGACACTACGTTAACACAGATTATTTATTTTGTTAAACCTTCTACAGGTTCTGAAACTGATCCTTTGACAAGAACTGGTACAAGAGCTTACACAATTGCGACTGATCCTATGCAAAGAGGTCCGGGTAATCTTGGACAATTTGGAGCTTGGGGAGCAAATGCTCGTAGAACTCAAAAATCTATGGTGTATGGCGAAATTGATCAGGCTAGATTAGTAAATGGTGTTCGTACAACAGGTACAACTAGCTTCGATTTTACTGCAAGTGTGGGTTATGATATGATGACCGCGGCGAAGTTCAACAATGGTAAAGATACAATTAAGTTTGATATATCTTCCGCTACAAGTCCATCCGCGATAACTTCAGATAATATCCGAGGATTACTTACAGTAATTTATAAAGCTGTAGATACCTTACCTAGCGGACAAATAGATTCATTATCTTTATTTTCTGATGAATTGAAAGATCTTTTTGCTGTTTCTTTTCAGACTAAAGAATTTACTGCTGCAAACGCATTGTGTTCGAAAAAATTTGAAGTTGTTACAACAGTATTTGATTGGTGCTACGGAAACCAGGAAATTGATACGTTAATTTTGGCATTTGAGGATTTGGGAAAACCTACTCCTGTAGTGTATGATCCTAAGGTTGGAGCAACAAATACCACCACTGGAAAAATTAATGGAAGAGTAACGGGTGGAGCATCAAATGCTAGATATTCTACTGATTCAGTTATTATTTCTGTAGGTACTTTTGATTGTACTGCGAATCTTAAATTACCAGCAAGAACTGTTGGAAATGGTACCAGACAAAATTTAGCTGATTTACAAACACTTTTTAACTGGGGTGTTTATGATAAAGTAGCATCTGGAGGCGAAACGGATAGATTAGGTAGAGGTGTTAGTTTGAATTATAAGATTCAAACAAGAAATACCTGGAATAACGGTTATTTTGTAAGCAGACCTGATTATGTTGACCAAAATTATACAGTTGCTACTATTGGTGCAGCTCCTCAGATTACTAATGTGGCTATGGGTATTCCTATAGGTGAGCATAGAATCGTTATAGAAATGTATGATAATTGTCAAAATTATTCATTTGATACTCTTTATTTTGATGTTCAAGATAAAGTTGCTCCTGTAATGAAGTGTGATGATCAAATTAATGTTACTCTAACATCTAATTCAACTTCTAACTATTATATCAATGGACCTGGTTTTGCAAATACCTTAAGTGATCGTCAAATCAGTTTAGACCAGTATGCTAAGGTTACTGTAGATATGGTGAACGAAGGAAGTCTTGATAATTGTACGCTTGACTCAATGTATGTTCGTCGTAAAATTAATTGGGCTACTTGTCAAAAATATTTCGAGTGGAACATGGATTATGACCTTTATGGTAATAATGACGGTGTTGTAACTACAGCGGATTTTAATGCAGTTATAGATAACAATGGAAATGCTGTTGCTGGTATGTTTTACACGCCAAAATATATGCAATATGTTGAATTCTTCTGCTGTGACGGTACAACTGCAAACCAGCAAGTTGAATTGTGGGGATCTGACTTAGTTACACCTATGTTTTCAGGTGGCAATAGTGATGATTCTGCGCCTGCTGGTCGTAACTGGAGTTTCTGTTGGACAGAAATTAATCTGGAAGATAAAACTGATCCAGTTATTAATGCCCCAATATTAACAAAGTCATACAATTCAAAAAATACTTACAGAGGTGCAAATAGAGATGTAAGAAATTGGGTTACATGTTCAGAGAAGGAAATCATTGGAACTTCTCTTAATACAGATGGGGAAATTGCTAATTCAGCTATATCTAATGCTTTGTTTGGTATTCCTGATGTTTACGGTTTAGAATGTAATGGAGATGTTGATTACACAGTAGTTAAGAAATTAACCTGCGATACTGGGGTCATCCTTCGTATTTGGGCTGCAACTAAAACTATCAAAACAAATCCTCTTACAACTAAAACAGTTAGAGATACACAGGTAATTTACGTACAAGC
>CANMVX010000089.1 GCA_947501115.1 Haliscomenobacteraceae bacterium
GCTATTCTATTAAAATCAAGAATTCATGGAGCTAATTTTAGAGAAGCAAATTTAACTTATGCTAATCTGACTGAAGCCAACGGAACTAATCTGGGAATGGGAAATTCTGTTTCTGTTTTTTTCAACAATGCAAATTTAACGGGCGCAAATTTCACCAATGCTAATTTAGAAAATGCAGATTTTTCTGATGCAATTACTATAAATTGTATATTCGACAAAGCAAACCTCAAAAATAGTATGGGCATAAATTGACCTTTCCATCTACTGTTTCTTTACATTTCGTAGTATCCTAACGCATTTTTCAGCCTATCTGACACGGTATTTCTAAGTTTTTCTGGCTCTATCACCTTAACATTATCGGCATAAGAAAGGACAAATCTTTCAAATTCATAGTTCAAAATGATCTTTAACCGTATTTCTAAGGTATTCTTATCTAGCCACTTAGGTTTTTGAGAACCATGAATTGGCTTCGTTTCTATATATTTTGCTGTTAATCCTGTAAATTGAAGAACCACCTTTTCTAACTCAGCCTCCGCTGGTTTAGTTACCCCAATGATATCATCAAAATATTCATTCCAATCTATAATGGTATTTTCCAGAAAAGGATGTTGCATTTCTTTAAATGAAATAATTCTATCGATTGCTAAATTCCAGTCATACTTTTCTTTTTCTGGATTATAGCCAAATAAAAACCACCTATTATTGTATTGTTTCAAAAAATAGGGGTGAATCATCACATCAAATGGCGTATCATTTTCAAACGTCTGATAACTTACTTTAAGTACTTTTTTATAGAAGATGGCATTATATAATGGTCCTAAAAGTTCAATGCCCTTAAGGAACTCATTACTTTCGAACTCCATGACAGTTCCGGTCGATTTATTGGAAGTCATACCCTGTTTAAGTTTAGGTATGAGCTCGTTCATCCATTCAAATTGAGGCATTCCTTTGAATTGGGACAATAAATCTATCGTATCTTTTAATTGATTAATTTCGATTTCATTTAGGGGCATTTTATTAATGGAAAAAGACAGGTCAGCATACCGGTAATATACTTTTCTTCCATCGCGATGTCGTTCAAGTTCAATGCTCCACCCTTCAGTACTTTCCATAAAGGCAATATCCTCAAAAATCTGTCTTCTGCTTATCCCATTAGATTGAGGATCAATGTCAAGCAATACATTTTCACATTCTGAAATCAGATCATTTATAAAATATTTTCTACCCACATTTCTAAAACAATTATCCAACACCTTGAAGCGTATTAAGGCATTTTTAGTCGTTGCCATATTCCTATTTTTTGTGTTCTAAAAGACCGTCCAAAAAAAATTATCACAAAGTAATTAAATATAATTACTTTAGTGCAGGTACAGTGCATAGTTACTAAGTTACTTTGCATCAAGTTCTTTGAAAGCCTGCTGCACAATATTGACATCGCCAACTGTATTCGGTTGGTATTCCCGAGAAATCTGGGATGAATGTTTCTTGGTTATTGTTAAGTTATATCTGACAAACATAGAAGCGAGATTAAACTCTTTTTAATATTGATTAATATCATAAACAAAGAATACAGCAGCAGGCTTCATTGAACCATTTAGCTTAAAATATGAAACAAGAACAAGCCCATTTCCATCAAATTAAAACTGCCTTTGAAAAAATGCAGTCCAGAGAGGATTTGCTTCATTTAATGAATGAAGTTAAACCTCTCATTTATGGTGAAAAGGCGGTTCCATTTGAATTGAAACAACTCACTTGGTATGCAAATCCCAAGTTAAGTGGGAAAAGATATACTGAGTTCAAGATTAACAAAAAATCTGGTGCACAGCGAAGTATCCATTCGCCGGTCAAAGGCTTAAAAGCAATACAAAAAACCTTAGCTTATGTCCTACATTGTGTTTATGAGCCACACAAGGCAGCTATGGGTTTTGTAAGAGACCGGTCAATTGTGGTTAATGCTCAACTTCATGCGGGCAGTAATTATGTTTACAATATCGACTTGAAAGATTTCTTTCCTTCCATTGATCAGGCAAGAGTGTGGAAAACATTACAGCTAAAGCCTTTTAATTTAAATAAGGAAATCAACACCCAAGTAACGCCAGGAGATGAAAAACAGGATTCAAGCCGGTTGGATATTGCTAACATTATAGCGTCCTTATGTTGCACAGAAATGGAGGTAGAACGACAAAACGAAACTGGTGTTTGGGAAAAAGTAAAACGAAATGTATTACCGCAGGGAGCTCCTACTTCCCCTATTTTAACAAATATTGTTTGTCAGAAACTCGATTTTTTACTATCTGCCGTAGCCAAAAGATTTGGATTAAATTATAGCCGATATGCTGACGACATTACTTTTAGCTCCATGCACAACGTATATCAATCAGGTAGTAAATTTTTAAAGGAGTTACATCGAATTATAGCTGAACAGAACTTCCATATTAAAGAAAGCAAAACCCGTTTACAAAAAGATGGCTATAGGAAGGAAGTAACAGGTTTATTGGTGAACGAAAAAGTGAATGTACAACAACGTTACATAAAGCAGTTGCGAATGTGGATATATTTCTGGGAAAAATTCGGGTATGAACGCGCCAATAGTTTTTTTTTAAAGCAATACATGGTTGACAAGGGTAACATAATTAGTAGTAAACCAGAAATGATAAACATAATTTCAGGAAAAATCAATTACCTAAAAATGGTAAAAGGTGAAAATAATGACTTATATTTAAAGATAAAAGAAAGGTTTGATATGTTAAATGTAAAAACTAATACTTTAAGTTTGATCTTAGATATTTGGGAGGATGAAGGGATTGAAACAGCTATGAATCATTTTTATAAAAAAATATAAGTAAAATTATGGAACATAACAAATATGATTTTATAATAAAACTATTAGAGGATAAAAAACTAAGTCCTATATTAAAAGATAAGTTACTTTCACTATCTGTTAAAGAAATAAAAAATGAAAGTGTAATGGAAAAGGAATTACTAAGAAGAATTGAACACATTGAGGATTTAGTTAAAACTCCTAATACTTCAGGAAATAATACTGCGGCAAATGAGGTTATCCATGACCCTTCAAAAATCACAGAATTCTTATATAAATTTAAGGCTAATACTGTATTTAAATGGTCAAGTCACTCATGGGACGAAAAAAAATATGAAACAATTAAGGATTTCATTCAAGAATTAAATAAAAATAAAAAAGAGGTTAATATTTTATTTAAATACAACCGAAATTTATATAATTTGTTAATTTATTTTTTATATATACCAAAAAATAAAGATGCTTCAAATGATTTAAAATTTGGTTGGCCAAATCTTAATAAAATGAAATTTGGTTGGCAATTTCCAAATAATCTATTAATTGATTGGTGTAAAGATAATTTTGATAATAAAAATGAATACGAAATTAAAAAACCTTTTCAATTTATTTTACCACAATATTTAAGACCAGGTGAAAGAATAAAAGATAAGGAAATAAAATACTTTCAGGATGTTGTTGATGTATTTAAAACTGAAATTCAATTTCGTGAAAATTACCTCTACCATGAAATTCAAAAACTTTCAAACACAATGAAAGATTATGAATTCTATGGAATTGAAGAACTTAAATTTTTAGATTTTTACACCTATACACCTGGAATTTTAAAAGCTATTAGCCAAATTTTAGACTTAGTAAAGAATAATGAAACAGCAACTAAAATACTATTTTCCTATAAAAAAATAGAAGATAAATTAATATTTACAATTCATCAAAGAAATTCATACCCCCTTAAATCTCTAGATATAACGAACTCAGAGAAATTTATCGGAGGCCAATTAAATGCTATCGCAGAGGACCTATTTAGTTTAGCAGATTTTAGTATAATCTCTAAATTTATAAGTGATTCAAAATATATTAATGGTGAACTAAAAATATTATATCCAGGAGTAAAGGGAATGGCAAAGGGTAAAAATATTAATTTAATTGAAAAACCATTATTTGAAGAATTGGGGGAAGAAGTAGATGGCTTCACCTATAAAATGATTTTTACAATATGAGCAAAATTCTTATTTTAGAAGATAGACCATCAAGACAGAGATTATTTTTACCCAACCGTGAAAAAGATATAGAGACGCTACTTTCAATATCTGGTTTAAGCATACCACTAGTTGTTGATTGTAAAAAAATTATTGATGAAATAAATAATGAAAGTTATCTTTTTAAAGATACATTAAAGTTATTAATCATTCATAAATCATCAATAAATTCAAAAGGTTTAATGTATGTTTATAAAGCATGTAAAGATCAATGTATTAAAATTATATTTTTTAGTGGTGGTATTGCACAATTAAATTACCATAATGAAAACTTAGAGTTTTTAAATATAAATTCATCAGATTTATATTCGGCCAGATTAATTCCATTCATCAGAAATTTCCTACAAGATAAAGTTGATAATTTATTGGAGTTAGTTTATGAAAACTGGGAGTTAACTTACTTACTCCAATTAAGAAAATTAATACATTCCAGAGATAGCGAGATAGAAATTTATAAAAACCGCTTTGACAGTAAAATTAAAATGATTAACCAAATACTTGGCTATGAAAAAGTAATGGAGGAACAAAATTTAAATGCTTTGATAAATAAAATGATACTAAACCTATGAATAATTTGTTGATTTATGACGATTCTATTTCAGACGCTTTAGTGACTGCTTTTAGAAAAGACTTAGGATCTGCTGTGTCCTTTAAAATAATAGGCCAAGAACTATTAAATAATAATTTTTCAATTGATAAAAAAATTCATGCTTTCATTTTAGATAAAGATGAAATTGAACAAAATAAATATGATGCAATATTTATTCCTTATTCACTTTCAGAGGAAAATTATTTGGAATTTTTAGGTATTCGCTTAGCTTACCACATTAGATTAACAAAAGAATTTAAAAATCTTCAAGTTCCTATTATTTTATTTGGACCTGAAGATTCTTTCCAAATAAATAAATTAAGTACTTTAGGACAGATTCTTTTTACTAAAAATATTTTGCATGTTAAAGACTCTTCCATTGAAAATTTCAATACTCAATTGAAAAATTTGAAGGCAATAGAGATTAATGAGGAGGAAGACGAAATATTTCTGAAAAATTTTCTCTCAAAAATTCATATACCTCCTCCTATAAACTATCAATCACATCATAGTGTTGATAACGAACTTGCTCTCCTACAATGGTCTAAATACTTAAGTTGTGATCATGAAATTCCTGAAGTAAAAAATAATATTAGTACTGGATTGTTCTTTAAATATTATATTGGTTTAAATCCAGTAGAAAATGAAGAAAGAGGAAACTCTTTTTACATTAACATACCTGGTTCAGCAAAAAAAATAATTTTAATTGACGATGAAGCAGATAAAGGATGGCTGAAATTTTACGAGAATTTGTTGAAAATTAATATAACGACAAATAAAACAATCACTTTAAAGAATCTTAACATTGAATTCAAAAATTTAACTCAAGAAGATATTATTGCAAAAGCAAAAAACTTTCTGTTTGAGGAAAAACCGGACTTAGTTATACTAGATTTACGTTTATGCGATGAAGATTTTAATCAAGGAATTATTCACGAAGAATTAACAGGAATTAAAATTTTAGAATATATTAAATCACTTAACAAAGGAATACAGGTAATAATTACTACAGCTTCAAACAAGATTTGGAATTATGAAAATTCAAGCAATGCAAATGGATATATTTTAAAACTAGGAAGTTATGATGTCAAAAATACAATAAAAAAACTAAGGCAAAATATTGAAAAATCTATTACCGATGCTTCCTTTCTAATTGATTATTATAATAAATATAAAATTATAAAAGAAAAATTGGAGGAAAGAAAAAATAAGGATTTACCAAAAGATTTTGTAAGGGAATATTTACGATGGCTTTTATTTGGTATTGAAATTTTACAGCAAAATAACGTAGCAAAGGAAGAGAAAAATATAGTTTCTTTCATATTTTTCTTCAGTGTACTGGAAAATATTGCTAATAGAGTAATAGATACAGATACTCCTGAGATTACAAGTGATAAAAAATTTAAATTTAAATTTAGGGATGGTAACAAATATTTAAAAAAATTCGAGGTAACGGCTAAGCAATATTCAAAAACAAATATGGATATTGTTTCTGACCGAAATTTACCTTGGAACCAAAAAATACTTAACACGCTGGATTACTATGGGTGTAATACACAAAATATTAACAATTTAATCCAAAAGAGAAATGATATAATACATCAAAATACTACTACTGGTAATAATAAAGTTACAGTTTCTGATTTAGAAATAAAAGTTCTCTTTGACTTAGTAACTAACAGAATAGAATTTATTCCTTGATACCTATTGGTGCATGGACAGCAGAATAACTTTTATCACCGAACGAAAAAAGATTATTTAATTTTCGTTCCTTTAGGTCCAGGAAAATCTTTGCCTAAATAGTTGTAAAGTCGTCTTACTTTTGAACGCCAACTTAATTTTGCTTCAATCCAAGTTTTACTACCCTCGATGATCTGTATTGTATTCTTTGAATGTGATGGAAACTTTGAATAATCGGAATTATCATCAAATTTTAATAGTAATTCTGGATTGTCAATAGGTGTGTTATTTTTGCTTAAATCAAATATTGTTTTGTGTTCTTCTTTATTGAATTTAAGTATTTTAACTTTTAAGTCTTCATACAAATCAATTAATGAAATTTTATCGGTTATGAAGTCTAAATCGTAAATGTCTTTTTTAGTTGAACGGTTTGAGGTGCTGATTAATTTGAACAAACCAATGTCTTTATTTGAAAGTAAACTTATCCCTTGTTTAACTTCCACATCGAATAAATTCTTCATATTTTGAAGCAATTCGATTTTAATAGTTGTTCCATCTTCTAAATCAAGGAAGAAACGTAAGAAACAATATTGGTCGTTTATATCGCAAGGATCATCAAAGCTTTTTGCTTTATTGCCAAAGCAATTTTTAACTTCTTTTTCAATATTATTAAATCCTTCTTTACCTATTATTTCATTACAAAAGAAATCTATATCATCTGAAACCCTGTGATTAAATTGCAGTGCCAGATTTGTACCTCCACCTAAATTAAATTTTGATACTGTTGGTAATGTTTGTAATTCAATGATGGCTTTAATTATTGCTGGATTAACTGCCCTCATAAATTAAAGTGAAAAACGAAGAAATGGTTTTATATTGTATCTTTTTGAAACACTTAGGCAAACTTTGTTGCTGATATTCTCTGTTGTTAATTTTAAGTATTTAACAATGTCTTTTGCAGAATATAGGGCTTCTAATTTTTTAATATCTGTTTCAAATGTCTCTGGAGTTGTGGAAAATAAAGCTCTAGGAATAATAATAGACTTATCTCTGGAAAGATTAAGTTTACTAGGATCCATGTCCCAAAATAAGTGTTTGGGGAAAATTGTTGCTATGTTTACTGATTTGTTCACTATGCAAAAATAATGAATATACTGGAAAAAGGTGCACTAATATAAAAAATATTAACTTCCTTGTTTTTAAAGACTTAACCAAAGATAAAAATCATCGATTTAGCAGTGAAATTAAAATCTATGTTGCAAATCTTGAAATAACAATAATCAGAATGATAGTTGAGCTTCTCTTTGACTACCTTTGGCTTCGTTCAAATTTGACAAGTTTATTGTTTCATTTCTTCCACTCAAAATAGTTATTGGTCAAGTCGTAGGAGATAATTTTGTCCCGAATATCAATGCCATTACTTCTAAGTTTTCTAATTAAGTTTTATCGAGAACAAATGCAAGGTAAACCATTAAAATGACAAAAAACACGCGACTTATTAACCGTAGCCAAATGGATGATAAGCGTAGTAAATGGGGTTAAAAAGCCCGATTAAGGTTTGGTTTTGAAACAAAAAAAAATAGCTTTTTTTTACAAAAATATTTTAAATAATGGGTGCAATCATCATAAGAGCTGACCAAAAAAGTAGTAAGCTTCTGAAAGAACTGGCAGTACAACTTGGTGCGGTGGTAACTCATCTTAAACATGAACAATATGAAGACTTTATGCTAGGAACATTGATGGATTCAGAGAAAACAGGAGAAATAGTTTCAAGAGAAGAAATATTCAAAAAACTAAAGGAAAATGAATATTGAGTATGATACTTACACAGACGGATACTTATGAGTTAAATAGTACATCTTTATTTATAAATAAAACGAAACAATCCTTCACTAATACATATCAAAATGAGTGGCTATGCGAAAGATCGTTTCGGGTATAAGGAAGTTTTGCGTCAGCTTAGAAAACTGACACCGAACAAATTCAAGAAAAATATTGTTTCTAATTTTGGAAACTTTTATTGTTTTTGTGACATTCAACAGGACAACTTTAAATGAGATATTTTGAAACGAAATTTCTGGAAGTAGCAGCTGAGTTCATTTCAGTACTTGACCGAAAGACCAATGACCCAAAACTTTTTAAGAAACTTCAAAATGACATTTGGGAGTTTCGGACAAGACCGATAACAAAGAAACTTTGGTTCTTGCGACTCACGGTTTAATAAAGAAAGTGGACAAAGTTCCGGCCAATGAAATTGACCGGGCAGTAAGACTAAGAGATAAATATTTTAACAATAAGCAAAAAAAATAATCAGATGGCGACTAAAGAATCAAAGACCTACTCCCTGGCCGAAATGAAAGACAAGTATATCGGCAAAGTAGGGACAAAAGAGCGTGACGAATATGAATACGAACTTTGTATGGATGTTTTAGGAAAGATGATTAAAACTGCACGAAAAGAAAGAAACTTAACACAAGAAGAACTAGGACGACTTGTTGGAGTTCAGAAATCTCAAATCTCAAAACTTGAAAGTAGTGCTAACAGTGCGACCATTGACACGATATTAAAAGTGTTCAAAGCATTAAAGGCAGAAATCAATTTTAATGTAAAACTCGAGGACAATTTTGTAAAACTTGCTTGACAGAAAAAAGTCGAACGCACAACAGTGCGTATGCAATATAGCCTTGCCCCAGGCGAAACACAAGGCTACATCGCATACACACAAAACGTTGTGAAAAAACCTAACTTCAACATTTATCTTCAAAAAACAATGTTCACGATTCCTATTCTCACAATCCATTATTAGCCAATTGTATGCTTTTAACTGGCGATATTGAACGTTTTGGAATGGGTATTTTAGAAATGATAGAACTCTCTAAAGAAGCAGATTTAATTGCCCCTGAATTTGTTATTAACGAAGGATTTATCGTGATTTATGGAGACCTTCTGCTACCGCAAAAGCAATACTTGATACCATACATGATACCATACATGATACAAAATTTATTGCCATAGAAAACTTATCTAAAAGGTTTTATGGTTACTAGATAATGAAATGAGCAGAAATGAATGAATGGCTGCATTGGAGCTTAAAAACCGAGATAATTTTCAAAAAACATATATTAAACCAGCCGTAGAAGATGGCTTAATAGAATTGACATTACATGATAAGAAAACTTGAATCCATTAAAAATAAAATATATCTTTAGAATAAAGTAACGACTATGAGAACTCTCAATATTTCTATCTCAGATATGGAGTTTAACAACTTGGGTATCAAAAATGAAAATATAACATTCACTGAGTTTACAGAGCTAGTTAGAAGAGAAGTAATGCGAAATAACTTAAATAACTGCGTAGCTTTAGCCGAGAAATATGGATTGTCCTCCATGACAATGAATGAAATAAATGAAGAGATAAAATTGGTTAGAAATGCAAAAAATCGTCATTGACACCAATTATTGTACATTTGCATTACAATAAAACCTAGAAAAATGACATATAAACAAGTTTGTAAAGTGATAAATAATCAAGTTGTTATTAATTTACCTCCCAACTTTGTTAATAAACAACAAGTAACAGTGGTAATTGAAGATGTTATTGACACAAAAGCACAAAAATTAGAGCAACTTAAAGCTGCTCTTAACGACCCGTTATTTCTAGCAGACATAAAAGAAGTACAAAATGACTTTGACGCTGTAGACCACGAAACGCTATGACCGTAAAGAGGTGGAATATTTATAGAGCAAATCTGGACCCTGTGGTTGGGTAAACATTATTCCTATCGCATCCTGATAATAATTTTAGGCTTACCAACGAATCAATTGCTCTATGCCATCAGATAAGGACTATTGATAAAAAACGAATGGCACAAGAATACTGACATATAATCGACACCAATATTCAAATGGACATAATAGCCATAAAACTCCAGTTGAACGGAATCGGCGATGAGTGGCATAAATAAAAGTATATTCAAACAAAATATTAATTCACTAAAATAGTGAACTAATAAATTAATATGTATCTTTGCAAAACAAGTCAAAGAATGAAAATTGAATTTGAACATGAATATTTGCGTGAATTGTACGAAGAAGGCAAGGCATCGGGCAAAAAGCACCGTTTTCAACCTCAGGTAGTTAAGCAGTACATTAAAACGGTTGATATTCTAAAAAGAGAACCAGATTTAGAATCGTTATATCAATACAAAAGCCTCCATTATGAAAAGAAAGAAGGCAATTTGCAAGACATCGAAGCGGTATATGTAAATATGCAATACAGGCTTGAGTTTAGGAGCCGATTAACAGGAACGGAGCATGATGTAATAACTATTTGTTCATTGCTTGAATTAAGTAACCACTACAAAAAATGAAAAACATGGAACCAAAAGTTTATATTCCATTTGAAGCAACGCACCCTGGAAGCATTCTTAAAGACGAGTTAGATTACCGTAGGATTTCACAAAAAGAATTTGCACAGGATATAGGCATGCAAAAAAC
>CANMVX010000090.1 GCA_947501115.1 Haliscomenobacteraceae bacterium
ATTTTAGCGGACAGCCGATATTTAATCAGCTGTTAAATTTTATTGACAAGAACGAAATTAAACAAATAGCCAAAAAACATGAGGCAGAGCGGTATGTTAAAAAATTTACAACCTATCATCATTTAGTGGTTATGCTATATGCCAGTATTAAAGGATGCAAAGAACTTGCACAAAAAACTAAGTTTTATCAACTAGACGAACTACGTGGAATACTTTCAGTGTGAAAATTTCTCAACTATTAAAATCAATCTAACTATTAGTTTAAAGATGTAGCCTACCTCAACTTCTTGGGTTTACCTCAAAAAATTTAGGTAGAATCGTTTGCAAATAGATATTCTAACAAATAGGAAAGATTTTATCATGGAGTTAGACGGCAAATTGCGGTGGCACAATGGCGACCGGAATATCCACTTCATTCGAGCAAGGTGAACCCCAAAAGGGCCATTTCCCCTTAGCAAACCGATGACTTTTGTCATGTTCAGGCGTTTTCTCAAAATAACCCTGCATGGGTAAATATAATTCATCTATATTTGTGAGCGAACATTCACTTACTTGATAAATCTAAATAAAATGAACGGTAAAAACAATATTGCGATTGGGTTCCTGACCATGGGAATGTTTATGGCTTACGGTTTTCTATTAATTTACCTCCGTGACTTTGCTCCCGGCAAAGAAGAATGGATTAATTCATATAGCATAGGAAAGCACTTTGAGAGCCGACTCGCTCATGTTCACGGTAACTTGTTTGCCTTTTTAAATATTCTGATTGGTTTTCTACTTCTTCACTTCAGAGACAAACTCCAAAACGTGAAAATAATTTCTTGGCTTGGACTTACTGGCTTATTCATGCCATTGGGTATTCTTACTGAAATATACCTTGGAATGTCTCCAATATTCGTTTTACTCGGTGCAATAGCTATGATAACTTCAGTGCTTTGGCTTGGAATAGCTTTTTTCAAAATGAATTCATTAGCATAAAATAAATAGTTAAAAATGGAAGCGAACAACAAAAACTTAGAGACCTTAATTAAATTAAGGCACTTATCTGAAGGTTTGAATTCAAACTGGGCGTCATTAAATTCTGCTAAAACCAGAGTAAACCAATTACTTGATGAAGCGAACAACATAGTAAAAATGTTTGGTAGCGAAATTGGCAAAATCAATTTTCAAGAAGATGCAAATTCAATTGATTTGCTAAAGGATAAAATTCAATCTCATTTAGCATATTTCAAAAATAAGATTGAAAGCCGGTCAAGTAGTGATAGTTCGGCCATGTTTAAGGAGTTCCAGTTAAGCACTGAGTCTATCTCTTCTTTATTTGCAAAAATTGGTAAGTATCCTGATAACCACTTTACAGGTTTGAGCAGTGCTGATTGGTTTGGAATATGGGCAGTCATTCAGTCCAATATTTATACTGTTCAAGGAATTGGTCATTCCGCTTTTATTCAGTTGCAAATATTCGAAAAATTCAATAAACAAGAAATAGATGACCTTAGCAATGAAATAGTTAAATATATGCCGCAATCCTACCATATTGAGGACGCTATTCAATACAAGAAAGAGTACCTGACTGCTTTAGCCCAAATGCAAGAAGAGGCGGATAAAAAAGATAATCTTTGGGATAGGTTCTTAAATTTGTTGGCGGGAAATCTTCCTTTCAAACAAACTCCGCAAGAACGCGTGATGATGATGCGTTGGGTAAATGGAGAAAAAGGTGAACTTTAAAAAATTATAATATGACGGGCACAGTAAAAATTTCAGATAGACAACTTGAAATTATCAAGGCGGCAGGAAAAATACTTACTACTTCGGGAGTAAGTGGTTTAACCATTAAGAACCTTGCTAAAGAAATGAAGTTTTCTGAAAGTGCTATTTACAGACACTTTACAAGCAAGGAAGAAATAATAATTGCATTACTTGAATTCCTTGCTAAAAGTATGGACGAACGCTATACAAAGGCAATTTCCAGTGAACAATCACCCGAAGAAAAATTCACAACGCTTTTTCAAAATCAGTTTTCCTTCTTTAAAATGAATCCTCACTTTGTAGTGGCGGTTTTTTCTGACGGTCTGTTGGAAGAAAGTCAACGGATTAACGAAACAATATTGAAAATAATGGGTGTAAAAATGAAGCACTTAATGCCTATTATTTTAGAAGGACAACAAAAGAAGGTATTTACCAATGCCATAAAACCTGATGAATTATTGCATATAGTGATGGGAACTTTCCGGTTGCAAATGTTTAAATGGAGAGTTACCAACTTTCAATTTGACATAAGTATAGAAGGAGACAATATGATACGATCGGTCTTAATGTTGATAAAAACTACCTAGGAATTTTTTAGTACTCATCAAGTAAATTTTTTTGATAAATGAAGTTAGTAAATATTCACAAACCTTGTCTCGTTCTATTACTAATAGTCATAGGATTTCAATCGGCACAAGCACAAGTTTGGTCTCTCCAACAATGTATTGACACAGCACAGGTTAACAATAAAAAGCTGCAAGTGAACCGAAATGATATAGCTATTGGAGAACAACGAGAAAAAGAAGCCAAAGCCAACCTCAATCCAAAAGTGACAGCTAATGCTGATTATAAATACTTTACAAACTTGCCTTATCAGCTATTGCCGCTCAATGCATTAAATCCTGCCGCGCCAGAAGGCGAATTTAGAGCGGCTCAATTTGGCGTTCCGCACAACATCAATCTAAACCTGCAATTTTCGATGCCTTTATATAATCCGCAACTTTACAGAGCTATTGAAACAACGAAGATAGCCTCGGAATGGATCGAATTGCAATATCAAAAATTAGAAGAGCAAATCTTTTTTGACATTTCCAATCTGTATTATAACGCACAAATTCTGCATCATCAGCTGGCTTTTATTGACAGCAACTTGATCAATGCTGAACGACTATTCAAAAATATGCAACTGCTCAATGAACAATTACTTGCAAAGGGAACAGATGTTAGTAAAGTAAAATTACAGGTAGCTCAATTAACGTCGCAAAAAGTAGGTGTAAAAAGTAAATATGAGCAAGTATTAAATGCCCTGAAATTTACCATAGGACTTTCTTTAGAAAATAACTTACAGATTGAAACCAACATACTTTACGAAAACTCTTTTGAGTATTCATCTTTATCCACATTGGATTTTCGGATGGCAATAATTAAAAACCGTTGGTTGGGTCTTGAATTAAATACACTTAACAAGTCCAGATATCTTCCTTCTGTAAACTTATTCGCTAATTATGGCACCACGGGTTTTGGTTACAACGGTAAACCTAATGGTTTTTTAGATTTTTATCCCATTGGTTTTGCAGGTATTCAGTTGTCCTATCCTTTATTTAGTGGGACGATAACAGAACGAAAAATTAATCAGAAAGCACTTGAACTAAAAAACAATGAGCTTCAAATGGGATTAATTAACGAACAAAATTATTTACAAGTTGAAAATGCAAAACTCCAAAGGAAAACAGCCAAAAATACGTTGGAAACTTTAACAGAACAGATCCAACTGGCACAAATAATTTATGAGCAAACGATTGTTCAACAGAAACTAGGTACGGCTACTTTAACAGATATTCTGCTTGCTGACAATTCGTTACGAGAAGCTCAACAAACGTATCTAACAGCGGTAATTGATTATCTAAAGGCAGATTTAGAACTTAAAAAATTCACCGGAAATATTTCATTAACAAAATAATTTTCACAATGAATACAAAATCATCCATCCTAAAAAAGGTTTTATATGTCATCATACCATTGGCGATCATTGCCGTTATGGTCGTTAAGTTGAAGTCCAACAAAGAAATTACTCAGAATAAGATTTATGAATATGACAAAGAACAGGCTGTCAATGTTCAGGCAGATACATTGCATGTTGAAAATGTAAATGCCAAATATTCGTATTCAGGAACATTTGAACCGAACAAGGAAACTAAAATAAGTGCCGAATTACAAGGGAAGATAAATACACTTTTAGTTGACGTTGGAAGCGTAGTAATCAAAGGTCAAACTTTAGTGCTGTTGGATAATTCATTATTGAAACTGCAAGTGCAAACTATTGATGTTCAGGTAGAAGGATTGGAGGCAGATGTAAAACGTTTTATCATTTTAGCTAAAGCAGATGCCATACAAGGTGTCCAATTAGAGAAAGCGGAATTAGGTTTAAAATCTGCAAAAGTGCAAAGAGCCATTTTACTCGAACAAATAAACAAAACTACTATTAAAGCTCCTTTTCAAGGTGTGGTTACCGCAAAACTAAGTGAAGAAGGGGCATTTGCAGCACCCGGAGTTCCATTACTTCAAATAACGGACATTACAAATTTAAAATTTACCGTAAATGTTCCTGAAAATGATTTGAGACAATTCAAATTAAATCATAGCTATACCATAACAGCAGATGCTTATCCTGAAATTTCATTTATAGGGAAAGTGACTATGATTGGCAGCAAAGCGAATATGGGTAGTAGTTTTCCTGTTCAGTTTACTTTGAATAATACGTCAGATTTGAAAATAAAATCAGGGATGTTTGGTAAGGTGAATTTGGAAAATGTCAGCCAGGAAATGGGAATTATTATTCCTGCATCTGCCATGGTTGGTACCGCTATTCAACCTCAAGTCTATTTGATTAAAAATGGTAAATCTATTATGCAAAACATCACTATTTCAAAAAATATACAGAACAAGGTGGTTGTATCGAGTGGCTTGAAAGAGGGAGATGTAATTGTAACCAATGGATTTATAAATCTTTATGACGGTGCAAATATTATTGTTAAATAAAATCAGCGACAAATGAATATTACAGAAATTTCAATTAAACGTCCTTCGCTGATAATTGTGCTCTTCAGCGTATTAACTTT
This sequence comes from Haliscomenobacteraceae bacterium, assembly GCA_947501115.1. Classification (GTDB taxonomy): domain Bacteria; phylum Bacteroidota; class Bacteroidia; order Chitinophagales; family Saprospiraceae; genus BJGN01. The sequence goes on from CANMVX010000090.1 coordinate 4,866, forward strand.
ATTAGGTTTCATCGGCTATAAAAATTTGAGTTACGAGTTAATGCCTGATTTTAATCAACCCGTGGTTGTCATTAAAACAGTATATCCAGGGGCTGAACCAAACGAAGTTGAAACATCAGTTTCACGAAAAATAGAAGATGCCTTATCTAACCTGGAAGGCGTAGATTACCTGGTAACAAAATCATTACCTAATGCATCTATCATCATTGCAAATCTGAAATATGGAACAGATTTAGATAAAACAATGCAAGATGCCCAACGCTATATTGACAATATCCGTAAAGATTTACCGCAAGATATTTTAAGTCCTTTGATGAGTAAAGTTTCGCCAAATGATTTACCTATAATGTCCATTAGTGCAACAAGTAATTTGTCGTCCACTGAGTTTTATCAAAAAATGAAAGATGATTATCTGCCTCAAATTCAACAAATAAAAGGCGTTGCAGAGATTACCGTTCTAGGAGGTGAAGAAAGAGAAATACAGGTAAAAATAAATCAAGACAAACTGAAACTGTACAAAATTTCTATGATTCAGGTGGTTGAAGCAATTAATAAATCAGGGCTTGATTTACCCGCAGGTAAAGTTCAAACCGATAAGGAAAGTAATTCAGTTCGTTTGACGGGAAAGTTTACCTCTCTGGAAGACATTAAAAATGTTCAGGTGGCGATGCCTGTTTTAGGAAGTCCGGTTTATGTAAAAGATGTTGCCGTTGTTATGGATGGCATAAAGGAAACAACTTCTATCAGTCGTTACAATGGTAAAAATGGTATTGGCTTAATGTTGAAAAAACAGGGTGATGCAAATGCAGTGGATGTTTCAACCTTAGTTCGTGAAAAGTTTAAATCTATTGAAGAACAAAATGCCAGTGATGGGGTAGCATTTATTATTGCGGACGATAGTACAGACAACACGATTGCGGCCGTTAATTCTGTTGTGTATGATCTAATATTAGCCGTAATACTGGTTTCACTGGTGATGCTTTTATTCTTAAGAAGCTTCAGAAACTCATTCATTGTTATCGTTGCCATTCCAACCTCTTTAGTTACTGCATTTGCCGTAATGTGGCTTTTAGGTTACACGCTAAACTTAATGACCTTACTCGCAATGTCTTTAATAATTGGTATTTTGGTAGATGACGCGGTGGTGGTTTTGGAAAATATTCAAAAACATTTGGACCGAGGAAAAGATAAACGAACGGCAGCATTGGACGGTCGCATGGAAATAGGATTTGCAGCATTGTCAATCACATTGGTTGATGTAGTTGTTTTCTTGCCAATTCTTTTTTTACAAGTGTTTGTTGCCGATATGCTCAAACAATTTTCGGTAGTGGTAGTAACTTCAACACTCACTAGTTTATTGGTCAGTTTTACGCTTACTCCTTGGTTGGTTTCACGTATTGGAAAGAAAGAAGACTTACAACCGACTAATTTTTTCAATCGTTTTTTGCTTTGGTTCGAGCATCAATTAGAAAATTTCACAAATTGGTATGGCAGACAATTGGAATGGGTCTTAAGCCACAAACTAATTTTTACGGGCTTTGTATTTTTACTTTTTGTGATGACTTTAGGCATTATGAAACAAGGTATTATAGGTAAAGAACTAATCTCAACAGGCGATCAGGGGAAATTCAGAATGGCTTTAGAGTTTGATAAATCAACATCTATTCATCAAAATAATGTAATTGCTCAAAAAATTGAAACGTACATCATCCAGCAACCTGAAGTGGCAACGGTATTCAGCAATGTTGGTGGACCAAGCACAGGAATAGGAAGTTTAGGTGTTGGTTCGGCAAACAAAACAGAATTTACCATTCAATTGAAACCTAAAAAAGAATTAAAAAATCTACCTACTGAAGCGTTTATGAAGAGGCTCCGGGAAGAATTAAAAACCCAGTTTACGGGTATTAATTATTCAATGGCCGCATTGGGGTTAATACCTCGTTCAGCGCCCATTGAAATTACATTAAGCGGAAGCAACTCAAATCAAGTGATGCAAAGCGGAAATAATCTGAAAGCAATTATTGAAAATATTCCTGGTGCAGATAATGTTCGCTTATCCGTTGAAGCTGGAAGTCCCGAATACAAAATTATTCCTGACAAAGATAAAATGCAACGATTAGGTTTAACAACCGCTTACATTGGCATGAATCTAAGAACAGCATTTACTGGCAATGACGATGCGACCCTAACCGAAAATGGAACAGAATATCCTGTGAGAATTTGGTTAGATGAGTTTAGCCGGCAAAATTTTGAAGATGTGCAACAACTTTCCATCATTAACCCAATGGGTTTGCCCGTGGAAGTTTCACAATTTGCCATCGTTGAGCAAGGTAATTCTCCTTCATTATTGGAAAGAAAAGACCGCCAACCAGCAGTTACGCTAACTTCTGACGCACTGGGAAGACCATCGGGAACGGTAGCCGACGACGTGGTGGCTTATCTCAAAGAAAATCCGCTACCAAATGGAATACAGATGACCTGGGGTAGCGATATCAAAAGACAGAATGATAGTTTCGGTGCATTAGGTTCAGTTTTACTCATTTCGTTTTTACTGATTTACCTCATTATGGTAGCACTTTATGATCATTTTATTTATCCATTAGTCGTTTTATTATCAATACCAGTTGCCGCCATTGGGGCATTTTTCGCATTGAATTTATCGTTAAGTAATTTGAGTTTGTTCGCATTACTTGGCTTGATAATGCTAATGGGGTTAGTGGTGAAAAATGCTATTCTAATTGTGGATTTTACCAACCAATTAAAAGCAGAAGGTAAATTTTTTAAAGAAGCGTTAATCATTGCAGGAAAAGGTCGTATGCGACCAATCCTTATGACAACACTTTCAATGATTGTAGGTATGCTTCCTATCGCAATGGCGACAGGAACAGCGGCAGAATGGAAAAATGGACTTGCCTGGGTAATCATTGGCGGACTACTTTCCTCCCTTATTTTGACCGTGTTTTTAATTCCGATGGTCTATTATTTAGTTGACACAGCGAAGGAAAAACTAAAAAACAAGAAAATAGGGATGTATTTCTTGCTAAAATAACAATGACCAAGTACAAACGCTGGCTGAAAGGATATTCCGGGTAAAAGTGAGCCACTTAAGATTGAAATCCACTTTTTCTCATCAACCATATTTTTCATGAAGGGTTTCATTTTATCACTACCTGAAATAAATAAGCAAAAAGGAATAAAATGATTAATCCATCCACTCCGTTATATCGTTAACTTTGATAGCTCAATGACCAAGAGGCAGTTAACCAATTTCCCAATACATTACAGAATGTTGAAAATAATTTGAAATAAGTAGAGACAAATCAAAAATCTTTTTCTAAATTTGACACATTATGTCAATAGGGTTTATGTCAACAGAAACAATAGGCGAAAAGTTAAGGCACATTCGAGAAGAAAAGGAACTTCCATTGCGGAAAGTTGCTGCATTACTCGACATTGATGTTGCTATTTTGAGCAAAATGGAACGTGGGGAACGCAGAATTACAAAAGAGGTAGTTCTTAAACTTGCGAATATATACGACTATAACGCAGATGACCTTTTGGTTTCATTCCTTAGCGACAAGATTTTATATGAAATTCAAGACGAAGATTTAGGAATTGAAGCACTGAAAGTAGCAGAGGAAAAGGCTAAATATATTAAAGCGAATAGGAAGAAATGACAATAAAGCCAAATAAAGCATTTAACGATTTACCTCTTCTTCCTCCAAAAGAATCTTTGGTAGAAACAATTTCAATCCTAAAACAGGAAAGCAAATCTGCTGTGGCATTGGCTGAATTAAAGGGTCTTACAAACACATTACCAAATCCGAACATTCTTATCAATGTTGTGATTTTAGAAGAAGCACAAGCGAGTTCTGGAATTGAAAATGTGATTACAACTCAAGACAAACTTTATCAAGCTTTATATGCGAAATCGGCTAAACCTGATGTAGCAACTAAAGAGGTTTTACGATACCGAGAGGCTCTTCTTATGGGAACACTCTTAATCAAAGAGAAGGGGTTTCTTAATACAAACGGAATAATTACTATTCAAAAAGAGTTGGAAGAAAACAATGCTGGACTTAGAAGACTTCCAGGTTCCGCATTAGTTAATGATCTGACTAATGAAGTTATTTATACACCTCCTGATAATTTTTATACGATAAGTGATTTGATGAAAAATTTGGAGGAGTACCTAAATGATGATCATGATGATGTATCTCCATTAATCAAGCTAGCCATTCAACATTATCAATTCGAAAGCATCCACCCTTTTTATGATGGTAACGGTAGAACTGGTAGAATTATCAATGTTTTGTATCTGATTTTGAAAGGACTGTTAAAAGAACCTGTATTGTACCTGAGTTCTTTTATTATCCAAAATAAAGGTGATTACTACCGATTATTACAGGAAGTTCGGACTAAGAATAATTGGGAGGATTGGATTCTGTATATGCTCAAAGGTATAGAACAGACAGCTCAAAGCACAATTGAGCAAATCAACAAAATTAATCTACTGTTCAACGAAACACAAAAATTGGTGCAGGAGAAGTTACCTAGAATATATTCGAAAGATTTGATAGAGCAGCTTTTTATCCATCCATATAGCAAGATTGAGTTTTTGGTCAATAATTTGGGGATTGAAAGGAAAGCAGCATCAAGATATTTAAATGGTCTTGAGGAAATAGGAATTTTGAAATCACAACAGAAAGGTAAAGAGGTCATTTACATCAATACCAAACTTTATAATTTACTGAAAAAAGGATGAAATAAATCGTGTACCAAGTTGTCCCAAGAAAATAAAACGCGTACTATATGCCATAGATTTGGTACACGAAAATAAAACGTGAGACATTTTGGGACATAAAAAATGATAATTCAAAATCATCAAGAACACATCAATATCTTCCACTCCCTATTCAAAGGACGTGAAGATGTGTTTGCTGTTCGTTGGGAGAAAGGAAACAAATCGGGTTATATGCCAGCCTATTTTTATGACCTTTATCGTTTTCGGGTACATAAAATGAATGGAGGTACATTTCAGAATTTTACAGAAAAGTTATATCTGAAACTTACTGATGAACAAATCCAAAAGTATTTGGAAGGTATTCACCATATTGGAGTTTATCCGTATTAACAAAGAGGTGGTTGAGAGCGTGACATTTAAATTTCTGAACAAAGGATTACTTAAGCAATTCACTCCAAAAAAACAAAACATTGTTACATTTGACGAATTACAAGAGCAGGGTAAAATTTATTCAAATGCTGAAGAGTTGTTGAATGAAATTCTAAAAAACAAGCAATACAAACATTCCCAGCACATTCAATATTTTGCAGACAGACACGAAAGTAAAGTAATGAAAATTCGTTTTGTGTTGAACCCATATTCATTTGTATTTCTGCTTTCAGGAGAGCAAAATTATTTTGTAATTTTGGAAACATTGCACACAGAAGTTCCTGACGAAGGATACAGCAGAATAGTGAAACTTCACGACAAACTTTATAGCGATAAACTCAAAGACAGCTTGCGACTTGACCTTGATTTTATACCTCTCATAGGAATTGGAAATTCACAAGACAGACATAAATGCAAGAAAATGGTTGACGAATGGAATAAGGAGGAGTTTGAGTTACGCGGTACAATTTCACGGCTGAAAATTGTAAGTTATGAAAACGATGTTGTAACAACAATTGAAGAAATTAAGCTTAAATAAATAAAAACGTCCTATAACAGCTAGAGTTTCGTGGCGCCCAGCGGGCATGCCATGAAACTCCCGTTGAACGTGACCGGTTTTTATGGGGTTGTCGTGAATTGATTTTAAATTTTTGTCGATGACTCTTGAGGGTCCTCTTTTTTTTGCGGTAGTTTAACGCG
>CANMVX010000091.1 GCA_947501115.1 Haliscomenobacteraceae bacterium
TCGTTTTTTGAATTTTGTGTTAATATGTCAACACGATTGTATTTGTCATTATCGGTTTCTTGATTTGATTCACTTTCAAGAATTTTCTCGATGATGATATTTTCAAATAATAGTTCGCTTAGAAATCCTTCAAGTACTACAAAATTGGCTTTGTTTCTTAAAAGTCTTTTAATTGCCCAGTCAAATCGGATTAATTTTTTGCTCATTTTATTTTTATATCATATTTTCAAAGTTACTATTTTTCTTCTACATAACGTCAGATCTGCATGTCAATCTGGGCCTAAAGAAATAGATGATAAAAGAAAGTATTTGCTAAAGGTTATAACATGTAAGGTGCATTTTATTTAACTTATTTTTTTGGGCTTGATAAAGAAAAAATCGACGCATCCTGGCAATGGGTTTTTAACTATTTGCATGGCTGTAGCCACGGAAATAGGGGGGCTCAGTACATTTTTTGAGGAGCAAAGAAGCAGGTGATGGGGTAATAATGCTTTTAAATGCTGCAAAATGAACTGGGTATTTGAAGCAAATAAAGGGAGGTTTGCCTCAAAGCAAAGGAAGGGTATGTCCTGATCTATCGATTTTATAATCTCCCATTCCATCCCTTCAACATCAATTTTAATTAAATCTGGAAGACCATGTTGTTGAAAAATATCCGTTATGGGCACCATATTTGCCTCTAGAATTTTAGAATCAATCAATACATGTTTATGGTACCAGTCGTACACAAAGGTATTGTAGCCAGAATGGGGGCTAATCTGGTAAAAGGGAAATGGACCTGTTTTATCCCCTAATGCCACCTGAATAAGATCTACTTTTTTACTTTTTGCAAAACGAAATCTAAGTATTTTAAATGCTTCGGGGTCTGGTTCTATAGCGATGACGCGCTTTGCCTTCATGTTGAGAAAATATTGTGTAGTAAAGCCTTCATTAGCACCAATGTCATAGACAAGGGTAGGTGGTTCGTCGCTGTAATATTTCCACGCTTGCTTAAAGACTTGTTCTTCCCGTTTCAAATAACTGTTTAAAATCGGATGAACCTTTAGGTGTATCCAGTCTATAATGGGGTGATACCTTAATTTTCCGGGAATTATTCTTCGCAGAAATGAAACCGTTTTTTGTTTGAAAAGCACTGTTTTTCTTTTTATCAGGTAGCCTGAATGTTATAAATTTTTAGCCACTTTTGAAGAGAGTTTATTCTCCATGCCAAAGCTGGATATTGATGGAAAAGCTGAATAGGTTCGCGCGTTGGAAGGAAAAAAAGGCTGTCCTGGGAGATAAATTCCTTTAAATCGGACAAAAAGGCCGTTTTTTCACGCTGATTTGGTTCCGGCATTTTAGCCGGAAATCCCTTTTTGGCATAATTATTCAAGATACTTTCCGGCAATAAATCTTCTCCTATGGCTCTTAATATCCATTTTTGTTTTCCTTGATTAATAGAATAACTGGCGGGTAATATTCTGGCAAAGGCAAGAATCTGACTATCTAAAAAGGGAACTCTTGCTTCTATATTATTCGCCAGACTATGCCTGTCTTCTGCATGAAGCAGATAGGGTAAATTACTCTTTAGCAAGGTATTATCTCTATGGTCAGAAAGAGAAATGTTTTCTATGTTTTTCCGCCCGGGCTTTTTATTTTTAAAAACCTGAAGGAGTGGTTTATATAAATCTTTTCTATTTAGAGAAGTATGAATTACCTCGGATAACAGGTTTGTATATTTTTTATTTATATATAAATCTTTCCAGTAGGATGTTAAAAATCCAGGATATCCCAGAAACAGCTCATCGGCACCTTGACCTGATAATATTATTTTTACACCTAATTGTTTTGCAAACGCATAGATATTGAAATGATAGATGGCGTTTGGGCCGGGTAAAGGTCCTTCACTAAGTAGAACGACTTCTTTATGGGTATCTTGAAATTGTTCAAAAGTGGGGATAGGAAGGGTGTAATAATCGGCTGTAAAGTGGTTTTTTAAAGCAGTAATTTCTTTTTTCTCCATGTCAGTATAAGAAATAGCAAGTGGAATACTTTGCGGCTGAAAGTATTTGTACAGAGAAAAAATCAAAGAACTATCTAACCCTCCCGACAAGGAAAAACCCAATGGTCCGTTACCTTGTACATGGGAAAGTACTGCCTTTTCAAAGATAAATTTCCCTTGTAAGGTTGCCTCTTTAAAAGAAAGAGTTTCGATTTGATTTGGTGATTCGGTAGGCTTTGAATCAGCATCCTTCAAAATCTTCCAATGAAAACGACGAGCAAGGGAGTAGTTCAGTTGAAGGGTACATCCCGTTGGCACTGCTTTAGCCTTTTTCCAAAATGGAGCGCCCTTTATTTCTCTTTCGCCGGTGGTTAAAAAAAGCAATATTTTTTCATTTTCCACTTCATAAGACCAGTCAGGAAAATGAAAAAATGATTTGGTTTCCGATGCTACAGCTAAATACCCATTCAACAATGCATAATATAAAGGCTTGATTCCTAATGAGTCCCGCCTTATCCAAACTTTTTTATCCTGAGAATCATAAAAAATAAAGGAATACATTCCCTCCCATTCAAACAGGTTATTTAATCCAAAATGTATTAGCCAGATAAAAGCGATTTCGGTATCGGAGGAGGTATGAACTGGGATATTTTTGGCCTTTAATTTTTCAGCCAATGCTTTATAATTGTATAAAGTGCCATTAAATACAAAATGATATCTTTCTTTGAAATGCATAGGTTGGTGTCCCTCATTTTTCTCTCCAATAATGTGAAGTCTTCTATTTGACAGACCAAAATCACGGTCTATAAATACTCCTTGACTATCGGAACCCCTATGCTTTATGGCTAGATTCATGCCTAAAAGTAGGGATGGATCAATAGATAGGCCACTCAGATGGATTAAACCGGTTATTCCGCACATAATTTCAATTTTTTTAAAAACGAAAGATGCGCTAATTGTACATGGATGTCAAATGTCAGAAATTGCTGTATTTTTGCGGTTTATAGTGTATTTTGTCCTTATGAAAATAATAAAAGACAAGTTTGAATATATCAGGCAGTCTCTTGGTTTGCCCCTTTTCTATCAAGCAAATTGGTGGGATGCAAATTGTGGGGAAAACGGTTGGACACCCGCTGTTATCATTGATCATAACGGGGAAATAGTCGCCGTTTGGCCCTATAAATTGACCCGAAAACTAGGCATTAATCTTTTGTTGCCTATCCCTTTTACTCCCTGGAATGGTCCCTGGCTTTTACCTTTAAAAAATGAAAAAGAGGGAACGAGAGCGATTAGAGAGAGAAAAATTATCGCGGAACTGTCCAAAATTATACGCCTGGAAGCTGACCTTATTATTTTTCGCTGGCCGCCACATTTTCAAAATACGCAGGTATGGAAAGAAGGAGGTTTTTTTCAAAGCACTCATTTTACCCGGCAATTTAAAAACTTAGATAGTATTCAACATATTCGTGCGCAATTTTCAGCGGACGTTGAGAATGACCTTAAAGCTGCTGAAAATACTTTTCACCTTTCAGAACAAGATGAAGATAGTGCCAATGCATTATTAAATAATCAACGTTTTTTTCTCGCAGAAAAAAATATTTCATTTAAATGGGATCTTCCTACTTTCGAAAACATTCAAAAAAGTATTCGGAAATCTGGTGGAATCGATGTATTAATTGAGGCAAAAGATGAAATGGGGCGAGTTCACGGTAGAAGCTGGACTGTTACTGATAAACATACTGCCTGGTTGTTAATTCAGGTTTCTGAGAAAAAAATAAGACACAGGGGAACCATGATCTGGTTAATCTGGCAAAGTATGGTATCCCTTCAAGGAAAAGTTAGTGTTTTTGATTTAGAAGGTAGTATGATTCCTTCCGTTTCCAAAAAATATGAGGCTACCGGTGCATCACAGGTTCCGTTGCAAATGCTTATTGGGGGTAAATATGCGCTAATGTATATAGTATATCAATTTCTAAAAAGTAAGCGTCGATCTAATTAATGGATTCTAAATAATTTTTTGGTGTCTAAGCGGCGCGGAAAATGCCATCTTCTGTCCTTTCATACCTTGTTAAATCAAGTGATATTGCCTAAAAATAGGAATGGAGCCGCTTTACATAAATAATCTTTGGAAAGGAATAATAGAATTAACGGAATTGGTATTTTCGGAGACCTATCTATTTCCATTAAATGAAAAAGCAAGCCTGTTAAGTAAGGAATTGAGAATGGACGTGATATTTATAGCGTCTAAATTTGCAAATACAGTGGAAGGACAGGTGTCGCCTGAAAACTTGCTTCCTTTCTTCCTTATAGATGAGAGGTTATCTCGAATGGAACGTAATTTATTAGATTGTTATGAAGAAAAATGGGTCGTTATTGCCAAATATTACTTCATAAAACAACTCATAGAAAGTATTAGAGGCCAGATTGTTTTTAGAATAGACCAATTTTCGATTCAGCCATTTATATTCCTGTTTCCAGTAAATCATTACCAATATAAATTGACAGGAGTATGAAGGTCATATATTTGAGGGTTTTTCTTCTTTTTTCATCAGCATATATACCTGTAAACCATATTTATGGCCAGTTGGCATCCTGGAATTTTGAAAACGTATCCGGTCCCATTCCAAGTATTCCTATTTTACCTTCAGCATTGGGTTCAGGTATCGCTTCGGGTGGTGGTAGTCTAAGTGGCGCTCAAAACAGTGGAAGCCCTACCACCTGTGCCAGTCCGGAAACCTGGGCTACCAATTTTTGGCCTACTGCAACGGCAAGAAGCACAGGTTCTTATATGTCTTTTATGGTTACCGCTTCAGAAGGATATAGGGCAAATATTTCGGGAGTTAGTTTTCTTTTATCAAGGTCGTCGTCGAGCGCACCCAGCGATTATTATGTTTCAGTTTTCCGTTGGGGTATTGAGACGTTTATATCCTCGGGCGTTGTCCCCATCTCAGGTTGCAATAATTTTAGTGGTACTTGTAATGTTTCAGGTACCAGCGGAGGCTCTTTAGAGGTTAGAATTTATCTTTTTAGACAAAATAGTGCCGCAATGACGGCAACCATGCGCATAGATAATGTGTCGTTATCAGGTACAACAGAAGTAGCTCTGCCCGTATCATTAGGACTTTTTTCAGGTCATTGTAATGAACAAAATCTCCCTAAACTAACTTGGGAAACGCATTCAGAAAGTAAAAATCATGGATTTTGGGTGCAAGAAGCTCGTTCAGACTTAGTATTTAATGATGTTTTTTTTGTTACCGGCTATGGGGAAAGTCAATCGAAAAGACAATATAACTGGCAGGATTTCCAAGAAAAGAGAGGTCTCATTTACTATCGGTTAAAACAAATAGATTATGACGGCGCGTTTGCTTATTCTAAAATTATACCCGTAAGTTGCGAGCAGGGTGAAATACTTATAACGCAACAAGACAAAGCAAGCATAATCATTTTTTTAGGGAATCAAAAGGGACAGTTTGAAGAATGGACGTTGTTACACTCAGGGGGTAATAGAATTCAGGCAGGAAAGATCGACATAGATAATCCACAAATAAAAATAACCTGTCCTAACATTAGGACAGGTATTTATATTTTATTGCTTTCAGGAAAAAGGGGTAACGTCGTTAAAAAAATAAGTTGGGTTGAATAACACTTATATTTTATAAACTACTGTAACCTTGAACGAGCAATGAGATTTCATTATTAAGTACTTCAACGAACCCCGTAGAAATATTAAATTGTATTTGTTTTCCTACTTCATTGGCTACTTGTATGGCATTTTCATTGGCATTCCAATAGGAAAAATCACCTTCTCCAGTCACAATCTGTACGGAACCACTGGCAAGCGCCGCTACTAAGGGAGCATGTTGATTAAGAATTTGAAATTTACCGTCAACACCAGGAAGTTTAGTAGAGGTAACATTTCCACGGAATATTTCCTTTTCAGGAGTAAGCACTGTTATTTTCATCTTAGTGGGACGGATTAATTTAAAATTTAAACAGATTAAGCTAGTTCAGCAAGCATTTTCTTTCCAGTCTCGATTACTTCGTCAATCGATCCCCTCAGGTTGAAAGCAGCTTCAGGATACTCATCCACTTCACCATCCATAATCATGTTAAATCCACGAATAGTTTCTTCGATAGGTACTAAAACACCTGGAATACCAGTGAATTGTTCCGCCACGTGGAAAGGTTGAGATAAGAAACGCTGAACACGACGTGCACGGTGTACAATCATTTTATCTTCGTCGGACAATTCTTCCATACCTAAGATGGCAATAATGTCCAATAACTCGTTATAGCGCTGAAGAATATTTTTTACATCTTGGGCACACTTATAATGAACATCCCCAACAATCATTGGATCTAATATTCTGGAAGTAGAATCTAATGGATCTACCGCAGGATAGATACCCAGGGCTGCAATTTTTCTACTTAAAACGGTTGTTGCATCTAAGTGAGCAAACGTGGTAGCAGGAGCAGGGTCTGTCAAGTCATCGGCAGGAACGTAAACGGCCTGTACGGAAGTAATTGAACCTCTGCGGGTTGAAGTAATACGCTCTTGCATTAAACCCATTTCAGTAGCCAATGTTGGTTGGTAACCCACGGCAGATGGCATACGACCCAAAAGAGCCGAAACTTCAGAACCCGCTTGGGTGAAACGGAAGATATTATCAATGAAGAAAAGGATATCCTTTCCACCATTCGGATCAGTTAGATCACCATCTCTGTAATATTCAGCCACGGTCAATCCTGAAAGAGCTACTCTGGCTCTTGCGCCCGGCGGCTCATTCATTTGACCAAAAACGAATGTGGCTTTAGATTCTTCTAATGCCTTCATGTCCACCTGGCTTAAATCCCAGCCTCCTTCTTCCATAGAATGCATGAATTTTTCGCCGTAGCGAATAATGCCTGCCTCTAACATTTCTCTCATTAAATCGTTTCCTTCACGAGTACGTTCACCAACGCCCGCGAAAACGGAAATACCATCGTAACCTTTGGCAATATTATTAATTAACTCTTGAATAAGTACGGTTTTTCCTACACCGGCACCACCAAATAAACCAATTTTTCCACCCTTCATATAGGGCTCAATTAAATCGATTACCTTGATACCAGTGTAAAGAATTTCTTTTTCTGTCGATAGATCTTCATAAGCTGGTGGCTTTCTATGAATCGGGTAGGTATTATCCTTATTTACAGGACCGATACCGTCAATTGCTTCTCCAACAACATTAAATAATCTGCCGCGGATATGCATACCAACAGGCATGGTGATGGTTTCACCTGTGTCAACCACTTTGGCACCCCGGGTAAGTCCATCTGTTGAATCCATGGCAATGGCACGAACGCTATCTTCACCAAGGTGTTGTTGAACTTCTAATACTAAGGTATCAGCACCTGGTCTTTCGATTTCCAATGCATGAAAAATTTCAGGAAGTGAACCAGCGTTTGGAAAAGAAACGTCCACGATTGGACCGATAACTTGTTTTACGTGACCTACATTTGCCATATCTGCTTATCTTTACAAAATTTAAATAAGTGCTTTTTAAAAATTGGCACAAAGTTAGCCTTTTTGAATTAATATTCTTGTTTTTTACTTTAAATTTTTATCCATTGATTGATAAAGCGGTTATTCTCGCCGGCGGGCTTGGAACTCGGTTGAAAGGTCTTTTAGGTGAAATACCTAAACCGATGGCGCCTATTAATAAACTTCCATTCCTTCACTATTTATTGAATTACTTGTATAGCCAAGGTGTCAAAGAGGTTTTCCTTTGTGTCGGTTTCCAACATGAGGTTATTGTCAGGTATTTCGGAGACCATTTCAGGGACATAAAAATTTTCTACACCATAGAAAAGGAACTTTTAGGCACAGGTGGTGCTATTATGCCCGTGTTAGAAAAATGGAGAGAACCATTTTTTCTACTCAATGGAGATACTTTTTTTGAAGCTAATCTAACATCTTTTTCGGAGGCCTTTTTAAAATTGCATCCCCTGGCATCTCTTTCTCTTAAACCTGTATTTAATCAAGATCGTTATGGTGCTGTCCAACTGGAAGGAGACAGCATTACGTCTTTTACAGAGAAGAAATTCCTCGCTTCAGGTTTGATAAATGCAGGGGTCAGTATCCTCACGCCTGAAATTTTTGAAGGTAAATTACCCGGAGATGTGTTCTCCTACGAAAAGGACTTATTTGAGAAAAAAGCGGCTACTCACTTTTTACATGGCTTTGTGCAAGATGAATATTTTATAGATATCGGCATTCCAGAAGACTATGAAAGGGCTCAAAGGGAAATTCCCCTGCGTTTTTTCACCAAGACCCTTTCAGCTAAATTTCTTTTTTTAGATAGAGACGGGGTTATAAATAAACATCTGCCAGGTGATTATGTCAAAAATATTGAGCAATTCGAATTTTTACCAGGGGTGTTAGAGGCGCTGGTTCAATTTTCCGCTTATTTTACTCATATTGTTGTCGTTACCAATCAACAAGGTATCGGAAAAGGACTTTATTCAGAGGAAGATTTGAATGGGGTACATGCTTTCATGATTGAGAAAATAACGGAAGCTGGAGGTCATTTAGATGCAGTTTATTTCTGCCCCTCCCTGGAAAAAAATAATGATCAATGCCGAAAACCCAATGTGGGTATGGGACTACAAGCACAGCGAGATTTTCCTGATATTGATTTCAAACAATCTGTCATGATTGGTGACTCCATGTCTGATATGCAGTTTGGAAGAAATCTTGGGATGTTTACTATATGGATTTCTTCAGACGAGGAAAAAGAATTTAATCCAGATTTAATTGATCTGAGGATGGATGGTCTAAAGGAGGTGGCGAACTTGCTTCAATAAAAAATAGGCTATCTAAAAAACCTGGATGCATTAAAAATATTATACGAAAATGGCGATGCTATACCCCTGTAAGTTTACACCTATGAATACATCGTCGAATAAACATTATGTTAAACGAAAACGTACGCTATATTCCGTGAAATCCTGTAAATCCTTAAAATCTGTGATTCAGAAATGAGTGTTAGGGGTAAATATTAAATCAAAACCTACCGGGGAGAAGACGCGAAGCATCGCGTCTCTACGATAATTTTGTGTAAAAAATCTATTTTTCATTGAGCATAATCTTATAAAATCATCCATTTTTATCCTTTGCCATCATAAAGGCCTATTAGGCCAGTGTAAAAAGTGGCAGAAAAAAAGAGGCTATCTTTTTAGACAGCCTCCCAGCAAATATATTTATAAACTTAACACATTAATCCTTTCCCGATATAGAAATTTTTGATTTGGCATCCATTTTCAATCCAGTATTTGTTTCATAAATCTTTAAGTATTTCGCATGAAATGGGCCAACGTACTTTTTCCCATCGATTTTCAGATAACTCGCTGTCAGTTCTAACTGGAAATTATTCTCATCACCAATTATCTGGTCATTGACCAATTGGCGGGTAATGGCCGATCTCACATTTCCTGGTTGAAATGAAAATTTATCCAATGAAAAACTAATGCTATCAGCAACGAATAATGCCTTGCCTTCTATGAAATGGTCTTTTGTTAAGCCATTTAAAGGTCTTAATCCACTATTCAAGGGCATTCCATTAACGATGATTACTTCTTCCCCATTCGCTGATTTCCGGACATCAATGGTTTTTATATCTTCATTGTTATTTGTGATATTCTTCTCTGTAGTGATTACTGTCACTTTGGTTTCAGATTTTTGACCTTTCGGTGATTTTCTGACATCAATGGATTGAATAGTGGCAGGATCAATATCGTCAATATTGACCTTATTTCCTTTTTCGTCTTTCCAGATCATCTTTTCCTCCGATTGGATAGTTTGGCCTTCACTTTTAACTGTGATTTCCTTATGCTGGATAAATTTATGGGAGGTGCCGTCTTTTGTTACAATAATCATGTAATCCTCATTGGTATTTTTAGAGGGTTGCCCATCATTCCAAATCATTGGCGGCGGAGGCGGTGCAGGGACTCCTGGAGGAGGTGGTGGAGGAGGTACTCCCGGAGGTGGCGGTGGGGGCATTTCACTTATAATCTTCTTAACCTCCGATTCGTATTTGGGAAAGTCACTTTCAGGTATCATGTTGCCGTCTTTCTTCAACGAAACAATTTTTCCATCCTTCAGATTGATATTCCAGGTTTTACCGTTTTTATTGAGGTTGAGTTGAATCGTCCCTTTAGGAAGGGAGTCTGTTACCTCTGTTCGTATGGTTTTAAATGTGGAGTTATTGGCAAAAATAGGTTTTTGTTGCCAAAACATACCAAGGGCAAGTCCTAACATCAGGATTCCCAGCGTTGTTTTTTCCATGAAATTTACATTTTTTGAAGGTTCTAAAATTCTTTTGATTCTGAGATACATTTCAGATGGTTTCTTGGCGAATGCCAGAGA
>CANMVX010000092.1 GCA_947501115.1 Haliscomenobacteraceae bacterium
TCCGCCGCCAATAGATATACCTTTGTATGGAAAGGAGCCGTAGAAAAAAACAAGGCAAAGTTAGAAACAAAAATTGAGGCTGTACTTCATGAAATAGCCTCCCAAATCAAACAAGATCAGTCGGCGTTAGCTAAAGATGAGACGCCCAGACCTATAGATAGCGGTGAACTCAGGACCAGATTAGCAGCGTTAAACGAAAACGTAAAGGATATCGACAAGCCTACCTAGAAAATATAAAAAATTAGAGGAGGATTATCTTATTCGATTGTCAAATACAATTACTTTCATAAAGAACAAAAGCGGGCACAAAAGCAAAATCCATTTTTAGTTCAAAATCTAATGCATACAGGACAAGGTGAAAGGAAAAGTAGGAATGGTTTTATTTCTCAAGTAGATTATTACGAAGCAAAAAGATGTGAAGGCTGCCCATTAAGAGGAATGTGCCATAAAAGCACGGGCAATAAAAAAATAGAAATCAATCATAAGCTGAATGAATATAGAGCCAAAGCAAGGGAAATGCTAACTTCCGAACGCGGTTTGTTCCATAGAAGCAAGAGACCCGTTGAAGTAGAAGCAGTATTTGGGCAATTAAAAAGCAATAATAAATTTTCAAGATTCACCCTCCGTAAGATGGATAAGGTAAATATTGAATTCGGGCTCATGTCCATCGGGCATAATCTTAGAAAATTAGCCAAAAAAGCCTCATAAAAGGAGCCATTTTCATTTATTTGTCACCACAAAGGCCTAATAGAGCTGTCCATCCCTAAAAATCATAAAGATTTACTCAAATTTTAATATTGAAAAAATTATAATAGCAAAATTTATAGCGTAGTATAAAGAAAAAAGGCTACCTTTTCGGACAGCCTCATTAGAAAACAAACAATCTTAAACAACTTTAATCTTACTCCTTAAAAATACAAAACAATATTTTCTAAATATTAGTTAAAAATATAATGCATATTGATTTAATAATCAATTTTATTCTATCAATAAATGAAATATAGACCCATTGCTTTGGCTGCATATTCCGGTAATGGTGACCGGAATATGCACCTTTGTAGAGGAATATTTATCCTTTGCTTTTATCCATCCCCTTCACTCCCCACGATATATTGCCCCACTAGTCAACGTCTCCTTCACCTCTACAGAATGTAGATAGGGTATTTTGTCAATCATTTTTTGCCAGATCCAAACGGCAATGAGTTCCGCGGTTGGATTTTCAAGCCCAGGTACCTCATTTAATACCTTATGATCTATTTCATGAACTATGGGTTCCCATACTTTTTTGAAATGTCCGAAGTCTTCTACCCATCCCAGGGTAGCGTCAATAGGCCCTTTGGCAGAGATTTTTACATGGTAAGTATGTCCATGCATATTTTTACACTTATGTCCTTCAGGTACATTGGGTAAATAATGGGCTGAATCAAAACTAAACTCTTTATATATCTCAATAAATGGCATGATTAACTTTTTGCCGCAAATTTACATTTTTTTACGTATTCATCCCAATTTAAATTGGTTGGTTAGGGTGATACTTTTGTCCAGCCCCCATTTTTTTCTTACCATGATTTCCCATTTTATAGCCTTTCCAAGATTTATCTTTCCTACTACATTGATGAATCCTCCTTTCCCATAATACGGTTTTAATCCGTAAACGCCCGTTACCTGCTGTTCGAAATGGTAAAACCGAACTTCATACCCTGGTGTTCGGTAAAAACCACATCGTGCCGATAATGTCCACTGAACACTTATTTTCTTATACCATCCCTCTACCCAAATGGAATAGCCCGATAGTTTTTTTTCGACGATGTTTATCTTGCCCCAGTCAAATCGGTAACGCCATAATATCGATTTTCCAGGAATTTCCAGATGGGCTCTATATTGTTGTCGATGGTAAAATTGTACTCCCTCAAAGGATTTACTAGTCTCTTCTTCATTTTTATAGTGCCATTCGGTATAAAATTTTATTCCCTTTCGTTTTTCATACGCAATTCTTCCTCTTTGTTCCGTCCCTCTCGTTGGACTATTTATTTGATATCTTACCCATGGATGTACATAAAAGTCATTGAAAATGGAGATTTTCCAAAGCTGATGGATCTGATAAATTAGCCCGACATAAATACCCCGTTCGTTTCTATTCACACTATTTTCTCCCCAGGCCTGGCTCAATATTCCCTGATAAGTTTTTGGATAATTCCGATACAATAAAGCAATATCCAGTTTCTTATCTAAGCTATTTTGAAGTTGTACTATATAGGCGGTGGATTTTGAATACGCTACCTCTCCACTAATATGCCAGGTAGATAAAGTATAATGATAATCGATGCTTAATCCACCATAATTTTTTCCCGAGAAGTAAAATTGATTGTATAAATCCTCTGGTTTTCCCTGCCCAGGATTCATTTTTTGATACATGGCATTTAATCCTAAGGTCATTGTTTCCTGCTGCCATTGAATTCTGCTCCCAATATGAAATATTTTTGCAATCTCCTGACTATTTCGCTCATTACCCGTTCTATGATATCCGCTTAAAAGGAGCTGTGATATAGATAAAATGGTATCCTTCTTAAAACTGGCATCTCGTCGGTTAAATGAAATCATGGGTATCCAGGTAATATTATTCTTCAATGGGTATTTGACAATGAGTCCTCTGTAAAATCCATTTTCTGCAAATGATTTATGTGCACTTATCTGCATCGGATTTCTCGAAATATCAGTAGTCTGTATGCTTTTAAACGCTCCGTAGGAGGCATTAAGTAGCCCCTGACCCCATGATGTTTTATAATCTCCAAGGAAAAGGATGGGACCATTCTTTATTTTACTCTGAAAAGTCAGAAAAAAGGACAGATAATCAGGTTTTCCATTTTTAAATAAGGTTTCACCTGGATCTTTTTCCACAGAAATACCTATTTTTAATCTGTCAAAGGGTGAATACCTAATATTTATACCTAAATATTGATTGTCCCCTTGCCAATCATCTTGTTTTTTTACATTAAAGGGACTCGTTCTGATGGTTGATTGCCATCTGTCCCTCAAAATCCAGGTTTCATTCTTTGTTGGAAGCGATAAGGTATTGTTGTTTAGAACGATAAAGGGAATCAAGGTGGATATGGTTAAAGAATCCCACAATGGGACCGCTTGGATGCCGTAGAGGTTAACGAAACTGCCTATCTGATCTCGATATACCAAGAAGGATTTTATTTGCTCCTTACTTAGCAGTCCTAATTGATTCAACTCGGATTCACTTATTTTGTTAATAGAATATGTCGTTCTTGAACTGTCTTTTTTTTGAATTGAAAGGCGCTCTAACTGATCTTCCACATCAACATCCTGATCGGAATAGGTTGAAATCACATCTTCCAGCTTAAATATTTCTTTTTGTTGTTCAGTAACCTGTGCGTGGGTACTAAGAGATAAAAAGGAAAAAATTACAAATAATAAAATAATATACATCTTCATGATCATGGTTTTCATCATCAGGAAGGTCGTTTCAGAAAAGGGTATTTTGTCCTAAATCAATCCAATATGTCTTTCATTGAGCATCCGATAATCCTGCTTTCCAGCCAGATCGGGAAATTCAGATAAGCTACACTCCTCAATTCTTTAATATCTTTTTCAAAGGTGTTCATCTCCTTTTTCATTTTTATAAGTAGGCCTAATTTTTCACTTAATGGACTGTTAATAAGTGTTTTAACAAATTTTAACATTAAGCGTTGGATGGGCGTTATCTCATTTGAAGAGGCAAAGGTCCTTTGAATAGATAATAACAGTGAACTTGAAAAGTCATAATTTCCAAGTTCATAATGGCAAAGTAAGTGTAAAAACCGAGCATTGAAGTGTAAGTCAGTTCTTAAAAATTTATGCTGCTGGTGAATTATTAAGTTTAATTCGTCTAAGGTCTTGGAATGATCCCCACAAACAAAATTGATATAGGCCGCTTTGTAATGAAATAATAAGACTCTGTGAGTATCCATATAAGTCGAAAATCTGGTTAAATCTTCTTTCTTAATCTCTAACCATTTTTTTGCATCCTCATATTTCTTATTTAAAAAGCACAGATTTAAAACGGCAAGATAACTGTATTGGAATGCCAGCAAATTAGAGGAAAAGGTGAAATTTATTTCATTGTTTTCAATAAATTGATTCAATTCCCTATGGTAAATACTGTATTCATCCAAATCTTTTTGTAAAAATAAAAAGGTGAGTAGATAATAAAGGCCTCTTAAATATAAATCGGGGTCTTGCCTTTGAATATTAGGATTTGCCTGGAATAAATTTACCCAAAGCCTGGTTTGATTGATCGCAGAGGGGAGATCGAGCAATATATAATGGTACCAGGAAAACGCTTGATATAAATTTATTTTTTCAAAAAATGTGAGTTGCCAGGCATTCATCTCTTTGGGGAGTTGTTCATAAAAATATGTTTTTACCTCCTCTTGTGTTTCTTCATTAATGGCATGCCCTTTTTCAATATACCAACCATGTATTTGTATGGTTAAATTTGAAAGCCTGCTGGTCGAGTAAGTAATGGAACTTCGTCGTGCCGTTTCCTCCAATAAGGTTTCCATTTTGTTTAAAACCTGCCTACTACGTGTAATATGCCTTGTTTCAATGAGTTTTTGAAATTCCAGTATCTCTAAATGCAATACATCCTGATGATTGGCAACAGCCGTACTTTTTATTTTTTCGAGCAAATGTAAACTTTGCATATACATACCTCGTGCATATAAAATTCTGGCAAAATCCAACTGCTCCCTTATTTGTAAATCTATATGCTTACCTGTATGTATAAGCCGCAGACTGATTAATATTTGGGTGAAAAGATGCCTTTTTAGATTGGCAAATTGTGTCATATTCTCAATAGGAAGTTTCTTTTTAATTTCTCCCTCGTCATACTTCTTTTGCTTTTCCATCATTTGAAATAAAGCGAGAAACTTTGTTTCAGGTCCTTGGCTCAATCTGCCTACATAAATGGAGAAATTTCGCTTTTCCGCTTTATTTAAAGATTTTATTAAGGTAAATAGCGGGTCAGATAATTGATTGGACATAACATTTTATTTATCACAAAATATTGATTAACAATATTATAAATTAAAATAGTAAGTTTGAATATAACAAATATAGCAGAACATTGAATAGGGTGTATTTTAATACAAACTTAAATTTACCATCGTAATAAAAAAACATCCATTCTTACACTTAAAGATAATAAAGTCGGCAATTATTTTTACGGAAAATGGGGTTTTAAATTTATTCATTGGACTAAAATGATTTATTATGAAAAAAATTGAAGCTATCATTCGCCTTTCGAGGTTTGATAAAATCAGAGATGCACTGGCTCTCATCGGCATCAATTTTTTTACGTTACAGGACGTAAAAGGATTTGGACTTCAAAAGGGTGAGAAAATGGTTTATAGAGGCAGTGTTTACGATGCTGATTATATAGCCCGTTTACAAATCGATATTTTAACTACCGATGATATGGTCGATGCTGTGGTCGATGCCATCATTTCTTCTGGTAAAACGGGAGAAGTTGGTGACGGTAAAATCATTGTTTATGATGTACAAGAGGTAGTTAGAATACGCACCGGCGAGAAAGGGTCTGAAGCTGTTTAGCCGATCCCGATGTACAATTTATTTCCTTAATTAAGTCAAGTAATATTATGAACGAATCTATTTTTATGACCAATAATTTATGGATGATGATTTCAACCATTTTGGTCTTTTCCATGCACTTAGGTTTTGCTACCTTGGAAGCAGGTCTGGTGCAAAAGAAAAATGTGGTTAACATTTTATTTAAAAATACCATGATTGTATGTATCGGTTTATTAACCTATACTGTAATCGGTTTCAATCTTATGTATCCCGGAGCTGATTATGCCGGTGGATTTTTTGGATTCAGTGGTTTTGGTCTTTCAGTGCCAGAAGGTAATCCGATAGATTATGCCGGAGGTAATTATACCTATTGGACAGATTTTATTTTTCAGGGAATGTTCGCCGCTACTTGTGCAACTATTGTTTCTGGTGCTGTAGCTGAAAGAATTAAATTAATGCCATTTTTGATTTTCTCTGTTGTTTTTGTCGCATTTTGCTATCCTATTACGGGATTTTGGCAGTGGGGTGGTGGCTGGTTAAAAGAAGCAGGATTTTATGATTTCGCAGGGTCAACCTTGGTTCATGCAGCTGGTGGCTTTGCAGCCTTAGCAGCTATATTAATTTTAGGACCAAGAAGAGGAAAATATACTGCTCATGGAATCAGGCCGATTCCTGGTCATAGTATGCCTTTGGCTACCATCGGTGTATTTTTGTTGTGGTTCGGTTGGTTTGGTTTCAATGGTGGTTCCGTGCTTTCTGCCAATCCAATGGCTGTTTCCCTGGTTTTTGTAACTACTAGTTTGGCTGCAGCGGCAGGTGCAGTAACAGCTCTTTTTACTTCCTACTTTTTATTTAAATCTTATGATTTGTCAATGGTTTTAAATGGTATTTTGGGTGGTCTTGTTGCCATTACGGCTGGAGCAGATCAAATGTCTCCAACGGATGCGATTGTTATCGGTGGAATTGCTGGTATCATTATTCCATTTTCAGTAGTATTTTTCGATAAAATCAAAATTGATGATCCCGTTGGTGCTACTTCTGTGCACATGGTATGTGGCGTTTGGGGTACTTTAGCGGTAGGTATTTTTGGTGTAAAAGGTGGTTTGGGTCAATTAGGTATCCAGTTCATGGGTGTTGCATCCGTGGGTGTATTTTCCTTTGTAGCCGCATTTATCATTATGTACGTACTTAAATTAACTACAGGTATCAGAGTTTCTGAAGAAGAAGAAATTAAAGGTCTTGACGTTTGTGAGCACGAAATGTCTGCTTATGCAGATTCACCTGCAGAACAGATGGCTGGCTTTAAAATGTAAAACTAAATAAAGACACCTGGTCGGCAAACCAGGTGTCGAAGACAGAAAAACGGCTTCCCATTTTCCTTAATTAAGCAAAGCAAATATACATAGATTCCTTCTATAATTCATTAGTGGAATTTAATGTATGGATTTAGGGAAGCCGATTTTAACAATCAATTCTATTTTAATCCATTAATTAAATTATTCACTATGAGTAAGTTCAACTTATTTAGGGGTATCACTATATGCCTATTATTTGCAGTTATTTTTGTAAACAACGCAATGTCACAGGGAACAGCAACGGCTGCTCCTGAAGAAGCGAAAGAAGAAGAAAAAGCTTCGGAAGCTCCATTTGAAATATCGGGTTATTTAGATGGTTACTATTTAAGTAGTTTTAATAATGCTCCTTTCCCAACAAGTTTTACCCCTGAAAATAAATCTTTTTCTCTGGGTATGGCAAATATTGTCCTCTCAAAAACAGGGAAAGTTGGCTTTGTTGCTGATCTCGCTATCGGTCCTAGAGCTGAAATGGCTAATGGTTATTCCGGAACTGCGCTTTCTTACATCAAACAACTTTATGTAACTTATTCTCCTACTGATGCATTGACTTTTACTATGGGTAATTTCAGTACCCACGTAGGTTATGAACTAATTGATTCTAAAAGTAATATCAATTATACCGTTTCCTATATGTTTAGTAATGGGCCTTTCTTTCACACAGGGGTTAAAGCTAATTATGCTTTATCAGATAAGTTTGGTTTGATGTTAGGTGTTTTCAATGATACAGATACTAAAATTGATGTGGTGTCTGGAAAACACATCGGTGTTCAGTTATCCTATGTTTCTGGAAAATTAAGTACCTATTTAAATTATATTGGGGGTAAGTCAACAGATGCGTTCGAAACTGATCCTGAGGAGTTTACCAACCAATTTGATTTGACAGCTACGTACGCTCTCTCTGATAAAGTAGGTCTTGGATTTAATGGAACTAAAAAGTCTGTGAAACCAACTGCCGGTGATGCTTCATCCTGGAGTGGTCTGGCTCTTTACAGTAAATTCATGTTGAGTGATGGTTTCACCCTTGGACTAAGAGGTGAAAGAATCTTTGACAATTACGGCTTAATCACAGGAGTGGAAGATAACGCTATAACGGCATTCACCGTTTCAGGAAATTTTCATATTGGTAACCTAACCTTAATTCCCGAGTTTCGAATTGATTCCGGTATCAAATCTGATACTTTTACCAGCTTAGAAGCTAAAAGCTTAAAATCTACTTCCGGTCTTCTTATGGCAGTTGTTTATACTTTTTAATTTGGAATTAATTCATTAAAATTTATAGAAATGACAAAGTCGAAACTTGAGTACATTTGGTTAGATGGGTACAAGCCCATGCAGAGTCTTCGTAGTAAGACAAAAATTGTGGATAATTTTTCAGGTAATCTTGAAGATTGTCCGATGTGGTCCTTCGATGGAAGTTCTACGGAACAAGCTCCAGGAAATTCATCAGATTGTTTGTTAAAGCCGGTTGCAGTATATCCTGATCCTGCCAGACATAACGCATTTTTGGTTATGACGGAAGTGCTAACCGCTGACGGTAAGCCGCATCCATCAAATGGTCGCGCTTTAATCAATGATGATGATAATGATTTTTGGTTTGGCTTTGAACAAGAGTATTTCCTATACGATCCGGAAACGAATATGCCCCTTGGCTTCCCGGCGAATGGATACCCTGCTCCTCAAGGTCCTTACTATTGTTCTGTCGGAGCAAAAAATGCTTTCGGTAGAGAGGTAGTAGAAGAACACCTGGATATTTGCCTGGATGCAGGCCTAAATGTAGAAGGTATTAATGCTGAAGTTGCTGCTGGTCAGTGGGAATTTCAAATTTTTGCAAAAGGTGCAAAAGAGGCAGGTGACCAAATTTGGGTAGCTCGTTATTTATTGGAAAGAACAGCAGAAGCTCATGGTGTTACCATCAATTGGCATTGTAAGCCTTTGGGTGACACCGATTGGAATGGCTCTGGTATGCACGCCAATTTTTCAAATACGACCCTTCGTACCTGCGGAGATGAAAAAACGTATATTAAAATAATGGATGCTTTCGGTGCCAATGTTAAAGAACATATTGATGTTTATGGTCCCGATAATCACCTTAGATTAACAGGTAAACATGAAACCGCTTCTATCAACGATTTTAGTTATGGTGTTTCTGACAGGGGTGCTTCTATCAGAATCCCAGTTGTTACCGTAGAAAAGGGTTGGAAGGGCTATCTTGAAGATCGTCGTCCGAATTCTGCGGCAGATCCCTATAAAGTAGCAGCTGTCATTATCAAGACTGTTAAATCTGCCCTATAGTTTTAAATGTTTAAGATTCTTTGAAAGCCCGCTCAGATTTTGATGCGGGCTTTTTTATTTATATATTTGTCAAAAGTAATTAGTATGATTCCTGCCTCTTTTAATCATGATGTCGTTTCCCGTTTCTTTCGGTATGTGAAAATTAATACGCAGTCGGATCCCTTTTCTTCCACCTTTCCCTCTACATTTTGCCAAAAAGACCTAAGCGCTCTCTTGGTTACAGAACTTATAGAAATGGGATTGTCGGATGCTCATTTAGACGAATATGGTTATGTTTACGCTACTTTGCCCTCTAATGTTGATAAATTAGTACCCGTTATTTGTTTTTGTTCCCATGTGGATACCTCTCCCGACGCGCCCGGCGAAAATGTCGTTCCTGTCATTCATTCAAATTATGATGGAGGTATTATTCGTTTTCCCGATAATCCTCACTTGTCAATTTCACCTGAAAATCATCCGGATCTTTTAGAACAAATTGGTAATGATATCATCACAGCCAGTGGTCTGACCTTGTTGGGTGCCGATAATAAAGCGGGTGTGGCTGCTATTATGAATGCAATGAACATCCTGGTGGCTAATCCTGAAATTCCCCATGGGACAATTAAAATTTTATTTACACCCGATGAGGAAATTGGAAAAGGCGTAAATTTTGTGAATCTTGAAAAACTGGGCGCCGATTTTGCCTATACCATCGATGGTGAACGTCTGGGTTCCATGGAAGATGAAACTTTTTCAGCCGATGGCGTGGAGATTATTTTTAAAGGGGTTTCCGCTCATCCTGGATTTGCCTACGGTAAATTGGAAAATAGCATTAAAATGGCAGGTCTTTTTTTAGATCTTTTGCCTAAGGATAAGCTTAGCCCTGAAAGGACTAAAGATAAACAAGGGTTTATTCACCCTGTAAATATTGTTGGGAAAACGGAATCAACTTCTCTTCATTTAATTGTCAGAGATTTTAATCTTTCCGGTCTCATTGACATGGAAAATTATATAAAAAGCACGGTAGATCTTGTCCTTGAAAAATTTCCACAGTCGTCGGCAGAAATTATAGTTACTGAGCAATATCGCAATATGTATGAAGTGCTGAAAAATTATCCCTTTGTATCCGATTATGCTTATAA
>CANMVX010000093.1 GCA_947501115.1 Haliscomenobacteraceae bacterium
ACAAGGCTGAGCAGGAAATATCCGTAAAGAAATGTTCCCTCCCAGAACAGAAGTTAAAGCAGTTGTTTGACACCCTTGGCATCAAGCAACGACCCTTCACCAAAATAAAATCTGTAGTACACAAACAGAAACTCCGAAAGCCCGACAGCATTGTGTATGCACGCTTTCCCTCTGGTTGACGCGCAATGTGGGTTAAATTTGCAATTGCACTATCGATATTATTTAATGAATAATCAATAACAGCCGCAGCAACACGGGCTCTAAAATCAATTTTCCCTTTTTTGGTAATTTTTTTTAACTCTTTTAATGCCTCTTCATAATATTCATTATGTAAATGAGAGAAAAGCTCTTCATGTTTTTCTATACTAAACTTTTCTATTGCCTCTACAGTGAATTGTTGCTTATTCGGAATTTGAATATTATTAAATGACCAATTACCGCCGTTCATTCCTTCACCTATTTCTATATCTGTGACATTATTTAATCTTGGAAAATACATTTTAAAAAAGACAGTCTCACCTAAATCTAATGTAGTTGCTTTTTCAGGTGATTCACTTATGGTAGATGAAGTCATAAAATATTTTGTGCCAGTAATCTTATCTTTCAAATACATGGATCTTTTTGTATCACCAACCACGGAGTATATAAAAGCTCCATCACCAAAAGAAATTGACATGTTTGCATAAGATAAGTTCCACGCTGTTGCGTTCTGTAACAGGCTATAACAAGACCTGGAAACCCTTCGACGCGACCAGTATGACTGGATAAAACTCGACTACAATAATTGATTCAACTATTTAATTCCGAACGCCCGGTCCAGATTCTTCTCCAATACAGTCAATGGCAAATTGCCCATTCGCAAAATCGCATCGTGAAATGCTACATCACTGAAATTCTTGCCAAGTAACTGCCGATATTTTTGACGCAGCGAAATCAATTTTAAACTTCCGATCTTATACCCCAGGGCCTGCGCAGGAATATCACAACTGTAGCGAATGGTTTCCGTGTTGATCTGTTCTTCTGATTCAATGACATGTGCACGCATGAAGTCTATGGCCTGTTCGCGGCTCCAACCTAAATAGTTCATGCCAACATCCACCACAAGTCTTACTGAAATGAACATGTCCATAAGCAAGCGACCGCAATAGTCGTAAGGATCATCATATAAACCCAACTCGATACCAAGGTAGGAGGCATAATCACCCCATCCCTCTCCGAATGCAGTCACAAAGTTATTCTGTCTGAATTCAGATAGTTCTGCATTCTCATTTTGCAAACTCAACTGCCAATGGTGTCCGGGTGTTATTTCGTGAAAAGCCAAACTGGCAGCAGAAGTTAACGGACGTTGATCCAGTTTTGAGCCATTATAATAATAAATACCCAGCTTCTCGTCTCCGGAAGGAGGCAGGTAATTGCCAAATGTCATGGCGGGCTAAAGCGCGCGCGGCAATCGACGAACATCATAACCAGCTTTTGGCTTTAGTGAAATCAGGCGATAAATTGCCGTGTCCATTCTGCGCAATGGCTTCTTTAATCGCTCACCTACTTCATCTGGTGTGGTGGCAAGAAAGCGTTTGTCCTTTTGAAGAAACTTGTAGAACAACTTCATATCACCCTTAAAATGGGTAGCCGCACGAATGCTGTCCAGCTTTCTGTAAATTTCAGCTACTTGCTTTTTACCGATCTCATGAATGGCTTCGGGCGTCAGGTCGGTAGTGGTATGCCACTTCACCAGGTAGCGGTAGTATTCTTTGCCTCCAGGGTATTGTCCGAGTCCTACGGTATCCGATGCCTTATCTCGATACGTACCGCCCAAAAACACTGCCAGTGAATCATGGTAAGGAATGATCTTTTGTGACAGTATTCGGGCGGCCCTTTCCTGGAAATCCTTTTGAACATTTGAATCCAGTTTTTGTAAACGACCGGTTTTCGGAAAGTATCCATGTTCAGTTGGCTTAACCTGAAATGTTTTTACCAATCCAAGGGTTAACTCTATCTCGGGCCTGGCCAACCGAATACCACTTTCTTGCATACTCCGCATTTTCGCAAGGTTGCTTTTTTGAACTTCGTTGTATTGATCGAGTAGCTTCAAATACTGTTCTACGTTCTCTTTTGTATCGAATGTGGCTTGTTTGAAAATCAGGTCAACATTGGAGAGATTGCTGGCATAGGGTGTTACATAGGGAAATGTGACAGGATAATAACGTGTTGCCTCCAGGCGCATTTCTGCGACCCAGCGAAGCAGATCGTAATCTACCAGAGATGATGGTGATAATGCAGAGGTTTGGATGTTATTCAGTTGCTGCAACAGGCCGGAGAAGAAAACAGAGTCATCCTTGAATTCATCGCGAGTACCTGCATACAGTTTTTCGGGTAATGGTGACTTCCCCGCAGTCACCTTGACGGACCTGCCGGTTCGCAGCTCACGAATCCAATATTCCTGCACAAGTCTGTCTAATTTTGCCTTATCGCTCAGCCCTTTTTGCTGTTCTTTGCAGGCAAATAAAAAAAGTGTGATGATTATAATAAGGTATTTCATTAGAAAGGGGGTTATTGTATTATTCAGTCCTTTATACTATATCAATTTCTTATGCTGAATTTGGCTCTGCTTATTTAATAGGCAAAAGCTGTGCCCGTAGCATAAGGAGGAGACACCGCTTTCAATGTACCGGTCAGAGGATCACGATAGATGCCCACCCATAAACCTTGTGTATAGCGTCTCTCCTTTGCAGGGATTTGCTTTACAGGTAAGCCTGTGGCTTGAATCACACTATCAGGAAACGCTCCTTCCATTACCCGAACGGTAAACTTGAGCGCCTCTGGCACCGTGGCATCTATATAAGGCCATAACAGACAAGGTGCATTAACCGCTTCTTCTACATCCATATTGTGCGCCATGATATTGATCAGCGACTGCACCGTTTGCTGATGAAGGCCCATGGACATGGAAGCAAAAGGAATGACCGGTTTACCATTTTTCAAGATAATTCCAAGCTCGATTGGGGAGGGCATGCGATTGCCTGGGCCTGCTTGTTTGATCTCCGCTTGTTGGTACCAGGCAGCATCGCTAATCGATACCCCATCGACCATGATAGCCTCATTACCCCAGGTGAGTGTATTAATGGTATGCGTGATAGCCGTCATATTGCCCCACTGATCAATAGCCACCACTACGTCCGAGTGCTTTGGACCTACATTTGCATATTGTACAAGTTTTACCCCTTTTTCCATACGATCCCATAATTTAACGGCTGTCTCCTTTCGCAACCGCGATGAATCAGAGAGATCCAAATCAGAATAGATCGTTTTTCGGGTGGCGGGAGGAATGGACGAAAGCATAAACATATTTGTTATGTCTGACATCATACGGAATGATTGCGCATTTTTTGACCAATGAGCCTTGTTGAAAAGTCCAGAAACTTCTGCAAGGTTTAGGGCTTCAATCAGATTCACACTTCCATTCACGGGAGGCCCCAAAACAGCCAGTTCATAGGCCCCATATCTTTCCCGCAATGGCTCACTCCAAATCACCTCGTAATTGGCCAGATCATCGAGTGTCATTTTGCCTCCATCGTTTTGAACAGCAGCAACAACTTTCCTTGCCCATGGCCCCTTATACATGTAATCCACACCACGGGTAGCAATGCTATCCAAGGTAGCTGCCAGCGCGGGTTGCTTAAATACATCGCCAGTTGTGTAGCCGGTTCCATCAGGCTTTACCAGTGTTGCCTTCGTTTCTGAAAGCCTGCGCAACTGGGCATCTCTTCGTTTAAAGAAATCCGCAGTACGTTCATTGAGGGTAAACCCATTACGGGCAAGATAGATGCTTGGCTCAAACAAGTTCTTGAAAGGCAGCTTGCCAAAGCGCTTGTGAGCGGCCTCTACGCCACGCATAAATCCGCCCACCAGTGCTGTTCTTCCGCTTACCTCACGAGAGGGATATGGCCCTACTGCATCAGAGGGGAACCCACCTGGAATGGTCATCGGGTCGGTTTCGTTTTTTACTGTGTTCCAGGAGGCATCCATGGTCACTATTTTTCCCGTAGCTGCATCATAGTGTACCATATTGAGGATGCCAAAAAAGCTGGTGACCGCACCGGCATTCAGCGTGATTTGTGTCATAGCTGCAGTCAATGCCGCATCAACCGAAGAGCCGCCATTCTTAAGCGCTTCCAATCCTGCACGTGATGCTGCTGTGTGAAAAGCTGTTGAAACCGCACCTTTTTCGCCTATTGCCGGCGGGTTATTGGGAAAAGGACGCGCATCCATGGCCAGATATTTTGCTAATTCAGCTTCGCCCCACCCATCAGGCGAGAGTGTCATCTCTCTTTTACCAGTACACGCTGAAAGCCATAAAATGAAACTTGCCGTTACATAAAAGATGATCCCTTTCATATCAATAGAGTTTGGGTAGTTGATTGCAATAAACGCTGCCGGAACAAGATAGAGGCGTGAAAATCTCTGCCCGGATCTTCCAGCCGCCATTCATCTTATGCCACTTGGCGTAGTAGGTTCCAGATATTTTTACCGTACCGTCCGGCTCCTGCCATTGCCCGGTCCATATACCGGTTTCAGCAGCCATATTCCAATCAAGAAAAATGTCTATCTGCCCGGGCGTTCTGGCATAGACTACATTTTTTCTCGTGTTGAACTCGCGGATGAAAACCTGTCGGTTGGCTTCGCGGCTAACAATATTTATATTGCGCGATGATAACACCTGAAAATCTTCAGTCCAGTAATTACCAATGGTTAAGCTGTCATGCATAGCTATGGCCTCGTTAGAAAGATGACGAATGTTTCGAATTTGTATTTCATCAGGTGAAGGTGAAGCCTTATTTGGTGAACAGCCAATAAGAACCATGAGTAGTATGCTATTGATAAAAAACGCCGCAGAATTCTTTACCTTTTTCATCTCAGCTGAATCGTTTGGCGTTAAGAAATCCGATCGGCTGCTGCGTATGACCATTCATGGCGAGGTCTGCCATAATTTCACCTACCACACTGGCAAACTTAAATCCGTGGCCGCTAAAACCGGCAGCAACAACAACATCTTCATAACCGGGAATAAAATCCAGAATGAAATTTTCATCAGGGGTGTTGGTGTACATGCAAGTCTTCATTACATGAGTTGATTCATATCCGTCAGGTATGAACTTGTTCAGTGCATAAGTCAAATTATCTTCATCGGACTTAGTGAGGTTACGGTTTATCGTATCCGGATCTGATGCTGTACCATGAATATGATGCGCAAGTTTAAGACCGATTGGACCACCAAATTGCCCGACAGGCAAAATGGGGAAGCCGTAGAATATTCCCGTCTTTTCAGGATCGGCAATGGTCCAGCATGGGAAATTACCCCATTCGAATTTTGTCCACGTCTTGGGTTTCACCCATGCAATCACCTGGCGTGTTACTTTCAAATTCCTGGCCAGGTCGGGTACCATTTTGCCTGCCCATGGTCCGGCGGTGATGATAAGTTTTTTGCACTGGTAGACCCCTTTGGTTGTCTTTACAAGGATGGCGCTGCCCGTTTTTCTCCATTCAATAGTCTTCTCTTGGGTCTGAATGACGGCACCAGACCGCAATGCTTGTTGAGTGTAGAGTAAAACCGATCGCTCAGGCGTAACGAAGCCTGCATCAGGTTCAATTAAGCGTTCGTAGTCAGAAGGTATATTGAATTGGGGAAATTGCCTGATCTGTTGTTGTGCAGTCATCTCATCTACACGAATGGAATACTGTGATGCTGACAAGCGTAAACCCTTGATCAATGCATGATCAGCTTTTCCGAAATAAAGCAAACCTGTTTTGAAATATAGTTTTTCGCCTGTTTCTTCCTCCAGCGACTTCCAGTTCTGATAAGCCCGTTCCAGGAGCGGCACATAGTCAGGGTGTTCAAAATAGGCTTTTCGAATGATCCGGCTTTGGCCTGTATGCGAGCCAAGCTCATGCGGGATATCGAACTGCTCCAGACCCAAAACCTTATAACCTCGTTTGGCCAGGTAATAGCATGCAGCCGATCCCATGCTGCCCACACCCAGTACAATCACATCATACATCTTGTTATGTGTACTGAAAGACTGCAATTGCTCGTTCACCTGTGCCTGCAATTTCCCTATAGGAATGGCGGCTGCCAGAACTGCCCCACTTTGAATAAACTTCCTGCGCTTCATACAAAGTTTTTTCAAAGTTAGATAAACTTGTTAATATCTCCATGAAAAAAAATTACTCTATATCTGAAGAATGAAAATCATTAAACTAGCGGCTGGTCCAGCAGTATGTCTTTATTAAAAGTAAAGCTGGACACTTATTTAATATATTTGAATACTCTACATTACATGGCCAATGAACTTTAAAAACTATAAACACATCCAAAAAATTGTATCCACTGCCGTATGCATTTTTCTCAGTTCCATTTACACTAACCTGAATGCACAGGAATATTTTGCTGATAAATGCATAAGCAAGTGGGGAGGAATGATGTACATCTATGGAAAAGGGAAAATCAAGGACAGTGTCCAGGTTGAATTAGTCGTACAAAAGGCCTCTGTCCCAGGTACTTGGGTATGGAAAACAAACTACCTGTCGAAAACCTACCCAATGGAAAAAAACTATACGTTGGTTTTAAAAGATACAGTTGCCCAAACGTATATCACGGATGAAGGAGATGGTGTTGAATTATGGAATTATTATTTCAACAACAAGCTATATTCTGTTTTTGAAACTCATGATGTGATGTTAACCTCCACCTACGAACTACAAGGTGACCGGTTGATTTTTGAAGTAGGATCAGGAAAGAAAATTGAGAACAGGAAAGAGGTGACCAATTATAGTGTTCTTAATTTACAACGGGTTGTGTTCAAAAAAACGATGTAGTTCCTGGATAGAAAATATTGAAAATTGAGATAGCTGTGGATCTTTAGCGCTTACTGATTTTATTCAGGCTGATCTGTCGCTGGCGCGTGCATTTAAACCGGTCGATTTCTAGATTTCGTTTCCTCAGATGTTTCTGACTTATTCCACTGTTCACCCGTTCTCTCCAGAGCTGAAAGCTTTTGCGTTTGAGGCTTTTTCGCATGAGCTCAATAACCTGGGCCTCTGAAAGTCCAAACTGCATTTCAATGGCTTCAAACGGGGTTCGATCTTCCCACGCCATTTCTATGACCCGGTCGGCATCTGCAACTGTCAGCATGCTTGAATAACAAGAAAATTGTATTATTGTTGTTGTACGATTTTCATTGACTATTGGTATGTTGTTCCGATCGGGCAAACCTATCGCGCAAGGGCTATTTTCGGAAAAGAGGCCACCGCTATTACAGGATTTGATGAAGATGAATCTG
This sequence comes from Haliscomenobacteraceae bacterium, assembly GCA_947501115.1. GTDB lineage: Bacteria > Bacteroidota > Bacteroidia > Chitinophagales > Saprospiraceae > BJGN01. The sequence continues at coordinate 7,338 of CANMVX010000093.1, forward strand.
CATAAAATTTGACCACACGAAATATTTCTTTTTTGTCGCTGCCATTTTTCTTGCTTGTAACAACCCGAAGAATGGCGAATTCAAAAATGTTTTACCCAAAGATCTCATTGGAAAAACAATTGAGTATACATATGGTGAATCTATTTATAAAGTAACAATCGATACCGATTCAACCATGCACTGGGAGGCAATGACGGGTGATGAAAAAGGTACCCAAGAAAAAGAAACTTATTTTATGGAATCCGTTGGTGATAATAAAATATTTATTTCCTGGGGCGAAGCCAACGGTATTGGTGTATCACAAATTCTGGATTTCAATGGGGGAAAAGTATATAATCACCTTTTGCAAGATAGAAAACTGGAAAATGGACATGGAACTATTCGAATCCTAAAATAGTTTTTGAAGCGGTATGAAATATCTGGTCAAGAGTCAATAGAAATCTATCACTACATCCGCATCATAAACATTATCTGGCACTGCACATGTCAATGTCTGAAATTTTTCATTTAGCAACGCAGGGTTGTTGGTAGCTGTAAGTAAAAGATCAAAGCAATTGAGATTGTTGGTGCCGGGCACCAAATTACTATATGACTTGAACATGGCTTTATCATTGCTTAAGATCAATTCAACGGAGGATATACCCTGTCGATTATCGACTTATCGCCGGAAGCATGCATTTTTATGCTTATTCATGCATCTCCCTTGAACTAAAAAAGCCTGATAATCAACAATGTTTTTGATTATCAGGCTCTAACTGTGGTGTGGGGCGTGCAGCCTTTTCAAAATCCTGTTTATAGCAAATCTTTCAACTTTTTGATTTTCACCCACTTTAGCATTGATCAAAATGAATATATGTTGAAATAAACGCTGTCAAAACTGAAAAAACTGCGCACTTTTCTGTGCACTTTCTGCGCACTGTTTTAGAATCATTAAGAACTCAAACTGTTACCACATAAAGTGGATATTTTCATGTAATGCTTTTTCTATTTTACGGCAAGAATATATATTGTTTGAATAGGCATAAAACAATATTTTTATCATCATCCGGGGATGATAACTTGTAGTGCCTCCTCCTTTGTATTGCTTAATAACAGCATCTATATTTAGCTGATCAACCACTTCACTGACTCATCGAACGGGATGATTAACGGATATTTTTTTAAAAATATCTTCTGGAAATAAGCTCGGAGCGGATAATGGAAGTTGTTTGAATTGTATATTTCCCATATTGTTTTTGTTGCACCCTAAGATAATAATCTTCAAGGAACAAACAAAAATCCCCGACACTTTTGTATCAGGGATTTTTTTTATTCCAGCCAGACTTTTTAGACAGCCTCTTTTTTTTGTTTTTATCCCCTCCATTTTCGTTTAAACAAGGATTTTTATCAGCTGCATCTTTTTTAAAACTTACTAGGGAAAAAATGTACCTAGATGCAGCTCTGATTTTCAAATAAATGGTTTTCAATCCATTAAATTGATTCAAGGATTGGAGTGGGATTCCCCCTTTTCGTTAGTTTACGATTGGATAAAACGCTGTATTAGTTGAGTTACCCATTTCTTCTCTGTTAAGGTATGGATTAATACCACTCATATCAATCATTGGATGCCAAACCTATTCTTGACTAGTTATAATAACTTTTCAACTGTCAACTTGTCCGCGGTTCGGGCATTTTTTGAGGTTGTGATTTTCATATTGTAAACCTTATGGTCTAAGTTTAAATAATAATACTCCCAAGCAAAGAATACCAGTTGCAACGATGTCAACTATCATAATCTTTTTAAGTTCTGAATTAATATCTTTTCCAATTAGAAAATAGAGTAGAATAAATGATACCATACTAATTAGTCCAACAGTCGTTGCAATCGTATAATACTTTTTAGCTATTGCGGAGTATATCATAAGTCCGCCAATTATTCCAAAAAGGATTGCCCTATGCCTAAGAAGTAGCTCATAATTTTCATTTGGCAATTCAATTCCGTAAGATTTTGAAATCCTGTCAGGTATAAATGCTAAAAAGGCAGGCAGTAAGTTAATCATACCTGCTAAGAAAAGTGCTATTCTGTAAATATTTTCCATAGTTACTTAGTTTGAGTTGTCTACAATCGCTTTATGATGATGTTGAACATGATAAATTGTAAAATAAAGCATCTCACGAATTGTAGTTTTCCCAATAAGTGGGTGTGGCAGAATATAATTATCCAAATCTTCTTCGTCTAACTTATCTATCTTTTTAGTCAAGGACATTATCAGGTTGGTTAAGTCAATAATTAATTTTTGTTTTTGGTTGATCGAAACACTTTTGGGAATATATAAAGCACTTGCTTTTCCACCATTTCTCAATGAGTTTTGATAGGTCTTAATTATCTCCTCGTAAGTTCTTTTTTCCTTTGGTTTACCGAAAAGTCGCAAAAGAAATTTTGGAAGAAATAGGGCAAAATTTACAGGTCTTACAGACAAAAAAATATGTTGAAGTTGTTGTCCCGCAGACCATTTCCCATTATTTTTCTTTTCTACAAACTTGTCCTCAGACAAACTACTTATGTAGTCTGTGTAAGATTTATGTGTTTCTATCAGCTCTTTTTTGATTGCTTCTTTGTCCATGACCTATTCTGTTTTTCGGTGTGTCTTTCTTGCCTGACCGCTAACGTTTCCGGGCTTTGTGTTCGGGCGGGTTTCGGAGCACAAAACTGTCAACCGGCAATGAACTTGAATAGGAGCAGAAAACTCCAAGTTTGCAAGTCACCCCGCCTGACGCAAAACCCGTGTTGAACGAAACCTTCGGTAGCTACCTATCTAAAAAACAGTTACCTTAACAAAACTAAAAATTTAATCGTTATGGTAACAAAAAAAAAGTCCTGAGGATTTAAGAGAGAACAAATTAATG
>CANMVX010000094.1 GCA_947501115.1 Haliscomenobacteraceae bacterium
CAAAATCTTTATTCTCCAGTCTATCAACAATTTGTTCAAAATAATAGGGAGCAGTGTCTGGGGTATATTTATCAGGCCCGTTGTTTAGTCCCTGAATTTTGATTCCTTTTTCTTCACAAATTTCAAGAAGCACATTTTTAAATCCTTTTGAATTTTTTGTGGCTCCAGAAACTCTTTGCGCCGCAAAACGAATGGAATTTTGTTTAACCATGGCGATATGATTATTTCCCTCTGGCCCTTTCATTTGACAAAGGGCAGCAATATCTGTCGTACTGCCTCCAATATCAAAGGAGATTGTAAGATATTGTTCACCCGTTGAAATTTTATTGATATTAGCTAAAAAATTAGCTACTGCCGTCGCCTCCGACAAACACTGATTATCTTTAAGCGTTTCAAAATCAAATTTTAAGCTTTTTGTTGATGTTTCACTATCTAAATTTAAATTATTTAGATTGTTGTTTGGTTTATAAATATCTAATTTATTTTTAGGATAAAGTGGATTTACGCGTTCAAGTGATTCCCAGATTCCAGAATATTTATTTACCAAAGTAAGATTCATGGAAGATGGATAAGACCATTTTAAGGAAGTTGGTTCGTGACCTTCCTGGAATAGTTGTGCATAAAGATGTAACATTAAAGAACCTAAATAAGAATTTTTGTAATTATTCTCTTTTTCGTTATTTGCCCATTTCATATTATGAACAATTTCAGCATTTCCCACTCTCTGGTAAGAAAGTATGTATCTGTTACTTTCTGTTCTTTCAATAGGTAAATTATTCTCAAAACAGGGGAAGCCTCCTTTTACCTCTTTAGCAATTAGGGAAGTGAGATCAATACCGCTTGAATTTGTGACAATTCTTTTTTCATCGTGAATAGTCAACATGCTTTTTAAAGCATTCGATTTTACTTCATTGTTTTGAAAAAAGAAAATTTCATCCTCCACTGCGGGTTTTTCGTTATTATTTTTATTGTCATTTGCGAAAAGGGATACTCTTCTGTTTTTAAATACAATCTCATCTTTAATGGCATTTGTTACTTCGGAATAATACGATATGGAGGTGTTAGTACTTCCAAAATCAATGCCTACTCTTGCTTTTCCTAAATCTTTAGTGGTATTTAGATAATCCATGGGTAGATTATCGTTATTTATAGAATATCGGATGATTATATAGCCACTTTCCTTGTCTGAATAATTTAACTTTATGCCCTTGAAGGGAAGGTTGCTTTCGTAAATTTCATATTTATATTTGTTATCAGCAATGGCATTATTCGAATTAATATGAAGACTTACTTTTAGTTTATCCTTAAGTGTTTCTGAGTTTATTACCTTTCCGCCTTTAGCTAGTAAAGCTGGTTTATGAGGGTCATTCTCATCCGTTAGAATTTTAAAATTTTCGTCATCCATATCACCTACAAATGGGGTAGCCTTGAACGGTTCATTACTGGAAGGCATCTCGTGCGGGAGTTCGGAATACATGAAGTAACGATTCCATTGTTTGGATATAAAGTTTGGCCAAATAAGAATATCCTGACCCTCTATTTTCGACGAATGGGTAGTATAAACTCTATCTAACTTTTTTTCCTTGCCATCGATGGTTTTTAGATTTAGCGTAACCATCAAGTTATTTTTAGTCAGATTAGGATCAAAAACTGCTTTTAACCTTGAGTTAATATTCCGGTCTTCAACGCCAACCAATGATGAAATATTTTTTCCAAAAACATTTAACCCCAAAGGACTTAAAGGAATGGCAAAGTAAAATTTGTTCTGTCCGTCTTTCGACTCAGCTTGTAAACAACAAATAGGCTGTTTGTCAATGTTTTTCTTCACATCTGAACTAAAGGAAAATTGTGCAATAACAGCGGACTCAGACAATAAGAGATCTTTAGGGTCAAACTCGAAATGATTATAATCAGGTTTATAATCATAAATTAAACCCTCGGAACCAAATAATTGGATTTTATGGTTAAACAAAATATCAAAAGGAGGTAGAAACTTATCAATGGGTGGTGCACTGGCATTTTCTAGATTGATGTTTTTTGCATAAGCATGCTTTTCAATTTCTTTTAGCCAATCTTTAAGATTAGTGGTAATATTCTGTGTTGAGGGCTGAATTTTTTTACTAAGCTTATTGAAATACTCTTTAAATGTATTGATTTTAGGAACCAAGTTATTCAAATAGCCATAAAGTTGTAATACTTGATCATCGGAAATGTCATATCGAAGTGGATCTCTGAATCTATTCGTTGAACTTGAATAAAACGAAGAAGTTCCGGACAATTTATAGGAAACCGCCGTAAATAAAAGAGATTCAGGCGATGTACCACCTATAACGTTTTTTTTGTAAGTGATAACGTCTATAAAGGGTTCATTCTCTTCGTTATTATTTTGATTTTGTTCACACCAAAGCGGTTTTTTGTCAAACAACAAATTACCAAAAGCCCCTTTAGGTTCATATATATTTCCCGTATCCTTTACCCTTTTATTGTCTGAATAGGTCAAATAAATTCGTTCTACCTCAATATTTGCATAATCAAGGGCAATACAAGCAATCAGCCCTCTCCATTCGTCAACTAATGTTGAATAGAAATCTAATAAACCGGAGGAGGTTCCATTTGAGTCCTTTGGATGATCAATGGCAAGTTTAAACAGGTTTGCTCTTGCAAAAATAGTTGGCATACCAGAAACGATGGGTGCAATATTTGCATTAGCTTTTCCATCATTTGAGATATTAAGGTCAGGGGTTATAATGTCCCGGGTAAATGACTCTATTTGCTCACTGATATTATTCCATTTATATGGATCTCCATTAGGAATACTATTTTCATTAACCTTTATAACAAGTGGTTTAAGTTTAGTCATAGTCCTTTAATTTTATTTTTTAATAAAATTTTGTGAAATCATGATGCCGTTATGAATATGGGCAAGAAATTTTTCTTTCGTAGAATTCACATTTTGATTTGATTCTGGCTTTCCTTCCTTTGTTAGTTTTGTTATGAAGGTATCATATCTACTTTTTATTAAAGATGATTTCCAGTTATGTTTGTTATCCAAAAATAAATTACCTACATCCAAATTCCTTAACTCTTTAAGAGAATCCTTAAAAGCATCTTTGTTAAATAGAAAATTGCCAGGTAAAATGGAATTTCTTATTTGATAAATCCAACCTGGCACAAATAAATTTTCAGAAGAAAAAGAGTAGGCAAACATTTTTAAATATTCATCAATTTGCTTGGTCTCGTCATCTGTTATAGTATTATAATCTTTTATATTATTTTTATCTAGCTGGGTGATAAATCCTTTTGTTCCAAGTGAACCATTTCCTCCTCCATTCTTCGAAAGAACGATATGTGCAAAGGATAAAAAAGCACCTATTTTATTTAAAAATAAATCACCTTTTTCGCTCCCTACAAAATCGGCACTAGTCAGTTCAAAAATGCCATTTTCATATTTAATTGCACGGAATAAATATTCAATCTTATCTGTTTTCTCGTAGTTTGCCGTATTAAAAAATTCAAATGCAGCTGCTGCGCACATGAGTTCTAAAATATGGCAATTATTTTTCTGAGTACTTCCTCCAGTAATGGTATTATTATCCTTTTCTTCTAATAATGATTTACTCTCCACGGGCCAACCAATATGATACATCTTGTTATAAACAGATTGAACTGTAGGATCATTTTGATAAAATTGTAAGGCGGCCTGACTATTAATTGGAAAAAAAGAGGAGTCCGCAATGACGCTATTCTTTTTTTCCGATAATTGGTTTTGATTGGGTTTATTAAATGAAAAATATTCAGTTAATAATGTTGAACCAAATTTTATTTTTTTAGGATCAAATTTCTCATTGTCATTTCCAATGATGCCAATAGCTTCTCTGAATGCAACAGGGATAATTGGTATGGAAGATGCACCCGTCCCACCAAATACGGAACCGAATACAAAAACTCTGGCAGATTCTCCGGCACTTTGAAGTTTGGCTAAAAATTCTTTTAAATCTATTTCTGGTTTTCCAAGATCATCCCCATTTTTTATTTTACTTGCAGCCTCTAAAATGCCATGATACATTAAATGGGAGCCTAAATGCGTTTGTGCCCTGTAGCCGTGATCCAGATTGAATTCCTGAACAGTTTCTTTATCAAGAAACAAGTCGGAAATCATTTGATTATGCCTATTAGTACGTTCGTCACCTTCTCCCAGTTTAGAAATATTCTTATAAGTATTTCGCTGGGCACTTGAATAATTAATGTAAAATTTAAATATATTTAATTTAGAAGAAAAAAAGGTATTCGTATTTGGCGTTCCACCGTTATGACGACCATTTTCTGATTTTACTTGATTATAGGTATTAATTAAATTCCAGGTCCTTCCCATATTTCCGTTTGCCTGGTCGGTATCTAAAGTAAGAATTTCAATTTCTTTATTATCAAACATGCCAATGGCACATAAATGAACAAAAGATTCCAGGCATCTCATACCGGTACCTCCAATGGCTATAACAAAAAGTTTTTCTTCCATGATTATTACTTATTACTTTTTTTTAGGAAACCAATGACCTAATTTACCAGTGACAGCTAACTTGCTAATTATAATTCCAACTATTATATAGGAAATAACCCCAATTAACATATCTCTCGGTATAACCTCTATAAATCGATTATAGGCTCTTCTACTTTCCTCAGGATCGGGGGCTAAATAAAAATAGGCAAGCAACCAATATACAATTGGGTTAAGGATAGCAAACACCCAAAATACAATTCTTCTTTTATTATCATCTTTAGGGTTTATACCACCCTCAAATTGAATTAAAATGGATATAATGGCTGCTAAAAGTAATATTGCGAGAGCCACAGCAACGGCTGGAATTAAAGTAACCATGATAATTAAGTTTAGTTTTCAGTTTGGAATTTTAAAAATAATGTGTAAACAATTCCCTTAGGATGAATTTGAGATTCCTGCAGTACGTTTCTCAATGATTCATATAAAGAAGTATTCTCACCTGTTTGAGTATTAATGGCCGAAATCCATTTAAAATCATTTAATGAAGTATTATTTATATTTTCTTCTACTTCATTGATAATGAAATCAATTCTATATAAACCACCAGCATTAGGAATATTTTCAATAGAATAATTTTTATGCAAAATGAGCTTAAGTTCAACCTGATCGGGTTTGTTTTTAATTTGCTCCTTATAAATAGGGTCTAAGTCAAACAATTCCTCTACTTTCTGATAGCTTGCCTTATTTGGTGAATAGATGTAATTACTTTTTATTTTATCTGTATTTTTTTCAAAAATTTCATTTACCAATTCATCTTCTCTTATTTCTTTCGCCCAAACCTTATTACCCCCTTCATCTTTGGTAAAAGATACTTTCATATTTTTAGCTTTCATACATCTGGCAAAATGGGTGAAATCTTTTGAGATTTCATTTACATCGACGCGAAAAGAATTTATTTTGAATGCTTCCTGGCTTCCGAGGTTTAAGAATATTTTCCTCGTGAAAACACCTTGGTCACAGTTTTCACAATCAATGACAAAGGGTTCAATGACTTCCTTATCAAAATTCTCGTCCCATGGGGTATTGAACTCTAAATATTCAAAAGGCTTATTTTGCTTTAGAAAACCATTATAAAAATATTTTATCTCTTGATTGAGGTCTTTGCTGGTTAAGCCATTTTTATCTGATCCTTCATAATTATTTTTAACAGATATTGATGCTGGATTTAATTCATAAATTTTATAATCAAAGCCTCTGCCTTCTATGGCTTTATTAAAATTGTGTAGTAAACTTTTTTCAGTTACGTTACCATAAGTGAATACCACAAAAAACAGGTGTTTATCGGATTCAAGCCTTGTTTTCTTATTTACCTCATGGTATTTATTGTAAAAAAATGTGATTTTATTACCTGCTTTAATCCATTCAAGAAAAGAATCTTTAGCATAAGCGTATAATTCTTCTTTCCCATCAGGTGAATATTCCTCAAAATCTGTGATAAGTATCGCGTCATTTTTTCCAGTAGTAATCCTTTCTAAAGACTCTTTGATAGGAGCCATTATATCTTTATAATTTGTTTCATTTGTAACAAAATTGAATAAATTCTTAGAATCCCTAAAGGATAAATTCCCTATTCCGTTGAATTTCTTTTTGCCTAATCCAAACCAACTAATACTATTTTGATCATTCACGAACTTTTGAGAAATAGCTTCAATAAATTGTTTGTTTGTTGGATTAGAACTATATGCTTGGATTAATCCGTCAGAAAAGTCGATATAAATGGATTGTTGCCCTTCTGCGGTTAGGTCTGTTTTATTCTGATTATCATCAAAGTAGGCACTTAAATAATTAATGGGTTTTTCCAATGGCTTGAATGAATCCCATGCATCTAAAGAGGCTTCTTCCCTTCCACAACTATAACTTAGGAATAATACAAGAATTAATCCAGTTGAAATAAAGAAACTAGAATATCTTTTCATCTGTTGGAGCTTTAAGGTTCAGTAGGAAATAACAAGATTTAAAACTGGCTAAATCATTTATCTTTTGGTGAATCTAACACGAAACTTTTATTTATCCTAAAACAACTAGGGGAACCCCTATTTCCCCTATCTCTTCCCCTATTATTTATTTTACAAAATATTGCATTACAAATATTTATACATTAAATTAATAATGTATTTAAAAAATAATTTTAACCTCTATCAACTACTGAAAAAAACGTCCATAGATACTTCGGTGTGTATTTCTTCCTTATAATACTTGTTTTGAATGGCAGGGTAACTTGTGAGCAATATGGTAAGAATGAGCAGGCCATCTTTTTCTTCTTCGTCTAAAAACATTTGACCATTTATGTAGTCTAAATCTAATCCCATAAAATTTTAGGCATTTCGTTTTTAATTTCGTCGGCTCTTTCTTTAATGGCCTTTTTTATACGCTCGTTGGTATTGCCCTGGTCTTCGAGCTTCATGGTATTATTAGTTCGCAATACAATTTTAGTGGCCAGTTCGGTGGCCCGCTTTTCAATTAAAGCGTCCAGCGATCCGTCGTTTGGAACAAAGCCATATACCAACTGCATATCTAATGCATGGGCTATTTCTCTTAGCGACTTGATGGTGGTCATGCTGTAAGAACACTCAAAACCAAAGAACATTTGCAAAACAACAAATATTACAGTAAATTTGTAAAGTGAAAGAACGAAAAAAAATAGAACTTGATTTTGTGGTTGATGCATTAACAAACTCAATCAGAAATACGATTTCAGGAGACAGCTTCCGAACAGAAGTTTTACGTTTGACAAAAAACGACTTGAAGCAAATTACTAAAAAGAATGGTTGGAACTTCAATTGGAAAACGGAGTTAGAGAATAACATCAAAGAAGTTTATAAGCTTACTATCGTTGGTAATACAAATATTGTTCAAGGTTTAGTGAGTTTAACAAAAAATTCAGACCATATTTATATGGACTTACTTGAGAATGCACCATTTAATTTGGGACGAAACAAACTCTATGAAGGTGTTGCAGGAAATTTGGTTGCTTATTCTTGTAAAATTTCTTTTCAAAATGGATTTGAAGGATACGTTTCATTTACTGCAAAAACTCAACTCATTGAACATTATCAAAAATCATTAAATGCAATAAACTTTGGTGGACAATTGATGATTATTAACACATTGTCAGCCAACACATTAATTGATAAATATTTTAAAAACGAATAGTTATGGGATATATTAAAGAACCTGAAGGAGTAGACTTCGTGATAAACGGAAAACCCTTAACAGACAAACAAAAAAAAGAAATCAGTGAATTTATCAAAGCTGACAAAAAACGCATTTCGGAAATAAAAACCCGTAGAACAAAAAGCACGAACCACCAACAAGGTATTGCCAAAAGCGGGATTTAACTGCTTCTATGAAACATTTGTGCAAGGTTCAACTGCAGTAATTCTATTGAACTTTTGTGCTAAATCCCCCTCCTTCGGTAATACCCGACCGATGGTAATGAACCCGTCTTTTTCCCGCTTTTCTTTATCTAGTATTGCTTGTTTAGAAATATTCAGCTTGTTGCCTAATTTCTGCTTAGACATGCCAATGGTAGTGCGGATGGCTTTTATCCATCCGGTGGGTGGTGTGGCCACCTACTTTTGCGTGGCAAAACGCCACATTTTATTGTTTAACTGTTGCAGTTGTAATGATTTCTTGCCCATAAAGTAAAGTTATATGTTGACTTTGATAGGACAAAAGTAAAGTTAATACTTGACAATTACAGGTAAATAGTAAAGTTATCGCTTTACCAATTGAATAGGCTATTCGTTTAATTAGCTGATTAATAATAATTATATCCAGTGGTCGAATTCATCACATCGTCTAAATGCTCTTTTTCTTTTTTCCCAAAGATAGGTTTGAAGTGTCAAAGGAATCCCTAATCTTTTGTCGAAACCGGATATAAAAGTTTAAATGAATTTGATACTGCTTCATGCATGATGGTACCATGATTTTCTTGCGGCAAATAGTCAAAAAACACCTTTACATTTTTACCTCCTTTTAACTTTTCTGCCAGAAGATTGGCATCAACCTCCATGACTCTTGGTATTTTAGTCGGTGTCAGGCCTTCTTTTCCTACACCTATATAAATGGTTGTTTGTTGGGGGAAATTTTCTGAAAGGAAAGCTGCGTTTTGATGTAATAACGAGCCATAGTCCCACCATAAACTGGGACTAATGATAATGTATTTATTAAAAAGGGTCGGTTTCTTTAATAAGATTTCTGTTGCCAGCAGTCCTCCAAGCGATTGTCCAATAATTGTTTTTTCATGGGTCGTCTTATAACTTGATTCAATGAATGGCTGTAATTCTTTTTCAATAAATGAAATAAACTGTTCCGAATGACCGGAGGTAGGATATTTCCTTTTGTCGTCTTGAATATTGGTTGGAAAGGTAAAATCTCTTTTTCGGTCAATATTCGCAATGCCAACTACGATAGATTTTGGAACCTGATTTATCCATTCAAAACTAAAAAATTGAACCAATCCCACAATATGTATAAAATCCTCATCTGCCGAACCATCCAGTAAATAAATTACGGGGTATTTTACAGTGTCATTTTTATTATAACCTGCTGGAAGATAAATGTTTAATATTCTATACTCAGCAAGTTCTTTGGAGTAAATCTCGTCAATTACCCCAAGTATAAATGGTTTCGAGGCTTTTGTTTCCATTGACTGGTTATTTTGCCCAAAAGTCAAAGTTATCGAAAACGCAAAAATTAAAATTAGAAAGTTCTTTTTCATAAAAATGTTTAGTTTGCTTGTATATACCCGTCAAAATACCTGTTTTTAGATAAAATATGGAATGATTTTGGAGAGAACCGTTTTCCGCAAGATAATATTGACTTAAATATAGATTAAATGGTGCATCTACAAATAAACATTATGTTTGTAACGAAGACAAAATATATAATCCTCAAAATCCTGTAAATCCTGATTCAGAACCGAGCGTTAGGGGAAAGTTTCAACTATTGCACCCATCGTAAAAATCTAATATCCATCGGGCATAATATTAGAAAATCACCCATTTTTTATAATTTGCCATCACCTAGGCTTACTGGCCCAATGTATAAAGTGGCATAAAAAAAGAGACTATCTTTTTAGACAGCCCCGAAATAAAAGAATTTTGTTGGGTTATATATGAGCAGCCTATTCCACCCTTTTTTATTTATTATTTTAATTTTTTGCCAAATAAGGTCAGTACTTTTTTAATTCACTTTTTTCCCCTATCTTTAGTAAAAATCAAAAAAGTATATGGAAATATGGCATATCTGGATTATGGCAGGTTTGATTCTTCTAATGGTGGAAATATTTGTTCCCACCTTTCTCCCTCTTTGTGTCGCTTTCGGTTGTTTTGCAGCTGCCCTGGCTTCAGGTTTCGATTTTTCCCTTAAAATCCAATTGGTTGCCTTTTCAACCGGTACCCTGATTTCCTTTTTTGGCATAAGACCTTTTCTGCTACATTATGCCCGCAGTAAAGGCGATGCCGTAAAGACAAATACAGAGGCACTCGTGGGTCAAAAAGGTTGGGTCACAGAGCGTATAAATAATGCCGTAAATGAAGGTAGAATTAAATTATCA
>CANMVX010000095.1 GCA_947501115.1 Haliscomenobacteraceae bacterium
TCAACTTACGTTAAGGAAGTAACTAACTTCAAAGAGGAGATTATTAAAAAGCTTAACTTATTTCAATAATATGGATATTAAAACTAAAGTTCAGGGTGTTGACCCAAATGTTCAACCTCGCGATATTGATGGTATTTCTGCAAAAGCAGCCAATATTTACGAAGCGTTGGCTATTATTTCTAAGCGCTCTCAACAATTAAGTGTTGAGCTTAAACGCGAGCTAAATAATAAGTTGGAGGAGTTTGCCGTTAGTTCTGAGACCATTGAAGAAATCAGTGAAAACAAAGAGCAAATTGAAATTTCTAAATTCTACGAGCGTCTGCCTAACCCTTCTATTATTGCTTTAGAAGAGTTCATCCGTGGTGATATAGCTCACCGTTATGTAGAAAAAGAAATTGAGGATTAATTAAGTTCCAAAAAATGATACCATGAGACTAATACTGCTTTTTTTATTATTCAGCGTTTCAGTCCATGCTCAGGAATTTAACTTTTCTGTAAAAATAAATACCCAAAAGCTACAGACGGTAGATCCAAAAGTTTTTCTTACGCTGGAGCAAAGTATCAATGAGTTTCTCAATACTACCCGGTGGACAGAAAATAATTATCAGCCGTTTGAACGCATTAAAGGTAATTTTTTACTTACCATTCAGGAAGAATTATCCACTACTTCCTTTAAGGCAGAATTGGCTATTCAAGCGACAAGACCCGTTTTTGGCGCTGGTACTTATGCCACTACGTTGATCAATCACATCGATAAAGATTTTGTTTTTTCATACGAACAGTTCCAGCCTATTCAGTATTCCAAAAATACTTATGTTGATAACTTAAGTAGTGTATTATCATTTTATGCGTTTGTTATCTTAGGTCTCGATGGTGATTCTTTTGCTTTAAATGGTGGTAATCAATCGTTTCAAAACGCTTTTGATATTATTTCAAATGCCCCTCAGGGAAATGGTACAGGATGGGGTACCGATGGAAGTAGGAATAGATATTGGTTATTGGAAAATATCCTTTCTCCACGTTGCAGAGCCTACAGAGAAGCAATGTACATTTATCATCGCCTCGCCATGGATGTAATGCACCAGGATGCAGCTAAAGCAAGGGTGATTTTAACGGAAGCACTTACAAACATGGAAAAAGTGAATATGGCCTATCCAAATGCCATGATTACCCAAATTTTTGTTAATGCCAAGGCCTTAGAACTAACTGAAATTTTTAAAAGGGGAACCCCTGAGGAAAAAGATATATTTTCAAGAGTGCTCATGCGTATCGACGCCCCTAATGCTGAAAGATACCGATCAATACGATAAATTTTCTAATCCGGATAAATGGTTCTACAAAATAAATATTACCGAACTATTTGGTTAAATGAAGATTCCTCAGGTGATGTTTGTGTGTTAGATCAGCGCGAACTCCCTTTTTCAATAAAAATTCTTTCCTTAAAAAATTTGGAAGATGCAGCTTCTGCCATTGAAAATATGGCAGTTCGTGGTGCACCGCAAATTGGCGCTACCGCTGCTTTTGGATTTTATCTGGCGACCAGAGACATGACGGAAGATGTTTCCTTCGTAGATTTTATCTCTTCTGTTTCAGATAGACTTGCCGTTACCCGACCCACCGCAGTAGACCTCTTTTATGCTATTGAATTGCAAAAAAGGGCATTGACTGCTTTGGTTGATCAGTCCTTGGCTGATTTCGTTACCTTAAAGGAAAAAGCTATCTCCGTTGCTTTGAGAACAGCTCAAAAATGGTGCGACGATAGTATAAAGGAATGTGAGGCCATTGGACAGGCTGGCCTTGAAGTAATAAAGAAAATACATGCTAAAACGGGAAAACCTGTTAATATTCTTACCCATTGCAATGCCGGTTGGTTAGCTTGTATTGATATTGGTACAGCTACTGCTCCTATTTATGCTGCTCAAAAAGAGGGTATTCCCGTTCATGTATGGGTTGATGAAACCAGACCAAGAAACCAGGGAAGCCGTTTAACTGCCTTTGAATTGCAGGAACAGAAGGTGCCTTTTACGCTCATTACCGATAATGCCGGTGGCCATCTCATGCAACATGGTTTGGTTGACATGGTCATAGTTGGCACGGACAGGACGACCCGAAATGGAGACGTAGCTAATAAAATTGGAACTTACCTGAAGGCCTTAGCCGCGTTTGATAATCAAATTCCTTTTTATGTAGGTTTGCCTTTGTCTTCTTTAGATGCAAATATCGCTGACGGGATAAAGGAAATACCCATTGAGGAACGCAGTGCTGATGAAGTTCATTGGATAGAAGGTTGGAATGGCACAAAAATAGAAAAGGTACGTATTTCACCCTTTGATGCCCCAGCGGCAAATTTTGGTTTTGATGTTACGCCCGCCAGACTTATTACTGGAGGCTTAATTACCGCTAAGGGTATTTGTCCGGCAAATGAGAAGGATATTAGTCAGTTTTTTGGATTATGATAGACGAAGGTTATATTAAATATGAGGCAATCTGGCATCCTTCCCCGCCTTTTGAGCCCTCAGTAACAGATTCTTTGATTGTTCACCGGCAATTAATGCTTAAGTACGACCTTATTGGCGCTTATCCCGATGGCATTGGCTTTGGAAATATTAGTCAAAGAAATGGTCAATCCAATTCGTTTGTGATTTCGGGTTCTGCCACCGGCTCAGTACCAATACTTTCCAGCGCCCATTTTTCTTTGGTTTTAAAAACGGATCCTATTCAAAATAAACTTTGGTGCACTGGGCCTCATATTGCTTCCTCAGAAGCGATGAGCCATGCAGCTTTTTATACTATTTTACCTCATATAAATGCCGTGATTCATGTTCATCATGAAAAATTATGGCAAAAATATCTTTTTACCTTGCCAACAACCGCTCCTGAAGCAACTTATGGCAGTCCTGAAATGGTAAAGGAAATTGAAAGATTATTGAGTGACCCAACAGTGGCTGGTGGGAATATGATGTTTATGGCCGGACATACCGATGGCATTTTTGCTTTCGGTACTGACCTGGAGGGAATTTCAGCTAAACTTATTCAACTGCTTTCCACCCTTTAAGCAGGTCGGAAATAGACCATTTCTGTCCTAACTCTCTCAGTTAGCTTATTAAAATGCAGCATACCTTGCATAAAAAAATAAATGCTGCGATGTCTCCTTTTGCTAGGTCTGTTTTTAATAGCGAATGATTCCTTTTCTCAAACTTCTGCCACCATGGATGTACATGGGGTAAAAGAAGATTGGATGCAAAAGGGACAGGATTATTGGGTTATTCCCATTGGTAATAAAGGCATTTATAGAATTTCAACAGAGGAGCTGGTGAAAAATGGCTTACCTCATTTAAATGATACGTCTAATTATCAATTCCAACTCTATGCATTAGGAGTTCCCATTCCTTTTTTTATCCATCATGCGAATACGTTTTCACCCACTTCCTATTTGGAGTTTTATGGAGAAGGAGATGAGGGAAAATCAGATGATTTGCTCTTTAATAAAACATTGCCCCGGCTAAATCCCCTTTATAGCTTATTTACCGATACTACCTATTATTTTTTAAGCTGGCAACGAAAAGAAAATCCGACAGCCCCTCTGGTAATTATGAGGCAGATGCCCCTTATTAAAAATTGGACGCCTGGCATTGTTTATTTAAAGGAACAATTGGTCTATAATGACAGACCGATGAAGGTATTCAATAAATGGGTCGGCGTCGATTGGGCCACTTCTCAATTTGAAAACGAAGGCTTTGCTTCCGATTGGTACAATACACTTATTACTAATATTTCATCGCCTGGTATTAAAAATTATAATCATAAGATACCCATCCAGGAGAGGGCTCGTGCTACCCTAAATATTCATCTGATAACCAATGATTTCGATGAGCCCCACAGGTTACAATTTTTCATTAATGATTCTTTTATCGGTTCGGATACATTTTCCTTTTCAAAAATTAAAAACTATGAATTTAATGTGAATACCGAGGTACTTCGGGAGCATAATTCAGTCATAGTAAAAACTACCAATGGCGAATATGATAAATTTGCTATCGGATGTGTGACGCTTGCTTATCCAGCCGTTGAAACCCATTTGTCACATACCTTTGAGATATTAAACTGGGATAATTATTTGCCAAGGGGCATACAAACCAATGAAAAATCGACTCAGATAGTTGTTTGGAACTTAAATGACAAGGAGGTATATTATACCCAAACTGATGAAAATGGCTTGTTTTTTATGGCCATTTCTCCGAAAGAGACAAAACATCAATTTTTTATTCAGGCCGAGAAAGGGGTATCCTGGGTCTCTCTTCCTAAAATCTCCTTTTCTCCTCATGATTTACCCCCGATAGATATTGACCTGTTATTGATTTCAAATGCTCTGCTTATCCTCGATAAAATGGGGAATAATCCGTTGGCAGACTATGCGGAGTATAGAAAAAGTATGGAGGGTGGAAACTTTTCCCCGTGGATTTCAGACATTAAACATCTCGAAATGCAATATGCTTTTGGTATTCCAAATCACCCTTTAGCTATCAGAGGGTTTATAAACAGGTTAATTCAAAGAAGTTATCTGTTAAAAGGTATTTTATTAATTGGAAAAGGCAGAGAGTACAGAGATATTCGCAAAGTCAGGATTCCTAATGGCTTGTTGTCAGAAGAAGATCTTCCCTCTTTACTTCCCACCTGGGGTTATCCGGGAAGTGATGCCATGTTAGTCAGCTCCTTTGAAAATGATTTGCCATGGACAACCTTTGGTCGGATTCCAGCTATTTCCCCGGAAGAATTAACCCTTTATTTAAAAAAGGTGATCCTTTTTGAAAAAAACAGGGAATCAAATGAAGTAAATCCTGCCTGGGTTAAAAGCGTGATTCAATTGGGTGGGGGAACTTATGAACCCGAGAAAAAGTATATCAGAGAGGTATTAGCTAATTATACTCAATTGTTAGACGCTCTGCCCTGGTCACCCAATGTGACCTCTTTTTTTAAAGAAAACGATGAACCTATTTTTGTCCCGTATTCTCAACAATTTTTTGAAAAGGTGAATAAGGGCATTGGATTAATCATTTTTCTTGGACACTCAACCGCGGGTACCTTCGATTTTAACATCGACAATCCCCGTTTATACGATAATGGGTACAAGCAACCTTTTTTTTTATCATTGGGATGTTATGCTGGAAACCATTTTACTTCATTCAGGAGTCAGGGCGAACGATTCATTTTTTATCCTGAAAGTGGTGCTATTGCTTTTGCAGCTACCAGAGGCGTCGGTTTTTTACATTTATTAGCAGAGATGGGAAGTGTTGTTCTTGAACAAATAAGCGGGGACGATGGCTTTCCCGCCTGGGGAAAAGTCATACATAATGGCATATTGAAGTTAATGAAAGGCGATAATAAACCGCTGCAGGCTATGGCACAACAGTTAACTTTTCAAGGGGATCCTCTCGTTTATTTGCCTGTTCCTTTGTCTCCTAAACCTGATTTTTTACCTCATTCTTTCAGTGTTTTTCCTTTTCCTATATTAGTTACCTCTGATTCAATGCAGTTGGAATGGAAAATTTCACACCTGGGTTTAGAGCCACTTGAAGCCCTTAAGGTTGAAATATCTATGAGGGGTTTGGATGAAAAAATCCTTTTTGTAGGATTTATTCCTTTGCAAACTCTTGATAACAAGGTAAAATTAGTGCTTCCCTTTCCATCAGATGTATTGAAGGGAGAGTATAGATTGTTTGTTAAATATGTTCAACAGCGGTGGGTAAATGGAATGGGTGAAACCAAGGAGGAAAGCATAAATATATCCTATTTTCATGATGATGGAGGGGAAGGGTATCCCTTGCAGGTGGAAAATAGACTTTTTATTCCCTTATCACCCATTGACAATGGAATTTTAAAAGAGGGAAATACGTTTTCACTGTTTAGAGCATCTGACCAATTATCATCCCAGGAAATTCAAATAGAGTGGAAGGGCAGTGGGGCAGCTGGTATGAACCAAAATGCTGATACCTCATTGATGCTTAATAAAGATATCTTTTATCAATCTTTAGTTTTTAAAGAAGATAGTTCTGTCTTACATGGTCTCGTTCCTTTCCCATTGATTTTGGATGAAGTGTATTACTGGCGTGCGTATCCTAAAGAAACAAGTGATTTAATATTAAGCAATTTACCTTTTCAATCATTTACATATAATAACTATTCTTTATATGAAATTAGTTTAAGTACCCAACGTCAATTTAATGAGGGAAAATTAGAGGGACTACAATGGCAACAAAGAGAAGATGATGCCCCAGATTGGGTTTTTTCCACGGTGTTTAACACAGTGCTTATTCGAAATAAATGGAACGATGTGGAGAACCCTCCTTCATTTATACATAACGGACAACCCATTGGCTCACCCTGGCCCTGGTTGCTGACAGCGGCCATCCAGGTGATGGTTTGGGATACCATGGAAGGTCATTGGATAAAAAATCCACCGGGAGGTTTATTTCATGCTAAAAGTAATGGTAATGCTATGAATGCCTGGGTATTTGATACCCGGAATGCTGAAGGTCGTCAGGGACTTATCTCTTTTCTTGAAAATGGCATTCCTACAGGTGCTTATGTTTCTGTTTATTCTGCTCAGGAAAGGGAAAATGGTGATTATCGACCTGAGTATTGGGAGGCAGATGCCCTTGAATATGGAAAAGATATTTTTTCTGTATTAGAAAAATTTGGTGCCACCAAAGTCAGGGAGCTCAAGGAAAGGGGAGCTGTTCCATACATTTTTCATTTTAGGAAGGGCTTTGGTAAACTGGACGAATCTATGGCCCTTTTTGCCAATGATATTATTTACGCCCAATGTAATCCATCAAAAGTTTGGCATAAAGGTTCGTTTACCAGCCACTTACTGGGTCCGGCTCTTTCGTGGAAGGAATTACAAATAGATTTTAAAGAAAAAGTGGGCATTTTTGACACAATAGATATACTCATATCTGGTTTTAATCCCTCTATTCCCCATTTTAAACCCGTTCTTTTCGAGAAAAAGGCAATCTCTCAAGGGTTTAAACAATGGAATGTTAATACAAACGATTTTTTCTTAAGTGAAATAGATAGCTTATTGGCTGTGAAACTAGGTATCTCAAAAGGCCAACTTAATAAAACGAGTTGGCCTTTCCTACAATTAAAATTTAATATTACTAATCGGTTGACACGAACACCCTTGAGTTTGGATAAAATTCAAGTGGTGTTCAATCCTTTGCCAGAGGTTAAAGTCAGCTTGATCCCCAATATATCGTATGATTCCACCCTTATTACTTCAGACTTTTTAGCCTATTGGCATCTGGAAAACTTAAGTTCCTTTACTACTGATTCGCTCCGACTTTCCTATAAAATAGAGCAAGGAACTACCGTAATTTCCGATCATACCTTGACTTTTAACCCTCTGCTCCCTTTTGAAACGCTTAAGATTCCCTGGCAGCTATCGCTGGCAGATTTAGAGGGGGATATAGATTTAGCCTGGCAGTGGGGATTACCAGGTAATGATTTTCACCCTAAGAATAATAAAGGAAAAGTAAAAGGTATTAAGCTGCCCAACAAATATAAAGTATCCCTTTCCCTTCAATTGGACGGCGAGATACCTCAACAAGGAACCTTTGTTTCTCAAAGACCGGAATGTATTATTGAGGGTATCATTACTAGTATTAAGGGGGTGGAAAAAGTTGATTCACCTGAAATTATAGCTTTTTTAACCCTACCAAATGGATTGGTGAAACCGATTGTTTGGGATTATGAAGGAGTGAAAATGGATATTGAGTCCATAGACAACAGGCACAAAATTAGCATCTTTTGGCAGCCCTTTTTTAGTGAAGAAGGAACTTACAAAATTCAATTAAGTATGGACAAGTATAGTGAAACCTGGATTTTTGAAGTGGCGAAACCACAAAAATTTACTCGTTTTGTTAACTATCCAAATCCATTCTCTACCTGGACCAGATTTCATTATTCTTTGAGTGCTGGTGTTGACATTCTTCAATATAATATTCAAATTTTTTCAATGACAGGATTATTGGTCCGGCAGTTAAGTAATGAAGATGTCGGTAGTTTTCATGTTGGTACTCATTTGACAACAGGTGGTTGGGACGGTAAAGATACTTTCGGAGATGTACTCGCCAATGGTGTTTATATCTATAAACTGGCATGGTTAAACCATCATATTATGGGTAAAATGGTGTTAATTAGTCCATAAATGGTAAGTGTTATCATCCCCGTGTACAATGCTGAAAAAACATTAGGCAGAGCTATAAAATCTGTGCTTAATCAAGTTTTTGTCAGCCAGTTAATTATCGTAAATGATGCGTCCTCCGACCATAGTCTTTCTATTATTGCCTTTTTTCGGACTACTTATTTTTTTCCAAACGGGAATATAAAACTGGATTTACGTAGTCTGGACGACAATAAAGGAGTTTCTACGGCAAGAAATTTAGGTTTGGAATGGGTCACTTCTCCTTTGGTCTCCTTCCTTGATGCAGATGACGAATATTTACCCGGAAGATTTTATGAAAATGTCCTTCAACTTATTGAAAATAAAGAGATTGAAGGTATTTATTCGCCTGTTCAAGTGAAATATGAAGGTGTGTCGGCAAAGGAAAATCATCAAAAAATGAGTAACGAAAAGGAAATTATTGGAGATATAGGTGAACTTAACGACAGATTGTTTTCTAATTTTTTGGGTTGTTCAGAAAAATATTTCTTGCTATCCGGATTATTAATCCGACGAAAAAGTATTTTAAACATTGGCTTTTTTGACCCGGATTACGCCTATTGTCAAGATACAGATTGGTTGCTGCGCATTACTTCTACCTTAGCATTGTTACCCTCAAAAAGTAAAGATCCCCTGGTAATTATTTGGAGGCATGCTGAAAATAGAATTTTGGATGGTTCAGCAGCTTCCGTTTTCAGATATACCTTGCTGAAAAAATGGTTGCCGTATGTTCTCACCCGCAAAGATTTTGCTTTTAAGCAAAAGCTGTTTTTTATTAATAGTTTGTTGGATTCTCCAATAAAGCCTGGCGGACATAAAATTTTCAAGATTTTAACAGCCTTTGAAATGTGTATTAGAAATCCTCGAATACTTAGCTGGCTGATTAAACAATGAAAATATTATATTTTTCTCCTACTTATTCTCCAATAACGCATGGTCCTGCCCTAACAGCTCAAATTATAGCGAACATACCGTCAGATGAACATTCCATAGAGATAAGAATGGTGTCGGAATCTTTTGAGTTTGATGCTCCGCCCAATGCCTATTTGATAGATATTCAGATAAATAGAGTTTTTCACGCCTGGGGGAAATGGGTAAGAATGTGGCGCTATTACCAAAAGGCCATTGAAATTTATAAAGAATATCCTTTTGATTATTTGTTGTTTAATGATGCTCTATTAGGCTTTTTTTCGGCGCTGTGGTGGCGATCTTCAACTGTCCAGATTTGGGGTTTTTGTAACGATTGTGCTTACATGAGTTTATCTACTAATGTTAATAAATGGAAGCCTAGTTTTTTGATGGAATGTTTGCACACCTTAGCGGAA
>CANMVX010000096.1 GCA_947501115.1 Haliscomenobacteraceae bacterium
AACTCAAAATTCAATACCAGATTTACAAGTTCCTTAACTTTTGGAAAAGAATTTACTTTTAGAAACCAATCTGTCTTACAGGGAGGTTTCAGGGTTTTATACAATGGTGGATTCAGATATTCCCCAATTGACCCCGTGTTGTCTGCAAAAACCGGACAATATGTGCCATTGGAGGGGAAGGAATGGACTTCACAGGTAACCCCCTATTTTAGAATAGACAGCAGGATTGCCTATCGATTTAACAAAAAAGGATTTTTCGGGAATCTTTCTCTCGATATTCAAAATGTTACCAGTCACCGAAATATTTCCTTTGTTTCTTATGATGCTGTGGCCAATAAATTAAATTTCACAAGATTCGGAGGAGGATTCATCCCTGTCTTAAGCTTCCAAATGGATTTTTAAACCTTTTTATTTTTTAAAATTAGAATTTAAAGTGGTTTTTTTAATAGTTAACCGTGTTATTATTCAGGTAAAATGGCCAAATCAAAATAATTAGTAATTTTTTTTCCTATTGGACTAAGTAGTTGATTGAAAAAAATTGTCTTAACAAAAAACTGCTTTTACCCAAAATGGAAAATGAAAAATCACAACGTAAAAAAACATTGGGAGAAGAAGGAATGATTCATCATCCTTCCTCCCAAGATTACATTGAAAAAATTCCACTAAAGGACAAAACAGAAGGAGAAGGATTTGAATTATTGATTCGGAAAAAATTTGAAGTAGATCCTACTACTGGCTGTTCTTTATTATTCAGGAAGTATTATAGTGGTTTATGTGGTCATGCCGTTAGATTTATATACTCAAAGGAAATAGCGGAGGATATCGTTAGTGACCTATTTTTTGATTTTTGGAAAAATAAAAAATATGAACTCGTTCAAAAATCTTACAGTGCCTACTTATATAAATCGGTAAGAAACAGATGTTTAAATTATTTGAAATCAAATCTAAACTTACATTCAAAAATTAGTTTACAAGATGCAAATGACATCCAAATCGAGGAATTACCAGAAGATATTTTATATCTGGATGATTTAGTAAAGCGAATAAATGATGCAGTAAATGACCTACCCCCAATATGTAGAAAAGTATTTTTATTGCACCGTTTTGAAGGTAAAAAACAGAAAGAAATCGCAGAAGAACTGGGGTTATCCATAAGAACCATTGAAGCACATATTTACAAAGCGCTACAATGGTTAAAATTGGTAATATCGGAAAAAAATTAAATGTAAGCCATTGACAAAAACATTATATGGTAACTAAAAGCATATTATTTGAATATTTTACTGGAAATTCAAGTGTTCTTCAAAAAAGGATGATTGAAAATTGGCTTGAAAATGAGAAGAATAGAAACCTTTATTATGAATGGTTGGCAGAATGGGAAAGCGAATACCCTCAATATGTGCCAGATGTTGAAAATAAACTAGACGAATATTTATCTAAAATAGAAAATGCTGAAAAATTAAAATTAATTGTCACAAACAAGAAGGAAATAAAACCATCCTTTAGTAAATACCGTATTTTAGGTTATGCCGCAGCTGTTATTTTAATCATTTCTTTGTTTGTTTCAATACTTCCCATCAGCAATATTTTCAACAAACAAATTTCAACGGGTTATGGTGAAATAAAACAAGTTAGATTACCTGATGGAAGTGAATTAACCTTGTATTCAAATTCGAAACTTACATGGAATACGTTGAATTTTGAAAACCAAAGAGTTGTATATTTAGATGGAGAGGCTAATTTTGACATCAAATACAATCAGGAAGCTTCAAAATTCAAAGTGAAAACAAAAAACGAGGTAACCATCATTGTTTATGGTACTGAATTTAGATTTTTCACCAGAGAAAGAGGATCAAAAGTTGAACTTAACAAAGGTGTTATCAAATTACATTATAAAGAAGGAAAGAGTAAAAAGACCATCGCTTTGAACCCGGGTGAATCCATTTCACTGAATAAAGAAAACAGGCTTACAGAAAGAAGAACATTTAACCCAACGCGAAACATTGAGTTTAAAAAGCATAGGTTTACCTTTGACAATACCCCTTTATCGGAACTAAAAATCCTGATTCCAGAGAATTTTGGATTGGGCATAGTCATACCAGACAAGGAAATAGAAAAGCTAACCTTAACGGGAACTTATACCGGAAATAGTTTAAATGAGTTAATTAATTCATTATCAGCTGTTACTGGCTTAAATTTTTATAAATATCACGGACGAATTTATATCGTACCTTATTAATTTTAACCTATAAACATTATTTATGAAGAAAAAGCATTACCTCATTATCGGATTGATATGCATCATGGGGAGTTTAGATGCCGGACATGCCCAGTTGTCGGCTGCAGTTCGGGATCAACCAGGGAATAGTTTTAATTCTGAATCAATCACAAAATCCTTAAAAGTTGTTCTGATTGAACTAGGAAATAAGTATGGCACGGATATCCTTTTTATGGATAAAAATCTGGCTGGATTAAAGGTTAACGTCAATGAAATTGATTTGTCGAAACCTTTCGAAACAAATTTGAATAATCTACTTTCCCAAACTGAGTTGAAGTTTAAATCAACACCCTCGGGTGGGTACGTTATTACCAACAAAGACATCAAACAAAAGGTAAAATCACCCAAAGAAAATGGTGGTGGAGAGTTTAAACAGGGATTTCAGGAAATCAACCCATTGATTCAGGAAAATTCTGGCATAATTACAAACAATAACCTTCCTTCAGTAAGTGTTTCAAAACCTGAGTTGAAAGTGACAGGTACACTGACTGATGCTGAAACGGGAACAGCCTTAATAGGTGCTACGGTCCAAGTTAAAGGAACTACTACTGGAACATCAACCGATCTTGACGGAACATATTCCATAGATGCACCTGATGCAAATGCGATATTAGTATTCTCCTATATTGGATATGTCAATCAAGAGGTAGTTATTGGAAACCAATCTACTATTAATGTTAGTTTGGTTCCTGACGTACAATCCTTAAATGAGGTAGTTGTGGTTGGATATGGAGCTGTTAGAAAAACCGATTTAACGGGAGCTGTTGACCAGTTGCAATCAAAAGATATTGTCCGTGCAAATCCAGTACAAGCAGCACGTGCAATTCAGGGTCAAGTTGCCGGCGCAACGGTAACCAAAACCAGTAATAGACCTGGAGCCGCTTATAGTATCACTATTAGAGGGGAGAATACAATCAATAACTCAACGCAGCCTTTAGTTGTTATTGACGGATTAATGGGTGGTGACATAAACTCAATCAATCCTAATGACATCCAATCAATGGATGTATTAAAGGATGCCTCCTCTACGGCAATTTATGGAGCCAGAGGTGCCAATGGAGTAATTATCATTACCACTAAAAAAGGTTTGTCGGGTAAGCCAAAGGTAAGTTATGACAGTTATGTGGGTATGAAAGTTCCTGCGCACATGCCACGACTGATGAATACCGCTGAATTTTACAAAGCAACCTTTACAGACAGAGTATTAGAGGGTTCTGTAGGTGCTACTTTTACTGCGGCTGAAACGGCAGCTATACAAGGAAATAAAACGACAGACTGGGTAGATTTAATTATAGATCCTGCTTTACAAACCAGTCAAAATTTAAGCGTTTCCGGAGGCAATGATAAAACAACCTACAGATTTTCAGGCGGGTTTTTAAATGAGAATGGAAATGTGTTATATACTGGTTTCAAAAGGTACAATCTAAATGCTGGTTTAGATAGTAAATTAGGTGAGCGAATTAAAGTTGGATTTACTTCTTATATCACCTATAGTGACCAAAATGTTGGTTCTCAGGAATCATTAAGAAATGCTTACAGAGCCAGGCCTACTGGAACCGTTTATTTTAATGATTTAGCTAATCCATCTGAAAATGGAGATTTGGATGTAAATGGCTTAGCCGTTTGGATGGGTATTAATGATAAACAGGTTGCTAATCCAATTTTGGATATTGACCCCAAGATTTCTAAATATCAAACAACTACAGCGGTAGCCATGGCCAATGCTTATGCAGAGGTTAATTTGCTTAAAGGTTTAACCTTTAGATCATCTTTATCTGCTTCTTATACCAGCGGAAGATTTGGTGATTTCAGAGGACAGTGGTCAAAATCACAGATTGGCAATAAACCAAGAGCACAGGTTGATAATTCCAATCAAGGAAATTATACGATAGATAATATTTTGAACTATAATTTTGAATCTGGAAAACATAAATTAACCTTTACGGGCTTACAGAGTGCCTTTTACCAACGAAATGAAAATTATTCCATTTTTGTAAGAGATTTACCTTACGATTCCGATTGGTATGCTGTAAATACCGCTGCCACTATTGGAAGTATTGGAAGCTCCCTAATTGAAAGATCCATTCTTTCATACATGGGAAGAGTAAATTACACATTTAATGAGAAATACCTAGTTACTTTAACCGGGCGTTCCGATGGAGCTTCTCAATTAGCAGAAGGCAATAAATGGGCGTTCTTCCCTTCTGTTGCTGTTGGATGGAGATTAGCAGATGAAGGATTCATTAAAAATTTAAATCTTTTCTCTAACCTTAAATTAAGGGCAAGTTATGGTCAAGTGGGCAATGCGGGCGTTAACCCTTATAGTACCCAAGCCAATTTAATAAATACAGGTTACGATTTTGACGGTTCTCCTGCCTTTGGTTTCGCACCACAGAATCTGGCAAATAAGAATTTGAGATGGGAAAGAAGTACTGAGTTTAATCTTGGTATCGATTTTGGTTTTTTCAAGAATAGAATTTCAGGTACCTTGGAATTATATAATAGAAAAACGGAGGACCTCATCCTAAACCAAAGAATACCAACCGTTTCTGGATTTACTCAAGTGATTGCCAATGTTGGCGCTATTGAAAATAAAGGGATAGAACTTACGCTGAATACGGCTAATATAGTAACCACCGATTTTTCCTGGAATACTACCTTTGCCTTCACACAAAATAAAAATAAGTTATTAGAACTTTACGGAGATGGTCAATTGGTTGACAAAGGAAATAATCTCTTTGTTGGTTTCCCTATCAGAGCCAATTTTGATTATCAATTTAACGGTATCTGGCAGACAAGTGAAAAGGACCAGGCAGCCGTTTATAAGCAGGTTCCTGGTTCTGTAAAGGTAGTGGATCAAAACGGGGATGGTATAATTTCATCAACCAATAATATAGATGACAGGGTTTATTTAGGAACTCAACTGCCTAACTGGATATTGGGTGTAACCAATAGATTTAAGTATAAAAATTTAGATTTTTCGTTTTTCACCTATTACAGGAATGGAACTCAATATAGAAACAATACATTAGCCGGAACTTTTGGTGAAATAGGTAGCACGAGATATAATAAACTGGCAGGATTAGATTATTGGAGAAGTGATAACCCATCCAATACCTTTTTTGGTGTAGTTGCTGCTAATCCCTACAGAAATGCCATTTTCTATCAGGATGCAAGTTTCCTTAGAATATCAGATATCACCTTAGGCTATAATTTTTCACCTAAAGTTTTAAGTGCTCTTAAAATGAGTAGTGCAAGAATTTACGGTCAGGTATCAAATCCCTTTGTATTTAGTGATTTCACTGGCTTTGACCCTGAATTTAACTCTGCTATTTTTCAAGATGATGTTCCATCCATGATATATACTTTTGGTGTTAGCATCAGTTTTTAATCTTGACCTAAACTAAATGAAAATGAAAAAAAATTATAAATTAAGATTCTCTATTCTTGCTTTTTCCCTGGTTACCCTCATACACACGGGTTGTAATGAAGATTTCCTGGTAGAAAAACCCGTAACTTCCTTAACAACGGATGTTTATTATAAAACAGCCGCAGGATTTGAAGATTTAGTAAAATCTTGTTACCCACTACTTCGCAATATTCATCAGAACAGACATCTTGTCCTTCAGGGAACAGATATCTTCTCTTCTCAAGGAGGCTGGAATCCATCTGCAGTCAATGGGAAAGAAAATTTACCTGCTTTTTGGGATGTTTATGATGCACGGTTTAATGCAGAAGTAGCAGAAATCAGAACACTTTGGCAGTTACTATACGCTGAAATTGCGAGAACAAATACCGCTATTTCCCGTGCAGACGGAATAACCACTATGGCGGCGGCGCTTAAGGACACCCGGGTTGCTGAAGCAAAATTCCTACGAGCTTTATGTTTATTTTATGCTGTTCAACAATGGGGCGATATTCCAATGCCCTTAGCAGAAATTACCACTGCCAGTAAAGATTATCCAAGGGTAGCTGCAGCTGATGTTTACAAGCAAATTATCACCGATTTATTGGATTGTGAAGCTAAAATACCCGCAACAGCTTCAAATTATGGAAGAATTAATAAAGGTTCCGTTCAGTTTCTTTTGTCCAGAGTGTATCTAACGAGAGGATGGAATTTCAATAATTCATTGGGTGGTTCAAATGCCGATTTTGATTTAGCCTTACAATACGCTGATAAGGTGATAGATGCATTTCCCCTAGCGGCAAACTACAGAGATTTATTTCCGAAAAGAGATGATAATCCATTAAAGCAATATACAGGGGCTCAAAATGACAAGAATCCTGAAATAATCTTTGCTGTTCAATATAACGCAGACGTATTGACAAATAAAACA
The DNA here is from genome assembly GCA_947501115.1 of Haliscomenobacteraceae bacterium. Lineage (GTDB taxonomy): Bacteria > Bacteroidota > Bacteroidia > Chitinophagales > Saprospiraceae > BJGN01. Next base: position 6,616 of record CANMVX010000096.1, read on the forward strand.
GATGTTGCTTTTTCTCCAGATGCAGCAGGTGGTAATGATTTACATTCTAAATTTGGACCCAGTGGTGAAGGATTTATTGGCACAAAAGGAAGAACATCAGATTATAACCGAACTTTAGGCGTTCACAATATAAATACTGCAACCTATCGCTTTTTTGATCCAGAGAATGATACCCGCTATGCTCATAATTTTGTTAGTGTGGGTTATGCTTTGAATGCCGTTAAAGATTACAGAGTTTTACCTTTATCTAATCCAAACCTAAGAGTTAGTTTTAATTCAGGTGACACCGTTTTATTATGCAGACCCTGGAATAATCCTGCTACCACTAAAGAAGAAAGAGGTATTGATTTAGGTGGAACCAAAAAATATGCGGTAGTTAATACCGATGAGTATGGAGGTGGTTACCCTATTGATAATTCAGGTTTAAATATCCAGCCACCGTTAATGTGGAAGTTTTGGCAACCGGGTATTCCTTATGGTGATGCCTTTGGAACATTCAATGAAGCAATATTCAGATCGGCAGAGGCCTATCTAATTGCCGCTGAAGCCATTGTAAAAGGAGCCAAAGGTGGAAAACTAGGTGGAGCGGAAGTGTATTATAACAGAGTTTTAGATCGTGCCCTGGGTACAAAAAAAGGAACAGATCCAAAATGTGCTGCATCTCCTGAAAACCAAAAATCTCTGGCCACAGCTTCATACCGTGCAACGGCTGCTAATATTTCCATTGATTTAATTCTGGATGAAAGAGCCAGAGAACTGATGGGTGAATATAGCCGTTGGTTTGACCTGAAAAGAACTGGAAAATTAGTAGAGCGTATAAAAAAATACAATCCATGGGTTAAAGGACAATCGATCTCAGACAAACATTATTTGAGACCTATTCCACAAAGCGAAATTGATTTATCTTTTCCAGCCATCAAACAAAATCCTGGATATTAATTTCTAAAGACTATTTTTTACTTGTATATTTAGAGAGGAAGAAAAAATCTTCCTCTCTTTTTTGGCCTAAAATTTTCCCTATGGATCGCAGAACATTTGTAAATACCAGCATTTTAGCTGTTTCAGCATTACCGTTTAGTAACCTTGATTTTTCAAAAGTTAGCAAACCAGCGTGGATCTTGGAATGGATAAAAATCCAAGATAAACAGCTACCCAATTATCAAAAATATAAAGTTATTCAAAAGGAAAACAAATATTTTGGTGGATACATGGATGACGCTGAACTACCAAATCCACATTCAACCGTTGGGTTTATAGGTAAGGCGTGTATGCTGTGGGCTTGTGAGGAATCGGTATTTTACCAACAGCCATCGTTAGTACCTGACATTGAGTTGGCGCTAATAAGTTTGCTAAAAATGCAACATACTGATGGCACCATAGATCTTCTTTCTACCAATTTTCACTCGACACCGGATACTGCGTTTGTGCTGGAAGATATTATTCCAGCTTACCATTTCATAAAGGAAAGTAATCTAAAGAATACAGAAAAAATAATCAGTCTATTAAAGCAATTCATTTTAAATGCGGCTGAAGCCTTAAGCATTGGAGGAATACATACACCAAACCACCGATGGGTTGTTTGTGCTTCGTTAACCAGAATTAATGAATTGTTTCCCAATGAAAAATACATAAAAAGAATAAATCAATGGTTAGCGGAACATATTGATCTTGATCCGGATGGGCAATACACCGAAAAGAGCACCAATGGCTATTCCCCCATTGTTAACAGGTCACTCATTACGATGGCAGTCGGTTTGAATAAACCAGCGTTACTTGATGCCGTCAAGAAAAATCTGATCATGACCTTTTACTATGTTCATCCTAATGGTGAAGTAGTCACAGAGGCATCGAACAGGCAAGACAAAGGGACCATTGGCAACATGCATAAATATTACCATGTTTATCGATATATGGCCCTAAAATTTCAAGACGGTACTATGGCATCCATGTGCCGATTGATTGAAAAAACGAGTACACCTGAACAATTAGCTGGATTTTTGGATATTTTCCTTGAGGATCCAGGCCTTTGGCAGGAACTTCCTCCTTCAAAGCCATTACCCACCAATTATTCCAGGGAATTTCCCTATTCTGGTGTAGTCCGCATCAGACGCGAAAATTGGGATTGCACCTTGCTTTCAAATAATACCAGTTGGTTAACTTTCCATAAAGGAAATGCGGTGCTGCAAGCCATGAGAATAGCTACCTCATTTTTTGGAAAGGGGCAATTTCAAACAGTTAAAATTAAGGCTATTGATAAAAATTGGTTATTACAAAATTCATTAGAAGGTCCATATTACCAACCATTAGATGCGGACAAGATATCGCCGGACGGTGATTTAGATAAAATGCCAAGAACCTTACGTTTACAAAGCGAGGTACAAAAATTGAACTATGTAGTTAAAGTGACCGAGCTTCCAACCGGCGTTGAGGTTGATTTTGATATTTCAGGTACTGATGGTGTTCCGGTTTCACTTGAACTTATATTCAGACCTGGAGGCATTTTTTCTGGCGTTTCTCCCATACCAAATAAAAAAGATGCTTATTTATTCCCTTCTTCTAAAGGCAGTTATAGTGTTGGAAACGATCAAATCACCTTTTCCCCTGGAATGATTTTACACAAAGGTGTCCAGCTTCGTGGTGCATTACCTGCTATGGAATCACCCACTGTTTATTTAACTGGAATAACCCCTTTCAAACATAAAATAACCCTTTCCTAGTAAAATCCATTTTTCAATAAATTTTCCTATTAACATGAAAAACACCCTATTTTTTGTCCTTGTGATACAAACAATTCTGGGAAATATTAATCTGTCCGGCCAGGCTAATAAAATGCAACCTGTTGATTTGGTATATCCAT
>CANMVX010000097.1 GCA_947501115.1 Haliscomenobacteraceae bacterium
GCAACAACCTACTATTCAAATTTAGAGGAGCTGAATGTGGCGCTCGTAGGTTGTTATAGCGGTTTGCAAAGACCTATGTATTTCGAATGGCAACTCACAGAATTGAGAAGTGATAATACCAAAATGGGGTCGCCGGGAAGTCAAAGTGCACCAAATAGAGATTTGAGTGACCTGGATATGTTCATTCCGGCAACTATTCATCAATCTGTCTATACTTATTGGCTCAATACCTATAATAATATTAGAAATGCAAATATTATCCTGGATCGTTTGGGCGTAAATTATGACGCTTCGGCAGGAAGTATTTCCCTGGCAACGAATACGCTCCCAATTACAGAGGTGGAACGTAAACAAGTAGCCGGTGAGGCCTTATTTATTCGTGCTTATCATTATTTTAATTTGGTTAGATTATATGGCGGCGTGTTTTTAGTACATAAGCCCATCACTGCGGAGGAGGCGAAAACAGTGAACAGATCTTCCGTAGATGATATTTACACATTGATTGAAGCTGATTTGAAAACAGCCTCCACATTCTTAAGTTCAGCAAAGTTTAGTGCCTCCTCTCCCAGGCTCGGTCGCGCCAACGCCTGGTCGGCAAAGGGTTTATTAGGAAAAGTGTATTTGACCCGCAACAAAAAAGCTGAAGCTATTACTCAACTTCAAGATGTTATTAGTAACAGTGGTTATAATTTATTACCCAATTATGCCGATGTTTTTTCTATTAATAATGAGATGAATGCCGAAATTCTTTTCGCAGTAAGGTACAAAGCAGGTGGTTTTGGATTGGGTGCAACGTTTGGTAACGATTTTGCTCCCGTAAGTAGTGGCACAGCTATCATCAACGGCGATGGCGATGGCAATAATTATCCAACTTTTGAACTGGATTCTGCACATATTGCAGCGGACAAAAGAAAAGCCGTTAATATGGCGTTATGGACCACAAAGTATTATGCCAAAAAATTTGTTCACCCCATTGTATTAACAGATGATGGTGAAGGCGATTGGCCTGTTTTACGATTCGCCGACATTTTGTTGATGATGGCCGAAGCCAAAGGTTTTACCCCTGAAAGTATTACCTTGATAAATAGAATCAGAACTAGAGCGGGGTTGCCAGAAATTGGTGCAAAGGTGACATCAGTAGCTCTTTTTGAACAAGCTCTTGCCGATGAACGTCGGTTTGAATTGCTTTTTGAAAATCAACGCTTTTTCGATTTAATACGTTTTAATACGACGATGTCAACGATTACAGCGGAGAAAATAATGAAGGATCATTTTGCTAAGGAATATGTCAAACATTATGGAAAATACCCTGCTCCTGTACCAACGTTGGCACAGTTACAAACAAGCGTAAATACAAATAAATTGTTATTACCTATTCCACAACGTGAAATTGATACTAATACCGGATTGAAGATTGCACAAAATCCAGGTTATTAATTTTAATAAGCAGGGGTTGATATTTCAAAAAATTAAACCCCTGCTTAATTATATTTTTTGGGGAATCTTAATGATGCTAAATTAATCCCCTAACTTTTCACTTATTTTGCCTAAGTTTAATTCGTTTATTTATCCTTCTATCTTCACCTGAAATCTATGAAAAATATTCTCTTCCTCTTGCTTTTTCTTTCTTTAGGGCATATCTCAACGGCCCAAAAATCGAAAAAGCCTAATATTATTTTTATTCTTGCCGATGATTTAGGTATCGGCAATATCAGCTGTTACGGCTCAGATCAGTTTAAAACACCAAATATTGATAAACTGGCCGGTACTGGTATGCGTTTCACTCACGGTTATACAGCTCCATTGTGCGGCCCTTCCAGAGCGTTGATTCTGACTGGTCGCCAACCTTTTCGCACGGGAACAACAAATCAGGATAGGGTTGGTAAATTGGAACCTGCGAAAGAAATTTGTTTACCAAGTGTGTTGAAAACAGCAGGTTATACCTCTCTAATGGTGGGAAAATGGTCCCAATTTCCTTTGCAGCCTTCTGATTTTGGTTTCGATGAATATATGCGCTTTCAAGCCAGTGGTAAATACTGGAACACCCAGCCTTCAAATAAATCTTATACAAAAAACGGGAATGTGGTGCCTCTTCTGGATGGCGAATATCTTCCCGATCTGATGCATAATCAAGTGGTTGATTTTATTTCTAAAAATAAGAAAAATCCTTTCTTTGCCTATTATTCTATGTCGCACATCCATGGTGAAATTTTACCAACACCAGATAGTAAACCCGATAGTAAAGACCTTTATGCCGATAATATTAATTATATGGATAAGCTGGTCGGAAAATTAGTTAAGGCATTGGATAGCTTGAAAATGAGGGAAAATACCCTGATTGTTTTTATGGGTGACAATGGTACAGCGGCCGAAGGTGCTACCAGAGCTACTGTAAATGGTAAGAAGTTGTCAGGTAAAAAAGGGGATATGCTCGAATGTGGTAGCCTAGTACCATGGATTGTAAACTGGAAATCAGGTATTAAAGCGGGTAAAGTTATCAATGATTTAGTGGATGCAACAGACTGGATGCCTACTTTCGCCGCCTTGACAGGGGCTAAATTACCCGAAAATGTGATATTAGATGGGAAAAGTTTTGCTCCTCAACTCAAAGGTGAAAAAGGAACGCCCCGGGATTGGATTTTTATGGAACTTGGTAATCAATGGTACGTCAGAGAGGATAAATGGAAGTTGAATAGGGCTAATGAACTTTTTGATATGCGAAATGCGCCTTTTGAGGAAATATTGATTCCCGCAGACTCAAAAGATGAAATAGCGATATCCGCTCGACAGAGACTTTCTACCGTATTGAAATCCATTAATCCGGAAGGGGGCATTATGGATGATGCCGATGGTAGTGGCAGGCATAAAAGTAATGTGGACAAAAAAAATGCACAGAAGAAAGGTACTGGTTTATAATCGCAAAAAACACCTAACACAATAACTAAAAATGACAAAAATATTTTTTCAAATCGCTGTTTGTATCGCTTTCTTTGGTAGCCATACCTTTGCCCAGAAGGCTAAACCAAACGTGCTTTTTATCGCCGTGGACGACTTAAAGCCTCTCCTTAATTGTTATGGCGAAAGTCAAATGATTACCCCAAATATTGATCGATTGGCCAAAATGGGGACTGTATTTATGAATAATTATTGTCAACAGGCCGTTTGCGCTCCAACCAGAGCAAGTCTTCTTACAGGACAAAGGCCCGATTATACCAGAATATGGGATTTGAAAACACAAATTCGGGATATGGTACCGAATATTGTTACCCTTCCCCAGTATTTTAGGGGAAATGGCTACGTCACCGCTACCATCGGAAAAATGTTCGATCAACGTTCTGTCGATAAAGGTATGGATATTCCCTCCTGGTCAGTACCTACGGGTACTTATGGTAAATTACAACCATCCGATTATGCAAAAGGGTATGAAAATCCAACGAATGGGTATCAATCAAACGAAACTAAGGCAAAACTGGCCAAAATAGAGGTTGACGCAAGAGCAAGGGGGCTCGATGGCGAAGAATTAGTGGAATTTCTCTCAAAAAACAGAGGACCTGCCGTAGAATCTGCCGATGTACCCGATGATGCTTACACTGATGGTATCGTCGCTAAAAAAGCAGTGGCCATGCTGTCCCAATTTGCAAAAGAGAAAAAACGATTTTTCTACGCCGTTGGCTTTGTAAAACCGCACCTTCCTTTTATTTCCCCAAAGAAATACTGGGACCTTTATGACCGAACTAAAATAAATATTTCACCTGTCCAACATTTGAGCAACGGGGCTCCTTCCTTCGCTGCGCAAAATTCCGGTGAATTAATTAATAGTTATTTTAAAAGTAATTTTGAACGATTTAACGAGGGTTCCATACCCCAAAATGAGGACGTTCAAAAGGAATTGATCCATGGATATTATGCGGCAGTAAGTTATATGGACGCTCAGGTGGGCAAATTATTAGATGAATTGGAAAGGTCTGGTCTGGACAAAAATACGATTATTGTTCTTTGGGGCGATCATGGCTGGCATCTCGGTGACCATGGCCTTTGGTGCAAACATGACAATTATGAACAAGCTACCCGTGCACCATTAATTATCTCTTCTCCAGGTTTCAAAGGCGGACAAAAGGCACAAGGTTTGTCGGAATTTGTTGATATTTTTCCAACGCTAACCGATTTAGCCGGACTTACACTACCTGAAGGATTGGCAGGTAAAAGCCTGGTTCCGATGCTGAAAAACCCTAAATCTGAGGTTAAAAGTTATGCTCAAAGTCAATATCCTCGTAATGGGGATAAGATAATGGGGTACACCATACGTACAAAGCAATATCGTTATGTCGCCTGGTATGAAGAAAATTTTAGAAAAAAGAAGATTCTTGGTGATGTGAAACCTGTCGCTGTGGAACTTTATGATTATAAGAAAGATGCTTTGGAAAGGGATAATCTGGCGGAACGGTCAGAATACAAAGAGGTGTTGAAAAACCATGAAAGATGGATGAATGAATTTTTAACTACCCAAAAACATTCCTGGTAAGATTTATTTCATTTGAAATAGATGTATCTTCCATTCCCTAACCCTTTTGAGATGTCAACCAGATATATTATCGTTTTATTCGTGTTTACTTTAAGTTTAAACACCTTCGGCTTGGCTCAAAAGGCGCCCGCTACTTTTTTAATTCATGGCGAAGTATTATTGAAAAATAAACAAGCTATTATTAATCAGGAAGCAGAAAAATTAAAGGCTTTAAAAAATGTCCAGGCAAAGGCAGATCAAATAGTAAAGGAAGGGAAACTTTATTCTGTAATGAATAAAAAAAAGGTGCCGCCAAGTGGCGATAAACATGACTATATGAGTCAGGCTCCTTACTGGTGGGCAGATACCACAAAACCCGACGGGCTTCCTTACATTCGCAGGGATGGGGAACGAAATCCTGAATATTATGATATCAGCGACTCTGAAGAAATGGATTATATCATCGAGGATACGGAAATATTGGCCCTCGCTTTCTATTTTACAAAAGAAGAACGCTATGCCGCTCATGCTGCGCGATTACTCAAAACCTGGTTTTTGGATCCTGAAACCAGGCAAAATCCTAATTTGAATTTTGGACAGGGTATTCCCGGCATAAACACGGGGAGGGGTATCGGTATCATCGAAACGCGCTCATTTCCAAGACTCATCGATGCCACCATATTCTTGAAAGAATCTAAAAATTGGTCAAAAGAAGATCATAAAGGACTTAAAAAATGGTTTGCCGATTATCTGACCTGGCTCCTGGATAGCCCCTTGGGAAAAGATGAGGCCGATGAACACAATAATCATGGAACCTATTATGACGTGCAAATCATGGCTTACGCGCTTTTTACTGATCAACCTGCATTAGCTAAAAAGCAAATTGAAGTGGCAAAATCACGCATTCAAAGTCAACTGCAACCCGACGGCAGCCAACCTTTCGAACTGGAAAGGACCGTTTCCTGGGGATATACCAACATGAATCTTGCCGGCTTTTTTAAAATCGCCAGGCTTTCTGAAAATGTGAAGGCCAATCTATGGAATTATGAAACGACCGATGGTAAAGGTCTCCAAAAAAGTTTACAATGGCTGATTCCCTATTTAAAAAATGAAAAAGCATGGGAATTTAAACAGATAAAGGAAAAGGAATACGACGACACACTCTGGCTCCTGAAAATGGCCTCCAAAAAATATGCGAATACTATGTACGACGCATTGGCCAAAAATATTTGTCAAAAAGATTGTCTGACCGATGTGGACATACTGACCTTCTGAGCATTGAAAAAGGCGCAGTGGATTGTGTTGTACTTTTTGACTACATTTGTTTGATTGCATCCATTCTTCGGTAAATCAAAAAAGTAATGTCGGATTTTATATCACTGAATACAATACTTGTAAATGGGAAATCCTATAAGGTACCCATTTACCAGCGAGATTATTCGTGGTCAAAAGACGACTGGGAAGACTTATGGCATGATATTCTGGAAATTCCAAACGATAAGACTCATTATCTAGGTTATATGGTTTTGCAACCAGAAAATGAAAGTAAGGATTCTTATTGGATCATTGATGGTCAGCAAAGATTGACCACACTCTCCATTTTATGCCTTGCTGTAACTTCTTTAATCAAAAAATGGTCTGTTGAAGGTATAGACACAGAGGATAATAAAATCAGATTTGATAAAATTACAGAGAGGTATTTGGGTAATTTCTCCTTATCCAAATTATCCATTGACCCAAAGCTTACGTTAAACAGGAATAACGACGATTATTATAAAAGTTGGTTGTTAAAGTTAAGGCAGCCAATCGCATTATCAAAATTAAAACCTTCTCAAAAACTCCTGCAAAATGCCTTTGATTATTATTTCGAGCAGTTGCAAAACCATTTCAAGCTTAATAAGTCCGGTGCTGATCTATCTGAATTTTTGGAAAAAATAGTCGGCAATGGAATTATTTTTACTCAAATCGTTGTAACCAATGACCTGGATGCGTATAAAGTTTTTGAATCACTCAATGCACGTGGCGTAAAGTTATCAACAGCGGATCTATTAAAGAATTATCTGTTCAAATTGTTGCATCATTTAGGGGAGCTCGATTTAAATGAGGCTGAACGGCAATGGCAAAACATGACAGATACCATAAGAACGAATGATTTAACTACCTACATTCGTCAGTTTTGGAACAGCAAAAATAAACTCGAACGCCAACCTTCTTTATTTAAGGCGATTAAAAGAGAAATTAATACACCAGAAAAAGCTATTCATTTTTTAAACGAATTGGAGCAAAACAGTTTTTTTTATACCGCTTTTAACAATCCCAATGATGATTTATGGGACAAAAAAGAAGAAAGGTCTTCCCTGAATCTACTGTATTTATTAAATGAAACCACTTGTTTTTCTTTGATGATTGCAGCCTTGAATAATTTGTCGAGAATGGAATTTAAAAAGGTATTAAAGGAACTTTCTATGATTACTTTTAGATACCATTTATGCGATCTTAATCCTAACGAAGCAGAAAGAGTCTTTAGTGAGGTGGCTAAGGAGTTGTCGCATAAAAAGTTAACTTCGGCAAAAGAGGTCATTTTGGCTTTAAAATCGATTTATGTTTCAGATGATAATTTTGAGCAATCTTTTTCAACAGTGTCGATGAATACGCGGAGAAAAAAGGATTTAGTAAAATATATCCTGGTAAAAATGGAGAATCAAATAGCGAATCAAGATTATCAACCAGAAGAAGCAATAAGTACCATCGAACATATTTTACCTGAAAATCCTGGCATTTCATGGGATGTATATTTTGCTTCAGATATACAGGAAGATTATATCCATCGATTAGGAAACTATACCTTGTTGGAAGCCAGTATTAATAATAAACTGGATAACCAAATGCTTTTTGCCGATAAATTGGACAGGTATAAAAAATCTTCCTTTAAACTAAGCAATGAATATTGTAATTATGAAAAATTTACCCCTGTAGAAATAGCCTTGAGGCAAGAGAAAATGGCCAAAATAGCTAAGGGTATTTGGAGAAGCAGTTTTATCTAATCGATTTTTTATCAAGAGTTAAAAACTCGAAGCCATTGTTCGACGCAATGGTTATCAGGGGTTGTATGCTTTCCCGGAATTTTTCTTTGGAAAAATGCGTGGTCAAATCAGGAAAAATGGTCAGATAATCCTCCAGTAATTTATTGTTTGGACTCTTGGTTCTGATGATGTCAAAAGCCGTTTTTTGCAAATCATAAAATGGATTGAAATAAAGATCCATCGGGGGTAGTTTGTCACTTTTTGAACTGTTAAATAATTTGTTTGCAGGAATCAAATTCCAGATTAAATCGTGAGAAACAAAATGATAAGGGATGAAATGTTCCACAGCATAATTTCCTATCGTCAATGCATCGCCTGTATAAATGCAAGGTACCGAGCCGAGTTCCTTCAAAACAACGTCCCAATATTTAGTTCGTTGAATATTCAAACTGTTTCTAAAGGCTGGTTTTATTAATTTATTGGGAATATCAGGTACATTTGGATTTTTGGATTGTAAGAAAAGGGCAAGATTCCAGACACAAAAATCTTTCAGCATTCTGGCATTGGCTAACAAATAATTTCCCCATAAAGGATGGATTTCAATAGTGTCGTCGTGCAAGGCGTACAAGCAATTTTCGGAAAAGGATTTTGACAACCTGTAAATGTCATTTTTATCTTTTTTCGCAAACCACGGACTGAGGAACCAATGGGGAACATTTTTATTGAAATGCCAAAGCTTACTTTCCGTTGTCTTATTGGTTGTAGTCGATAATTTATGAAATACGGAGGCCTGTTTCTCATCTATCGGAATCTTTTCCACCGTGTTCACGAACTGGATAGTTTCTTGAATCCAATCTTGTTTTCCGAAAGAGACATGGAAATAATTAACAGTGAACCAGGCATTTGAAATCATTCTGGCGAACAAGTTCCTTTTTGGAATAACCAGATGATTCTTCTCAACTTCCTGAAGAATAGCCAATAGCCAATAAAATTTATAGGTAGAAGTCGTGTTGTTAAAGCACGCAGCCAACAGATTTACAGGTAATTCATTTGAAGTAGGAAGTTGCATTTTCAGCGTACAATCAACGTTTCATAATTAAAGCAAAGGGTTTGTAAATGTAAATATTTATTTGTGAACCCCCTAATTTTAAATTTAAAAGACAATTAGGGTCAATTTTAATATTTTCAAAGAAACCTATATAGACTGAGTTGAAGACGTGACGCCTCGAACTTCATTTTTGAAAAAAGACAAAAAACAGGCATTCCAACTTATTAACAAAATCCTCCCTTAATAGTCGTAGGTTTATCTGATTCAATGAATAAACCAACAGATGAAATCAAAATATATTAATCCATTTACAGACTTCGGATTTAAAAAAATCTTTGTAGAGGAGGCAAGCAAACCTTTACTGTTGGATTTTTTAAATGCCCTTTTGCCGGAATCGGGAAAAATTGTGGACTTGACATTTAAGAATAGTGAACAGCTTGGAGAGACCAATAAAAATTGGAATTTGGGATACGACATTTATTGTAAAAATGAAAAAGGAGAGAAAATCATTGTGGAGCTGCAAAAGGCAGAGCAAAATTTTTTCGGAAAGAGAAACACTTATTACGCATCCTTTCCCATCATTGAACAAGGTGAAAAAGGTGATTGGGACTTTAATCTCAAGGCCGTTTATTGTATAGGAATCTTAGACTTTACCTTTGACAACGCTAAGTTTGATACGGATAAAGGTGAATATGAACATACCATAAAATTAAAAAACCAAAACGGGAAGACTTTTTA
>CANMVX010000098.1 GCA_947501115.1 Haliscomenobacteraceae bacterium
ACCTCGAAAGGACGTAATAGTAAGTTATACTTTTGCTTTCTACCACTTGTATCAGAAGGAAGGAAACTGGCATTTAATTCAAAACGAGGTGTTTCAGGAATATCAGCCTTATAATCTTTTATGACTTCCATTTGTTCTTTGCCTTGTGCAGAAACAAAATGACAGGTAAAAAGTATCATTGAAAAAACAAGGAATATTTTCATAGAATTATTTATTTGTGTTTGCTTCAATTTTGCGTAAAGTTTCTTTTCTGGCATTTATTTCATTGGAAATGCCATCTTCCTGAGCAAAATCAGCCTCAAGTTGATCCAATACAATCTTTGCCTTTATATATTTTTTAATCTCAATTTGAGTATCCACATAAACTAAACCACATTTTGCCGCCCAATAGGCGTTGGTGTACTCCTGAAATCCGGCCATACTAAATTGTTCGGCTCTTGCAATATCTTTCAGGGACAAATAATATTGACTTATCAGGTAGTTTGCTTCGTCTTTTTGTGCAGCATCAGGTTGCTTGCTCACTTGCTCTAAAGCACTTATCCCCTGATTAAAATCTTTTAACTCTAATAATAATTTGCCTAAATAGTAATTAGCCTCGGTTTTCTCATATTGAGAAATCACTGGGTTTCGTTGAATCTTATCAGCGTATTCCATTAAAATACTTCGGTCCTTTAATTGATAAGCGCAAACAATAATTTGAACCTGAGCCTCAATCTTTTTATCTTCCTCCGAAGCCCTGGTTTCCATCAATCTAAAGTTAGCCAATGCTTTAGTATAGTTTTTAAGATTTAGATAAGTAAGGGCTGCTTTTTCTAGGGCTCGCTCTGAAAAAGAATTAGGATGGAGGGCTACCGTCGCTTCATAATCCTGTGCTGCATTGGTGTAATTCTGAATTTTAATGTACGACTCAGCTCTGAAGAAGAAGGCCTTAGCTCTATTGGTTCCGGAAGGGAATTGTTTCAAATAATTTGTGTACCCCTCTACCGCACCTCGGTAATCCTGGTTTTCAAAACGGATGTCCGCTGATCTTATGGCAATCGTTTCTCTCTCATTTGCATTAACTTCATAGCCGGGTATGCTTGCTTTGAACGCTATAAATTCATCAGGTTTATTGAGTTTATTTAAATAAACTTCTTCTAATCCACTAAGCGCTAAATCTTTATCCGATGAATCACAATTGAAACTAAATACTTTTTTAAAGTTTTTTATGGATTCAGTAAAGTTATCCAGATTGTAATAACTGGTACCTAATCCATTAAATGCTTCACAAACTTTATCAGAAGTGGTGTTATATTGGCTAACCAATCGCTCATACGCCTTTATAGCCTGTTGCGTTTGATTTATTTCCTGACTAATTTGGCCTATTAGCAATAACGCATCATCGGCAAGTCCAGATTTAGGATATTTATTCACTAAACTCTCCAAAAGGGTAATCTCACCGAGGGTATTTCCTTTAAATCCCTCAATAATTGCTTTTTGATACATGGCGTAATCAATAGCTGGATAATTCTTTTGAATGATTTCATTGTAGTACCTACTTGCCTTTTCAAAATTTCTGGAAACTAAAAATACGTTGGCAAGTTGAAGGGTTGCATCACCTAAAATACGTTGATTGATTTCTGGTCTGGCATAATTCTTTTTATTATTGTCAAATGCATCAACTACTTTTTGGAAATAGGAAGAGGCATTGTCCATTTTTTCACTTCTCAGAAAATTATATCCTTGTAAATAGTTGGCAGAAACAATAGAAGTTTCTTCAGGTAATTTTGTATCGGCTTTGGAAAAATATCTGTTTAAATAATTTATACTTTCAGCATATTTTTTTTCTCTATTGGAAACGTCAGCTAACCAATATAAGGATATAGCTTCTAAATATGGCTTGACAGGTGTTTCCAATGATTTTAATAAATAGGATTGAGCCTGTTTAAAATCTTTTTTTTGATGATATTGAATACCTAAATTTAAGTTAATCGTTTGGTTTGCCTCATTTAGCTCCTTTCCTCCATTCTTTTTTTGCATTTCCACAAGAAGTTTACCCGCTTCCTGATAATCCCGAAATGAGAGTAATACTTTACTTATGATGGACTGAGCTTCACTAAAATGGGGAGATTCTTTTGGGATTAACTTTAAATCATTCAATGCTTCCCTGTCATTTTTAAGCTCATAAGCTAATTTACCATGGTTAAACAACGCTTCCTGTTGAATAATCGGATCAAAATTAAGTCTGGCTGCCGCATCGAGAGCTAATAGGGCATCTTGAGAATTATTTGTTTTCAAATAACAATCAGCTAAATAGAATAGGGCATTTTGACCTAAAATATTTTCAGCATCACTTAGGGGCAATAAATTTTCTGCCGCTTCACCATATTTTTTGGCGTCATAAAGACAAAAACCTAATTGGTATAACTCTTCGTCTTTTAATTTTGTATTTCCCTCTGCATAAGCCTGTAAATAGGGAAGAGCTTTAGTAAATTCGTTTTTTTCAAACAGAGACTGACCAATTAATTGTCCTAATTCCTTCTTGTTTTTTATCTGGGAATCTTCATATTTAGGCACACCAAATCGAATAACTTCATCATAATTTTTTTGAATAAAATAGATTTGAGCTATTTGATAAGGAATTAAATATTGATAGCTTTTAACATTTTCGATAGCTTTGAAAGAAGATAATGCATCCTTGTAGTTTTTTTCTTTGAAATAACCCATGCCCAGGTAATAATTTCCCGGACCAAAGTATTTACTTTCTTTATTAGACACTACTTTTTTAAATGCAGTAATAGATTCTTTCCATTTTTCAAGGGCAAAATAAGAATAACCAATTTGGAAATTCAGGTATTCGGCATTAGAATTATTTAATCTATTAGGTGAAACTTTAGCATAATAGGTCAATGCCTTTTCAAACTCTTTTTTATTGTAAAAATATTCAGCCAGATTTATTATTAAAGCCTGGGCAGACAAATCAGGACTTATTTCTTTAATATAGGTAATTACAGCTAATTCTGCATCAGGTCTTTCCAATGCAATGGCACTTTGTAGCATATATTGTTTCGCTAATACCTTTATTTCTTTCCAACGTGAATCACTGGCAAACTGATTCTCTGTTAATACTTCATTTAAAACGTTGTACGCCAAAGAGTAAGACCCATTTTGATAGTTTTCTATCGCTTTGTTTACTTTATTTTGAGCATTGTAGAGAAAAGGACTTTCCTGACAAAATAAGGGAGAAATACCAGTTAAAAATAAAACGACAAAAATGATATTTTTCATGAAAAAAATATTTAAGCTGAAAGGCTATGGTTAAATTGGAATCTATGTAATGAAAGGATTCAAAATCTAAATGAAATTTAATCTCAATAAATTGTATGAAATGGAAAATTTTTAAAAATATTCTGATTTAATAGTCTCAGAAATGATGGAACAAGCCTCTTTAATTTGCTTTTCATTTATGATTAAAGGAGGGGCGAAACGAATAATATGTCCATGGGTAGGTTTAGCTAATAGTCCGTTCTCTGCCATTTTTAAACATATTTTTAATGCTTTTTCTGCATCCTCATCTTTGTCAATAACGATGGCATTTAATAAGCCCATGCCTCTTATTTCTTTAACAAAAGGCACACTACCAAGTAGTTCCTTGGTTAAGATAGATCTAAACAACGCACCCATTTTCATAGCATTTTCAGCCAATTTTTCATCTTCCATTACCTTTAATGCTGCGGTTGCCACAGCGCAGGCTAATGGATTTCCACCAAAAGTTGAACCGTGTTCTCCTGGTTTTATCGTCAACATAATTTCATCACTCGCTAAAACCGCTGAAACAGGTAAAACGCCACCGGAAAGTGCTTTTCCCAAGATGAGAATATCGGGTTTGAATCCAAAATGATCACAACAAATTTTAGCACCTGTTCGTCCAATGCCAGTTTGAACTTCGTCGGCGATAAATAGTACATTGTGCTTCTTACATAACTCGTAGGCGTCTTTAAGGTAATTGGCATCGGGAATGACTACGCCTGCCTCTCCTTGTATCGGTTCAACCATGAATCCTGCCACGTTAGGCTCTTGAAGCTCCTTTTCTAAGGCTGAAAGGTCATTGTATGGGACGATAACATAACCCGGAATAAATGGTCCGAATTGTTTTCTGCTTGATTCATCTGTTGAAGAGGAAATAGCACCGAGCGTTCTACCCCAAAAATTGCCCTCGGCAAAAATGATTTTTGCTTGATTCTCTGCAATCCCTTTAACAGCATATCCCCATCTTCTACAAAGTTTAATGGCTGTTTCCCCACCTTCAACCCCTGTATTCATAGGTAGGACCCGATCGTAACCAAAATATTTAGTTATATATTCCTCATAAGGTCCCAATTGGTCATTGTAGAATGCCCTTGAAGTTAAGGTCAGTTTTTGACTTTGTTCTATGAGTGCATCTACTATTTTAGGATGACAATGTCCCTGATTAACTGCTGAATATGCTGATAAAAAATCATAATATTTTTTGTCTTCCACATCATATACATAAACCCCTTTTCCCTTTTTTAAAACAACGGGCAGGGGGTGATAATTATGGGCGCCGTATTTATCTTCCTTTGAAATAAATACTTCAGATGTAGCGTCAGTTAATGTTTGCATGTTAATGAGTTAAACGGGATAAGGAATGATATTTGCACCCAACGAAAGCAATTCATCAAAAATGCCCTGTTGTTTATTGAAGTCTAAAGATAATATACAATCTGTTATTAAAGTTACTTTGTATGCTAAACGAAGCGCATCAATACAGGTTTCTTTAATCTCATATTCTAAGGGGAAACCAGAAAGGTAAAGATGTGTTATTTGGTGATTTTCCAAATATTCTGATAGAGAAGGTGTGGCCAAATTTGAAGCATCAAAAGCACTGAAAATATCAATTTCTTTTTTATTCCCTTTTTCAACTATAAACGGATTTTTATTTTTCAGCCAGGGAGGATTAAAAACACCCATTGTACCTGAGACACAGTGAATAGGCCACAAATATTGACTAATATTTCCAATTTTAATCACCTGAGTAGGTTTACGCCAAGGATGACAAGCGGCAAAACTTACATGATCAGCAGGGTGATTTTCATTTATTGCCACCAAATTTGTCCATAAAGATGAAATAGCTTCTATTTTATCTGAGATTTTTTCGAATCCTTCGACGGAAGCATTGCCAAGGGAAGAGAAATCGTTTTGTAATCCAAATATAAATAGGGCACTATGGTTCATAAAAACTTTATACTATACTAAAATTTGTCCATCTCTCATTTCCAGACATCTATCGCTCATTTTTGCCAGATCAGTATTGTGAGTAACCAAAACAAAGGTCTGATTGAAATCGTTTCTTAGTTTGAAAATTAAGGAATGAAGCTCTTGGGAAGATTGAATATCCAAATTTCCGCTAGGTTCATCCGCAAAAATAACGGATGGCTTATTTATTAATGCTCTGGCTACCGATACTCTCTGCTGTTCACCACCCGATAATGCACCGGGTTTATGTTGCATCCGGTCAGTTAATCCCAGGTAATCAAGTAATTTTTTTGCTTCTTCAATTACTTCATTTTCTGGTCTTTTTGCAATAAACCCTGGAATACTTACATTTTCAAGCGCGGTAAATTCTGGTAGCAAATAGTGAAACTGGAAAATAAATCCAATCTCACTATTTCGAAATTTAGCCAACTCCTTGTTGTTGTATTTACTTATATCATTGTCTTCAAATAAAATAGTCCCTTCATCAGATTGATCTAAAGTCCCAAGTATGTGAAGCAATGTACTTTTTCCAGCACCGGATTTACCAGTGATAGCGACAACTTCACCTTTTTTTATTAGGATATCAACCCCTTTTAAAACGCGTAAATTCCCATAATTTTTTACAATTCCTTTTGCTTCTATCACGCGATATTAGATTATGACTGGAAAATCAGGTTCATTTGCAGAATGAAGATTAGACGTATGGCTTAATTTCATTTTGTGTTGCAAGTTTAACAATTGTAGCACATCGATACAAAACTGGTCTGTCACTAATTTTATGATTGCATCCACATTGTCGTATCCATCTCCATCTCTAAATTTATAGGTCTGCTCATACAAACCCGATTCAAACTTAAGGGTGAATCGGTTATCATTTGTAAAAATGCTGATTTTTAATAAAGGATGAGGAATATTGGCCAGTAATCTCATTAATCTTTGATTTTGTTCGTTAGTTTTATCACCATACCTAATAAAAGCCCTAACATCATTAAACTACTTCCTCCCCAGAATAAATTTATCCCTGGGAATTCAATGGCTTCAAGCACAATATAATCAGACCGGAGTGCTTCTGTAGAGAAATCAATAGCAATAGGATTATTTTTCTTTGGTGCAAAGGCATAAGAAATTTCAGCCTTTTCCGTCTTTGGATCCAATAATGGAAAACGTAGGTGAATGCCTAATGCTGGAATTTCAGCTTTTACATTGAGCGGCTCTCCTTTTCTTATGAGAAAAACAGGCATTACTCTATAGGATTTTCCACTCTTACTCTTTACCATTAAATTGGCACCGACGGCAAGGTCACCTTCTTCTGGTTTATAGTCAGGCGTTACTGGATTTCTGACATAGCCTTCGAAAATAATCTCATTTTCATTTTGAACCATACTTTCATTTACACCCAGTCTAAATGCTTTGTATGTTAAATCATCTTCAAAGGTGTATAAATCTTCAAAAACACGCTCGGGTAACCTTATTCGGGTGCTCCATTCATTGATTTGAACAGGGTAACTATACAAAAGATTTTCTCTCAGGACAATAACAGGTTTTGCATAAATGACCTTATCATCATCGTCGCGAACCATTTTCATGTCAATCCCTATGGCAAGATCACCTTTTTGTGGTTTATATTCCGGGTGACTTGGAGCGAAATCTACATTGGTTATTAAGATATTGTATTTCCTGACGACTTGGGTATCCTGGTCTTCAATATATTGCGTGTCAGCATGGACAAATGCCTTATTTAAAGAAATATTCAACGCATTATATTTTAAACTATCCTCCTTTTGCTTCCTTAACTCCATATCCATTTCCACTTGTGGTAATGAAGCAATGTGAGTGAAAATATCTCTGTCCCAATACCTGTGTGTAGCAGGATTAGAGGCGGCTATTTTTGTAAATGATTTATCATAAATAACCGTAGGCTTTAAGTTAAAGCTATCAATCCTTTGGTTGTCCTTATTGTGTTCTACAAACTTTAAAGTATAAGAACGGGTATAATTATCTAAGCTATCTGATTGATAATTAACTTCATATTGTTGCATTCGCATGGGAGCATCCTTAAAAATAAGGATGTTTTTCCTAAGACTTTCATCGCTTGCGCCCTCAATTAACCCATCCATTATGAAAGGATTATTTGAAATAATTTTCTGATTTAATCCAGATGAAAGAATGCCTATGATCATTAAACCAAAGCCGGTGTGACTGATGACTGAACTTACCCATTTTGTCTTGGTTTGAAAGTAGGAAACTAAGACCGCAAGATTTGCTACGACGCCGTATAAACTGGCAAAAAGTAACAGATTATATTGCCATGCAGTAAGTTGAAGCCACTGATAAGAAGGGTAGAACAGAACTAAACTAATCAGAAGATGAATACCCGTATTGATCAGAAATTTATTTCTGTTTTTTGCCCAATTTATTTCTCTGAATCTTAAATATTGGGCAGCACTGGAAAGAATGATGACAAATAAGGCAATCCATATTTGATACTTATTATAATGGGGTATGGGGTCTGTAATGACACTTCCCAGATAGGTAGGTTCAAAAATTTGACGTATTTTGTTGAAAACAGGCAAAGAAGTGGAGCTAGCAATCAAAACACTGGAAAAGAAAAGAACCAAACTACCCATAAAAATCCAGAATTCCTTAGAGCTAAGTGCCTCTTCTTTTTCAGGGGTAGGAATCGTTTTGTACCTTAATAACAGTAATAAAAATGGGATAACAAAAACGATACCTAAGAAGAAAAGAAGTTGAGCTTCTAATCCCATTTCTGTAAAAGCGTGTACAGATGTCTCTCCTAAAATACCACTTCTGGTCAAAAAGGTGGAATAAACCACCAGGGCAAAACTTAGCAAATAGAAGAAATAAGTACTCTTAAGAGATTGCCCCGTACTCTGAGTTATTAGGTGGGTATGAATACCTGCAATGAGAATCAACCAGGGAACCAGAGACATATTCTCCACTGGATCCCATGCCCAATAACCACCAAAGCTTAATGCTTCATAAGCCCAGGCGCCACCCATTAAAATGCCAATACCTAAGATACCGGCACTAAACAATGCCCAGGGAAAAGCAGGTTTTAGCCAGTTTTGATGATCTTTCACCCATAATCCTGCCAATGCAAAGGCGAAGGGTACCAGGGTAGATGAAAAACCAAGAAAAAGGGTAGGAGGGTGGATAGTCATCCAATAATTTTGCAAAAGAGGATTTAAACCGTTACCCTTAATGAGTTCCAAATAATCTGCCTGCCCGAATATGGGCGCATCCATCGTATCTCTCAATAACTGAAAGGGGCTACTGCCCAGTTTTATACTAAAGGTATCCCAGCCAACGTAAACTCCTAAAATCATGCTGCTGAGGACTGCCTGTACTACGGCAAAAATAGCCAGTACAGAGCTTTCCCACTGATTTCTTCTGCTTAGAATAATTAAACCTAAAATGGCATTCCAGAACATCCAAAGCAGAAAACTTCCTTCCTGACCTTCCCAGAAAGCGGCAAAAATATATTGCATAGGAAGCTCGTCAGAAACGTGCGTCCAGACATACTGATATTCATAATACTTTTTTATCATGATAAAAAAGATTAATCCAATCACAGAAAAAACAGCTATTGAATGAGTGATAAAGGCACTTCTGCCAAGTATTAACCATCCCTTTTCCTCTTTTTTCACAAAGAAATAGTAGGAAACAGCACTTAAAATACTACTAATAAAAGTAGCAAGAACAATAAAATGACCAAGTTTTCCTGCCCATAAATGTTCTCCAACATAGTTGATTTGATCCATTATAATTAGCTCCTTTTTTCGCTTTTAATGTAAATTTCTTCGTCTTTATACTTTGACGGGCACTTCATAAGCAAATCTGAAGCGTAAAAAACCTCCCCTTTCATCTGCCCCGTGACAACGATTTGTTCTGATAATTCAAAATCCTGAGGCTTTGCGGCAAATAAAATAACTTTTTTTTCCATTCCTTTAGAATCTTTGATAAAAAAACTAAAGTAGTTAGGATCTTTTTCCGGGTTATAGTCCATTTTTTTATCCTTGGACAG
>CANMVX010000099.1 GCA_947501115.1 Haliscomenobacteraceae bacterium
ATAATGCAACAAAGGATATATTTTGACACCTCAGTTTTCGGTGGCGCATTCGACCTAGAATTTGACGAGCCAACTTTACAGCTTTTCAAACAGAACTTGTGAAAGCTCCAAAAAACGTTAGAGATTACTTTAAATCATTACCAATGAAATACTTAGAAAGGGTTGAAGTTGATAATGATATTTTAACTTTAGCGACTAAATACATTGAGGAAAAAGTGGTTGGACAAACTAGTTTCGACGATTGTATTCACATTGCAACTGCCACTATTCATAAAGCAGACATTTTAGCAAGTTGGAATTTTAAACACATTGTTAATATTTATAGAATTCGTGGTTACAACTCCATTAACTTACGAATGAATTATCCATCTCTCGAAATCCGTTCACCAAAGGAAATTACTGAATATGAAGATTAAAAAAGAAATCAAAGAAAAAGAGTTTGACACAGTTACAACTTTTAGAAAAATTAAAGAACAAATATCAAACGACTTGACAGGTAAATCTTTCGAACAAATTAAAGAATATTTACGAGTAAATAGTTTGAAAATTAACTCCAATTAGCGCAGCTACTAACAGCGTGCAAGATCTATAACTTGTCGTATGATAAGCGTAGTAAATAGCCTTAAAAAGACCAATTAAGCGTTGGTTTGGAAGCTGGAAATTTTTAACTCAAGATTATTGTTAATATTAATTCCGGTTCTTGGTCTTTCCTATTTTTCTTTTTAAAACCAAATAAGAAATTTCACCAAAATTGACGAAGAACCTGATATATTCCCGGAATAGGTGGCATAATGGCGACCGGATTATCCAATAAGATAAATGATGTTTATTCATACAAAAAAATTAGGTACAAATTAGGTACAAAAGCATGATTAATAAAGGGTACTCAATGAGAATTTATACAATAAATTATTATATAAAAAATATGTAACTAATTGATATTAAACATTTAATTATCATTCGTAGTATTTTGTTAATCACGATTACTTTCCAATACAAAATCTCCCAAAGATGTTTCCAAGCAAATCATCGGTGCTTATTTCTCCCGTTATTTCTCCTAACCAATGTATAGCCGCGCGAATATCCATGGCTAAAAAATCACCTGTTATTCCTTCCGAAAGACCCCGGGATACGGCTTCCATATTTTCCCTGACTTTTATCAGGGATTCATAATGTCGGGCATTCGTTATAACCGTGCCATCCATATTTACCCTCTCCCCTAACGCCGTTTTCAATATGCTGGATTTCAAATGACTGATATTCATCTCATTTTTTGCCGATATGGGAATCCAGGATTTTGCCGACAATTTAAATCGCTCCTGTATGGCCTCATCTGGGAAATATTGCTCAAAAGTTGTATATGGATTCAAGTCCATTTTATTGGCAATCAAAAGAATGTGTTTTCCGGAAGTCATCCATTTTTCTAAATCTTCCTGAACCTGCTGTGGCGACGTTTGAATGACATCAAACACATAAAGCAGAATAGCAGCCTGTGCCACTTTTTCCAGCGTTTTTTCAATGCCAATAGCCTCTATGCTGTCCTGGGCATCGCGAAGTCCCGCCGTATCAATAAAACGAAATCGAATGCCATCTATGACCATTTCCTCTTCTATGGTATCTCTGGTAGTTCCCGCAATATCACTTACAATGGCTCTGGATTCATTCAACAGGGCGTTTAACAGCGTCGATTTACCCGCATTTGGCCGCCCGGCAATGACCGTATTAATCCCCTGCTTTACCGCATTTCCAAAGGAAAAACTGTCTATTAACTTTTGAACTAAGCTATGTATCTGGTCCACCAGATCACTCAATGCCTTCCTGTCGGCAAAGGCCACGTCTTCCTCACCAAAATCGAGTTCAAGCTCAATTAAACTGGCAAAATCTAATAATTGTTGACGTAAACCACTGATTTCCTTTGAAATGCCTCCTCTCATTTGTTGCATAGCAAACTGATGTTCCCCAGCCGATGAAGCGGCGATAAGATCTCCCACCGCTTCAGCCTGACTCAGATCTAATTTCCCATTCAGATAGGCTCGCATAGTAAATTCACCCGGCTTGGCAAATCTGGCACCATTTCTGATCATCAATTGTAATATCTGATCTATGATATAGGGTGAACCATGACAGGAAAATTCTATGATATCCTCCCCGGTGTAGGAATTGGGGCCCTTGAAAATAAAGGCAAGAACCTCATCTAATATTTGTCCGTCCTCCGTCCTTATGGTTCCAAAATGAATGGTATGACTCTCCTGATTGGATAAATTTTTCCCCTTAAACACCCGATTCGCTACCTGAAAGGCACCTGATCCTGATAATCTGATGACACCAATGGCGCCGACGCCCGTTGGAGTAGCCAGCGCTACGATGGTTTCCTGCATTTTATGTTCTGTGGACAAAGCTTAAATTTTAGGTCAAAGGTAAAAAAGTCAATTGGTTTCCGTATTTTGGAACATTATATAAAAGCGTTAATCTTTCATTATGTTCACCTACTTACCCAATGTTAAAGGCGTTACCTGTCTTTTTATTTTATCTGCTTTTTTTACTGCTGCTTATGCTCAGGAAGATCCATTTCAAGTAAAAGCCGATAAATTAGCCCATAAATATATCCTTACGGATGGTCATGTTGATTTGCCCTACCGCCTAAAAGTTACCAATTTCAGGTTGGAAAGAGAATATTTAGGCATCCCTGTTTCAACTGAAAATGGCGATTTTGACTACGAAAGAGCTAAAAAAGGTGGCCTCGATGCTCCTTTTATGAGTATCTATATTCCCTCCACTTATCAGGAAACAGAAGGTGCTGCCAAATTGCTCGCCGATACTTTAATCAATATGATTGAAGGAATTGCCAAAGCTCATCCCGATAAATTTGCCATGGCTTATAGTCCAGAGGATGTGAAAATGCAATTCAAAAAAGGCCTTATTTCACTTCCTTTAGGTATGGAAAATGGTGCCCCAATTGGTGATGATTTAAAGAATGTTGCCTATTTCAAAAAAAGAGGCATCAGTTATATTACCTTGACTCATGGAAAGGATAATCTCATTAGCGATTCTTCTTATGACACTACCCGAACCTGGAAGGGTTTAAGCCCTTTTGGAAATGAGGTAGTTGCAGAAATGAATAGGGTTGGTATCATGATTGATATCTCCCATGTGTCAGACCAGACGTTTTACCAGGTGATGAAACTGACTAAAGTTCCTGTCATTGCGTCGCATTCCTCTTGCCGGAAATTCACACCCGGTTTTGAAAGAAATATGGACGATGACATGATAAAAGCATTAGGCAAAAATGGTGGCGTTATACAGATCAACTTTGGCTCTACTTTTCTGGACGGAAAAGTTCAGGAATACCAGAATAAAAAGAGGGAAGAGTTAATGTTGTTATTAGAAAAACAAGGTTTAAAAAATAGGGACGAAGCAGCTAAACCAGTCATTGCAGCATTCCAAAAAGCTAATCCGACCTTGTATGCCGATGTAAAAACCGTTGCCGATCATATTGATCATGTCGTGGCTCTTGCCGGCATCGATCATGTTGGCCTTGGATCTGACTTTGATGGCGTGGGCGATTCACTGCCTACTGGTCTGAAAGATGTATCTCAATATCCAAATCTTATCGCTGAACTCCTGAGAAGAGATTATTCTAATGAGGATATTGCCAAAATATGCTACAAAAATGTTTTCCGGGTTTGGAAAGCTGTACAATCTTTTGCTACAAGTAAATAATAGTCTGAATACCGATAACCCTACTTCTGAATTTTAAGGTAGGGTTATCGGTTTGTAACGCATTTATCGATTTGCTCCAGGAAAGCATCATTCCCCATCGCTCATTGAATTGCACGGTACAAGCTGCGAGAAAAGAAAGGTGATTATTTCCGAAAGAATAAAATTTGGTTACATCATATCCAGCAATATCTTTTATCGCATAATTTACCAGCCGCTGATAAACAAGGCCAGATCCCACCTTAAACTTCCACTCTGTAAATTGCACTAATACAGGCACTTCCACTTGATTCAGCCTTATTTTATGTATTACAGCCCCTGGGGAATCAGTCAATTGTCTGCGACTTCCCGATTGACTGAAAGCCATTTCCATAGCTATGGACCAACGATCATTGATACGACTATCCAGATGCAACCCTCCTCTTAATCCAGGCTGATTAAATCCACTCAGTAAATCTCCATCAATCTGTGCCAATGTTAAGCCCGACACAATGGAGCCCTTAAATTGTTGTGCTTCTGATTTTACACAAAAAAGGAAAACACCTAAATAAACAAGAATAATATTTTTCATGCTATATTTTTACGACCTTTACGCTATTAAATGAAGTCTTAAAGCATTAAGCAGATTGGTAAAGGTATGATTAAATTTACTAAACATTTTCTGAAAAAACTGGAAGATTTACTTTCTGAACTTGGCTTTGTCCTGCGTTATGAAAAAGGGAATTTTCAGTCCGGCTATTGTCTGGTTGAACATCGAAATATCTTAGTGGTTAATAAATTTTTTGATACTGAAAACAGAATTCAGGTAATACTCGAAATTATTCAGCAGCGGGATAACCTGAATGAAAGTTTGTTAGCGCCTAAAAGCAAGGCGCTATTAAAAAATATTAAAACAGGTAAATTAGAAAATTTATCTGCAGAGGAGGATATTGAAAACAAACAAACTGAAGAAACAAAAAATTGAAAATCAGGTTATTAGGAACAGGAACAAGTCAGGGTGTACCTATTTTAGGTTGTGATTGTAAAGTATGCCTTTCATCGGACAGCAAAGATAAACGATTGCGTACCTCCGCACTCATTTCTGAAAATAACCACCATTTAGTTATAGATTGCGGGCCAGATTTCAGGCAACAAATGCTGTCTGCTCAAGTTCATACATTAGATAGCATTCTCCTAACCCATGAGCATAACGATCATATCATTGGCTTGGATGACATTCGTCCCTATAATTTTAGATCGGGAAAACCGATGGATATTTATGGAAAGGAAGAAGTTTTAAACGAACTATCCCTGCGATTTCCTTATGTTTTTAATACCTTAAATAAATATCCCGGCGCACCTGAGGTAAAGAAAAACATTATTACAAAAAATGTACCTTTCCAATGGGGGGAGAAATACATTTTACCTATTGAAGTGATGCACGGATCATTACCTGTTCTCGCCTTTAGGTTTGGTAGCCTCGCTTATGTCACCGATGTAAACTATATTTCTCCAGCATCTATGCGTCAATTGGAAGATTTAGACTACCTGATTTTAGGTGTTCTACAACCTCATTCCCATTATTCTCATTTCAATGTAGAAGAAGGTTTACAGGTTATCGAAACACTAAAGCCTAAAAAAGCTATTCTTATTCATTGTAATCATAAAATTGGTTTGTCCACCGAATTCAATAAATTACTGCCTGAAAATGTACGGGTGGGTTATGATGGACAAATAATAGAAGCAAATTGGTGATAATTATTTGACAACGTTTATTTTTTTACCTATATTTGATTAACTATCAAATTATCCAATATGTCTAAAATAGATTATATTACCATAGCCGTCGTAGTCATTTGTATTTCTCTCCTTGGTTTAGTTTTTTGGAAAGTGGCAGATTTAAACTGGACGGAAGAAAGCATTCAGGAGACAGAAGAAGCCGTCCAGGTCGCTGCTGAGGAAGAAGAAGCCGCGCCATTTTTGGATGAAAACTATGATGTGACCGATTTTGTTGCGGAGGACTCAACAACTGATCCTATTGAAACCACTCCGGTGGTTGTTCCCGAGGAGGAAAAAACAAAAGAGAAAGTCGTTATAAAAGAACCTGTCATAGAGACTAAGCCAGTAAAAGCAGCAGAAAAAGTGGAGACCGTTCCGCCTGTTAATACAATCAAAGAAGAGTATTTAGTATGGGGAGGCTCATTCTCAACCCGCTTAGGGGCTGAGGAGGAACAAGCAAAATTCAAAAAATTAGGCTACAATAAAACCGAAATTTCCCTTTTTGACAAAGGTAAATATGCTGTCGTCATAGTAGGAAGGTACCCAACACAAGCACAAGCTCAGGCTTTAGTGAACGAATTAAAGTCAAAACATAATATTTCTGCTATTGCCAAGAAGAAAAAATTATAAATCAGGACGGTAGGTTACTTAATTTTTTAAGGTCAAGAATGATGATTGTTCCTTCAGTTATGTCAATGTAGCCGTCATTTTTAAATTCTGTTAACATTCTGATTACGCTCTCTTTTGCCGTTCCAACAATACGTGCCAAATCCTCCCTCAGCACATGGAACGATTTATTATCCTCCTTTTGGCTCAATAATATAAGCGCATCTGCCACTCTTTTCCTTACCGAGTTATACGCAAGATTCAATAATTGTTCTTCCTTTTCTGTAATATTATTCGCTAACATTTTAATCATTTGTGAAGAAACATCTCTATTGGCCTGAATAAGTGCCAGAAAATCATCTTTAGGAATAAGCACAATATCCGTATCTTCCATAGCTGCGGCTGTTTCTGTATGAGCGGCACTTTTCAGTAAATCGACATAACCTAAAAAATCACCCTCTTTGAGTAGTTCAATAATGTATTCCTTACCTTGATCGTGGGTTTTAAAGGTTTTAACCTTTCCGGAACGAATGAAGTATAAAAAGCGAGGATTATCCCCTTCTTCAAAAATGACATCTCTTTTTTTAAAATGTTTTACTTTTTTATCATTCGATAAATTTTTTAATGCTTCAAAACCTTTAGCTTCATTAATAAAAGCTCTCAAGCCATTTTCTGACCTATCAAAATCTTTCCTTAGTAATTTGGTCTTTCTAAGCCTTGTTTCGATGACCGATAATAATTCATCTTTATAAAAAGGCTTGGTAACATAATCATCGGCACCAAGATTCATGCCCCTTCTAAAGTCAGATCTTTCAGCTTTTGCTGTTAAAAAAACAAAAGGGATACCAGAGGTGTCAGGCCTTTTACCTAAAATATTAAGCACACCGAACCCGTCTAATTTCGGCATCATGACATCGCATAAAATAAGATCTGGAATTTGCGTCTGGGCTATTTCAACGCCTTTTAACCCGTCTTCAGCTGCTAAGACGGTAAAATTAGATAACTCAAGAATTTCAATCAGATTTTCTCTAACATCTTGGTTATCTTCAATGACCAATATTTTAATGGATTGATTCGTTGACATATCTTAATTTTTTAAATTTGTGAAATACGCGGCAATGAGATTTTAAAAAATGTACCTATACCCAATTGACTTTCAAAATGAATGGAACCCTCCATCAGTTCCAAATATCTTTTCACAATGGTTAAACCCAGGCCTGTTCCTTGAATATTCTCCACATTGTGGGCTCTGAAAAATCGGGTAAACAAGTGTTCCTGCTCTTCCGATGGGATACCAATTCCTTCATCCCGTATAGTAAAATAGAGCCATTTTTCATCCATAGAAAAGTCAAAATAGATAGCCTTATCTTGTTCTGAATATTTAATGGCATTTGAAAATAAGTTGAGTAAAATATTTTTGAGTAATTTATGATCTAAAAATAAAACGGACTGGAGATTATTCTTGGGTGAAATAACTTTTTGACCTGGCTTAAGAATGGGCAAAATATCCTCTAATAAATCATTACAAAAATCATTGAATATAAATTCGACGGGTTGCGATAAAACTTTACCTTCTTCAAGTTTACTCAATGAAAGGAAATCATTAAGGATACTGGTTAAATTATTTACTGCGGAACGGATTCTAACAATATGTTTCTCTCTTTTTTGATCTTGTCCCCCGTCATTATAAGCTTCTATGAGCTCAGCGGAGGAAAGTATAGTGCTTAAAGGCGTTCTAAATTCATGAGAAGCCATAGAAACGAATCGAGATTTTAAATGATTCAATTCCTTCTCTCTTTCATACGCTTTACGCAGCGCTTTTTCCTTTTCACGAAGGGCATCTTCGGCACTTTTTCTCTCCTGGATTTCAAATTCCAGCTTTTTATTTATATTCAACAGTTGGTTAATCGCGGCGGCTAATTCCTCTGTACGTCTTGAAACCCGTTTTTCCAATTCCGTATTCATGCTCAGAATCCTCTTTTCTGCTTCCCTTAGATCGGAAATATCGATACCCGAACAAATCAAGCCAATGACTTCACCGTTTGAGTCTGTCAACAAGCTATTTTTCCAGGCATATTGTTTGACCTCTCCATTTACATTAATAGCTGCAGTTTCAAAAGAATCCAGCAAAAGAATATTTCCCAACATCATCTCCACCAGAGCCAATTGAAGTGGTACTGTTTCAGCAGGAGGAAGTATGAGATTAAACCAATACTGGCTAATGACATCCTCGTGTTTTAAACCCACGAAGGATAAACCCTTTTGATTAAGATTAATGATTTTGGTTTGGCGATCTAAAACCACATTAATCGTATTGGCTACATCGAAATACATTTCGATTTTTTCCTTAGCGGAAATTAGTTCCTTTTCTATTTGCTTTTGTTCTGTCAAATCGTGAACAATGCCCGTATAAAGTGATCTGTCAGGCAAACGCACTTCACTAATACTCAGATAACAAGGAAATACTGTATTATTTTTTCTTTTTCCTTCGACTTCCCTTCCAATACCAATAATCTTTTTTTCCCCTGTTCTATGATAATTCTGAAGATACCCATCATGCTTTTCACTGTATCTCCCTGGCATTAACATATTGATATTTCTACCAATTAACTCATCTATATGATAACCAAATAGTTCTGACGCAGCATTATTAACCTTTAGGATGATACCAAGCTGATCAATAATAATGATACCATCTGTTGCAGTTTGAATAACCGCAGCAAGCTGAAGAGAAGCAATATCCTGATGGTTCATTTTATTTTCCATAAATCCTTATAAAGAGCTAGATTTTCAAAAATCAGGGAGTCGATTGATAAATATCATTCTTCCATTAAAAAAAACACATCAATTTTACCCTATTATTAAGGCCATAAAGAAACGACTTATTAGAATGAAAAAACCAAATTTTAGATAAAATGCCAGCTATCCATCAAGTAAAGTTATTAGGTATCGGCGCATCCAAGGACAAAGCTTTGCGGGAGCTTGTTGATCAGGCTATGTCCGTTTTAAACATTCATTGGCCCATTGAGGAAATAAAAGATATAAATCTTCTTATTCATTATGGCATAACTGGAATTCCTGCTTTAATCATTGATGATAATGTAATATTTCAAGTCAATGTACCCAGCTATTCTGAATTGCTTCAGGTTTTTAAGGAATTCATCACAAAGGAAAATGAGCAAAAG
>CANMVX010000100.1 GCA_947501115.1 Haliscomenobacteraceae bacterium
AGATTATCCAGTGTAAATGATTTTGGTATGTCAACCACAGGTGGAGGAGTGGGTAACTCCTGTAAGGTAATTGCTGGGGAAACAGAAGAAGGGATAGAATCGAGCAGAATAAAGATAGATCTGGGTTCTTGCCCCAGCGTTTGTTTTTCCAATAAAATCTCCTGTGTTCTGTAGCCCGTTTTTTGAATTTTCAACCATCTATCTTCATCAAAAAAAGGTTGGAATTGAATGATTCCGTTACTATTTGAAGTATATACCTGATCCCATTTATCCATATTCTCCACATTTAAGAAATTCACCTGAACCTCTTCCACGGGAGAACCCAGCCGTTGATCAAAAAACTGCAATTGAGGTACTGCAGGTTTTTTCTGTAAAAGGATGCCAGTCAATGGAAATTCACTTTCAAACGCATAAATATCATCTTTACCCCTTCCCCCTTCTCTGTTGGTAGAGAAGAAACCTGAAGAATAATCCTTTAGGGTAATCCCAAAATCATCGGAAGAAGAATTTATTGGAGCGCCGAGATTAAGCAAATCCCCCCAGCGATTACTACTTATATCAATCATAAACAGATCAATAGCACCTAATCCTTTATGGCCATTTGACGCGAAAAAAAGAACCCCATTTGGAGGCATATAAGGAAATCCTTCATTCCCATTTGAATTAATTTCCGGTCCCATATTAATGGGTTCAGACCAATTATCCCCATCTTTTTCAGCGAAATAAATATCAAATCCCCCATATCCACCCGATTTATTGGATGCAAAATATAGTTTTTCACCATCGGGACTAATGGAAGGATGCATATAAGAGTCATTCCCTTTATTGAAAGAAAGAGGTTTTACATTTCCCCAATTTGTACCATTGAAAGACGCCTCATAAATTTGTAGTTGAATTTTTCCTTCCTCATCTAAAATGGGAGCTCCATTTAACTGGTTACTTCGGGTAAAGAATATTTTCTTACCGTCGGTTGAAAAACTACAGGGACCTTCATGTAAAGGCGTATTTATATCGACAGAAAAATTTTTTGATTTACCTGAGGGTAAGCCCTTTTTCATATCGGCCACTAATAAATCGTAGTATGCTTCATCAGAAACAGGGTCGGGCAAACCCATTTTTAGTTGGGAAGTCACGAAAACCAATTTCCCTTGAAAGAGAACAGGTGAAAATTCCCTTTCTTCAGAGTTCAGGCTTTGAAGGGGAAAAATATTTATTCTATTTTCCACTTCCCCTGACTGACTGAAGCCAGTGATTCCCATAGCAAGAAAAATGAATAAAAAGAGTAAATATGGGAAGCGCTGGCTCATAATGATCATATTATTATTTCCGAATTAATAAAAACGGGGGGTAACAGCCTCCGCATTTTCTCCCTTTTTAGACGCTAAAAAGTAACGAATGATGACTTCTGCGGTACCGCTATTATATTTTTGAATATCAGAAAAAGAAGCTTCGAAAGCCATACCAAGATGCAGATGATCTCCCAATTGAAGTCCGGTAGAAACGATTGCTGTTTCACTTCCAATCCTATAGCTAAGTCCCCCGGAAATCTTTTTCTTGAAAATAGCCGATAGATTTATATCCGCGTCAAAAGGTGCATTGGGTAAATATCGCCATAAAGTCTGAGGATTTAATTCCCAGGCTTCACCCAATGGGATGGTAGCACCTGCCATGAAATAATAGTGTTGGGTTTCTCTGGTTATCAACTGCCCCTTATCGGAAAAATCAATATTTGACCTTAACAATCGGGGGACGGATAGGCCAACGTATGCTCTCTTTGATTCATAATAGACACCTGCACCAAAATTGGGAAGATATTTAGACTGCAAACCTACCGGAATAGATTCATCTTGCTCAATAGGTTGCGTTCCAGTAACGAGACCAAAATTTTGTTGCATAAAACGCACAGACGTTTGTAAACCAAAGCTTAGAAAACCTCTGGGTACTGGCAGCCGATAAGCATAAGAACCGTCTAAACCTGTTATTTGGGTAATTCCGATCGTATGTCTGTATATATTTCCTCCCACGCCCACACGATTATTAAGGAGTGGCATAGAAAATAAAAGAGATTGCCATTTTGGAGCGCCACTAAGGCCAATCCACTGATTCCTTACCAGGCCAGTAATATTTATTCCCTGACTGCTTCCTGTTTGCGCCGGATTTATTGCCTGTTTATAGTACATGAACTGTGCAAAAGCATCTTCCTGTTGTGCTGAAAGATTCTGTACTGGCAAAAAGAGCGACCCCAATAAAATAAAAAAATAGTATATAATCCTGTTCATCCCCTGCGTTTTTAATATTGAATGATTAAGAAGGAAGATTGTGGTTTTTCACCATTACCAAAGTCAACCACAAAAAAGTAAGTTCCACCAGGCAAGGCAACCTCTGAATATTTTCCGCCCCAATTATTCTGGTAAGGCCCCTGGGAATGGAAAACGGTATCACCCCTTCTATTATAAATGGTCACTTTATTATTGGGGAATTTATCTCCAAACAAACATGGGATAGCAAAAACATCATTTACACCGTCCCCGTTTGGTGTAATGATAGACGGAGCAATACATGATTTATCGTTACCTATTTCAATAAAAATTTCTCCCGTGCTGCAACCACAATCCTTATTACAAACCTGATAAACCAATAATTCATCTCCTTTAAAAATAGCATTAGGTTTATATTCCAATATACCCGATGAATTAATGATAGCTTCACCGCGGAAAGGTTTATTCAACAAATTATAAGTAAGCAGTTGGTCTTTGGCGGCTGTAATTGACAGAGGAGCTTTAAGTAAGGTATTGAAATCCATTTTAAAAGTGTCCCTCTTCAAAGTTGGAGGATTCAATATTTTCACCACCACCGTATCTCTTGACAGTTGGCCACAGATACCCTCATCCACTTCCCATATAAAAGAATGACTTCCACCTATTAATCCGAAAACAGAAGTAACGGGCGATTGGTTATCTGAGAAACGCGCGCCAGTGCTTAGTGATTTCCATTGAGCAACGCTTCCTTCGTTGACTGGTTCGGCCTCCAGCTGAATTTTACCATCAACCAAACATATAGATTTATCAATACCTGCAAAAGGATTTTTTTGAGAAAAAACGATATCGACTTCATCGGAAGAAATACCGCATTCACCGGAAACGGTCCAGATAAAAGTGTATTTATTACCAGGTTGCAAGCCAGAAACCCCTGAATTATTTTTCTCCGGGGAAAGAATTCTTACCCCTCTCGACGCTTGTAGAACGGACTGTGTCCATAATCCTTTCTCCTGATTAACCTCTCTGGCGTTTAAGGAAAATAAAGTTGCGTCGCAAAATTTAACATCTAATCCCGCATACGATTCAATCTGAGGTTTAATATTGATGATCAGTGTATCTTCTGAAAATTGAGTACAGGCGCCACTGGAAAGAGAATAAATGAAGGAATAGCTTCTGCCTGGTCTAAGGTTTTCTACGCTGGCAATAGGGGCATTTGCATTTTTTATGTCAACCACTGAATTATCACTTGCTCTCCATAACCTCCAGCTCCCCTGGCTAATTGAGGTTGCTTGTGCTTTTATATTAATGGTTGGTGCCGCACAAATGGTAAAATTATTTTCTACTACAGCCCTTTCATTTGGTATTGCAGAAATGGTTACGGGAAGGGAAGTTGTTGATTCAGAAGAACATAAAGAACCCTTCTGTTTTACAGAAAAAACAACTGATTTACCTATAAAAGGAGTTAAATTTTGAATAGTAGTCAACGATTGTTTGCCTGAATCAATAGGTACACCGTCAGCATACCATACGTAAGTAGCACCTACCAGATAATTTGCGGCCGGTATTTTTAAAGAAATACTGGTTTGTTTATCTGTACAAACATCCTTTACAGGTTCAAGCGCGGGCAAAACCTCTGCAGGAAGCACAGTCACCGGAATAATAATAGGATCGGTAGAACATCCATTTACGGTCATGACGACGGAGAAATTACCCTCACCATTACTTTGTTGAATCTGAGAGATTACAACCCCGGCACTCGTAGAGGTAAAATTATTTGGCCCGGTCCATTTGTAGGTAGCCCCATCAAACTGACTTGCATTTAAACGAAGGGTCGAACCTGCACAAACCGGGGCATTAGAAGTAACCGAGAGAATAGGAAGTGGCTTTACCGATATTTTGGAAACCAATGAGGTATCGGAATTACATCCATTATTTCGAATAAATACACTATAATCTCCTTCGTCAGAGAAAGAAACTTTATTTATTTCCAAAACGGGTAATTGGGTTTCGACCATACGCCCATCAGGTAAACGCCAATGATAACTCGTATTTCCCGAGCCAGAAAATGGGGATGTACTTAAAACAAAGG
Source organism: Haliscomenobacteraceae bacterium (assembly GCA_947501115.1). Classification (GTDB taxonomy): domain Bacteria; phylum Bacteroidota; class Bacteroidia; order Chitinophagales; family Saprospiraceae; genus BJGN01. The sequence goes on from CANMVX010000100.1 coordinate 4,348, forward strand.
AATTGTTAAGACAAGCGGTAAGTCCCTGTTCCTGATTAAAAGGGGGCGCGGGTTTTGCTGGTCTATTTCCAAGATTAACCTGATAGCTTGCTGTTTTGGATTGACAATTATTCGCCGATAGAATGTATAACTGGTAGGTTCCGTTGGCTACACTACCCAATCCTGTCAGATTTACCTGGTTATTTCTTCCGACAAAACCATTTGGCCCTGTCCAGAAATAGGAATAGGTACCATTATCTAAGGGTAGTAATTTAGGTCTTAAGGATAACGTTGTATTACCCGCTGCACATGGATCTCCGAGCAAATCGAAGGAGGTAATCAAGACAGATTGCTTGACAAAAAGTTCTGTCACTGCATCTCCCAGACAACCAGCATTAGTGGTAAATCGAACGGTATATTTGCCACTTTGTGTTAATTCAACGCTATCAATGATAATATTTGACCCCGACCGTTGAAAATTCAATGGTCCCGTCCACTGATACGTTCCGTTTTGCTGAGGCGAAGAAACAGATAACCTTACGGGTGTGCCGGTACAAACCTCCTGAGCAGGAAGAACGATAGTAGGTTTTACAAAAGCATTGACTACCATCGGAATAAAATCTGAAAAAACATCAGGACAAGACAAATAAGATACTTTTAACCGCCAATCGCCGGAAAGGGCAGTACTGGCATTGGGAACAGACAAGGTGGAGGATAAGACTTTTACCTCTGAACGATCGGGTCGAATCCACGTGTATTCACCAGGGAAAAAGGTACTTTGCAAAAACAAGGTATCTCCGGCGCAAACGGGACTATTACTAATAACGGAAGGTTTTGCGGGCACCTCAGATACCGCTACTTTTACCAAAGCTTCAGAAGAGGAACATCCTGTTCTGGAGACGGTTAATTTATAATTTCCTGCATTTTTCAAGCCAACATTTGTTAAGGGAGCAGGCACCCGAAGCGTGGAACTATAACCTTCCGGACCTGTCCATAAATAAGTTATTGCCTCCCCTTGCACATTAGTTCCTAAATTCAATGTACCTCCAACACATAATTGCACAGAATCTTGTAATGGTTTTGCTACAGGTTGTGCATATACTTTTATATTTCTTGCGACTGATGGCTCTGAGAAACAGCCGCTATTTTCAACCATCAGATAAAATGAAAGGGACGATTCCTGTTGCTGGACAACACTATAAAGAGGTAGCTCTGTTATGGCTTGTAAATTTCCCGTAGGATAAGTGCCTTTATACCAATGATATTTGATATTGGCACCTACCGGATTGGCACCAGAACGCATATTTATCGCTGAACCGGTGCAATAAACTTGTGCACCCTGAATAATTGCGCGTGTGGGTAAATCGGCAATAAATACATTGACAGTACCACTTGACTTACAGCCCATTGTACCTGTTACTTCGACCGTATAGTTTCCACTGTGAATGCCCCGGCTAAACGGAATTTTAGGATTTTGCAGCGTTGAAGTGAATCCATTGGGTCCTACCCATCTATATTGAAATGTGTTTCCAACCACCTGAGAGGGCGGATTTGCAAAAAGGAAAAGAGTGTCGCCGCCACATATATTTACCCTGTAATCAGGCTTTGGCGTTTCCTTTTGCACTTTAACCACCGTATTACAAGTATTTTTATTACCCGCCTGATCATATACTGTCAGAATCAATGGAACGTCCCCATTGGTTTGATCGCAAGTCAAGCGACTAAAATTTAGCTCTTTTCGCGAAATCGGACAATTATCACTAAGACTTAAAATAACCTCATCGGGCGTAATGACAGGAAACAAAAGATCTCCAGGGCTATATTTTTTTGTAACTGTCTGACATTGAATGACTGGAAATTGATCGTCAATGGTTACGATATTAAAGGTACAGGTGTCCGCGTTCCCATTGGCATCACTGATAACATAAAAAACCTGGGAGGTTCCCGGATTTAATTGCACCACCGGCACTGGTTTATCTAAATCGAACAGAGTATTTGGATAAGTAGTGACGCCTCTGATATAAAAATAGGGGTTTATCCTATTTACGCTTAATTCAGCCAGAAAAAATGATTTATTATCAAATTTGGTAAAAATATCCACATTATTGCAAGGGCTAATCTGCCCTACGGTTTCGATGGAAAAGCTAACTTTTCCGTCGGCAAGCCAGTTTTTTGCTATCTGAGGAGCTATTTTAAAGGAAATCCTTCTTCTAATATTGCAACCTGCGGCATGAAAGGGAATGGAACCAATGAATTCATTTCTTTCTCCCCGAATATTTAATCTTACCGATGGGCTGGACATATTAAGTCTAAAATCAAAAGATATGGTCACACTGTCTTGTGTAGAAGTAGGCACATCGTTGAAAGCGACGGAGAAAGGGAGGAGAACATCACTAAAAATGGACAGGGCAAGGCTACTATCCAGTGCATTTTTTTGTTGGTATAAAAAATTTTGATTACAGTTATCTGTTGAAATAGAAGGTCTGGGTAATGGCACCGGAGCTATGCACTCTCCCGTTGGAACTACCGCTGATTTGTCTGCACTACAACTAATTTCAGGTGCATAAAAATCTTTAACAGAAATAAACCAAACACAGGAAGTGGAATTTCCCTCACAATCTGTTATTAAATAGGTGATTTTATGAAAGCCCGCAGATAATGTAATATTTTTTGCAACTCCATCTTCCCAACGCACCGTATTTCCCTCATTTATTTTATAAAACACCCTTCCTGATGGACAAAGTCCTACGCTAAGAGGATACGGAAGAGATACCGATGCGGCACAGGAACTATTATAAACCTTTATTTCCCTGTCTGAGGGGCATAAAACCTTTAACGAAGCCGTATTGGATACCGTTATTTTTTGGGTGTAAACTGAAGACGAAGAACAATTTCCATTGGCCGTCCATTTTCTGTAAATTATATACGATGTTGAGCAATTATTGGATAATGAACCAACAATACTATCTTGATAGGTTAGGGTAACCGACTCACAAAGATCCAATAAAACAGGTCTTCCCGTAGCGGATGGGTTCGTAGAAGAACCGCAAGATACCGTAATGTCGGGAGCTTGTTTTAAAAACAACGAATTTTCAAGGGGAGCGATAAGTATTACTAATCGGTAGGTAGTTTGCCTGTTACATTTATCTGAGGCAGTCCAGGTACTTATTATTTTACTTGAAAAAGAACACAGAGGATCTTTTGTAATTACCTCATTATAAGTTACTGATGCTAATTGACAAGATTCAAAAGAGACAGAATTCCGATCGGGAACCGCCTCGGAGCATGACAATCGAAGGGTATCGGGAAAAGGAGAAACGATAGTAGGCGGGAGCAGATTTCTACGAATAAACAGAAAAACATTCTGCCCTGTTTGCCTGCCTTGAGCATTAAAATAGGTGAAAGTATGTCTGATCGTGTCCTCGCAAGTCTGCATATAAGGATAGCCATCAGGCAAAGGAACCACTGACACGGAACCACCGGCCTGCACCACTGGCACCTTGTATTTAATACTTAGGTTATCCAGCCAGGTCAGGTAAGCCGATTCTCCTACTGAACAATTGACCACTAAGGTATCTCCTGGGGCAGCTTTACTTTCAAAACTGAAAAGTAAAAAAAAGAGAATAATCAAGGCAGGAATTCCTTTTACGGGGGAAGACCCGAACAATAAAATTGATCGGCTCATGAGCAAATAGGTTTTTGGAATGGTCTTAACGGAACCACTTGAAATTCAGAAAATCAAGTACAAATTAACCTATTTTTTTCAACAATGCCAATGAAAAAAAGACCTGATTTGGAATCCTTCAAATAAAAAGTTCATTGGGAACATCTCCGGCCACTTCAAGACCTGCCATTTCGGCTCTGTCCTGGAACAAACATTTATCTCCTTGAAAGAAAGACACTTGTAAAATTCCTTGCAAGCTTTCATTCACTTTTCCCGTCATTTCTCCCTTAATGGGACTCTTCAATTCACCCGCTCCAGGCTCGTGTTTCGCCTGAATTTCTAAGCGATATACTTTATCGCTCAATGTAATGTGAATAGAATCACCGACAATTTTTGTCTTTAATTTTGCGCCAGTATAGGTCGTAAAGCGATACAATTTTCCCTCAAAATACCACCCTCCGAGGAAGCCATTAAAGTGACTTCCCAAGAAAGGAATCCTGGCAATGGACACCATTAAAGAAGCTTTTTTATTTTCAGAAAAATGATTACTCTGCATCCATATCCACCATGAAGGGAAAGATTTACCCCAATCTTTTTCCATATAACCCAATCCCTGGTCAAAAGAAACCTCCTCCTCTCTGTCTGTTCGGGTTAACGCACCCGATAAATCGTGATTCATACTTAGAACACCGTGGTAGCATTCCATCATAGGAACAAAACTATATGGGCCCATGACACCTGGAGAAAAAAAAGACCCTGGCCAACCCACGCGGTTATGGAACCGGACATTTCCTTTCAATATGGGTAAATTGAGTATTACTCCCTCATTACCAAAATGATTTTCACCCAATGTCAAGGAAAAATCGTGTTCGCCCGGTTGAAATGCTGCAATATCAAACTTGTAGTAGTAGCTTTTCTTAGCCATGCCGTCTAAAACCTGAATAAAAGCGTGATTTTCACCATTATCCCCTAAACTAATCCCTGGAATAATGGCATAAGCATGAGAACGCGTTGAATCAATCATTTTTAGGTACCAACCTTCAAAATAGGAAGATGATTTACCCCATCCATGATA
>CANMVX010000101.1 GCA_947501115.1 Haliscomenobacteraceae bacterium
ATTATCTTGAATTTGGTTGAAGGCGGTAAAACAAAGGGCAAATATCAAAAACCAATAATATTCTAATTTGAATTTCATTTTCTTATGATTATTTGACAAAAATAACAAAAAGATGCAAAACCCTAACTCACTGATTGACAAAAAAAAGCCATCATTTCTGATGGCTTGTCCAGTGTGGCTCCCCTTACAGACGAAAGATGCAACTATAATGCGATGATTGAGTATGTGACTATCAGGAAATTGAAGGGTTGAACTTCGTGAAAAATTGCAGAAAGTGAATGCGTTGTCGTACCAAAATAAAATTAGTTACCTTTGAGGTATGATGAAAGTTATCTTTTTATTACTCATACAGACGGTCATTGTTAATCAAGGTTTTGCCCCAAAATTTAACCCTGTTATAAAACAAGATATTATAATCAATAGTGAAGGAGTTAATCTTGCAGGAACTATATATAAACCTAAAAACGCTTATGCCTCTGTTGTAGTTGTACACGGTTCGGGCCAAGAAACTAGAATGACTGAATTCGCTGAGTTACTTGCAAATAATGGAATTTCAGTACTAACCTATGATAAACGAGGGGTTGGTAAATCTGGGGGAGTTTATGCTGGTCCAGAGGTTGGAACAAATAATGTTGATTCCCTTAATATCAATTTATTAGCCAAAGACGCACGTGCTGCATTGAATAAAATAAAAAATTATAGTAATGATACGCCAATAGGACTTCTAGGTTTCAGTCAAGCTGGATGGATTATTCCTATTGCAGCAAATAATAATCCACTTGTGAATTTTATGGTTTTATTTAGTTGCCCTACAATCACTTCCCTTGAACAACTTAGGTTTCAGTTTTATACCAACGGGAATACTAATTTTTGGATAAACCATACTGAAGAAGACGCTCGAAACCATATCAAAAACGATTCAGACCGTTATCAATTTATCAGTACTGACCCAAAGGTTGCTTTAAGAAATATTTCGGCGCCATCACTTTGGCTATTTGGGGAAAAAGATATTCAGATTCCTGTAAAATTATGTATCGAACAAATCAATACCCTTAAATCAGAAGGAAAACCTTTCGAATATACTTTATTCTCAAATTTAGGACACAATACTGCATTTACTGATGACAAATCCCCTGTAGAAATTGCTATTAACTGGATAAAAGAGAAAACTAAAAATTTCAAACCTTAAAATATTTTTAGTTTAAATGTCTGATTAAAAGATGCAACTACAATGCGATGATTGAGTTTGTGACAATTAGGAAATTGAAGGGTTGAACTTCGTGTCAAATTGCATAAGGTTTAACTGGCTACTTTGCCTGCTGTTCCATAAAGGATAGTTTATCCCAGTAACCCCTTTGGTAAACTATCTTATCATTTTCAATCCAAAAAAATCCACATCCACGAAGACCTTTAGGGTCTTTCCATTCTAACATACCAACATTCCCATCCTCAAATATGTTCTCCACTATACATACCATTTCAAATTTTTCAAATTCATCCTTGAACATATTCCTGATGTTGACTCTCCCTTCCGCAATACCATTAGGTGTCTGATGATTTATGCAATTTTCAGCGTACAATTCGCTTAATCCATCATAATCGTAGCGGTTGAAGCATTCAACCCATTTTTGTAATATCTCTTTCGGTGTCATAAAATAAAAAAGGTTACACTATAAAAGTATAACCTTTTTATCATTATTGCTCCCATAGATGACCTTGAACTAAGAATTTAACCTGTTTTTGAAATCTTCAATGATTTTGTTTTTCTCCATCAATTCCTTAGTCATCAGGCTTCTGTTATTGTTCTAAGGTTATAAATTTTAATTATCTTTATAGTAAATAATGAATCTTATGAAAAGAGCTTTTGTTGATGTTCATATATATGCATCAAGAAATATGTCTAAGGATTAGAATATTGATTACCAATTTTGGTTTGATAAAACTATTCAAGAAAAATTGGCTGCTTCAGTTACGATGATTGAACTTTCATCCTATAAAAGAGCCATTTAATGAATATTTTTAATAACGATTTTTATTCATCCTGACTACACCGGATTTAACTGTTTATCAAGTGACGCAATCCCCATTTGTTGCAATAAACGTTGAAAAGTATCCATAGATAAGGATCCGTTTGCCAGTTTTTTTCGGAAAGATGCTGCACCGGATTCACTGAAAATAAAATTTTGACTTCTCCATAAATTCAAGACCAATGGAATACGTTTTAGAATGGTTAAGAGGGTAATTAATTCAGAACAGGTAGTATCAACGTTTTCATCCGTATTTGCCAAATCAACTAAACCAGCATATATCTTTTCATTGGCGAGTTGCGTTAGTTCTGGTATTTCCATTATTTCAAATTTCCAATCTCTCATAATTTGTAGATTGGATTGAACCTGTTTAAGGTCCATATCCCTCGATAATAATTGATTTTTAAATTCAATATTATAGATATGGGCAGCGGTATCTTTAAATGGGGTAGGAATGGGCATGTCAATTTCCTTTAATCCCAACATTAGGGGATAGGTTTCCTGAAACATTCCTCTAAAGGTATATTCTACAGATTTAAGACTTTGTTGATTAATCTGGTCCACAATTTTCCTTTTTTCATCACGGAAAAGATGCCAGAATGAAAACCTTTCCCCGCCACAATAGTCTTGCATAATACCTATAACTCTCCCTAAATCAGTACCTTTAATGGCGGCATCAATTTTATTTGTCATTTTTTCAAATATCTCCACAGGCATATCAAGAGATATCTGTCCATATAGGTTATACTGACCAAGATAAAGGACCACAAAGGCAAATTCTTTGACTTTAAAGGTCGTTTGGGAAACTATGAGCGTTCTTCCGGCAGCGATGGCGTGGGTACCTGATTTCCAACGATTAAAATTCAAACTTTTCATTTGATAACTGAAGAGAATCAACTCTTCAGGATAATCTTCAAAAAGTGAGGAAGCTGCATAGTGCATACCCACTCTTTCTAATGAAACGGCAGCAGGAATTACATTTTTCTCATAACTAACAGAACCATTTTCATACACATTACTTGGTATTTCTTTCAATTTTTGAAGAAATAAATCCCTGAATTGGTAAGAAGTCACTTGCTCAGCGTAATGCATGGCCCGATGGGCATATTGTAAAATCTGATCTGTTTCCAGTCCGGAAATTTCATCAAAAAACCAACCGCAACTCGTAAACATTAACAGCGTATGTCGCTGCATTTCCAGTAACCTCAATAGATTGACTTCCTCCTCAGATGTCAAAGTTCGTGTGGCATGTTTTTCAAAAAAAGATTTTATGGACGATGATTTTCTATGTAAAATCACCTCTATATAATCATTCCTGGCTGACCAGGGATCGCTCAGTAAACCCGCAGTTTCATTTTCAAAAATGGGAATAAGATTATCTCTAAGGTCATTTAAAATATCCCGGAGCGGCCTTCTCCATTTTTGATTCCAGGCATTATTTCCTCCGGTATGGCAACCGCAATCGTCCTGCCAGCGATCCACGCCATGTACGCAACTCCAGGAACTATTTTCATGAATTTGTGCCTCAAATAGGGGAGGATTCTCCGATAAATACTGCCCGTAATTGGTAAGAGTTACGTTTTCATTGTGCATCAATGAATCAAAACAGGCCGCCAAAGCCATTTCTCCAAATTGATGGTGGTGTCCATAGCTCTCACCATCTGTGGCAATGTGACTAAGTTGGGGCTCATCATTTTCGTCGAAAACACGAATCATTCTGTCGGCAAAGGATTTTCCGTCATTCAACAAGCCATTAAATGCGACCGATTGGGCGATACCACCGTCATAAAAGAAAAGAGTAATCGATTTTCCTGAAGGCAATTCACATAAATAGGCATTCCTTGGATCTATATTATCATGAGAACAGGTTGTCCATTTTTCGTCAGTCAATTTCCTGAACGCTTTACCTTGTCTGGGCGCCAATATGGTATAAAGTATATTATTTTCTGCCAGAATTTCCAGGGTTTCTGTATCGACGGCTGTTTCTGCCAACCACATACCCTCGGGTTTCCGTTGAAAACGAGATTCAAAATCACGAATACCCCATATAATTTGTGTCTCCTTATCACGCTTATTTGCCAGCGGCATGATAATGTGATTATACACCTGAGCGATAGCAGAACCATGACCGTTATAATAGGTAAGGCTCTGTTTATCAGCATCTAAAATAGCTTGATATGAGTTTGGGTCAAACTTTTCCATCCAGGCCAGGAGCGTTGGACCAATATTAAAACTCATGTAGGTATAATTGGAAACGATACCCTTTATTTCTTGCTTATGGTTGAGCAATCTCGCTGCAGAATTTGGAGCATAGCACTCAAAATTTATTCTTTCATTCCAGTTGTGGAAAGGAGCCGCTGATTCCTGATATTCGATCTCGCCTAACCACGCATTTTCACGCGGAGGTTGATAAAAATGTCCGTGAATACAAACGAATTTTTTCAGGTCTGATTTTAACATAAAATTTTGTAATATTGAGGTTGTAAAAGTAATCACCCATGCGTAAACTATCCTTATTATTATCCTTATTTTCTTTATTTCTTTTTAATGGTCTTTATTCGCAGGCTCCTGAGAAATGGAATTCAGCTAAAATTTACCATGAAATTCAGAAACTTAATTTCCTTGGTTCAGTCCTTTATCTGGCTGCTCACCCCGATGATGAAAATACCAGGCTCATCACCTATCTCGCAAATCACGGAAAAGCAAACACGGCCTATTTGTCATTAACCAGAGGAGATGGCGGCCAGAATTTAATCAGCCCGGAGATAAGAGAATTGTTAGGTTTAATAAGAACCCAGGAATTATTGGGCGCCAGGCAAATAGATGGAGGAAAACAGTTTTTTTCCAGGGCAAATGATTTTGGATTTTCTAAAAACCCGGACGAAACTTTCAGGATTTGGGAAAAGGAGAAAGTCATGGAAGATTTAATCGCCGTGATAAGATATTGGCAACCCGATGTTATCATTAATAGATTCGATCACAGAAGTCCTGGGAAAACGCATGGTCATCATACTGCCTCGGCTATGCTGGGTGTTGAAGCATTTGATATGGCTGCCGATCCAAAGGTTTTTCCAAATCAGTTGGGTCGTTTACCCCTTTGGCAACCCAAAAGATTATTTTTTAATACTTCCTGGTGGTTTTACGGAAGTCAAAAGGCATTTGACGAAGCAGATAAGAGTAAATTGCTTCAATTTGAAGTAGGCGTATATTATCCTTTATTGGGCAAATCAAATAATGAAATTGCCGCCGAAAGCCGGAGTATGCACAAAAGCCAGGGCTTTGGTTCTTTAGGTGTAAGAGGCTCGGAAACTGAATATCTGGAATTATTAAAGGGAGATTTACCTGAAAATAATAATCTTTTCGCAGGTATAAATACTACCTGGAGTAGGGTGAAGGGGGCTGAAAAGGTGGGCGCCTTATTAAAAAAGGTGGAAAATAATTTCTCCATGCAGTCACCATACACCGTTTTACCTGACCTTCTATTGGCCTTAAAAGAGCTGGAAAAATTACAGGATAGTTATTGGAAGAGAGAAAAATTAAAAGATATTAAGCTCATTATCAAGCAATCTTTAGGTCTCTTTCAGGAGGCAGTTGCCATGGAATCTGCTGCTACGCCAGGTGAAAATATTAAAGTTCAGCTGGAGTTTATTCACAGAAGCCCGGTCAAAGTTACCTTGCAGTCTTTACAGGTTTTACCAAGCAGTGTGGACACCGTAATGGGCATGGAGCTGGCAAATAATAAGGGTTTCAAATTATCAAAGCAAATTCAGGTGCCTAAAAATATTCAATTAACCAGTCCGTACTGGTTGATTGACCAATGGAATTTAGGGGTTTATACCGTAAGCGATGAAAAATTAAGAGGTTTACCTGAAACGCCAAAATCATTAAAAATAAAGGCAAATTATTTGATTGAGGGCATTCCTTTTTCACTGGAATCTGATATTGTGTATAAAATAGATGATCCGGTGGCAGGCGAAGTCTATCAGCCTTTCGAAATTATTCCTGCCATAACAGGTAGTTTTCAGGAATCTGTCAATGTATTTGCTAATAGAGATAGCCAACGATTAGAGGTCGTAGTGAAGGCAAACAAGTCAACACTTTCAGGTGTGGTTACGCTGGATGTTCCAAACGGCTGGACCTTTTCTCCTAAAGAACAAGAGGTTCAATTTGGAAGGAAAGGAGAGGAGAAAGTACTATCCTTTTGGGTAACGCCTCCTTCGTTTCAGTCAGAGGGAAATGCACGCGTTTTGATGAAAGCGGACGGTGAGGTGTACGACAAAAAAATACTGATAATAAAGCATGCTCACATACCTTCACAAACCGTTTTGCTCTCGTCTAATGCAAAATTAGTGCGCATAGACCTGGAAAAATCAGGAGATAAAATAGGATATCTCATGGGGGCAGGTGACGTAGTGCCCGCCAGTCTTTCCCAAATGGGTTTCCAGGTGACGATGTTAAATGTAAATAATCTGACGGAGGAAAATCTGAAATCTTTTGATGCCGTGGTCTTGGGTGTGAGAGCTTATAATACCGTTGAAGGTATTGAGTTCAAACAAAAAGCACTATTCAAATACGTCGAAAATGGAGGTAATCTGATTGTTCAATATAACACAACGGGCGATTTAAAGGTAACGGAAAAGGAATTAGCTCCTTTCCCCATGACGCTTTCCCGGGAAAGAATTACAGACGAAGATGCCCCTGCAACGTTGTTGGTCCCTAATCATAGCATATTGAATTTTCCAAATAAAATAAGCGATAACGATTTCAAAGGTTGGGAACAAGAAAGGGGTTTATACTTCCCTGGAAAATGGGATTCCGCTTTTACACCCATTTTAAGGTTTAACGATCCCGGGGAAAAACCAATTGATGGTGCGCTTTTGGTCGCTAAGCATGGTAAAGGTTATTATATATACAGCGGTCTTTCCTTCTTTAGAGAATTACCTGCCGGGGTACCAGGCGCTTTCCGGTTATTCGCAAATATGATTTCAATGGGTAAAGAAATAAAGCCATGATGAATACCGAAAATGAATCGTCACTTCCTGAAAAATTTAACGAGGATGTGCCACCCATACTGGGAACGTGGAATAAATTATACCTGTTTGTATTGGTTTTCCATGCCCTGCTCATCATACTGTTTTATTTATTCACGAAAGCTTTCTCTTAAATAAATTGTCATCATGGCTTTAATCGATTGGATTGTACTGGTAGGAACTATCGCTGGCATTATCATTTATGGTATCTGGAAAACACGACATGTTAATACGACGCAGAGTTATCTCCAAGGTGATCACGATCTAAAATGGTGGTCTATAGGTCTGTCCATTATGGCCACTCAGGCAAGTGCCATTACTTTTTTATCGACACCTGGCCAGGCTTATGAAGACGGTATGGGTTTCGCCCAATTTTATTTTGGTCTGCCATTAGCTATGGTCATTTTATCTGTTTTTGTCTTGCCTATTTATTATAAGTTAAAAGTCTATACGGCTTATGAATATCTTGAAGGGCGCTTTAATTTAGCAACAAGAACATTTACTGCCATCTTATTTTTGATTTCAAGAGGATTAGCGGCAGGACTGACCATATTTGCGCCAGCTATTATCCTTTCCACCATACTTGGATGGCAATTAAACCTGACTATACTGGTTTTGGGCTTAGGTGTTACCTTATATACTGTTTCTGGTGGTACAAAAGCAGTCAGCGTTACCCAATTTCACCAAATGGTTATTATTCTGGTAGGAATGTTCATCGCTGCCATCGTGCTGGTTTACAAGCTTCCTGAGAATGTAGGTTTTACCGATGCCGTGCGCTTTGCCGGTTCCATGAACAAGTTGCAAGTGGTTGATTTTTCATGGGATCTTTCCAACAGATATACTTTCTGGTCAGGGATGATTGGAGGTGTTTTCTTGTTTTTAAGTTATTTTGGTACTGACCAATCGCAGGTTCAACGGTATTTATCGGGAAAAACACTGACGGAAAGTAGATTGGGGCTTATGTTCAACGGATTACTAAAAGTCCCCATGCAGTTTTTGATATTATTCGTAGGTATTTTAGTTTTTGTCTTTTTTCAATTCAATAAAAGTCCTTTACATTTTAATGAGGGGAATACCAATGCCATAAAGAAAAATGATAGCTATGCCCTTCAGTATGAGGCATTAAATAAAGAACACGAAACCTTATTTGAAAGAAAGAAGGAGGTGATTCACCAATATATCAGCCAGTTAAAATCGGGAGACGAAAAAATGATTGCCGCGGGAAAAGCGCAGGTAAATCAGGTGATGAAGGAGGAAAAAGAGTTAAGAGTGGAAGCTGGAACCCTCATTAAAAAAGCATTGCCAGCAGCGTCTATAAAGGATACAGATTATGTTTTTATCACCTTTATACGCGATTTTCTTCCCGTAGGTATTGTCGGACTACTTTTAGCAGTTATTTTTTCTGCGTCCATGTCCTCCACCTCCTCTGAATTAAATTCGTTGGCAACCACCACCGTCATTGATATTTATAAAAGGTCATTTGTGAAAGACCAAACGGATCAACATTATCTTTTTGTCTCCAAGGCATTTACCTTATTGTGGGGTGCCTTAGCCGTTTTATTTGCCCTTTCAGCCCGGTTATTTGAAAATCTGATTCAGGCCGTGAACATAGTTGGTTCCCTTTTTTATGGCACCATTCTAGGCATATTCTTAGTAGGCTTTTTCATGAAAGCGGTAAAGGGTCAGGCAGTTTTTATAGCAGCTATTGCCACAGAATTAATCATCCTTCTTCTATTTTATCTGAATGAAACGGGTACACCTATTTCCTTTGGAGGGAAAGAAATTGTGGTAAATATTGGCTATCTCTGGTTGAATCTTATTGGATGTAGCTTAGTCATGCTTATTTCATGGATTTTAAATAAAATATTGGTTCCTGC
>CANMVX010000102.1 GCA_947501115.1 Haliscomenobacteraceae bacterium
CCCTGCTACATTTTATGACCCTGCCCGATTAGCCTCAGCTATGCCCGGAGTAACCAATGATAATGACCAGGCGAATGGATTAATCATTCGAAATTTTTCTCCCAATGGCGTAAACTGGAGATTATGGGGTGCAGAAATAATAAATCCAAATCATACCGCTAATGCTGGAACTTTCTCAGACAGAGTAACAGGTAACGCTGGTGGCGTGAGCATGATTAGTATGCAGTTACTTGACAATACTGCCTTTTATACTGGTCTGCCTCCCATTTCTTATGGAAATGCCGGAAGTGGAACCTTAGATATGAGTTTAAGATCTGGAAATACTGAAAACAGAGAATACACCATTCAGGCTGGGTTGATTGGCATAGATCTGGCCACAGAAGGACCTCTGGGGAAATCAGGTTCAGGTGCCAGCTATTTAGTCAATTACCGATATTCAACCATCGGACTTTTACAAAGAATGGGTTTAGAGTTAGGAGACGAAGCTATTGAGTTTCAAGACCTCTCTATGAATCTTTCCCTGCCTCTTAAAAATGGCTCCTTACAGCTATTTGGTATTTTAGGCAGTAGTAGTAACCGGTTTTCAGGAAGTGCTGATAGTACCTCCTGGTCAAGTGAAAAAGACCCATTTTCCATAGACTTCACCTCCTCAAATCGCATTTTTGGCGCGCGATATCTAAATGGTGCGCTATCTTCTACCTGGGTCTATTCCTCAGGGCAATTTTTGAGAGAAGCCAATCCATTAGTAACCAATCATCCCATTTTTTCTTCTTCCTATGATTTTTGGCAACCCGAAAAATTAAGTGGAGATACCAGATTCACTAAAACCTTAAACGATAATATAGATTTTCTTGCTGGACTGAATCTTACTTTTAATAAGCAAATAAGAACGCTTACAGAGGCTGCTTTTTCAAATGACGGCGTTATGTCTGGCCTTCAAGTAGCGCCATACATCGGATTCCAATATCAAAAAGGAAAATGGCAGAACACCTTAGGTTTTCATTCTCTGTATTTTACCTTTAATAATAGCTTCTCCGCTGAACCTCGTTTGGAACTTACAAGAAAATTATCCAAACAAACGTCCATGAGTTTTACCTTAGGGAAAAGCAGCCAATTACAACCTGTACAAGTCTATATTGGAACAGGGTATGATCAAAATAAAAATCTTGACTTTACTAAATTATGGCAGGGTTCTTTTACCATTAAAAAGGTCAGAAATACCGAGGTTTGGAGTGCCCAGTTTTATGGTAGCCTCATAAATAAGATACCGATTAGCGCTAATGCTGCTAATGCATTTTCCGCTATAAACGTGTTGGAAGAAATAATTAATTTTCCGCTCATTAGCGAAGGGCGTGCCTTTCAGATCGGAGCTTCTCTTCAAAATAGAGTCTATTGGAAAAATGGATTTTACAGTTTAATTAATCTTAATATTGGTCAGCTAAAATACCTCGGGAGTGACAATGTATGGAGGGAGGGCCGTTTTAATCATCAATATCTACTGAATGCCACCGTTGGAAAGGAATGGAGTGGTACAGAAAGAAAGGGAAAATTAAGACAATTTGGAATCAATGCAAGATTCGTTGCCAGAGGCGGATTCCGGGAAATGCCCATAGACCTGAATGCCTCAAAAGCTGTCGGCAATAGTGTGTTTTCTTTGAAAAATGGGTTCGATCAGGTACTTGATGATTACGTACGTTTGGACCTTAGAATATACAGAAAATGGAACGCTGCCAGAAGAAGTAATATGCTCTCACTCGATATTCAAAATTCAAGCAGCGAAAACCAAATCGTTTATAATTATTACGATCGGGTACAACAAAAGATTTTAGGAAAAAAACAATTGGGTATCATACCTATTTTGAGTTATAGAGTGAATTTTACTACAAAAAAATAAGTTTTTGACCCAAAATAGACTAATTTGTAAGAAATATTGATTGATTTTTCAAATCCTGTTCAACGATGTCCCCATTTCAAAAAAATATATATTTTGTTATTTCAGGTCTCTTTTTTCTGTTTGCTGTAGTTCAGTGGAATGACCCGGACCCTCTCATCTGGATGATCTTTTATGGTGCTATGTCCCTGATTTATATCTTTTTGGCGCTAGAAAAAAAGTTAGCTTATTATTTATCTATATTGATGCTAATTACCTGCATCATTAATATGGGTCTTATTTTGCCTGAAATAATGAAGTGGATAAATGACGGTATGCCAAGTATTGTCCAATCGATGAAAGCTGCTATACCAACCATTGAATATACCAGGGAGTTTTTAGGCCTCCTTTTATGTCTCATTGCTTGTGTATGGGTTATTCGCGTTCGTAAAATAACTATTATTAACAACTAATTTTTTATCATGGATAGAAGAAATTTTCTCAATCTGGGCGCAGGTGCTTTACTCACTTCCCTGATTATCAAGTCGAATACCGCTTTTCCACTGCCAAAAAAAGTGAAGGATATAGGTATTCAACTTTATACTTTACGCGACCTATTAGCTAAAGATTTGGAAGGTACCCTAAAGAAAGTTTCTGATATAGGTTATCGGAATATTGAACTTTTTGGCTACGGAGAAGGGAAATATTTTGGCAAATCCGTGACTGAAATGAGAAAAATGACCGATGATCTGGGTCTTAATGTGGTTAGCGCTCATTATCTTTCCGGTCAAGGTAGCAACGCCTGGGGTACTCCTGTGAATCAATGGGAAAAAGCAGTGGAAGATGCCGCTAAAATGGGTCAGAAATATATGGCAGTAGCCTTTTTGATGCCTAATGAAAGGAAGGTTATCACTGATTACAATAAAGTAGCCGATATACTGAACAAAGCAGGTGAAATTTCGTCGAAATACGGCATTACCATGGCGTATCATAACCATGACTTCGAATTTATTCCTCTCGATGGCCAAATACCGATGGACGTGCTTTTGAAAAATACGGCGGCTGATAAAGTCAAATTTGAGCTCGATATTTACTGGATTAAAAAAGCCGGTCTGGATCCCATTCAATTTTTCAAACAAAATAAAGGGCGGGTTCCTCTCTGGCATATAAAAGATATGGAAAAAGACTCCGGCGATTTTGCGCCTGTCGGTGATGGCGTTATCAATTGGACGACCATTTTCCAGGAAGAAAAAACAGCTGGATTGACACATTTTTTCGTCGAGCAGGATAACCATAAATATGGTACCCCACTTGGAAATGTTGAAAAAAGTCTGAAATGGCTTCGTTCTTTTGATTATTAATCGACATGACTAATAAGGGACTACTCGTACATACTGCTTTAGGGTTATATTGCCCTAAAGCAGACGTTTACTTAGATCCCTGGAAACCTGTAAAAAAAGCAATCCTCTCCCACGGGCATGCAGACCATGCTCGGTGGGGGTCCTCTTCCTATCTGTGTACACCCACCGCTGCTCCCGTTATCAAATATCGTTTGGGAGAGATTAATCTTGAAACCTTACCCTTTGGAGAAGAAAAGTTAATCAACGGGGTCTCCTTTTCATTTCACCCAGCGGGACATATTTTAGGTTCAGCCCAAATTAAAGTGTCCTATAAAGGGGAAATTGTTGTTTTTTCCGGTGATTACAAAACAGCCAATGACGGTTTTTCTGAGGCCTTCGAACCCGTAAAATGCCACACCTTTATTACTGAATCTACTTTTGGTCTGCCTGTTTATCATTGGCAAGATCAAAAATGGGTTTTTAATGAAATGGAAGAATGGTGCAAAAACAATAGGAATAACGGTCAATTGAGTATTCTTTATGGCTATTCTCTGGGAAAGGCACAGCGCATTTTACAAGGCCTGCCAGAAAGTGTGGGGCCCATATTTACTCATAGTACCATTGAAGCTGTATTGAATGTGATGAGAAACCAGGGCGTTTCTTTAAAAAATACCATTCCTGTGAATGAGCATTTAACCAGAGCAGATTTACTAAGTGGCGTGATAATAGCTCCGCCCGCTGTGCAAAATTCCAACTGGTTGAAAAAATTTGAACCGATCCGAAATGGGGTCGTTTCCGGTTGGATGGCGTTAAGAGGCGCCCGACGAAGACGAAATGCAGATAAAGGTTTCGTGCTTAGCGATCACGCCGATTGGGAGGGTCTCAACGAGGCCATCAGCCTGACCGGGGCCGAAAATATTTTTGTAACTCATGGATATACTGACATTTTATCGAAATGGCTGATAGATAAAGGGCTGAATGCCCATCCTTTGGAAACAAATTTCGAAGGGGATGAGGTACTTTGAAACCCTTTTTCTTTCTTTGGAAGAAACAACAAAAACCAATGAAAAGGTAAGCGCCCTCATTGATTATTTATCTTCCGTGCCCGATGAAGATAAAATGTGGATGATTGGCATTTTCTCGGGAAGAAGACCCAAAAGAACGGTTTCAACTAAAAATTTAAGGCGCTGGGCCGCTGAAAAAGCAGCTATTCCTCTTTGGCTTTTTGAAGAATCGTATCATATTGTAGGTGATCTATCGGAAACCATCGCTCTCCTTTTACCCCCTCCTGCTATAGAAGTTCAAAAATCGTTGAATGATTGGATTCAACTTATTCTTTCATTAGATAAAATGGAGGAAGATAAACAACGCGAAATAGTATTTGATGCCTGGGATTCACTAAATACCTCCAGTCGTTTTATTTTTAATAAACTAATTACCGGCGGATTTAGAGTAGGCGTTTCCCAAAAATTAATGGCAAAAGCGCTGGCGGAATTCACTCATATTGATCCTAGTGATATTGCGTTAAAACTTATGGGCGAATGGTCGCCCCTGACGTATTCTTTCAAATCTCTCATAGAAAATGAAGAGAATGAAGGTTCCCATTCCAGACCATATCCATTCCATTTAGCCTATTCCATAAATGAAGTGACGGATTTGAAAGGGGAACCAGCCGATTGGGTAGCCGAGTATAAATGGGATGGCATTAGAGGCCAGGCTATTTTTCGATATGGACATTATTTCCTCTGGTCCCGGGGAGAAGAGTTAATAACCGATAAATTTCCTGAATTTGAGCATCTCAGCTCCGTTATTCCACCCGGAACTGTCCTTGATGGTGAAATTCTTCCGTTCAAAGATGGATTAATCTTGCCATTTCAACACATCCAAACCAGAGTAACCCGAAAAAAAATAACGTCTGCTATCCTGAAAGTAAATCCTGTGGTTTTCAGAGTCTATGATTTATTAGAATGGGAAGGAAAAGATATTCGCACAAAGCCATTTATAGAGAGGAGAACCTTGTTAGATCAACTCTTTACGTCTATTGATTCCACTCTACCCTTGCAACTTTCTCCCGTCCTGCCTTTTGCTGAATTTGACGAGTTAAAAATATTAAGGGAAGCAAGTTCGGAAAATGGAAGCGAGGGACTTATGCTGAAAAATAAACATTCCACCTATTCAGCGGGAAGAAAAAAGGGAGAATGGTGGAAATGGAAAATAGATCCATTTACCGTTGATGCTATTTTAATTTATGCTCAGTCGGGCCATGGCAGAAGAGCTAATTTATACACCGATTTTACTTTTGCCGTTTATTCTCAGGAAGGCGATTTACTCCCTTTTACTAAAGCCTATTCAGGCTTGACAGATAAAGAATTTATTGAGATAAATCAATGGATTAAAAAAAATACCCTGGAGCGATTTGGTCCCGTTCGAAAAGTTACCGCAGAACTTGTTTTTGAAATTGCTTTCGAAGGAATTCAAGAAAGTAAAAGACACAAATCTGGTATTGCCCTCCGTTTTCCAAGAATGGTTCGCTGGCGAAAAGATAAAGTTATAGCGGAAGCCAATACCTTAGAAGATTTACAGCTTTTGTTGAAAAAGAGCAGATAAAACGCTTATATTCGTAACAAACCTATCTTTATGAGGCATGCTAAGCATTTTCTAACTCTCTCGTTTTTGCTCCTTTATTTGTTTGCCCAGGCGCAATTTATCCCAAACAGATATTTTACCCAGGACATTGCTCATTATCAGTTTGCCATTTCTTTGAATGATACTACGGACGAAATACAAGGTGAGGCCACCATTTTAGTTCGATTCAGAGCTGAAATAGATACGCTCACTCTTGATCTTTCTGATAGAATGAAGGTTACTGATATCAAAAACGACAAAGGAGTTACTTTGAAATTTATTCATCAAAATGATTTACTTAATATTTTACTGCCGCAAAAGGGAATAACGGGTGGCTCAATAACCCTTAATATAAGTTATCGGGGCATTCCAGAAGACGGTCTGATAATCGGCACAAACAAATACGGTGACAGAACCTTTTTTGGCGATAACTGGCCAAACAGAGCGCATAAATGGCTCCCGAGTAATGATCATCCAAGGGATAAAGCAACCGTTGAATTTATTGTTACCGCCCCAGAACACTACCAGGTAGTTGGCAATGGGGAAAAAACACAGGAATATCCTAATGGCTTAGGATTTAAAACGACCCATTGGAAGGAAAAAGTGCCGCTTCCTACCAAGGTTATGGTCATCGGTGTAGCAAAATTTGCCGTGGAACATTCCGGTCTCATACAGGGAATTCCGTCGTCTATTTACGTATTTCCCCAAAACCGAACGGAAGGTTTTTCCGACTTTAAACCATCCCTTTTAGTATTAGACTGGTTTTCCAGAAATATAGGCCCATTTCCCTTTAGTAAATTAGCTCATGTGCAATCTAAAACCCGATGGGGCGGAATGGAAAATGCTGGCGCTATTTTCTATTTTGAAAATTCAGTCAATGGTAAAAATGAAAGAGAAAGTCTTATCGCGCATGAAACAGCCCATCAATGGTTTGGAAATTCAGCTTCAGAAGCCGATTGGCGTCATGTTTGGTTAAGTGAAGGTTTTGCCACCTATTGTACCGTCCTTTATTTAGAGGATCGATACGGTGAAGAAAGGCGAACACAAGAATTATTGTCACAAAGAAAAACCATAATTTCTTATTTTGAAAAAATAAAAACACCCATAGTTGACCTGAATGTCAAGGACATAAATACCGTTTTGAGCACAAATACATACCAAAAGGCAGGCTGGGTGTTGCACATGTTAAGGAATAAAACAGGGGATGAGCTATTTTGGAAAGGTTTGAGAACCTATTATGCAAGATATAAATATAGCAATGCATTAACAGAAGATTTTCAGCGTGTTATGGAAGAAGTTAGTGGAATATCTCTCGAGGAATTTTTCAAACAATGGTTCTACCAATCTGGTCATCCGCAGCTAAAGTATGACTGGAAGTGGAATGAGAGCAAAAAAGAATTACAACTGTCCATAGCACAGCTTCAAGATGCTATGTTTTCATTTCCGCTGGAGGTTGCCCTTTTGGATGCACAAAAAAACATAATAGAAACCTTGACGATATCTGTTAGCGATAAAAACACCACCTTTTCAAGAAAAGTAAAGGAAAAACCGTCCTCTATTCAATTGGATCCCCGAACCCATTTATTATTTGATATAAAATAAAATATCATGTTAGACATTCAGAAAAAACTTAGCCCTGCTTTTTATGCCATCCTAAGTTTGCCATCCACTGCAATGGGCTTTGCCTTGTCTGTTCAGATTTCAGCTTTAAGCTGGATATTGAGCACTCAATACAATTTAGCCATTCATGAAATAGGACTGGTTTGGGCAGCTGGCCCCATTGCAGGTATTTTTGGACAAGTTATCGTTGGAATGATAAGTGATGAAGTTTGGTTTTGGGGCGGAAGGAGGAGACCTTTTATACTCATTGGTGGAACATTGTCTGCGCTCATGCTGTTAGCATTACCCTTTATAGGCGTTATTTCAACTAGCCTGGGATTTGAAAGCGTCGTTGGCATAGCTATTTTAATTGCCCTCACCCTCGATTTATCCATAAACATCAGTTTCAATCCGACCCGATCCATTATTGCCGATGTCACTCCTTCTGGCAATGAAAGGACAAAAGGTTACACCTGGATGCAAACTATTTCTGGCACTTTTGGCGTCGGTGCCTATGCTATTGGGGCTATTTGGGGAAATTATGCACTCATTTACGTTGGTGCCATTATTGTATTTCTCATTAGCTTTATCCCTATCTGGTTTATAAAAGAACCAGAAAAACTGAGTGAAAAAGAGGAGGTTTTAAGTTCAACGCCAGATAAAAACAGATGGATTTCAGCGTTATTTAGCATCAAGCCTCTTTGGGGATTTTTAGCTTACGCACCATTGGGCATGTTTAAAAAACTAAGTGGCCAATCCCTATCACCCGGCATTTTAGAATTGGCCTGCCTGTTATTAACCATATATGGAATTTTCCAAATACTAAAACAACCTGAAAGCGAAGTAGCTAATTCTCGAAGCAACGAAATAGGGTTTCAACGAATTCTGGCAGCTCATGCCTTTACGTGGATGGGTATTCAGACTATGTTTATTTATATGTTTGCATTCATCCAAAACAAGATGAATTTTCTTTCAGAAAATGATTTGGGCAAGGTTATTTCTCTTTCTTTTCTTCTTCTGAATGCCGTAGCAGCCATTCTTCCAGCCATTTTCCTACAACCTTTGAGTGAAAAATGGGGAAAGGTTAAAATTCATTTACTAAGCATTACTACGATGTCTCTTGGGTACCTGGGTATTTATTTCTGGGGAAATTCCCCCTTTAATCTATATGTTATGATGTCTATTCTAGGCATCGGATGGGCCGCGACCGTTAGTTTACCTTTTGCTATTATGTCGCAAAAGGTGGAACAAGGAAAAATGGGTAAATATATGGGTCTTTTTAATCTCTCCGTTGTACTACCGCAGTTAGTCAGCAGCCTGATTATTGGAGAGTTTATTTCCCATGCTGAAAATAAAGGAATAATCTTCTTAATCTGTGCAGCTTGCCTGGGAATATCTGCTGTCCTTTGGACTTCCGTAAAGGAACCAGGTAAATAAAAGAAATACGCACAAACAACAC
>CANMVX010000103.1 GCA_947501115.1 Haliscomenobacteraceae bacterium
ATGCCAACAAGTAGCCGGCAGATGCGGTGAACATCATCTTTTCCTTCAAGAACAGTTGCACCAGGTAGGCTGTCAATTTTGTTTGCTACTTCTTTCCAACCTCTTAGGTTAAAATATCCCACACAAAAGTCTGCCCGTTCAGATAGTTCCAACGTTTCATTCAAACCTTCAGTTAAGTAGTTTTCTATGTTATCGTAAATCTTTGGCATTTTATTAAGGTAATATTTTATTTAAATGTTGGCATAAAATTAAATATAAAAAAATATGCACTGGGAAAAATAATTAAAACAGATTGAACCAATGTTTTACAGCTTAAACAAGATGATTTTTTTGTCAATTTAACATGTTTATTGCAACTATTTCCTAAATATAGATTAATTTTTTGGTTTATCCCACCTTTGTACAGATAGTATAACGTTTTGTTTATTAAAAATACGTCTAAGGAAACTTAACACATTCTTAATATTTTAATCTTCAGGATACCTTTTAATTATGATAGTTTTGGGTTGTAATTTATCTAAAATAATTAAATAGGTCAAAATGGTTAAAGTTTCAGTTCTTATGGCAGTTTACGATACCCATTTCGTCTATGTGAAAAGAGCCATTGATTCTGTGTTGAAGCAGGATTTCCAGGATTTTGAACTCATTATCATTGATGATGGTAGTTGCTTTGAAAAAAGTGAAGCAATTCTGGGCTATGTTGCAAAACACGAAAATAAAATTGCTTACATTCGGCACAGTAATCGAGGGCAGGCTCAATCTATTAATCGTGGCGTTTTGAATAGCTCAGGTGATTTTATTACCGTTATCGATGGTGATGACGAATACAAGCCTCATCATTTAAGTTCTTGCCTCCGGGAGATAAATAATTTCGATTTAATAGCCTCAACGGTTGATGCTGTGGTGGAAACCGAAGATGATTATTTTGTTATAGACAGGCATGACCATGAAAATCTTATTCATATAGATGATTGCATATTGTTTGGAACATTGTTTGGTAGAAGATCTGTTTTTACAAATTTTAAGTTTAAGGATGGATATGCTGCAGATGCCGATTTTTATCATAATGCCGAAAGGGTATTCCGGGTTAATAAAGTGAATCTCAGAACCTATATTTATTATAGGAATATGCCAAATAGTATAAGTGCTTCATTAAAAAATAGTTATGCTAAAAATATGGCGTAATGGTTCAAGAAATTAAAGATTTTCGACCTTCGAAAAATATAATCATGGCTTGTTTAATTACGGGTATTTATGATGTGAATCGAAGCGAGACCCTTGAGGATGATAATTATGAATTGGTTCGGAATTGGGCGGAATCCTTAACTTCCTTACAATTAAATGGGCTTATTTTTCATAATAATTTTAGCCTGGAAACTTGTCAGATATATCAAAATGAATATGTTTCTTTTGTCAGAATAAATTATGATTCTTCCCCGTTTAATCCTAACGTTTATCGCTACTTTGTCTATCAGGAATTTTTGGCTCTATATGGAGGGGAAATTGAAAATGTTTTTGTGACCGATATTTCAGATGTAGTGGTTGTCAATAATCCATTCGAACATCCTTTTTTTATCGAAAACCCAGGAACAATTTTTTGTGGGGACGAACCTAAGATACTTGAGAATGACTGGATGATAGACCACTCGGCCCATTTTCGACAAAAAATAGCAGATTATTCAAATTATGAAAACAAGTTCGCTAATGAAACGCTGTTAAATTGCGGCATCATAGGCGGTTCCATTTACATGGTAAAAGATTTTATTCAGAACCTTTGCGCTATTCATAAAAAATTTAATATGGATAATCGCACCCTTTTTACGGGAGATATGGGCGCCTTTAATTATCTGGCAAGAACAAAATTTAATAATCAACTCAAACACGGCGCTCCGGTTAATTCTCTATTTAAAGGACATGAACTGGAACGCAAGGATTGTTGGTTCAGGCATAAATAGGTGCAAAAATTCACGCAATGCGTCGCGTTTGGACATTTCGACTGCGGAGTAATAAGAGATATTCCCCACCAATTGCATATTTCAAAACGAGTTACCTCATTATCTGTTAGATCTTCTTGAAGTTATAGGCAAACATTACATTCCACATGAAATTTTCATTACCAGGTATATTTGAAGTAATAGTTTGGTTCAATGTTGATTGTATTGAAAATGGCGATTTTTTATGGGATAAAATGCCAGTTGCAGATAAGTAATTTCCTGTAAATCCGTCTGTTCTTAAAAAAAATATCATTGGAATAAACTGAAATCTGATGTCTTTTCCAAGGTGAATATCACTAAAATTAGTACTTAAAAATAGTACATCTGTATTTTGAGGTCCATGTAGCTGAAGACCGGATCCATGCAAAAACATGGCACTTACACCCCATTTTGGCTTAATTTGGTAGGTGGAAACTAATTCTCCAGCCGCAAAACGTAACATTTCTGTTATTTCGGAACTTGTACCATTTTCCGCCACCTGCCTTTTTACCAAGGTAAATGCAGGATGAATACCTATTCTTAATTGAAACTTTTTTTGCTCAATAAGTCTGTAACGAAACCAAAATAATAATCCACCTTTACTTGCATCAGGAACAAGTCGAAAATCAGGATCAAAACTAAACTTGTTTTTTCGCCATGAAAAATTCATAATGGTTGCCGGGCTGTTCAATGAAAAAGTAGGGATGATGGAAAAACCGTTGTTTGTAATGCCGATGCTACCCGAAAATGAAACTATTTGTGAGGTGCTGTCTGGACATTGGCCTCTAACTCCTTGTACCACGGTAGCTACCATGAACAAGCTAAAAAAAATGGGGTAATTATATTTCATTAAAATGACATTTTTTGTTGCGGCAAAATTACATAATCATAACAAGGGAGATTTTATACATATTACGGTTTTACTTACCATTTTTACGGTTCGGTCAGAAACATTTGATAACATTAGCTATGTTTGAGGACAAATTTGGGCTATGATTCATTATGATACCATAAAAAAATATGCGGAAGCATTCAACAATAAGGCACTTCACCCTCTCATTGCTTATGTTGATTTAAATAAATCACTTCCAATATTAAGAAGCCAATTCATGTTAGGCTTTTATGCCATTGTCATAAAAGAAACAAGATGTGGCGATATCCGTTATGGAAATCAATATTATGATTATGATGAAGGGACTATGGTGTTTATCGGTCCAAATCAGGTTATTAAACACGAACCGGAAGGAGAAATTCATCAACCTTACGGAAAAGCCTTGATTTTTCATTCTGACTTAATAAAAGGGACAAATTTAGGAAAGCATATTCATGAATATACTTTTTTTAGTTATGCTTCTTATGAAGCGCTTCATTTGTCTAACAAGGAAAGAGAAAAAATATTGGTTTGTTTTGATAATATTGAAAATGAGATTATTCAGAATATAGACCGGCACAGCAAAAAGTTAATCCTTTCAAATCTTGAATTGCTCTTGAATTATTGTACCCGTTTTTATGACAGACAATTTATTACCAGAGAATTTATTAGTCAGGGAATCATTGAACAATTTGAGCAACACCTGAATGAATACCTTAGGCACGAAAAATTACAGGAAATCGGTTTGCCAACTGTTTCTTTTTTTGCTGAGAAGTTAAACCTATCCCCTAATTATTTTGGTGATTTGATAAAAAAGGAAACGGGAAAGTCTGCCATAGAATATATCCATCTGAAATTATTGGAATATGCCAAAGAAAAAATAATGGACAAAACGAAGTCCATTAGTGAAATATCATACCAACTCGGATTTAAATATCCCCAACATTTCACAAGACTTTTTAAGCAAAAAGTGGGGATAAGTCCAAATGAGTTCAGGAGTCCCAAAGAAAATTGACAACTGGAATATCCATGTTTAGCCCTAAATACAATTAAAAACTTTAATTATTCTGGTTTTCCGGTTCCAGTATTTTACTAAGAATCAGAATTTTACGTAAAATTTACATTTTCTAGCTTAGTAAATATTAATTTTTCTTTGTTGACTGCAAGCAGAGGGATTGACATCTGCCTCTTTGCAGGAAGCAAAAAAGTAATACATTCTGTATAAGATTCACTTGGACAGACGATTACGCACAAACGAAACATTTAGTTTTGCCACTACCAACCAACCAACGCTTCGCAAAATCAAAAGAACCACTTTTTTCATTGCTTTTTTGGGAAGTTCAAAAATAACGACTAATTTTGTTAACCTTTTGCGTTAATAGTATTAAAATATGTAGTGGAAATAAGTTACAAAAGCCGAAAACTCGAAAAGCAACTAACCGACCCAAATGAGATGATAAAATCCTTTGGGCAGCTGGCTCGTAAGGTGAATCAACGGCTAAAGGACTTAACAGATGCAGATAATTTAGCTATAATGAGAACAATTCCGGCAGCTAGATGCCACGAACTGACAGGCGGCCGCAAAGGCGAATTGGCCCTAGATGTTTTTGGAAACTACCGAATGATTTTTGAGCCTCTCCATGACCCATTACCCCAAAAAGACGATGGTGGTTTGAATTGGGAAGAAGTCACCAAAATTCAGATGAACGAAATTGAAGACTACCATTAACAAACAGATTAAAACAAACAACATGGCAACGACCCTTGAAATAGCAAAATCTTTACTCTCCCCTCCAGGCGATACTATTCAAGAGCACATAGATTTTATTGGCATGAGCCAAGTTGAACTTGCCGAAAGAATGGGAAGACCCAAAGAAAAAATTAACGATATCATCAAAGGAAGAGAGCCAATCACAACGGCAACTGCTTTTCAATTGGAAAAAGTGTTGGGTATTCCTGCAAGCTTTTGGCTTAATAGGGAAAAAACATATCGTAAAGAATTGTATGAATTGCAACAACAGGAAGAACTTGAAAAAGAAATGGATTGGTTAAGCGCTTTCCCTGTAAATGAAATGCGAAAATTTGGATGGCTTCCCGACACAAGAGAAAAACACATTTTAGCAGATAGTATGCTCAAATTTTTTAGTGTGGCCACCTCTGATGAATGGCAACAACTTTATATAAATAATTACACACTAGCTCAATACGGGAAATCTACAGTAAATCAGCGAAGTCACTATGCTATTTCTGCGTGGTTACGCAAAGGCGAAATACAAGCCAGGGAAATTGACATTGCGGAGTTTGACAAAAGGAAATTCAAAAATGCTTTAGCAGAAATAAAAGAACTAGCTTTTTTAACGCATGATGATTTTACCCATCCATTGCAAAGCATTTGTGCCAAATGTGGCGTTGCAGTAGTGTTTACTCAAAACTTGCCAAAAGCCCCGATTAGTAGTGCTACACGTTGGTTTCATAACAAACCAATTATCCAACTTTCGAGCAGATGTAGGACCAACGACCATTTTTGGTTCACCTTTTTTCATGAAGCAGCCCATATCATTTTGCATGGTAAAAAGGATATTTTCTTGGATAACGTTGAAGGAATAGAAATAGACCAAGAGAAAGAAGAAGAAGCCAATACTTTCGCCGCCAAAATATTATTGAAAGAAAATAGAACTGCAATAAATTTTTGATGTTGCTCCGTTGGATGAATAAATGATACATGTTGAAAATGGCTTTCAAAATTGTATTTTTACCCAGCAATGCCCGGCGTATTGAGTTAATAAAAAATTTTGAAAATCATCTTCAATCAATACTTCATCGGGCTTACGAGTTATCGTATTGCCTAAGTGGTAGGGATATCCTTCTTGCCCCAACAACTCGGTAAACGCTTTTTCTAGTTTTTGTTCGGTGAATTTCATTTTTTAGTCCTTTTCAACTTTAAAATGTCCTGTTCCAGTTCTTTCATGCTTTGAACTTTTTCCAGGGCTTTTTGCGAAAGTTGGTATCTTCCAAATTCATCACCAGATTTTTTTAAAACTATCTCATGATTGATTTTACCGGCAAGTGTCAATAATTCCCTTCCGTTCAGTTGTAGAATGGAGTCCAAACGATTTATCCAATCTTTCATATACATGGGAGTGCGTTGCAGTGCCATCGTTTCTGCGAAAGCTAAGTATTGTTCTACCAATAACCCCAGCAGCTTAATTTCATCTTCGTTCA
Source organism: Haliscomenobacteraceae bacterium (assembly GCA_947501115.1). GTDB lineage: Bacteria > Bacteroidota > Bacteroidia > Chitinophagales > Saprospiraceae > BJGN01. Next base: position 6,067 of record CANMVX010000103.1, read on the forward strand.
GATAGTTTTTCGCAATGCTTACATCTGTTTTGCGAATGGATGGGGTAGATTTTTGTCATAAGAAATCATGCCCATAAGTGGAAGAGCAGCATCGGCCCTTTGAAAAAGCAATTCGGCGGCTGTTTGCTGACTTATGGCCCATAGCAGTTTATTTTGAACCACTTTGAAAAATGCTATCGTCTTTTCGTCTTTGGGGTCATAATCAATGCTGGTACTGTAGATGTCTTTGATTTTCTGGTAGAAAAACTTCTCTGAAAGCCGTATTTCCCTGATACGTTCCTGAAGTTCATCAAAATAATTCATTGAGGTACCTGACTTAAATCGATCATCATTTAGGACGAAGCCCTTTATGATGTATTCTTTAAGGCGTTGGGTTGCCCAAATCCGGAATTGGGTACCTTGGGGTGATTTTACTCTGTAGCCAACTGAAATGATTACATCCAAATTGTACCCAAACACCTCAACTTCTTGTGTCTTTCCAACTATAGCACCGTGTTGAGTGGTTATTCGGAATTTCCGAATAACCACTTTTTCGTCCAGCTCACCTTCTGCAAACACATTCTTAATATGCTCATTGATGGTAGATTTTGCCTTACCAAACAAGGTTGCCATTTGGTCTTGGGTAAGCCAAACGGTTTCTTCCTCCAGTCGCACATCTATCTTAATGTTACCATCGGGATTTTGGTATATGATGAGTTCGCTGTTCATATTGCTTTATCTAATTGCGCTTCATGGAATTTCATTGATGAGCAGGTTTAACAATTTTCCAATAACCGTCTTTACGTCCTCCTACTCGTTCTAATAGACCTTTTGCCTTCAATGTATTAATGTTATTATCAATGGCGGTTGTGCTAATACTAATGTGTTTTGCCATTTCCTCTTTTGTTACATTTGGATGTGTTTCAATTAATTCCAAAAGCTTCATCTGATTCGATGTGAGGTCTTTTACCAACCCTTTTACCAACCCTTTTACCAACCCTTTTACCAACCCTTTTACCAACTCTTTTACCAACCCAGTATGGGAAGCATCACTGATAATTTGACCATCTTCGTTACTTGCAAAAACAGTCACTTCGATACCGCCATTTTTCTCAATAATAGAAGGTTCGGGCAAGCCGAATTCAGCACACGTATTGAGGATTTTAAGTGTGCCACGACCCCAGGCATCAATGTAACCAGCTAAAAAACAAGCATTGGCAATAATGGGATTTCTGGGGCGAGAGTTGTGGTCTTTTTTAAGGTCTTCAATGGATAAACCGTTGGGTAAATTTCCTTCGTTCCAAATGGAGTGAGTATTCCGGGGTAAAGTGAACCACCTATTCCGGAGTAAAGTGAAAAAAGTATTTTCCGAATTAAAATTAAATAAAAAGTCGTTGATTTTTAGTGCGTTACTAACTATTTCCATTTTTTGATTTAATAAGATTAAGCCCAATAAGGTAAATATAAACTAAATTTCTTTTTTCTCTAGATATTGAGTTTTCGTAATGCCAAGGTGAGAGAAAAATCTTTCTTGTTACCAACAATTCGGTAAATGTTTTCTCAAATTTTTGTTCGGTGAATTTCATTATCTAATAGTTCAATTGCTACAATAAACTTTCAACTCCACATTCCCAACCGTTGCAAGGTAATACTGAACGTTGCCCAACAATAATAAAATGTCATTCGATGGATTTGCCTTGCTCAATGATGGTTGAATAATATAAATTTGAAAATGCATTGCTTTTGTTCATTTAGCTTGGTTTAATAGGTTCTCTAAATCGTCTTCGGTTCCTTTTACAATTCTACTGCAACTAATACCTCCAAGTGTCTTTGTCTTTCGCTTAAACAGATGATTAAAAAAGTCTCTTCCTTCTTTGTATTTAAATATTATATTCCGGGAATTGATATTACCAGAATATGCATTATTATTTTTCTTTTGTTTTTTATGTATTAAAATAGACAGGTCGAAGGAAGTTAAGGAAAATCTGTTTGGAACCAAGATTCGCTCTTTATGGGAAGTTCAAGGATTGATGTAACGTCATCTAGCTTACCATTTAGACATTGATTCTCCTATGTTGAGCAATGTGGAACGTGGTAAGTATCTTTACCCAGCATTCACACCGGCCAATATTAAACAGATGATTTACAAAACGTTGTGAAAAATAATTATTGCTTAATTCATAAATTAAGAGAATATGATTTCATAAAAGTCTTCCTCAGATAAAATTTTTAAACTATATCCATTTTCTATTAATTCAATTGCTTTCAAATGACTCTCACTCATACCATTTTCACCTACTTCTTTAATATCCTGTTGACCAACAATCAGAAAATCAGTGGTCATAGTACAATGATTCTTTACGTTTCCCCCAATATCTGCAATAATTTGTTTTGCTTTTCCACGAACCATTGAAGACAATGTACCTGTAAAGACTACCGTTTTGCCGTAAAAAATACTATCGGGATTAAATTTTGTAGGGTCACCCTCGTACAACTTAAAACTTTTTCCTTTTGTTTGGTTTACGTTTGATTTATATGAAACTACTCCTCTTTCAGATAGATTCCCAAATGGTAAATTAAACATCTCTTTGAATTCATTAACTGAGCTAACACCTGCCGCTTGAAATGCTTTTAGCGTTAATTTAGCATTAGCCTCACTATCATTACCTGCTCTGTGATGCTTAAATTCAATATTATTTCGAATGCACAATGGTTTTAAACCATATTCTGGCAACCCAACCCAAACTTTTTTTGAAATTTGCATACTGCATAAATAATCAAAGGTTGAATATGGTATTTG
>CANMVX010000104.1 GCA_947501115.1 Haliscomenobacteraceae bacterium
CATGAAGGACGAAACCCTTGTCTGGGACGTCTACAATACCATCCGTGAAATTGAGAACACCTTCAGGGCACTCAAGACAGACTTGGACTTACGCCCCATTTATCATAAAAAGGACGACTCCACGGTGGCGCACCTTTATCTTGGTTTATTAGCCTATTGGTTGGTCAACACCATTAGGTGTCAACTCAAAGCCAAAGGTATCAACACCTGTTGGAAAGAAATTGTCAGGATTGGCAGTACTCAAAAAGTAATCACCACGGTGGGCTACAACAAGGCTGAGCAGGAAATATCCGTAAAGAAATGTTCCCTCCCAGAACAGAAGTTAAAGCAATTGTTTGACACCCTTGGCATCAAGCAACGACCCTTCACCAAAATAAAATCTGTAGTACACAAACAGAAACTCCGAAAGCCAGACAGCATTGTGTATGCACGCATTCCGTCTGGTTGACGCGCAATGTGGGTTAAAATATCAGTTGCGTTTAAAAACAATTCTCCTTTCCCCTTTTGAAGACTTTTTTTTATGCCAAGGTCTAAAGAGAAACGATGGGCAATTTTTCCTTGTGGAATAATGTCGGGAGCCAAATAAATAGCAGTTAATTGTGCATCTACATTTTTAGGTAAATGAAAAATGTTATTCAGTTTTATATTTCCTGAAATTATTTCTTGTTTGTCTGCAGAAAATATACTTAGAACAGGATATTTATTTTCAACACTAAACGCATTGATTTGATTTTTATATCCGTTGAGATTTAAATTAAACGAATACCAATGGTTGAGTTCTTGAGTCAAGACCATTTCCAAACCTGTATTATAACTTCTGCCAGCATTTTGAAATATGGCATAAATTAAATTACTTTTTGGAGCAATGCTCGAAATTCGAGTAATCGTTCCGTCCGCAATACGGTGATAGAAAGAAGTATAAAAATACCCTTTATTCCAACTCGTTTTGTAACCAATCTCAAATGAATTGGTAAACTGTGGCCGTAAAGCAGGATTTCCAACTTTAATAATTTCGGCATCATCGTATTTTGGAAATATTCTTATATCCACTTCATTAGGTCTGTCAACTCTGCGATGATGGAACAGTGAAATTTTGTTGCGATCATTTATTTTGTAGGCTAATCTTCCATTTGGAAAAGCCTGAATATAATTATATCCATCACTTTTATAAGTGTTATGATTAGGATTTACGTCATATTGAATTTTTACATATTCCATTCTCAATCCTAGTTCTGCTTCCCATTTTTTATTTTCAAAGACATAGTTTCCATAAATGGCAGGAATTAATTCTTTATATGTAGCCCAACCACCTGCATTGAAGTCCAAAACAGAATTTACGCCAGGAATAAATTGCATGTTGGTCGGAATATTTCTATTGCGAAGTTTTAATCCAGTTTCAACTCGTCCGTATTTCAACGGTTTTATATAGTCAAAATTAAAATCATAAACTTGCTCATCTGACAATAATTTAAACGCATCTGTTCCATTTGTTTTCGGCAAATAGTTGTCGTAAAAATATTTTTCATTTTCTCTATGAAAAGTATAGTTTAACCCAATATTCAATAGGTGTCCTGCTTGTTTAAATTTATGTTGATAAGCGGCAGTTACCATTACCGTTGTTTTTAGCTCGTCTTCCAGAAACTGCCACAATCGCAGTCTTTCTGAATTGTCCCCATTAAAAAATGGCTGATCGCCTCTGTCAATTATTTTTTCACTCCCAAATAAGGTCGAAATGCTTAGCGTATTATTTTGATTCATATTCCAATCAAAACCAGCTTTTGAAGTAAAATAATTTGTATTCCGATTTCTTTTTAATTGCTGATTAATTATAGTTCCATCACTATATGTTCGGGTTACAAATTCGTTTTTATTTAAGGTTTGTGTATAAAGATTATCTATTTGAAAAAATGCATTTATCTTCTTTTTTCTGTAATTTAAGGCTAATGATGGATTTATTTTAGGTGTAAATTGGTATTGGGGTCTTATCGTTGGCAAGTTTTCTTGCCGAACCCACAACGAACCCAGACCTGTTGTGAACCCAACTTTTCCATTAAATCCTTCTTGTTTATTTTCCTTCATTATAATATTAATGATGCCGGCATTTCCATTTGCATCATATTTTGAGGAGGGATTATTTATGATTTCTATTTGTTCGATTCCTGAAGCAGGGAGGTTATCCAAACCCGATTGACTTCCAAAACCAGTTAAGGCAGTTTGTTTTCCATCAATCAAAACGGTTACTTTATCATTGCCTCTTAATTGCACTTTACCGTCTTGAACTGTTACTCCAGGCAAATTTTGCATTGTTTGCAAAACAGAACCTCCAGTTTGGCTGATATTATCCTCCACTTTAAAAGTTTTTTTATCCATTTTACTGCCTACTTCATCTTGCTTTGCTGAAATAACCACTTCATCCAATGTTTTTATGTCTTCATTTAATTCAATAGTGGCTACATCCAAAAATTCTGAAAGGCTTCCAACATAAATAGATTGCTTTTTAGTAACATAGCCGATGAAAGAAATTTCAAAATAATAGTTATTTGGTTTAATATTAGAAAGCGTAAAGCGACCTTCTTCATTACTTACTGTTCCTGTTACAAAAGCACTATCTTTTTCAGTTTTCAAAACGATATTTACAAAAGACAATACGGATAAATCAGCCTGGTTTTTTATTAAACCAGAAAGGGTAATTCCTTTGTTTTGACCAAAGGAATGATGCATTAAAAATGAAATAAAGAATACTATTGAAATAAATTTGGCTTGCATGATCAGCTTTTGCATTTAGCATTCATTTGATATTTTTTTGAAAGATTATGATAAAGATGTAAATATTTCACGGAAATAGAATTAAAATCCTCTATTAATTATGGAAAAGAAGATGCGTCATTTGGAATTAGACGATGCGTGATTTGGAATTAGACGATGCGTGATTTTAGATTAGACGATGCGTGCATCGTCTCTACGGGCATTTATATGAAATTAAATCGGAACTGTGCAACAAATTCCAACATGCCGAAGACGTCATCCATAATCCGTGAAATCCTGTAAATCCTGATTCAAAACCCCAGCTGCAAGCGCCTCCCAAAACTAAAACAACGTATCGCTAAAAAAAATCTGTGAAATCCCTTAATCCGTAAAATCCGTGATTCAGAATATTTAATTGATGGGAATATAACATTGGAACCTGTCGGGGAAAAGATGATGCGTGCATCATCTCTACGGGGTGGTTAAAAAATCAGCTTGTACCAGGTTGCGTTCGGTTTTGTTGAAAACAAGGCCTACTTCATGAACGGTCATGCCCTCCCTGTTCCTGTATTTTTCCCCATAATTCCTTTGAATAATCTGCTGAAGGGCCGCATTATTTCCCTCTGGTAACTTGTCCACCACCTTTATTTCCATCACATAAATATGATTCCTAAAGATGATGGTCATATCAGCTTGACCATGATTGGTGATATCTTCAGGGATTACCTGTGCATTGATTGATGCGAAAAAGGCATACAAGACCGAGGCGTAGTAGCCTTCAAAATTAGCCAGGTCGTTATTAGTGAAATTACGCCAGGGGATACCCGCAAATAAACCCTTTATTGTTTTGATTAATGAAGTTATATTACCCGTTGATAACTCCTTCTTCATTTGAAGTCTGGAATCTAGCTTAAGGGATGTTAAACCAGCGTATCCACTAATAAATTGGCTATTGAGGGCTTGTCTTACCTCCCTATTGGGAATTTTCAAATTAAATATTTGCTCCTGGTCGTCTATATAGGTATCTTTGATGGTCAGATAGCCACTTTGAAAAAGGAGGGCTATGGGGTCAATATAGTCAACGTCAAAAGCACCCAAAACCTCACGAGTTACTTGAATATTCTCTAAATTGGGTAAAAAATACTGATGTTTCCTGAATAGTTCAATGAGAAAGGTAGGGGTGCCCGTCTCAAACCAGTAATTTTGAAAACTGAATTTTTTGCTTAAAAACAATAAAATATCGTAAGGATTGTAAACGGATTCCGAACCTGTCCAGTTATATCCATTATACCAGTTTCTTACCTCTTCAGGGCTACTACCTGAGAGATGTTCACTGAAATATTGCACAAGATCAATATCTGTATATCCACAAATAGAAGAGAACCAATCGTCAATCGTAATATCCGAAAGCTGGTTCAACCCACTGAACAGATTTACTTTTGAGAATTTGGTTACTCCTGTCATGAATATGAATTGCAAATTGGCATCCTGACTTTTTAAAACGGAATATACATTTTTTAGTCCATCACGCAATTCTTTGGCTATCGACAAATCACCAATATTGTCTAAAATAGGTTTATCGTACTCGTCCACTAAGACCACAACCCTTTCGCCATATTTCTCTCTTGCACCTTTTATTATTTCTGCAAATCTGCCACTAATGCTTTTATTTACGGTAGTAACTCCAAGATTTTTCTCATTAAATAAAAGAATTTCATGAATTTTTTCATTTAAATCCTTTCCGCTTTTCAATATACCTTCTGCAAAATCAAACTTGATAACAGGATATTTTTTATTCCAGTCCCACTTATCATAAATAAATAAGCCCTCAAACAATTTCTGATTACCTTCAAAAATCTCCTTTAGTGTATCCACAAACAAACTCTTACCAAATCGGCGGGGACGGGAGAGGAAGAATGCCCCAGGTTGAGTGGTTAAATGATAGGCATACTCCGTTTTATCAACATATATACAGTTGTTTTCTAAAAGTTTGCTTAATGTACTTATCCCTAAGGGTAATTTTTTCAAGATTTTGTATTTAAATTACCTTAAATATACGATATTAATACCAAAATCTGAAAATGCACCGGTATCATGGGAGGGCGAATGCAATTCGCCCCTACAATAACCCTCAAGCTCAAAACGAAAACCAAAACCCTCCTATTAAAATTCTGATTCAAGACAAGATGCCATCAACATCATTTAATAGTTCACGAAGAGGCGAATTGAATTCGCCCTTTTTTAACCATTACCTATTTTTTTATTCCATTTACCATTCACCCATCAGATCATCCATCCATTTAAATACCTTGCGAATACGACTGTAATACAAAGGAAAAAACCCATTGTTCCCCAAATAGGGGAATCCATCTATATCATGGGAGGGTGAATACGATTTGCCCCTACGAACGTGATATTACGAGTATTAACTCCTCGACATCCTGATTCAGTATTATTTTCAGGAGATATTCCCCAATAAAGACCCACCTCCACAATCTCCGATGGAAATTACGCGCGCAGCAGCCATTGGTTTTGAATCAGGATTTTCAGGATTTAAAGGATTAATTGTAACGTCTCCGGTTCGCGTGGGGAGGTTGGTATTAGATGTTGCTTTGTTTTTTTAGCCTTCCGACGCTCAGGAATTGGCTTTTTACGAAGATGAATTTCCACCACCCCGGATTCATCTTTTTTTGAATGATATGTTGTCGTAAGCGAAAGGTATGATAGTGTTTCATGATGCCCAAGTAGGAATTCATTCGACTGACAAATTGCATCACTACAGATTTATCTATGGGCGATGTGCTTACCACCTCATTTTGTTGTTTCAACACGGTATAGAAGTTTGACTTTATTCTGTTGCCAACATATATTCTATTGGGTTTTATAATAACCCCAAGAAAAGCTAATCCTTTGGAATGATGCTGCAAGTATCGCTTTTTAGGATGTAACTGCAGCTGCAAATTTGTTTTTAAGTAGTTTTCAATGATTGAAATGAGGCCGCTAAGGTATTTACGGGCGGGATGCACCAGGACAAAATCGTCAACATATCTGCCGTAGTATTTTATGTGCAGCTTTTCTTTAACGAAATGATCAAAATCGTTCAAATAAAAATTCGCAAAAACCTGGCTTGTCAGATTTCCAATAGGCAACCCACTTTCTGCGGGAGAATGAAAAAGACTTTTATCTTTAGGCAAATCGTCCCAAAGGGACTTGTCCCCCTTGATAAAACAATTTTTTGTGGGATTGTTAAAAATGATTCTTCTAGCCATATCCAGTAAAAATAATTTATCCTCTATTTTATCATTTTTGGCTATAAAATCTTCCAGTTTATCATAAAGGAGGGTTCTTGAAATATGCATAAAGAAGCCCCTAATATCCAATTTCAGGACGTATGCTTCTCCCTCGTTTTCTTGGGCACATTGCTGTATGCAGTCACGCATACGCCTAATGCCAAAATGGGTTCCTTTTCCTGTACGACAGGCATAAGCGTCTTCAATAAACACCTTTTCAAAAAAGGGATTTAGTTTTTTGATCAGCCAGTGATGAACAATCCTATCTCTAAATTGAGCGGCAAACACCTCTCTTTTTACAGGTTTTGTTACAATAAAAGCAATACTTCTACATGGCTGATAGGTTCCATTTCTGATATCCTCGGCCAGTTCAAAAATATATTTTTCAAAATGCAGTTCAAATTTTAGCGCATTCAGTGTATTTCTTTTATTCCTTCTACAGTCAAAATAGGCCTGAAAAAGTGTCTCTGTGAAATCATCGGGAATGATAGGGTCAAATAAGCCAGGCTGTTTCATTTTTTAAAATAGAGGCTGTCGGCAAAAACCAACAGCCTCTTTAGAGGTGAATAAATCCCTAAGGCAACGGACGGAGGCACCTACTGACTTATTGTTGTTGTTCCTGTTCACATTGCCATTGTTGTTGTTCAGGTTGCGTTTCCAGGCGTTGTTGTTGTCGTTCTCAGTAGCACTCCAGAATAAAGCGTTGTTTCTAATATTGTTGAAACTACCATCGTTATTGCGATAACCACCTGGGAGAACCAGCGCTGAAATAACCCTTTGGTATGAGCTAAAACCTACCCTTATATAAAGTTTCAAGGTTTTTACGGATTTAGCGGGTTATCGGATTCATTTTGCACACGCCCACCCGCCGTAACAAGGTGAGATTCCGGCTACCCTCTTTCATCTTTTTGACACTTTTTGCCAACCCGACAATTGTTTAGATATATCCTCAACATGTTGATTTACCTGAACAAACTGTTTCAGATTTATTTGTTTCATATCAAATAAGGCCCTCATGTATAGCCTGATAACTTCTATATGTTCTCTTGCTGTTTGTAAAATATCTTCCTTGTCTGTTCTACTGTTTGCCCTAAAAATAAGGGTAATGAGGTCTAACACTTCATTCTTTAACGTGTTCCCAATAGTGTATTTGTACTCCCTTTTAAAATGCCTTGTCAGTTCAAATAATTGCAATAATAAGTCATAACTTTTTTTGTACACTGGTAGTTCTTCTGCTAATCCCATATTTATTTATTTTTGAGCTTTTTAAAACTAACAAAGACCCATTGGGGGGAATTCCCCCCAAACCCCCCTTTTCGCCGCCCGCATTTGCCCGCCCACAAATAGTCAAATAGACAAATAGTCAATCCCTAAGGCAACGGACGGAGGCACCTACTGACTTACCGTTGGCGTACCTGCCCACATCGCCAAGGTTGCTGGCCAGGTCGCGAATCCAGGCGATGCCGAAGGTGGGGATCTCAGTAGCACTCCAGAATAAAGCGCTGGTTCTAATAAAGTAGAAACTACCATCGTAATCGCGATAACCACCTGGGAGAACTGAAAAACCACTTGTATTAGTTCCGGAACTACCAGGATTCCATCCTAAATTACCCGGAGAAGGGTTTGTTACTGTTGATTTCATTACAGTCCCTGCGGTAGCACTTTGAGCCCCTGTAAAAGTTGAAACATTCGTACTATTTACAAATTGCATAGGATCTAAAGTTTGAATCATTATTGTCCATTCTGCATCTGTGGGAACATGCCAACCAGCAGGGCACAATTTCCTTAGGTCATTAACAGCATACCAATTGTACAAATAGCCAAAAGTTCCAACATAGCCAATCACACTAGGTGATGTTGGTAGTGCTGCATTCTCTTTATTCTCCGTGCGAGCTCCAATCTTCGCCGTTCCCCAGGTGCTATTTGTTGAGTCACCTATCAAGCTACCATCATTATACTTGGTAACCTTTAAATTTGTCGTCGTCCAGCATTGGCTGCCTCTCAAAACCGTATTGTAAGTATTGAGATCTTTGTCAGAAATGGTACTTGTACCGCAGGTAAAAGAGGGTGGAGGTGGAGTAACAATGCATGGAACCCCAGGACAATTCTCCAGCGCCGCCTTTTTCCAGCGTACTTTTAATTCCTCCAGATTATAAAACGCATTCCTTTTGATTTCCAATGGCTGTTTTTCACCGGTTGTGTTTTCCCCCATGGGCATTTCCACCTTCGAGTTCGTTTGTGCCAAACCTAGCAAAGGGAGCATTAAGAAAGGTAAAATCCTTAACATCATTTTATGATTTTTTAAATTTGTAATAATCACAAAACTGCACCCAATTAAATGAGATAAGAAATATTAAGCCATCAAATTCCTTTGATTTCTGAGAAATCAAAGGAATTTGTTCCAAAATCAACCTCAAAATGGTCGAAAAGGGAAAAAATTGGTCTTTTTTGAAAATAAAAAATTAGAAAGTTTTTGGAATGTAGGTTTTTTGAACCTCCGTTGAACTGTGCAATTAAGAAAAAAAGAGCTTAGGAAAACAAAATACTATCCCAAATATTGAAACTACTTATTGTCTGAACTGTGATTTTTTTGATTTTTATAATTACTATGATACCAGATTGGATTTAATTAAATGAAACCTGTCGGGAAGAAGACAATGGATGCGTAACGCATCGACGAAAAAAAGGGTTTAAGGTAATCCATTAACGAATAACCCTAAATTTCAAACCGAAAACGTCCTCTATAATCCG
>CANMVX010000105.1 GCA_947501115.1 Haliscomenobacteraceae bacterium
CAGATAATGATCATCTGATAATTCAACCACACTTTCCACTCCTTTTGTAAGTTTGTAATGAGCTTGAGTTTGTTCAGCTTCTTCAAGGGTAGCACAAGATTTACTCATATTAGACCGTTGAACTTCATCGAAAAGATCCTTAAATTTATTACCTAATCCGAATTCCAGGATAGCACCTGAAAGAACATATTGCAGATCGCAGAAAGCATCGGCCACTGCCACCAAATCACCTGCCTGAATGGCATCCTCTAATTCGGTTAATTCTTCCTTGAGGAGAGAAATCCGAAGTTGGCAACGATCTTTTGAGGGAATCGCCGGATCAACGGGCAAAGGGTGTTTGAACGTGCGATGGAAATCTGCCACCTGGTTAAGAACATCTAATTTTTCCATAAAACATATTAAACTTTGGCCGTCATCATTTCCTTAATATCATCATTTTTTCCAAAAGTAACTATTATATCCCCTGCCATAAATACAAATTCAGGAGTAATTACCCCTTTACATAATTTCTCAATAACTACTTTAGATTTAGTTTTTGATACATTTTCATCTCTTAAAACCGAAATAATATTTACTTTAAATTTACCTCTTATGTCTAAATCTGCCAATTTTTTATTTACCATCCAGGATGGAATCAAGGTTTCTGTAACAGAATGGTCGTTATCGATAAACAACATTTCCTTTCCAAGATTATAAGTGAGCCGGTGGGAAAGTTGTTGAGCTGCTTCTTTTTCCGGATGCACAATATCATTAATATTCATTGCAGCCAAAATATACTCATGGGTTTTTGATAGAGAACGACAAATAATTTTATTCACGCCCAGGCTCTTTAGAATGCCCACCGTCATTAAGGAAGCTCCTTCGTTTTCACCGATGGCAACGATTACCCAATCTGACTCCTTGAGAGGTAGGGTACTCATACCTTTCAGATTGGTAGAATCTATTATAAATGTATTTTCAAGAATATCTTTCAATCTGTTCGCCCTATCTCTATCAGAATCAACGCCAATGACCTGTTGTCCTTTTTTGGATAAATCGATAGCTAACTCAGAACCAAAAATTCCAAGTCCAATAATCATATATTTTTCAACTTTTTTCAGTGGCATAAGAATAAATTTTAATTTATTAAGATGGAATCTTCCGGATAATCATAAACTGGTGGTTCTCTGTGTGCCAAAAGGCCTGATAATAAGGAAAAGATACCCACTCTTCCAACAAACATAACTATTATCAGCACAAGTTTACCCGCATCGGAAAAAGCAGCGGTCACGCCCAGGCTAAGACCAACCGTAGAATAGGCAGAAAAAACCTCAAAGGCCAGGGACAAAAAAGTCATCGTAGGTTCTAAAATACTAAGTACAATGATGGCAAATCCAATGATAATAAGTGATAAAGAAATGATAGCAAAAGCTCTATTTACAGAAGATTGCTCTATTTCCCTTTGGGCAAAATGCATTTTTTGTCTGCCTGTCAAAGAATGCCAGATATTTAAAACGGCTACGGCGAAAGTACTTGTTTTTATACCCCCACCCGTTGATGCAGGTGACGCACCCACCCACATTAACATTATGGTTAAAAAAACTACCGGAGTACTTAACCCAGCCATATCTACGGTATTAAAGCCGGCAGTCCGAGGTGATACAGATCCAAAAAAGGAAACGACCAATTTTCCAAAAATGGAAGTATGCTCTTGTAAGGTTGGACGGTTCCATTCTGCCACAAGGAAAAATATCCACCCTATGAATATAAGAATGATGGTGGTATATAACACCATTTTTGAGTTCAGACTTAACCTTACATTATGATATTCTGTAAAAAAATCAGCCTTAGAAAAAGCAAATTTTAATCGATAATATTTAAACCTAATGTAATCAGCGATATTGAAATGAATGGCATATCCGAGGCCACCAAAAACGAGTAAAAACCCAATAACCAGATGAATAACATAATTAAAACGAAGGAGAGGATCGTATAAATTATTTCCAAGAAGTGAAAAACCCGCATTACAAAAAGATGAAACGGCATGAAAGAACGAAAAGAAAAGACGTTCTTGAAATGAGTTCCCACTGGGCAAAACTGGTAAACTAAAATAAATAATAATAGCGCCTAAAGTTTCCATGGCCAGGGTAAAAACAACCACTTTTCTGGCCAAACCTAAAAGATCTGTAAACTGATCAGAACCAAGAAAATCACTTAAATAGGTGTTTTCCCTGTAAGACGCTTTTCCCTTGAAAAAATAAGAAAAGAAAGAGGTAAAAACGAGCATACTTAATCCGCCCAACTGAATAAGCAACAAAATAACCACGTGACCAAAAAAGGTAAAACTTTTTCCCGTATCATTTATGGCTAAACCTGTTACGCTCACCGCACTCGTTGCAGTAAAAGCGGCATCGACCCAAGTTATGCCTTGTGTCGTTGCCTTCGGCAATTTTAATAAAACCGTTCCAACTACAATGAGAAAAATGAAACTCCCCGCTAAAACAATCGACGGTTTGATATCCTTTTTTGAATAAAGGCGATCGCTAAAAAGCCCGATCTCTATGGAAAGTAATAATATTACATTGGTTATAAACAGAGCAGAGGAATTATTCATTGCATTGGTAAAACCGAACCCTTGAGATAACAAATAGCCTACACTTATTAATGTTAAAAACGGAAGGATTCCCCTTAAAAAAGGCTTCCATTTATCTTTTTTAGGTAGTTTCAAAAAATCTGCAATTTCAAAGAAAAAGGATGCAATGATGATGCCAAAATAGGCCACCAAAATATAGGAATGAACCGAAGCTGTGTGTTTGAACCCAACGTCCCAAAGCAACAAAAAAAGAGAAAAATAAATTAAGTACGGGTGAAACTGGTTTCTCATGCTACCTATAAATTTGGACGGGACAAATGTATAGATAATATGATAAATAAAACAAGTAAATTAAAATAATCCTGAAGAACACCCATTTAAATCAGCGGGCAACACAATGCTTTTCAATCTATCCCAAATAAGCACCGTTTTATTTTTCCTGTTCTCGAAATCAGTCAGTATTTTTTGCAAATCATCGAGTGCCATATTTTGTGGATCTTTTGATATAAGTACTTGATATTGTGTTATCAACTTGGTTAATTCTTCTTTATCTCTGGACAAATTATCGATAACTAATTCTGGAACCTGCTGAGTTACTCTGCCATTTTCGATATACTGGTTCAAAAAATTAACAGTGGCATCTAAACAACTCAAAGTATGGTACAAGCCTTTTGACAAAGCCTTGAATTGTTCATTTAACCTAGAAAAGTTAGATTTTTCTGAGGCTGCTAACCTTTCTATTGCCAAGGTTTTACAAGACGCACACGATGGAAACTGCGAGGTAGCTTTTTCTAAAAAAGCGTTTGCCTGTTCTTTTCCGGACACATTGATATTCAAGAGAAACTCCTTTTGAAAAAAAAGTTTTTCTATCATTTTACGCAAATCATTCACCTTTTGAAAAGACGCAAGAGATTCAATTTCCTTGGGGAACCTACCTTGAATTTCGGACTGACTGAGACGATCCCTATAAAAAGCCAGCAGTTCGATATCCTTGTACAACTGATCGGCCGTTTTATTAGATAGCAAAGAATCTGTCTCGTTTACGATCAAAAACCTACCAATTTCCCGAAATTTCAGGAGCATTTCAGCATTGAACCAGAGATCAACTTCTGTTTGAACATTAGTATAAAGCTTACCGTATTTCTCCTTCAGTTTAAGGTCCTTAGTGGACAAACTTTTCAGCGAATTTGTTTTTAAAATGCCTATGTTTCGGTAGCTATCAATTAACCGGGCAAAGGCAATCCAATCGGTATATTTTGTCTGAAGAGAGCCTTGAAACAAGTCAATTTGCCTTCTCAAATCCAGGGCTGCGGAAAAAACCTCTAAAAACTCACTTTCTACTTCTTTTTTAGTTTCATTTTGAATCAGTTTAAATTCCCTTGTTTTTTTATCAAAATAAGCTTTGTTGAATGCAAGGTCTGAATAATCGGTATTGTATTCTGACTTCGTTTGAACAATCAAAATATAAGGGGCAGTAGTTTTGGGTACTTTACTTTTAAAATCCTCTACCTTTCCCGCTTGAAATTGAGTGAAATACTTAGATTTCAGAGGCACATCAACATCCCAATGAATTCTATACAGGGTAGCACCCACGACTTTTTCATCATAAAGATTTCCTAAATCTTTGGAGAGCAATTTAATATAAAACTCACTCACCATTTTTTGAGGATCGTCCAATTTTTCCATAGAACGAAGTCCTTTATCGACTTGAGGCATAATCTGGTTTGTCAGTGCCAAAAATGGACCTGACAAACCAACTTTTAGAAGACTGGTTGCCGTTTTACCCAGGTCAGCCGAAATTTCAGCTGTTTTTTGCCAAAAATCGCGCGCTTCATTACTTTTAATAGCTTCAAATTTAATTTTTGCCGTTATATCGCCTTTGTTTAGTACATCATCTGAAATATTTTCCAATACCCTTCCACCGTATTCAAGAAGTCGGGAGGAAATATTAGGATTCCTTGTATCGTGAATCATTAGTGGAATCGTAAGAAAATTAGTAGGATTAACCGGGTCTTTAATGCTGGCTGCCAGATACATGTACTGCGGGTAATCCCCTTTTTTTATACCCACATCCCTTCTTTCTCCTTTATTAAGATCTTCTCCTTCAAACATTGGCGCAAGCAGAGACGGGTTTAATAAAAATATATAGGAAGAATTCAAATTATAGTCTGATGAAACGGGTGTCTGATTTACCCAGGATTCAATCTGAGAGGCGATAACACTATTCTGACCAACGCTGCAGAAAGGAACGAATAAATAAAAGAAAAAAATTAAACGAGTATATTTCATTATATGTATTTGAACATTAATACGCATATTTGAAAAAAATATTGAAATATTCAGTAAAAAAGTTTTGTTAAAATCAAAAGCGTCGCCCATGAAATCTATTGTCATCCTCGATGGACACACACTAAATCCCGGAGATTTATCCTGGGAAAAAATAAAACAATTAGGAAAGACCACGATCTACCACAGGACAAGCAGAGAAGAAGTTTTGAGCAGAGTCAAAGATGCAGAAATAATCGTTGTAAACAAAGTAAAACTTGACGCTAAGGTATTGGAAAACGCAGCTCTTTGTCAATGTATTTGTGTAACAGCGACCGGGTACAACAACATTGATATAGAAAAGGCAAAACAAAAAGGCATAGTTGTTTTGAATGCAAGTAACTATGGAACAGGGTCGGTAGCTCAACATGTATTTGCCCTTTTACTTGATATTACCAATCGGGTAAATACGCAAAATACATCGGTAAAAAAGGGAGATTGGGGCAATCAACCCGATTTTTGCTATGGGCATGAATCGCTGGAAAGATTGGAAGGAAAAACAATAGGAATCATCGGATTTGGTGCTATTGGTCAGGCCGTTGCAAAAATAGCCGATGCCTTTGGCATGAAAGTTAAAGTGGTTGCAAGGACGGCTGAAAAGGCAATACATCTGGGGTATGAAGTTCAATCCTTGGAGCAGGTTATTTCAAACAGTGACATTATCACCCTACATATTCCTTTGACCAATGACACTAAAAATATAATGAATAAGACTATCTTTCAAAAAATGAAAGATAATACCATTTTAATAAATACATCGCGGGGAGATTTAATAAATGAGGAAGATCTTTATGAAGGATTAAAAGTAAAAAAACCAGCATTTGCTGCTTTAGATGTATTAAAAACGGAACCCCCTGCATCAGGTAGTCCATTATTTGAATTAGAAAATTGCATCATAACCCCACACGTAGCCTGGGCATCAAAACAAGCAAGAGAAAAACTAATGGACATGACCGTAGAAAATATACTTTGTTTTTTAGAGGGAAGACCTTTCAATAATTTGGCTAAGTAAAAATAAGATGCACAAAAAAATAAAAGGTTTAGTTAAGGTTATGTAAAGAAATCTGAAAATAGTATCTTCGCGTTTTTGAAGCGTGAAAAATATTGTAAAATAATTATATTTGCGCAGTTTTCTAAAAAAGTAAACATTAATCGTTAAACAACTAGTTATGCAAGGAAAAGGGATTATCAGGTTCTTCCTTGTGTTGATGGTTCTGGTTACATTAATCCAGTTCCTATTCACATTGCCCACCCAGAGTGTCGAAAAAGCGGCAGATGCTTATGCTGAAGCAGCAAGCAGAAACGTATCAAAGAACCTTAAGCAGGAGGTGTTCAAACAAAAGCGTATTGCCTATTTGGACTCCATGTCTTCTGAAGAGGTGTTGAAGATTCCTATGCTCAAAACCTACAATTACCAGGAATTAAAATCACAACAATTAGCGTTGGGTCTTGATTTGAAGGGAGGTATGAGCGTTTTACTGCAAGTAGATTTACGTGACTTTTTACGTGCTCTTGCGAATGATAGTAAAGATCCAGCTTTCTTAGCAGCCCTGGAAAAAGCATCAAAGGATCAAATCACCTCACAAGGAGATTATGTAACTTTGTTTGCGGACGCCTACACGCAAAATAATCGTAAACTGGCGCCATTATTTTCTACCTCTGAATTACTTAGAGAGGAAATTACCTTTGGATCAAGTAACGCTCAAGTAGTGACTATTTTGCGCGAAAAGGCTAGTGAAACTGTTGAATTGACTTTCAAACTTTTGAAAGAACGTATTGACCGTCTTGGCGTTATGCAACCCAACGTTTCTCTTGACCCAAGTCGCGACTTAATTCTTGTGGAACTTCCAGGTATTGATAATCCGGAGAGAGCGCGTAATTTCTTACAAGCCGCTGCTAAACTTGAGTTTTGGGATGTTTACAGGATTACTGATCCCGTTAATCCTAATCGTGCAGGTAGCGAAACCATTCAAAAGGCTATTGCTGATGCTAACGCTGAATTGGCAAAAACTATTGGTGGTGGCGAATTGAAAAAGGAAATTTTACGTATTGATACCACTTATGCAACAGATGCAGACGGAAATCAAAACAAAACTAAAATTGCGAAATTAGATACGCTTTATAGCCCTGTAAATATAGCCAGTGGTCCCATATTCGAGAATCTTTCTTTAAATACAGGAGGTGAATTCGGAATGGCAGTTATTGGTGTTTCGGAACGTAATAAAAAATCTATCATCGATTCTTTATTAACCAGACCAGAAGTTAGAAGCAGAGTACCTAAAGAAATTTCATTCCATTGGGGAAGGGATCCAATTACCAACACACAAACGAACGAGGTAACGGATCTTTATATGCTCTACGCCATTAAAAAGGAAAGAGCGGAAGCACCAGTATCAGGTGACCAGGTGGTTGCTGCAGCGGCAGAACCTGATCCTATCACTAAGGAAACAGGTGTAACCCTGAGAATGGATAAAAATGGCGCTAAAGCATGGGCAGAAATGACCACTAAAGCTGCACAGGATAATAATCGCCAGGTTGCTATCTTACTTGATGATGAGGTAGTTTCTGCCCCTAGTGTAAACGAGCCAATCACTGGTGGAAATACACAGATAACAGGAAACTTCAATATTCAGGAAGCACAGGATTTAGCCAATATTCTGGAAATTGGAAAGTTACCAGCGGAAACTAAAATTATATCAGAAGCCTTAGTTGGTCCTTCTTTAGGAAAAGAGAATATCTCAAAAAGTATCAATTCTTTAGTGATTGGATTTTTAATCGTAATGGCTTTCATGTTCCTGTACTATAGTTCAGCAGGTATCATGTCTATCATCTCCCTTTTCCTCAATATCTTCTTTATTTTTGGTACGCTTGCATCCTTTGGAACTGTTTTAACCCTTCCGGGTATTGCTGGTATCGTACTTACCATAGGTATGGCCGTTGACGCCAACGTAATCATCTATGAAAGAATCAGAGAAGAACTGGAAGAAGGAAAAACATTATTTACCTCTATTTCAGAGGGTTTCCGTCAGTCATACTCAGCGATTATTGACTCAAACGTCACTACCCTTCTTTCTGCATTTATGCTTTCTTATTTCGGATTGGGTCCAATTAAAGGTTTTGCCGTTGTCTTAATCATCGGTATTTTATCTTCTATGTTTACAGCTGTATTAGTTAGTAGATTATTAATTGATTGGTGGACAGGAAAAGGAAAAGATCTTCAATTCTCTAATTCTTTCTCTAAAAGCGCTTTTTCAAGCATCAATGTTGATTGGATGGGTAAGCGTAAAATAGCTTATTTATTTTCTGGGGTTCTGGTTTTATTAAGCTTGGTTTCAATATTTACCAGAGGATTTGAATTTGGTGTAGATTTTAAAGGAGGATATTCTTACAATATTCAATTTTCAGAATCAGTAAATCCTGAGGATTTAAGGAAAGAATTAACCACTGCTTTTTATGGAAATACGCCAGTAGTAAAATCTATCGACTCTGAAAATTCACTAAATGTTGTTACCAGTTATATGATTGAAAGTGGTGATGAAAACGCTTCACAAAAAGTACTTGAAAGGTTGTTTGCTGGTGTGAACACTATTTCTGGAAATAACTTGGATATTGCTAATTTCAGTAATCCAGAGGGAACTGGAACCCACGTTGTTAGCTCTAGTCAGGTTGGGCCAACCGTTGCAGAAGATATAAAATCAAGTTCCTTACAGGCGGCTTTATTTGCCCTGGCTCTGATTTTCTTATATATCTTCATTCGATTCAGCAAATGGCAGTACAGTGCAGGTGCCGTTATAGCCTTGTTTCATGATACCATAATTAC
>CANMVX010000106.1 GCA_947501115.1 Haliscomenobacteraceae bacterium
AAATATCCGTAAAGAAATGTTCCCTCCCAGAACAGAAGTTAAAGCAGTTGTTTGACACCCTTGGCATCAAGCAACGACCCTTCACCAAAATAAAATCTGTAGTACACAAACAGAAACTCCGAAAGCCCGACAGCCTTGTGTATGCACGCTTTCCGTCTGGTTGACGCGCAATGGGGGTTAACAATCTATCCTATTAATCAAAAAAATCAAAGTTCAGACAGGATCTTTTTATTAAAAAAAGGGCAACATTTTCACTTTTCATTCATTTTGGGCTTCATTTTGAAAAAAATTCCTTAAAATTCTCAGAATTCAAAGGAATTTGTGGGTCTGTTTTAATGCTGAAATTATTAAATCCAAATAGTTTTGTAACAAAAAAAATTAGATGGTTTTTAGGTATCGGCAATTTTTTAATATTACTCCCACAAATTCACTTTCATCAGACATACAATGGGTATGTTTTGTGACAGGTGATAAATCCGTCGGGTTTTCGCTCATCTCATGGTCTCGATTTATTGTTGCATTTGGTCATGTATTTTTCTTTAAATATTGGATTGTTTCAACAATAGGCTTACTATTATTCCTTTTGTGTGTAATGTCTCCGGCTACTTTATTGATAGTATAACTTTGAAATTTCCCTTTATGAAATACTATGAAAATTTTCCTCCCAATTTGGATCAATTTATCAGTGAATTGCAGAAACACGATTTGTATTTAGATCCTCATTTTAACATAGATAAATTTGCCAGTTTCCTTGGTTTACAAACTTACCTCACTTCTAAGCTGTTAAAAGAAAAATATGATATCTCTTTTAGTGATCTTAAAAACGTTTTAAGAATTAATTATGCCATTGAAAAAATTAAGGAAGGCTATTTAAAAAGGCATACCATTGATTCTTTAGCAAAAGAGGTTGGTTATAAAGGAAGAGTCCATTTTTCTAAAACTTTCCCGATTTTTACGGGAATGACTATTTCACAAGCCGTTATAAAATTAAATAGTAAACCTTATTCAATAAATGTAAAAATCTAATTAAAAACCTTTCCTGCATCAAACAACTTATTTATCGGATAAAAGAGGCTTTATAAACATCATATTTACTCTCTAACTGAACGAAATAATACCCTTTTGGTAGATTTGAAATAAAAACCTGGTCTCCCAAGACATAATTTTTTATGCTTAAAATGGTACGTCCATAAGGGTCAATAATGGTGAGAGTTCCTTCATGAATTTGAGCTGGTCCCTCGGCATCTATGGTAATAAAATCAAAAGCCGGATTTGGAAAAACTTTTATTTGATTTGTTCTCTGCGGTTCCAATCTATTACTTGATGTTATTGACTTTTTCCAGGGAGTGGAAAACAATTGAAGACCACCTCTTGTATTTCCAACAATAAGCTCATAAAAACCATCTGAATTAATATCGGCTACTGCGGGTATAGCCTTAAATCCAATATTATTTGCTTTAATTGGAATATCAATCTGTTTAAATGGTACTGAAAAATTATTGGCATCATAAACCAAAATCCCTTTATCTTCAGAGCCCGTTATTAATTTAAGCCCTTCATTTGTTAAAAAAAGTTTTGGTGAGGATAGACCTGATACAAAACCTGGAGAGATAGTATTGACGGAGCCCCAACGTGCCTGGTTAGGCATATTATTTGGATTTGGATTAAAAAGAGGCTTATTTTTAGTTCCAATGTTTTGAAAAAATAAAATGCTGCCGCTCCTATCACCAACTAATAAATCTAACAATCCATCTTTATTAACATCATAAATAAATGGATTTGTTTCACCATTCAATTTCAGATCCATAAAGGAGAGGATAAATTGTTCTACATTAAATGGTTTATTTTGTGTGGGTATGTTTTCTCCATAGATTAAAGCTCCTCTTCTAGTTCCAATTAATATATCTAAATCTCCATCGCCATCTAAGTCACCAAAAGATGGACTGTAACTTCCATACGAATAAGAATCAAATTTATTAAGATTTAAAAAATTACTATCTCTCAAAATGAAAGAGGGTTGATTTAGATTTCCAACGTTTTCGAAATAGGATAAATAGGCAGATGATTTACCTGGTTCTATAGTATTAGATTCATTACCTACAACAAGATCAACAAGTCCGTCCTGGTTTATATCTGCCCAGGTTGGAAATGCCCCTCTTCCTAAATCAATGGAATTATCGTTCAAAAAATTATTATTAATGAGGGTAAATTCATTTTTGTTTTTGTTGCCAATATTTTTATATAGTTGAATGGTATTGGCATCTAAATACTCCAGATTAGTTGAAAAAATTAAATCTTTCAAAGTATCCTGATTAACATCTAAGGCAAAAGCTGTAGGAAAATAGGGTATATTGACAGGATAATCATTGGAGGGAAAATAATTATCTTGTTTATTCATCCAAGCTGTTTTACAATTACCTGCATTATATAAGAGTGAAATGTTTGGTGAAGAAGAACTTCCCAACAATAATTCTTTAGCTCCATCATTATTAAAATCAAAAGTTAACATACTGACCCCACCATGCAATGAAGTACTTGCCAACTCAGAGGGAGGTGGTTTATAACAAACGCCTGCAGCAGGTGAAAATTCAATTTTCAGGGGATTGCCGCCGGACTCGTAAAAACCACCCCAACAGTTATCTTGCAGTTTGAAGAGTAGAGAATCTGATGTAAATCCTTTTTCAACGGACTCATTTTTGTAAAAAGACACATTTCCACCATTAGCAGAAAAAACAATGATATCAAGATCCTCATCACAATCAATATCATCTAAGACAGGTAAATCTATTCTATTAACATAGATGTTAGATTGTCCTTCATTGGGGGTAGAATAAAAAATAATATTGTATGGGGCTTTAAAAGTTAAACGTTTGAATGATAGTTTTTTTTCATTATTATAGAAACCTTTCCATACCTGAATTCCATCCAAAGATGATATATCAGAGTAGGAAAAAAAATCGGATATTCCATCTCTGTCATAATCCCTCAGTAATACCCAGTGCTTAGAAATGGGGAAATGTTGAACAAATTCGGGAGAAAAAACATATTCAACTTTGTCTGAACTTCCTGATTTTTTAGTCCCAATATAAGCTCCTTGAACATTTCCAACTCTATCAAAAACATAAATATCTGTAATTCCATCTTTGTTGAAATCTGTTTCAGAAAAATTTGGACACTTCCAACCTCCAGTAAAAGGTTCCTGTAAATTTTTCGAATTAATCGAAACTGGAATTTTAATTTCCTTAAATGTTTGACCTGATAACTTATAAATTGATAATTTTAGGAGTATAAATATTAAGGTTGTTATTTTTTTCATTTGTTAAGTCCTTCTTTATGGTTTGTATATCAAAGATAATTTAATTGTTAATTTTTTATCATCATCTTAACCTTGAATAGGAGGAAACGGGAAAATTTTCGCAAAATTAATCTTGTTTTCGTCTCTTACGCACTATTGTTAAGTTAAGTATAATGCGACGTATAATTAGTATATTTGCAAAAAGTTAAGCAAATGATACGCTATACCATTAAACTGACAAAGCCAGAAGTTGATGAGCTACATGCCATCATCAACAAGGGGTCACATACTTCTCAAACATTCCGGACGGCTTACATCCTGCTGAATTGCGATGAAGGCGACTATTCTGAAAAGGTAACCAACGAACAAATCAGTAAAGTACTGAAAGTTGGGATGCGTACCATCGACCGGGTGAAGAAGAAATTTATTGAAGAGGGCTTTGAATCCGTTTTAGAACGTCGCCCCACCCGCCGTATTTATGAAACAAAATTAGACGGGGATGTAGAAGCAAAATTGGTTACTCTTTGTTGCAGTGAACCACCGAAGGGATTTGCCAAATGGTCTTTGCGACTGCTTGCAGATAAAATGGTTGAATTAAACTACGTAGAAAGCATTTCCCATGTAACTGTCAGAAGTGTTCTAAAAAAAACGAACTTAAACCCTGGAAAGTAAAGGGTTGGGTCATACCACCAGCACAAAGCAGCGAGTTTGTAGGAAACATGGAACGGGTATTGGATGTATATAAAAGGCCATATAATGCTGATTTTCCGGTTGTATGTATGGATGAGTCACCCAAACAATTAATAGAAGAAGGCAGACCATCCCAAGGGATGAAACCGGGCCAGGAAGCGAGGGTGGATTATGAATATTTACGGCACGGGGTCGTCAATATTTTTATGGCTAATGAACCGTTAAAGGGAAAGCGCTTTGTTGAGGTCACAGCGTTCAAAACGAAAAAGGACTGGGCCCTATTTATAAAAAAGATGGCTGATGATTGGTATCCAAAGGCTAAAAAGATAACCCTGGTGATGGACAATTTCAAAACATAAGCAGCCTCTGCTTTTTACGAGCTATTTGAACCGGAAGAAGCTAAAAGGTTATGGGACAGGTTTGAGTTTATTTAAACGCCCAAGTACGGAAGCTGGCTGAACATGGCCGAAATAGAACTGCAGGTATTAAACGGGCAATGTTTGAATAGGCATATTTCAACAATGGATGAGATTAAAGAAGAAGTGGAAGCATGGCAATCATACAGGAATAATAAGAACAGCAAGATAAACTGGCGGTTTACAAATAAAGAAGCACGGGTGAAACTGAAAAGATTATATCCGTCATTACATGATTAACTTAACACTAGTTTCTATTTGGATGTTCATTCAGCATGTAAATTATTGTTTTTTTTAAGGCTTCTTTCTCTTGACATCCCCGATGGTTATAATTATTACATTCTTTAAAGTACGGGTTCAAATCAATGTGTAATTTACTTAAATTATATGCCTGATTTAGATACAGTTAGTTATATATGAGGCTACGCTATGTTCGCTTGATGATTACGTTTTCAATTACTCAACTTATTCCGGAATAGTTTAGTTCCTGTTCCTTTTTCACAGCAAGTCTAGATAGATATGCTTCGTTGACCTTATTACTAATCTTTTCAAGTAATATCCAGGATTAACTCTCCATTTATTATTCCATCCTATTAAGCATAAAAATCAAAAGAATCACAGTTCAGGCATAAAAGCTAGTACCTTGCTTTTTATTCCTTCATTTTTCAGGCTTTTTTAAAAAGTCAGGTGGTTCCAATCCATAATATAAGCACTTTATTTCCCCAAATTATTTTCTTTTTTGTGTGGTATTCCTAAAACGCTACAATCTAAATATTAACAAAGACTGTAATATGTGATACATAAATTATTTTTGTAATATGAAAATGTAAAAAATTACCTATGAGTAAACTCTACAATTTAAAACACAAATTTCTGATGCTGGTTTCAGCATTAGTTTTTTCTGGTCTTATCCCGACCATACTTTCTGCTCACTCAACGGGTGCTTGGATAGCTACTTCTAAGTGCGGTACCAGAGCTTGGATTTTTGTTTCTGCATGGGATGGTCACACTGCAACTACTCCAAGACCTACTGAGGGTATATATATAGATCGAAATCAAGATGGAAAAATAGTAAACAGATTAGGTGTGAATGAAAGCTATTGTGATTTGTCTGGTACGTTATCTACAGATGACCTGAGTGGTACTGGCGCCTCTGGAGCCTCTTCTGACTATTTCAGAATGAATAACTGGGTTAATGCTTCTGACTTGTTCAATACTGCCGATCTAGCATCCTATAATTTCACTCCCAATGTTGTTTGGCCTTTGGCTTCTGGTGGGGCATTTACTGATCCCAAATTGGTAAAGGCTCTAAAAAAGTATCTAGCTAATCAAGGTGTTGACACCTCTACCATTACAATCTCGCCTATTTGGACTCCATCATGTGCTTCAAATGCAAGGTCATTTATGGTTATAGATCTTGACGTAACTCAACTTCAAAGTGGGACAACAAAAGCTCACATTGCCTCTACAACTCAAGACTTTCAACCTTGTACTTCTACTGGATGTACTGTACCAGAATCTAATGCACTTTTTGATATTACCCTTACCATCCCTGAGGTTCCCCCATCAACTTACGTTGCTGTTCAAAATCCAAGGGTAAGTCTAGACGGTAATTGTAAGAAAACGATCACTCCATTAAATGTCATTATGGGGTTCAAAGAAATATATCAACTATGTTTTAATTTCGAGGTAAAAATAAATGACTCGGATCCAAGTAATGGCGGGGTAGTTGATGGCGTTAGTCCTGCAGGAGGCTGGACTTTTGGTGTTTTCAAAGACGGACAATTAATTGCTCAGGGTCAACTTACGGTTGATGACAGCAGCGGTCCCGTTTTCTCACCAAATCAAAAGACTGCCTGGGAGACTATTGACACAATCGTTACATGGTCTGATAATGTGGACGAAATATTAAATGTACCGAGTAGCTGGTTTGGTAATGTAAGTGGTTATCATTTACCTCCTACCTTTGATGGAGCGAATAAATATTATACAGGTCGTCCATACATGACGGACTCTTGTGAATTGAGCTCTTATCCTGTCAATACGGGGACCTTTGCGCAAAATACCTGGATTATAGACAAGGATTCGAGTGGAACATCGAGTAACCGCGATAGTTTTTTAGTACACCGGTCTTGGAACTTACAATATAAGGTAACGGATTATCTTGAAAATCCCCAATGTGATTCCTCTGGATTTCAGCATAAACTTCGCCGTACTTTTGAAATCATAGACCAACGCGGTAATCGTACCTTCTTAAACCAGATCATTTATTTCAAGCGACCTGACTTACGCAAGACGAAAACCAATCGCTTTGACAGGGAATTTACGTTGGTAGCAGAACCGATGGATCGTGGACCAGGTAATTTAGGTCAGTTTGGTCCTTTTGGTAATGGACCGAGGAAGGCTCATGCGCACTATGGAGAAGCTGACAATCTTCCAGCAGGAGGATTGATTAACTTCAGAGAAAAACTGGGAGCAGATCAGATGAGTACGGCTAATTATAGCTTATATATCGATACCATTTCTTACAATACGTCTTTGGGAACATGTGGAATTTTTGATGCGCAAACGGAATTAAAACCGCTGCTAACATCCATCTATATTGCGGTTGACACCCTACCTGGCGGCAGGAAAGACTCTATTTCCTTGTTTTCAAGTAAATGGGCGAGTACCTATGATATCACGTATAACTACAAAGAGTTTGCATTATGTAATAATAGCAAGAGCTATGAAGTGGTAACAGAGATATTTGACTGGTGTACAGGTACGAGAGAGAAAGATACCCTGATTATAAGGATTATGGATCAAACGCCACCGGTTTTTGAAGCTTATAACGCCAATGCATTAGGAGGCACCATCAGAGGAAGAGCCTTGAATGACTCAATTATCATACCGATAGGTGTGAGCGATTGTACAGCAAGTCTGAGATTACCATCTAAGAGTGGAACAAGAACAAACTTAAGAGATTTATCTTCATTGTTCAACTGGGGTGTATATGACAAATGCTCAGGAGGCAACACGACGACCGACCGTAATGGCACGGGTGTGACGTTGAACTATAAGTTTGAATCGAGGGATGTATGGAATAACCGTTTTTTCACGGACAGAGGAGATTATACGTCGGTGAATTATACGCTTGCAGATATGAACGGTGGCTTGGTGGCCTTAGGCATACCTATTGGAGAACATCGTTTAATTATAGAAACATGGGATGGATGTAATAATGAGATTAAGGATACCTTATATTTTGATGTACAGGACAAGACGGCGCCAGTGATGATTTGTAAGGATCAGATTAATGTTTCGGTGACATCGAATTCTTCAGGTAACTACTATTTGAGAAATGGCGAAAGTGACAGAAATCTGTTAAAGGATCAAAATGCACGGGTATGGTTAAAAGAGGTGGATAAGGGAAGTAGAGATAATTGTACGCTGGATTCTATGTATGTAAGAAGAAGGATCGACTGGGCAACCTGTTCACCCTACTTAGTTTGGAATATGGACTATGATATTTTTGGCAACAATAATGGAGAAGTTGATATTAATGACTTTGAGGCTATCGCGGGAAGTACGTTAAGATACACACCAAAATATATGCAGTATATTGAGGTATTCTGCTGTGATGGAGCGTCAGGTTCACAGGTGATGTACGAATTATGGGGTGCTGATTTAGTACAGGGAATATTAGGAAACAGCGATAATAATGCACCTGCGGGTCGTAACTGGAGTTATTGCTGGGGTACCATTCAAGTAGAAGACAAAACTGCTCCTGTTATTATAGCTCCTGATTTGAATAAGTGGTATAACACTTCTTATGATTACAGGGATCAACTTGCTAGACCAGTTAGAAATTGGGTAAATTGTACAGAAAAGGAAATCATTGGTGAGCCAGGTGTTGTCGATAAAAATGATCCAAAATCTGGTGATATTGCTAAAGAAGTTATATCTAATAAGTTATTTGGTCATCCAGATATTTATGGTTTAGAGTGTAATGGAGATGTTGATTACACAGTAGTTAAGAAATTAACCTGCGATACTGGGGTCATCCTTCGTATTTGGGCTGCAACTAAAACTATCAAAACAAATCCTCTTACAACTAAAACAGTTAGAGATACACAGGTAATTTACGTACAAGC
>CANMVX010000107.1 GCA_947501115.1 Haliscomenobacteraceae bacterium
ACGGCATATAGCTTATGATACACGATATTAGCCCCTTCGCTGAACACTTCTGTACTCCCGGGTTCGTCAGCCAACTTTTTAGCTCTATCGAAATCATCCAAAACCGGTAAAATGGAAAGGATTGTTTCCTGCGCTGCGGTCCGCATTAAATCGAGACGTTCTTTAACCGTTCTTTTTTTATAATTATCAAACTCAGCGAAAAGCCTTAAATACTTATCTTTAAGCTCCTGATTTTCACTTTCTAATTTTTCAATACTGCTTGAGGAATCCTCATTTTGAGTTTGATCATTATCATTTTCCTCTTGTGGTACTGAACTATTGTCAGGAAGTTCCTCGTTTTCAATATCAACATTTTGACTCATACTCTTTTTTTTAGTAGATTTAAATGATATCAATTATATTGCCATATTTTAATTTGCGACAAATTGTCATATATTAGGTGATTCACCTTTCAATTTGTCTCTAATTTGGCATTTTTTTTCAAAAAAGAATCTAACATTAGAAGATCTAAGTTTCTTGCCAAAACCTTTCCATCCGGACCAATCAGATAGGTTGAAGGAACCTCTTTTATTTTATACAACGAAGCAATAGGAGCGTCAAAAAACCGTAAACTCTCCGACAGATCTAAAATATGAAAAGGCCAGTCTAGTTGATCATTCTGAATAGCCTGTAACCAGGCACTTTCAGATTTTTCTATCCCAATACTTACTAATTGAAAGGATTTTGCCTCTTTAAACTGAACATTTTTGTATGTCTGATAGACGGCCCGAAGTTGTGGATTCGACCTTCTACAGGGACCGCACCAACTTCCCCAAAAGTCAATAAAAACATAATTACCTTTTAAATCATTGAGATTAAATGCATCACCAGTAAGGGTTTTTGCTGAAAAATTTGGGACAAGGTCATTTTCTATATAAGTAGGCTTAAAATAAAAATACCGACCTATAAAAACCGAGAAAATAACTATTAGAAGGAACCAGGTAAATTTATGATTCATTTTTACTACATTTGATACGATTGAAACTTAATATAGATAATAGCTAATAAGAGGAAAAGGTTGTTTAAATGTGCTATATTCGAACCTTAAATAAAGCCTAAACCGAATGCTATGAAAGCCATAATTCCTGTTGCAGGCGCTGGCACTCGATTACGACCGCTAACCTATACTCAACCAAAGCCACTTATACCAGTGGCTGGAAAACCTATTCTTTCCTTTATTATTGATCCTCTTATTGAACAGGGCATAACCGAATATCTAATTATTCTGGGTTACCTAGGGGAAAAGATAAAAGCTTTTGTAGAAGAAAAATACCCCCATCTTTCTGTATCTTATATTTATCAGGAAGAGCGACTTGGCTCAGCTCATGCTTTGTGGATTGGAAGACACTTTTTTAATGATGCCGATGAAGTAATTATCGCCTTTGGTGATGCTATTATCGATGTTGATTTTTCCATCTTCATGAAATCTCCTTATAGTTGTATTGCTATAAAAAGAGTAACTGATCCCAGAGAATTTGGTATTGTAGAAATAGGTAACGATAATATGATAACAAAAGTTATCGAAAAACCCAACATTCCAAAGTCTAATAAGGCCATGGTTGGTATATTTAGAATAAAGGAAGTTCCTCAACTTATTGAGGCCTTAACGTATAACATAGAAAATAACCTTCAAACCGACGGCGAATTTCATTTAACTGACGCTATTATGCGCATGATTTCCAATGGCATCCCGTTTTCGGCAATAGAAGTGGATAATTGGTTCAATTGTGGCAAAAAGGAAGTCCTGCTTGATACCAATGCTTTATTTTTAGATAGGGAAGGATATGCATCCGTTGATTTACCGCCCTACGACAACACCATTATCATACATCCTGTAAGTATTGGTAAAAAATGTAAGTTAACCCATTCTATCATTGGACCTCATGTTACTATTGGAGATAACGTGGAGATAATCCAATCTATCATTTCAAATTCCATCGTAGGAAATTACAGTAAACTAAACGAGATTATCTTAAATAAATCAGTCGTTGGAAATGATGTAAGTTTATCCTCCGCCGGACAAAGTCTGAGTATTGGCGACAATACAGAAATTGATTTTGGTCATCAATAAAAAATCCTCCATAAAACAGTATAGTTATATGGAGGATTTTAAAGGCGAGCTTTATTCTAATATTTAGGAAGAAGCTAAAGCAGAAGCACCACCAACAATTTCAAGAATTTCTTTGGTAATTGATTCTTGTCTTGCCTTATTATAGGATATTTTAAGATCTCTTAAGAGTTCATTTGCATTATCTGTAGCCTTATCCATCGCCGTCATTCTGGCACCGTGTTCAGAAGCGTTTGTGTCGAGCACACACTTTTGGAACTGAGACTTCAAAATCGAGGGAATAAGAAAGGTAAGCAAAGAACCTTTATCAGGCTCAAAAATATAATCTGCCTTACTTTTAGCACCATCTTTAACATCTAAAGGAGGAACAGGAAGGAAAGCTTCCAGTTCGGCAAATTGGGTAGCTGCATTTTTGAACCTACCGTAAGCAATATCCACTGCATCGAACTCACCCTTTTCAAAGGCGTCCATAAGAAAAGTGGGAACTTTAGCCACGGAATCAAATGATAGATTCTCAAAAAGGGAAACATAATCCCTAATAAAATGCGCTTTAGGATAACGTTTAACTAAATTTTCATATCCCTTTTTTCCGACACAAAGGATAGATAGATTACCTTCGTCCAGAACTTTTTTATATTTATCTTCAATCGCCTGAATAGCAGCTTTCACTACATTAGTATTAAAAGCACCACAAAGACCTCTATTGGAAGTTACCACTACGACACAAGCCTTACTTACCGGTCTTTGAGTACTAAAAGTAGAAGTAAAGTCCCCATCTAAGTTTGACAAAATATTTCTGAGAAGCGATGATTGCTTTTCAGCATAGGGTCTCATTTGCTGAATAGCTTGCTGTGCGCGCCTAAGCTTAGCGGCAGAAACCATTTTCATCGCTTTAGTAATTTGCTGAGTACTATTTACCGAGCGAATCCTTTCCCTTACCTCTTTTAAATTGGCAGCCATAATTAATTATTTAAACAAAATTTAAAGCGAGTATGCTTTTGATAATTCTTCAGCGAGAGCCTCAATACGTTGAGTGTCCTCTTTCTCCAATTTACCAGCTTTAAAATTCTGTAAAATCTCAGGATGTCTTTTTTCGAGTGTAACCAAATAGTTACTTTCGAATTCTGATACTTTATTAACGGGAACATTCCGCAACTTTCCGAAAGTACCTAAAAAGATAATAGCCACCTGTTTTTCAACGGAAAGTGGTGAATATTGTGCTTGCTTAAGCACTTCAACATTACGTTTTCCTTTTTCGAGTACTGACTGTGTAGCTGCATCCAGATCGGAACCAAATTTAGAAAACGCCTCTAATTCACGATATTGTGCCTGGTCTAACTTCAGTGTACCAGCCACTTTTTTCATGGACTTGATTTGAGCATTTCCACCCACACGGGAAACGGAAATACCTACGTTAATGGCTGGACGAATACCGGCATTAAACAAGTTAGTTTCCAGGAATATCTGACCATCGGTAATAGAAATTACGTTGGTTGGGATATATGCAGAAACGTCAGATGCCTGAGTTTCTATGATTGGTAGTGCGGTAAGAGATCCACCTCCTTTAACCATAGGCTGACCATTCGCATCTTTTCCATTTTTCAATGATTCGGGTAAATCATTCATTGTTCTGGCGATGCCATCATTATTAATGATTTTAGCCGCTCTTTCCAACAAACGAGAGTGAAGATAGAAAACGTCACCCGGATAAGCTTCACGACCTGGAGGACGGCGTAAAAGCAACGAAACTTCGCGATAAGCTACCGCTTGCTTTGATAAATCATCATAAACAATAAGCGCCGGACGACCAGTATCACGGAAAAATTCACCGATAGAAGCACCCGCAAAAGGAGCATAGAACTGAAGAGGCGCAGGATCAGAAGCTGAAGAAGACACAATAACCGTATAGGCCATAGCTCCGTTTTCTTCCAGTGTTCTGGCTACTTGTGCTACGGTAGAAGCTTTTTGCCCGGATGCTACATAAATGCAATATACAGGTTCACCCCTATCGTAAAATTCTCTCTGATTTATAATCGTATCAATAGCAATGGCCGTTTTTCCTGTTTGACGGTCGCCAATTATCAATTCTCTCTGTCCTCTACCAATAGGAATCATCGCATCGATGGCTTTGATACCTGTTTGAAGAGGCTCATTTACAGGTTGACGAAAGATAACACCCGGAGCTTTTCTTTCCAGAGGCATCTCATAAAGATCTCCTTTGATGGGACCCTTTCCGTCAATAGGTTGACCCAAAGTATTTACAACACGGCCAACGAAACCTTCTCCCACCTTAATGGAAGCAATTCTATTGGTTCTGTGAACCCTGGAGCCCTCACGAATACCGTCAGCTGAACCCATAAGTACCACACCGACATTGTCTTCTTCAAGATTTAGAACGATGGCCTGTGTACCTGTACTAAATTCAACCAATTCACCTGATTGAGCATTATTTAATCCATACACACGAGCAATTCCGTCTCCTACTTGAAGTACGGTACCGAACTCTGCTAACTCAGCAGTATCATTAAATCCAGAAATTTGTTGCTTCAGGATTTGTGAAATTTCTTCAGGTCTTACGTCACCCATTTTTTTATGTTTTGCTACTGATTCAATAAATATTAATTAGCACGCTAATTATCGCGCTATAATTTTAGACTCATAAAGATTTTCTGCAAATGATTTTTTCAGTCTAAAAATTTGATTTTTAACACTGGCATCATATACATAATCCTCCATTTCAATAATAAACCCACCGATTAAAGATTCATCAACAACCGTTTCCAACTCAATATTCTTGAAACCGACAATAGATGCGGAAGCCATTTTTATAATTTTTTCCTGATCCTCTTTAATTAACGGTTGAGCTGATATAACCTTAACGGTAGAAATCTCCTTTAACGTTTTATATTGAGAAAGAAAAGAATCGACAATTAAAGGAAGATTAATTTCCCGATGTTTTGTTACTAATAATTGAAGGAACAACAAGGTTAATTTACTTAATTTATCTTCAAAAAGAGTAGACAAAATACTCTTTTTCTTATCATAAGAAATCACCGGACTTTTAACAAATGCAGAAAAATCTGCATTTACCCGAAGCAAATTTTTTAAAACTTTTACATCGGCTAAAGCTGATTCAACCTCGTTTCTCTCCAAAGCGAGATCAATCCAGGATTTAGCGTAACGAAAGGCAATTTTATTTGTGGTCATTTTATTTACTTAAAGGCATGCAAAGACTAATTTTCGAAACGAATTTCTTCTACTAGTTTTTGTGTTAATTGTAAACTCTCTTGTTTGTCAGAAAGACGTTGATGAATTAATTTCTCAGCAATTTCTATAGACAAC
The DNA here is from genome assembly GCA_947501115.1 of Haliscomenobacteraceae bacterium. Lineage (GTDB taxonomy): Bacteria > Bacteroidota > Bacteroidia > Chitinophagales > Saprospiraceae > BJGN01. The sequence continues at coordinate 5,450 of CANMVX010000107.1, forward strand.
AATCCGATATCATTTCTAACATTCGTTAGCATTTCCATTTTTTGGTGTTCAATTTCTATCTTAGCTGCCTGTACAATTTTTTGTGCTTCCTCTTTTGCTCTTTCTCTTGCTTCGCTAATAATTGATTCCTTCGCCTCTTTAGCTTCCTTTAAAATGGCTGCCCTTTCTTCCGCTGCTTGCTTTAATAAATTTTCATTATGTGATTGTAGAGAAGAGATCTCCTCTTTTGCTCTTTTAGCTGAGTCTAAAGAATTCTGGATATCTTGTTCCCTCTCCTTTAATGCATTTTGGATAGGTTTGAAGGCAAATTTACCCATCAATCCCCAGAAAAGAAGGAAGATGAGCGTCGTCCAGATTAATAAACCTGGTTCGGGGCGAATCACTGAAAAATCGGCTAAGAAAAGCATCATTTTATATTTTTTTAACTTGGTATTTACCAATTCGTTTAATAAAGGGTAGAAATGCTGCCAGGTGCCAACCGCACCCGACCTGCATTTCTTTCATTTTGATTACTTAACGAAAATCGATAAGATAATCGCGATAAGGGCAGCACCCTCAATAAGAGCGGCCATAAGGATCATGTTAGAACGGATATCTCCAACTACCTCAGGTTGACGAGCAATGGCTTCCATTGCTTTTGAACCGATGTTTCCAATTCCAATTCCAGCACCTATTACGGCTAATCCTGCACCAATTGCGGCTAATGTTCCAGTCATGATGACAATTTTTATTATAAATTATTAATGATGTTCGTGATGTTCTTCAATGGCAGCACCTATATAAGATGCAGTCAATATACAAAATACAAATGCTTGCACAAAAGCTACTAAAAGTTCAATAGCCATCATGAATAAGGTAAGTGGTACAGCCATAACTCCTCCTAAGATGGAACCACCCAGATTTTCTCCCGCTTGTCCAAAAATAAATATCAAACTGACAAATATGATGATTACGATGTGACCAGCCGTTATGTTGGCAAAAAGACGCAACATAAGGGTCATCGGTTTAATAAATAAACCTAACAATTCTACTGGCGTTAATATAAATTTGATAGGCAAAGGAACGCCTGGCATGTTAAAAACGTGCTGCCAGTAATTTTTGTTTCCACTAAAATTGGTTATTAGGGCTGCAATAACCGCCAATACTAAAGTGACGGATAAATTTCCTGTTACGTTACCACTTCCCGGGAAAAAAGGCAATTGCCCTATAAGATTCAATCCAAGTATAAAAAAGAAAATAGACATCAGGTAAGGAAGATATTTTTCGTATTTGCTTCCTAAAAAAGGGATGGCTACCTCATTTCTGATAAACTCAAATAATGGCTCTATAACGGCTTGTACCCCTTTTGGTGCCTGACCCTTTCTGGTGATGTAACTTACTGCTGCTTTCCTGAAAAGGAAAAACAAAATCAGGAAAGCCAATATCATTGTGAAAACATTTTTTGTCATACCGAAATCATAGAAAGAGGTGACCCCACCACCCATGATTCCTCCATCGTAAGATGTTTTCTTATCTAAATCGTAACATTTTTCTTTATAAACTACCTGATGCGTAACTTTTCCGTCGGCAGCCTCCTTTTCTGTATAACAGGATACTTCAACCTCACCATCCATTGGAAAACCTTCCTGGTTTACTCTCATAATAGATCCATGAACCATTACATATCCATCAATGGCCTTTGTTCCTGAACCATGATGGTGCATATCAAAAGCATTGGACATTAAAAAAGTGAATCCATTTCCTGGAGAGTAAAGTAAGCAAGGAAGCGGAAGATAATAATCGCCAAATAAATGAAATGCATTAGCGTCGGCAATATGGTGAAAAGCAGAAGCACCCGGGTCATATTTCTCCTCATGATGACATGAACATTCATCGTGATTGTGCGTTGCATTCTCTGATTCCCCTGTATGAGTTTCTGCGCCTTCAACAATAAATGTATTCGCCATTATAACGAACAAACAGATGAATGGAACCACGAATTTTTTCATTCTAATTATTCTTTTATAGCGCTTTTTTAAAATCGCCACAAATTTAGACATTTAAATGATTTAAAAAAAATATGTAGTAATTTATTTTCTTTTTACTTTACTTTTGAGTGACCTTAAATTTCCAAAATGGCTAAATATGACATTCTAATTATTGGTTCCGGTATTGGCGGACTAACCACGGCAATCAAAATCGCAGAAGATAATCCCGAATTATCTGTTTGTGTTCTTACTAAAACAGATGAAGGTGAGAGTAATACGAGATATGCACAGGGCGGTGTTGCCGCAGTATGGAACCCGGAAGTTGATTCTACAAACAAACATAAGGAAGACACGCTTGATGCCGGAGACGGGCTTTGTAATGAAAAAATTGTTGATATCGTTGTCAATGAGGGACCTCTTCGGGTACAGGAAATTATTGAGTGGGGTGCGCGCTTCGACAAGAAGGCTACAGACGGTACGTTTGATCTTGGCAGAGAAGGTGGTCACTCAGAAAATAGAATTTTGCATTACAAGGACCTCACCGGATGGGAGATGCAAAGGACATTAATGGCTAAAGCTGACGCCATTAAAAGCATAACTATCTTTGAACATTATTTCGCTATTGATCTTATTACCCAACATCATCTTGGACATGCCGTTACTCGATTAACCCCTGACATTACCTGCTTTGGTGCTTATGTCTTAAATAAAGAAACAGGGCATATTGAAACCTTTCTTGCTAAGCACACTATTATTGCCACAGGCGGCGCAGGTCAGGTTTATCGATCTACAACCAATCCGGTCATTGCCACAGGGGACGGCATTGCCATGGCTTACCGTGCTAAAGCCTGGTTGGAAAATATGGAATTTGTTCAGTTTCACCCTACATCTTTATATAATCCAGGCAGAGATAATCCCGTTTTTTTAGTGTCGGAAGCTGTCAGGGGAATGGGAGGTATTTTGAAAGATAGAAACGGAAATCCTTTTATGGATAAATATGACGCGCGCAAATCGCTCGCTCCCCGAGATATTGTCGCCAGAGCTATTGATAATGAGATGAAAAT
>CANMVX010000108.1 GCA_947501115.1 Haliscomenobacteraceae bacterium
CTGGAACCGAGTACTATGTCAAAAAGCCCTTCTCCCAACAGATGAATCATCGGCACCAATAACTTTGGAGTATATTGGTAGTCCGGGTGAAGGAGAATAATGATATCTGCATCGAGTGCCAGTGCACGTTGATAGAGAGATTTCTGGTTACCTCCATATCCTCTGTTGCGTTCATGGATTATCAGCTCTCGAATGCCCAGTTTTTTGGCTAATTCCGCTGTACCATCCTGACTGGCATCATCACAAAGGATAACGTCATCGACCCAATCGAGAGGAATCTCCCTATAGGTTTTCTCTAAAGTACGATGGGCATTGTACGCGGGAAGAACGACCATCACCTTTTTTCCTTTGTACATGCTCCAGCTTAAATGTTATTCCACTATTTCTGCCTCAACAACAGGTTCTGTTGCATCGAGGAAGCCTCTTGCTTCGAGAAAATTAAACCATTTAATCACCTTCTTCATATCGCCGATAAGGACCTTATCTTTATCATAATTCGGCAATAATGTACCAAAATAAGATCTTACTGTCTCCGCGGAAGCGTCAGATTCGCAGGGAGGATTTTCTACTTTGGTATCTTTTATTTTTTGGAAAATAACTTTCAATTCCTCCGTTTCCCCGTTATCAATAAAGATACCGATGGTTTCTAAGGGTGTAAATTGGTGTTTGCGACTGGAGGCAAAACTGCGTTTTCCTGTATCTAAATCTTCGATAATGAGACCATTATTTCGATTTGCAACTAAGCGAAAAACACCTGAAATACCGGCTACGGCAACTAATTTTTCTAAATTCATAATCACTATATTTTGGAAATCCAATGATGTCATTCCATTTTGAGCGGCAAAATTAAAGATTTTCTTCAATACCGCAGTAAATAATCTAATTTTTCCCTAAGTCTTGATTTTGCCATGAACTGTTTTTCCAAAATGGGTGAGAAAGGAATTGGGCTGTCAAGCCCGCCAACTCTAAGGACAGGGGCATCTAAATGTTCAAAGGCCTTCTCTGAAATAAGGGCTGATATTTCTCCGCCAATACCTCCGGTTAACGTGTCTTCATGTAAAACTATAACCTTTCCCGTCTTCTTAACACTTGACAACAACGTTTCCTCATCTAAGGGCCATAAAGTACGTAAATCTATTATTTCAATAGCCTCTCCCAATGCTTCTACTACCTCCTTTGCCCAGATAACACCCATTCCATAAGTAATTATAGTGGCCTTAATACCCTCTTTTAAAACCGCTGCTTTTCCCAACGGTAAGCTATAAAAGGTTGAAGGGAGAGGGCCGGAAACGGATCGATACAAACCTTTATGCTCAAAAAACAACACCGGATTAGGATCTTCAATAGCAGCTGTCAATAATCCTTTTGCATCATACGGATTGGATGGATAGACCACTTTAAGTCCCGGAGTATGGAAGAACCAGGCTTCATTACTTTGTGAATGGAAGGGTCCAGCCGCCATACCGCCTCCCGTAGGCATGCGAATAACGACATCGGCATGAGCACCCCATCTATAATGGATTTTTGCTAAATTATTAATAATCTGATTAAAACCGCAGCTAACAAAATCAGCAAACTGCATTTCAACCATCGATTTATACCCTTTCAGGCTCAGTCCCAATGCGGCTCCAACGATGGCACTTTCACAAAGCGGGGTATTTCTAACGCGTTTTTTTCCAAATTTAGCGACAAAACCCTCCGTTATTTTAAATGCACCGCCATATTCCGCAATATCTTGTCCCATGAGAATGAGATTTGGAAATTTTTCCATCGATTGACTTAATCCCTCTGAAATGGCATCGATAAACCTCTTTTCTGTGACATTATCGTCCATTTCAGGCACTTGAAATGAAGGTTTCCAAGGCTTATAAACATCGTCCAGTTCGAGTTCTAGTATGGGTGAGGGATCGTGGTAAGCTTCCGTTTCCTTCAAGTCAGCAACAATTTGCTTTTTTAAAGCGTCCTTTATTGCTGCCATTTCCCCTGGAGAAAGCACCTTTTCATTATCAAGAAACGCTTCAAAAAGTAACAATGGATCGCGAAGCGCCCATTTTTCCATCAGTTCTTTGGGGACATACTTAGTACCCGAGGCTTCTTCGTGACCTCTCATTCTGAAGGTCATGCATTCGACCAAAACAGGTTCAGGCCGCAGGGTAATTTCCTCTTTTATTTTTTTAATCGTCTGATAAACCTCCAGGATATTATTACCATCGATTGTCAATGCTTTCATTCCATAACCAATACCCCTATCTGCTAAAGTTGCGCATTTATATTGTTCGTCAGTAGTGGTAGAAAGACCATATCCGTTGTTTTCAATGATAAAAATAACGGGTAATTGCCAGACAGACGCCACATTTAATGCTTCATGAAATTCCCCCTGACTGGTTCCACCCTCTCCGGTGAAGGCCATCGCAACCTTGTTTTGGCCAGAAAGAGCATCGGCAAGAGCCACGCCATTGGCAAGGGATAATTGAGGACCGAGGTGGGAAATCATACCTACCACCGCATTTTCCAAAGAACCAAAATGAAAAGAACGATCCCGCCCTTTGGTATAACCCTCCATTTTACCTTGCCATTGGGCAAAAAGTCGTGTCAACGGCATTTTTCGGGTAGTGAAAACGCCCAGATTCCTATGTAGGGGAAAAATAAATGAATCGTCATCCAACGCAAGAGTGGCTCCCACAGAAATCGCTTCCTGACCAATACCAGAAAACCATTTACTTATTTTACCCTGTCTCAGAAGATTAAGCATCTTTTCCTCAATCAAGCGGGGATAAACCAAGGCTTTATAAAATTCAATCAGCTTTTCATTACTTAAGGTCCCTCGCTGAAAAGGGGTTTCAACCTCTGTCATTTCCTTCATAAAATACATTGCTAATAACCCGAAAAAGTAGGGCAAAATACACCTGATCCTTTCGTTTTTCCAAACCTGTAACTTAACATCCACTCATGACCACCTATGGTAAACGAGTTTATCAAGGACAGCGGATAAATATAACGGTAAGAAATCTGATATGCGTCTATTTTTAGACCAAAAATTGCTGATGCTGACAAATTTTCATTTTTAAAATTCAATTGTTCCCTATTCAATGAAAGCGTATTGAGTAAACTGATTTTATTTGAAATGGGAATATGAATGGTAGCGTTTACATCGGTTTGCCAATCGCCCAAAGCTGTCAGCCTCAAAAGGATAGATGGCTCTATGTAAAAATCGTTGGCAACGGGAATTTGAAAGCCAGACAGAAAATGAATATTGTACCAGGACTTAGTAACAAAGTTTTTTTCAGCAGGCAAAATATCTCTGACTGAAACACCGGCATAAAAAGGATAATGCGAAAAATAAAATCCTACATGGGCATTGGGCGTAAAACGCGAAGGATTAGCGCCCGTTACCAATGGATCACCGGCCGATGGCGTAAATTTATCCTCCCTAACCGTCCATTGATTCCCCGATATCGCTAATCCAAAGAGAATGCGGGAATTTTTAGCCTCTTCTCTTTTTCCTTTAAAACTCAGGTGATAAGCAAAGGACGATTCGAAACCTGTGTTTCCGGTGAGTCCGTTTTGATCGCGATATACCCAGCCTCCTAATCCAACTTTCCCTTTATTCGTTTGATAGGCAATTGTTTGCGTATTTGGAGACTCTGGAAATTCTATCCACTGACTTCTTTGCGTGGCACTTAGCAACGTACCATTTACTGCCCCTGCAAAAGCGGGATTTATATAAAATGGATTTAGGATATATTGATTTTGGATAGGCTGATATTGTGAAAATCCACTATATAAACAAGTAAATAAAATATATACAATAAATAGGTGCCTCATGCTTTTTACCACTTTACGAATTGATTTACCATCGTTTAATTAAAACAATATCCATTTTGTCTTGCCAATATCTGATTAGTCTTCTATGTTTTTCAAATATTTTTAGCAACCCAATATTTTAGTTAAGTATTACCATGCTTAGTTTAAATATTTCCGGTGATACTAGTATTTTTAAAAATTGGTTCCTGTTTCCATTTTGGAGGAAAACCCATTTTGTATAAAGGAGTCTTTGGAAATTGATTGACTAAAGCTAAAAATTCTTCTTTTAAACTATTTCCAGGACTTATAATTTCATTCAAATAAATAATGGCTGAAAAGATAGGAAAAATTTTTTTTCTTCTTTCTTCGTTCGGAAAATAACTTAGCAATGGATAACGACTATTATTTGGCCAACTGTATTTGTTAACCATTACTCTATTCCATAAGCGGCTATGATGAGCTATTAGGTTTCTAATAAATGTGATCGTACGAAGCCAACTAGATAAATCTTTATGACTATTTAATCCAAACTCATTTGCAATTCTAGACTTTTCTGGCAATTGAGGCTTAAGGTTGCTATAAAGTTTTGATAATGTGTTTAATGAAATAACTTCCAATGCTTTCCAACTTTCAGGATTATCAGCCGGGTGATTTTCGTAATGTTTTACAATAAATTCTTCACTACTCTGTTCAATATCATTTTCAATTTTTTCCAAAAAGCCATCAAAATGATTTTTAGAATGGAAATGTGTTTCATCAAGATACCATTTTGCACCATATGATATTGACATTTGATAAATAAGTTTTGTTCGTAATGCAATCTCAATCCGTTCAATTGCATTGAAAACTAATAATCTAAAATGTCTATCAAAATTATATAAGTCGAGGGCATCCTCAAAGTACACATTTTTATGAAATATATGGTTTTTAACATCCGCTTGCATTTCATACCAATAACCCTTTAGACGATAATAGCTTATATTTGATAATAGATGGGATGCTTTGAATATATCGCGAAACGACATTTGGCGACTTTCTAAAAAATCAATTTGCTCTTGAATATTTTTTGGATCTTTAGCCATTTGTTTTCAGATTAAAATTAATGGCTAAATGAGAAAATTGAGAGGAAATAAAATAAGAAGACCCGAAAGCTGTTCTTATGGGAAGCAATACGGGTACAGTTAGTCAAATATACAATAATTACGTACAAAAGCAATTAATTTAACCATGTTTTAGCTAAATCATTAACTTACTTCAACTTTTTCATTATCAAATGCCCGGATATCGTAGATTACCATTTAGAATAAACACCACATCATTGTCGTTTCAGGGTAAAATGTCCACGTTTTGGCAGCTCCCCATTTTTTAAATCGACAACATACCAATAATCATTTTCAGGCATAGGTAAAGAACCAAAAGTTCCGTCCCAACCCTTAACTATGCCTTTGTACTGCGATAAAAGTCTTCCTGAACGATCAAAAATGGAGATGACACAGTCGGGAAAAGCTTCTATGCCACCAATTTCCCAAAAGTCATTGAACCCATCCTCATTCGGAGTAAAAAAGTTAGGGATTGAAATTTGAGGGACTCCGAGAAGAAGATTTAATTTTTGATCCCTGCAGCCAAATTTATCCTTAACATACAAAGAATAATAATTTCCGGAAATGATAGGAATTGTTTTGTCTGCCTGAAAAAAGGCATTGTCTCGGGAATAATAATAGGGTGGAGAACCCCCTGTCACCTCCATCGTAACCCTAAAAGGCACGGAGGCATCAAAATCGACAAATTTCGGCAACTCATTCATTCCAACTACTTTTGCCCCATAGCCAATGCAGCCTTCACTATCTGTAACCGTAATTTTGAAGGAAGTTGGCGCGAAAATGGTCTGAGATGGCATCGTTTGTCCATTATTCCACAGATAAGTAGCATATTTCACAAAAGGCTGAACAACCAGTGAATCGCCGCGGCAAAACGAAGTATCCTTCCCCATATCGACCTTATATGCAGGCAAAGCAGACACCCGTATACTGTCTTCCGACCAACAGGATCCTTTTCGCACTTTCACAGCATATACACCGTTTTTTCCCACGGCATTTGTTTGATTAGTGGTGCCGTCTGACCATTTAAACGCATTAAAAATATTCCCTGCATCGAGCGTAACTTTTCCACCAAAACAATATGTCTGGTCAGGCCCCATATCATATTGAAAAGGATCCTGTCTTCTTACATGAAAGGAATCTATAAACGAACCACACTGATTTTCCAGTTTCACCCAGTAAAGGCCAGTATCGCGGATTACTTTTCTATCGGTTTTAGTTCCATCGGACCAACCCAACAAATTAAAGCCTTGCGCTTTATTTAAAACCAAAGAATCATTCAAACAAAATGAAGTGTCGGGGATGGCTGAAACCTCTGGAATTTGCGTGTATATATTAATGTTTTTTACAGAATGTATGTCCGTTGATCCACCCGTTGAAGCGGTAAAACCCATATAACCTGCATAATTGATTGGATAAAAACCTTCGAGCGTAATGGTACTATCGATCGTTACCTTTATATTCCCTTGATTGTATTCAATCCTGGCTTTTTTATAATTATAATCTCTCAGTTCTCTAAGCCCGAATAAGGTAGGTTGACTATTTGTTGGACACTCTGAATAATTCTGCCCATTGCCATAACGTATCTGGAGTTCAGGATTTGCCCCGCCGCAATTATTATAGGTATCCATGACGACCATTAATCCCCTTGGATTTTGAGGTATTCCAATCCCACCTCCACTTAAATATCCTGTGGGAGGATTTACCAAAAAACAGAAAGCGATGCCATCGGCACTTGAGCCTTCAAACATTCTGAATTCAAAAGAAACCGCCCATTTGCTGCAAACACTTAAATCAATGGCTTCTTTTAAGAATAATCCTCCATTTCTAAACATCTGAGCGGTGCAAAGAATAATTTCATCTTGGTTATTATCTGCGTCGCCATTTGTATCTCCTACGCGTGCATCAGCTACAAGGTTCCATTTATCGGTATTCAAAGGAAAGCCGGAAAGGGAGGCAAACACATTGTCCTGCGCATTCAGTGAGGAATGAGCCAGACATAAAAAAAATACCCCCAAAGTTATATGGAGAACCAAGGGGGGTATTTTATTTATAAAGGTAAAGCCCATTTTATTTAAAACCAGCTGGTTCCATAACCCATAAATGGCCAGGGAATACTTGCTAAAATAAGAATAAGACCAATCAGATAAGCCCAGAAAATGCGACTAAACGCTTTCTTTTCAGGCGCTACTTTTTTTGCCATAATATATCCAACAGAAATGATTATGATAGCCAAAATCATCATAGAAGTATGCTCAACCAAAAAGAAACGGCTCATAGCATTCTTCATTGATTCAGCAGAAAAAACCACTTTTGGACTGATTAGATACAGGATAAGACCCACTAAAAGCTGTATATGACAAGAAATGAAAGCAAACAGAGGCATTTTCTTATCCTTATCGGTAAAAGAATGATTGCCGGATAATTTGCCCGCTGTTTGAATAATGGCTAAAACGAGGGTTACTAAAAGAATCCATCTGAAGCCAGAGTGTAAATGAACCAAAATAGGATACATATTCGTTGATTTTAAAGGTTATCGACCAAGGTGAATGAGTAAAACGCTGATATCTGCCGGAGAAACCCCACTAATACGACTTGCCTGACCAATGGTCATCGGTTTCATACGCGTCAATTTCTCCCTTGCCTCAGCGGACAGCGAAGTTAAGGAATGATAAGCAAAAGATTCTGATAATTTTAGCATTTCCAATCTGCTCATTTTATCAACCATTTCTTGCTCCTTTGCCATATAACCGGCATATTTCATATTAATTTCAGCCTGTTCTACTGCTTCGGCCTTATAATTTGAGAGAAATTCATTTAAACCAGGAACAACGACCCTGACATCGGCAATAGAAATATTAGGGCGAAGAATAATGCCCTGTGCTTTCACTTTCTGCTTAATGGGCATGCTTCCCTTTTCTTCAAGCAGTCCATTTATCTGGTCAGGTTCAACACTGCAATCATTTAAAAAGCGGGTAATTTTTTTAGCATCGGCTACTTTATCCTCCACTTTTTTAATTCTGTCGTCCATATAATTCATACCAAGCTCAACAGCCAGCGGAGTTAGACGTATATCGGCATTATCCTGTCGGAGAAGTACGCGATATTCTGCTCTTGAGGTGAACATTCTATAAGGTTCCTGGGTACCTTTAGTCACCAGGTCATCTATCAAAACGCCTATATAAGCATCGGAGCGTTTCAAGATAAACGGATCTTTTTCCACCACCGAAAGATGGGCATTGATACCCGCCATTAGACCTTGACTTGCCGCCTCTTCGTAACCCGTTGTGCCATTTATCTGACCTGCAAAAAATAGCCCTTTCAACAAATGCGTTTCCAGACTAAGGGAAAGTTGGGTTGGAGGGAAAAAGTCGTACTCGATAGCATAGCCCGGGCGGAACATTTTCACCTTTTCAAAGCCAGCAATCTTTGATATGGCTTTGTATTGAACATCTTCAGGCAGAGAAGAGGAAAAACCATTGACATAAACTTCACA
>CANMVX010000109.1 GCA_947501115.1 Haliscomenobacteraceae bacterium
AAATTTCCACCATAATGACAGGTTCCACAGGACGAATTTAAGGAAAGCGGAGAACCCGTTCTGTCCTCTCTTTGAAAAGTGCCAACGCCGCCACTACTTCCCAAAAAATAAAAGCAGACCCCAAAGAAGGTAAGTATCAAAAGTAATTTCCTTTTGTCAGACCATGCCATCAATTTATTTTTATGAGCTTCTCTTGTAATCGGGATTTTCCATTATTCAAGGTCAGATAATAAATACCTGATTGTAAATTTTCCCAATTAAGATTTAAGGTAAATGGTGGATAAAGAGGCGTTTCCGAGGATCGGTTGATGATCCTGCCAGCGATATCTGTTAAAATCCAGGAAATACCCTCCGTACATAAGCCTTCCACAGAGATTGTTGTATGATCAATGAAAGGATTTGGGAAAATATTTGCCTTGATGCATATTTGCTCATGAAAAACTTCCTTTACAGGAGTGGAAATGGAAGTTTTCTCTGTTTCTATAGAAATTTCAGATAAACCTGCACAGGTATGCCCATACGTTTCAAGAACATTTAAGAGCACATATCTGGCATCCACATTAAAATCGGGACCAATAATTCCCTCATATTGCGGGATGCCTGGTGCTTTTGGAAGATCCACCCGCTTGAGAAAACTCCATGTTTTACCATCCAGTGAATAATCAATTTCCAATTTGGAAATACCTGAGTTCAATTGGTCCGGATAATTGAAATTCCATAATCTCGATTTGGTGAGCATACGGATTTGCCCCAGATCGATCATCAGCCAATGTCCTTCCTTTCTGAATTTATTGGGATTGGCGGCGGGTTTGCAGGCATACCAGGCGGCAGTCCAATCGGTACTATGTTGAAGAGGAAAACATTGACTCCAGGAAATATGAGTACTGAATAAAAAAGCGATAATATATAGATATTTCATAATATTTACATTTTCATAAATCCAAGAGGAAGATTAGCGTTACTTAAGGAATAAAAATTCTTTATTCCAGGAAAAATGGTGGGCAGTTCATTTTTACTTACGCCAAACCAGAGTGCCAATTCAGCGAAGTATTCATCGGTAGATGTGGTAGGAATGAACACCCCGTTACCTATATCCAGATCGTCATTCAGTTTAAGATTTGGGTATTTTCCATACATCTTTTTGCCATTTAGAGAGCCCCCAATAACCATAGAAGTTCCTCCCCAGGCATGATCGGTTCCATCTCCGTTAGACGTCAGGGTACGCGCAAATTCACTAATGGTGAAGGTAGTTACCTGTTTTTCCAGTTTTAATTCCTTAATCGCCGCGTAGAAAGAACCAATGGCACGTGACACCCTGGTAAGATCGCGGGTGTGCTGGTCCAGTAGGTAATCGTGATGGTCGAACCCACCCATACTTACAAAGAAAACCTGCCGCTTCACGCCAAGAAATTTACGGGCGGCTATGGTATTCGCTACCATTTTTAATTGTCCGGATATATCATCATTATTGAATGCGGTAGAAAAATATTCCCTCCGGCTAAAAGCATCACGAAAAACTTCTTCACCTTCTACTCCCTTTCGAATTTCGTCCATATAGGTTTGCTTGAATGCATCCTCATAATTTCTATACATCAAACTATCAATTGCTTGACTTCGGGAATCCCATTCATTTCCTCTACTGTAAGCCCAAAGTCGTCTTGGTCCACCATCAGGGTTCAAGGAATAAGGAACTGTTTCAAAACCTTGTTGAAAAAGATTGTTACCACTTAGAGAAAGGCTTATGGATAATTTCTGATTAGAATTCATATCTTTAAGTAAATCTGCCACACGACCTCCCCAGCCTGTTCGAACCCGGTCTGTAGGAATACCCGTCTGCCACTGTTGTTCCTGGTCGGAATGGGAGAATAGTCCCAGGGGAATGTCCCGGGAAGAACCATTCAGATATTTTGCTTTATTCGTTGGTGCAACCAGCGTACCTATATTGTTAATGAACACACATTCTCCTGAAGAGACCAGATCCTCCAGTTCAGGCATAGCAGGATGCAAACCATAAGGAACACCCCCTGTCAAGGATGGATCCAGCGCAATCAGATTTCTGGTAGGCAAAGCCATATTTGACCGGGAGTCGGCATAAGCTTTATATGCCTGAGGATCCAAGGGTACAAGCATATTGTAACTATCATTCCCCCCTCCAAGAAGAATACAGACCATCGCTTTGTAGTCATCTGTAGATTCCGAATTGTCTAGCGCTGCTGCACCAATAGCCTTCAGATTGATAGCGGAATTATACAGCGTGAGGTAGCCCATGCCTGTGCAACCCCCTATTTTAAGAAAATTTCTTCTGTTCATTTCAGGATATTGTATTCGGGTGATAAAAAGAGAATTCCCAAAGGCTTATGAATTCTATCTTGAGGTTTTAATTGATCATCCATTATACGTCGCATATAACTGCGTGTATAAGAAGTAAGTTGGCCTCTTGTAAATCGTTTATCCAATTGATTTAATAGAGATTCCATATCATTTGAATAAGGATGTAATTCGGATAAATTCATATCATAATATCCATTTCTTTTAGTTTGCCATGCATAACCTAAAAGGTGTTTTTCCTCCATACCTAAATTAGCCCAATTTACTGCAGTTGATGAATTATGTAATTGGAATTCAGGTCCAAGCAAATTTCTATTTCTTAATGATCCCAAGGGCGAATAAGACGGTTGATAAAAATTAAAAACGGATGATGCCTCGAAAATTCTTTGATTTAAAAACCATGGAGAACCTACTAAAATTTTGTTATTTATATCCGGTTCGATAATATAATTTCTTATTCTTTCTAAAAAAAGCACTAAGGGTTCTTGTAACTTTCCTTGAATCGGAGAATACAATGATTCGCATGAACGTGCTTCCGGATGAAGTAGTATGGCCTTGAACACAGCGGCCATATCACCCCGAACACCTTTTCCATTATCGTTGAACGTCTCGGCTACTTTTTTGATATAAGTCGGACTTGGATTACTGGTCACCAGTTTTTGAATGAGCTGTTTTCCAATAAAAGGCCCTATATTCGGATGACGGAAGAGATGATCTACGGCCATCTCAATGTCCTTCATCCCTTTCTGTCCAGCTGGAATGTACAAACCCAAAAATGATTTTCCTCCATACTCATGCCAATCTTCGTACATCGCCATAGGTACGGAGAAATCAGTTTGCCACCTGTCAATACCGAAATTGACCGGTGTATTGGGATTACTAAATTGCCCGGCACGACCTGCACTTAGTCCAGTGAACACCTTTGCTAATTCTTTGATATCTTTCTGAGTATAAGTTGGTATTGGATTTCCCAATGAGTCCTTTTTCAAACTTCCGTCGATATTCAACTGATGGAGACCTATCGTAAACAATTGCATAATTTCTCTGGCATAATTTTCGTCTGGATGGATATTTCTCTCCGGAATAGACTTTGAATTATTGAAATGGCTCAGATAAGCACCCATGCTTGGATGTAAACTTACATCCATTAACAAATCTCTGAAATTTCCAGAAATATGTTTTAATAGAACGTCATAAAAACTAGCCACTCCACGAGCATGCGCTCTAATTGCATCAGCACTTGCAGAAATAACAAATATCTGACTGAGAACAAAGGCTAGTCTTTGTTTCAAGTAATCTTTGTTGCCTAAATTATGATTCCACCAAGCGAATTCAAAATCTTGAAATCCAGTTAAGAAAGGAAGAGTATCGGAACCAAAATCAAACCCCAATGACTTCACATATCCTCTCCAAATAACCTGGTCTTTCAAAGTTTTCTCCAACATATTCGGCGAAGGAACCTTCAACTGTTCATCGATCCATTTTTCAGGTGTCATTTTCACAAATTCCTTCATGTCGTTGAAGTTGACTCCCAGGGTAGCTTGTCGCATCAGGCGTCCCATATTGTACCAGTTGTAATCCATGCCTGTTCCGTCCATAGCGGAATCATCTTTTAGGGTATCGGGCGTTTCCTTAAGCTTTGCCTGGTCACTGGCAATGACCTGATAGGGTTTTACGCCCCTGCCTCCGTAGGTGATGGTTCCTTGCGCGAACAAACCAATAGAAAGGAGATTAAAACAAATAAAAACATAGAATGACTGCTTCATATTTTATATCTCTATAAGTGGAACAATAGAATGTATGGTAAATTCCTCCAAAGGTATTTGGAACATTTTACAAATCATATACTCATAAATGAGTATTTTTCGACGTTTTATTGAAATTTAATCTAAAAACTTTGGCATTTCTTTCTTCAAATTAGAAGGAAGGTTATTGGATAATGCAAGAAATTTATATCAATCACATGAAATCAAAGTATAGTTTAACACTTTTTTTGAGGCTCATGTAACAAAGAATATATTAAACCAAATTTTGAATTAAAGTTCAAAACCAGACTAGACTGGAAATTTCCACCATAATGACAGGTTCCACAGGACGAATTTAACGAAAGCGGAGAACCCGTTCTGTCCTCTCTTTGAAAGGTGCCAACGCCGCCACTACTTCCCAAAAAATAAAAGCAGACCCCAAAGAAGGCAAGTAGCAAAAGTAATTTCCTTTTGTAAGACCATACCATCAATTTATTTTTATCAGCTTCTCTTGTAATCGGGATTTTCCATTATTCAAGGTTAGATAATAAATACCAGATTGTAGATTTTCCCAATTAAGATTTAAGGTAAATGGTGGATAAAGAGGCGTTTCCGAAGATCGGTTGATGATCCTGCCAGCGATATCTGTTAAAATCCAGGAAATACCCTCCGTACATAAGCCTTCCACAGAGATTGTTGTATGATCAATGAAAGGATTAGGGAAAATATTTGCCTTGATACATATTTGCTCATGAAAAACTTCCTTTACAGGAGTGGAAATGGACGTTTTCTCTGTTTCTATGGAAATTTCAGATAAACCTGCACAGGCATGCCCATACGTTTCAAGAACGTTCAAGAGTACATATCTGGCATCCACATTAAAATCGGGTCCAATAATTCCTTCATATTGCGGGATGCCAGGTGCTTTCGGAAGATCGACCCGCTTGAGGAAACTCCATGTTTTACCATCCAGCGAATAATCAATTTCCAGTTTGGAAATACCTGAATTCAATTGGTCCGGATAATTGAAATTCCATAATCTCGATTTGGTGAGCATACGGATTTGTCCCAGATCGATCATTAACCAATGTCCTTCCTTTCTGAATTTATTGGGATTGGCGGCGGGTTTGCAGGCATACCAGGCGGCAGTCCAATCGGTACTATGTTGAAGAGGAAAACATTGACTCCAGGAAAGATGAGTACTGAATAAAAAAGCGATAATATATAGATATTTCATAATATTACATTTTCATAAATCCAAGAGGAAGATTAGTGTTACTTAAGGAATAAAAATTCTTTATTCCAGGAAAAATAGTAGGTAATTCATTTTTACTTACGCCAAACCAGAGCGCCAATTCAGCGAAGTATTCATCGGTTGAGGTGGTAGGAATGAACACCCCGTTACCAATATCCAGATCGTCATTGAGTTTAAGATTTGGGTATTTTCCATACATTTTTTTACCGTTTAAAGAGCCTCCGATGACCATCGAAGTTCCCCCCCAGGCATGATCTGAACCATCCCCGTTAGACGTCAGGGTACGCGCAAATTCACTGATGGTAAAGGTAGTTACCTGTTTTTCCAGTTTTAATTCCTTAATCGCCGCGTAGAAAGAACCAATGGCACGTGATACCATACCCAAATCCCTTGAATGATAATCTAAAAGATAATCATGATGGTCGAACCCACCCATACTCACAAAGAAAACCTGGCGCTTCACGCCAAGAAATTTACGTGCAGCTATGGTATTAGCTACCATTTTTAGTCGTGAGGAGAGTTCATTATTTTCAAAATTGGTAGAAAAATATTCTCTTCGACTAAATGCATCTTGAAAAACTTCTGCACCTTCATGAGATTTACGAATTTCGTCGATATAAGTCTGTTTGAAAGCATCATAATAGTTATCGTATAAAAGGCTATCTATAGCCCGACTTCGGGAATCCCATTCATTAACCCCTCGGTTAAATACCCCGAAAAGTTCAGCGCCATTATTTGTATTCAACGAATATGGAACCGTCTCTAAACCTTGCTGAAAAAGATTGGTTCCACTTAATGAAAGGCTCATAGACAATTTCTGACTACTATTCATGTCTTTAATTAGATCTGCAACCCTTCCACCCCAACCAGTCTTTACCCTATCCGTAGGAATTCCGGTCTGCCATTGTTGTTCCTGGTCACTATGAGAAAATAATCCTATAGGAATATCCCTGGGTGAACCATTTAAATACTTCGATTTATTTATTGGAGCAACAAGGGTTCCCACATTATTGATGAAAACACACTCTCCTGAAGAGACCAAGTCCTCTAATTCAGGCATAGCAGGATGTAAACCATAAGGAATACCTCCCGTTAGGGATGGATCGAGGGCAATCAAATTTCTAGTAGGCAATGCCATATTTGACCGAGAGTCGGCATAAGCCTTATAAGCCGAAGGATCCATAGGAACCAACATATTGTAGGCGTCATTTCCCCCAGCGAGAAGAATACAGACCATGGCTTTATAGTCATCTGTAGATTCCGAGTTGTCAAGAGCTGCAGAACCAATTGCCTTAAGATTGATAGCGGAGTTATACAGCGTGAGGTAGCCCATACCGGTGCATCCTCCTATTTTAAGAAAATTTCTTCTGTTCATTTCAAAATATTGAATTCGGGTGATAAAAGGAGGATTCCAACTGCATCATTAATTCGTCTTTTAGCACTAACATTTTGATTAATATTAAACCTCAATAATCTTCTGGTTTTAGGAGCCATTTGACCACGAGTAAATCGTTTGTCAATTTGATTAATTAGAGCTTCAATATCATTTGCAAATGGTAAAAGTTCTTCAGAAATATCCACATCGTAATGGCCTTCCCTCCGTACTGGCCAGTAGGAATAAGTAATTAAATAATCAGGTCCCATTATAGAATTTGCCCAACGAATAGAAGTAATTGAATTATGAATCTGGAATTCAGGACCAACCATATTGTTATTCCGAATTGAACCTAATGGGGAATAGTTTGGCTGATAAAAATTAAACACAGTTGGAGAAGTAAGAATATTTTGTTGAGAATAATAATCAACTACACCACCATCAAAATAAATTGTATTTTCAATACCTGGAAAAATTTTATAATTCCTAATTCTTTCAAGAAACCTTACAAGAGGTTCTTGTAATTTACCTTGTGTGGGAGATTTCAAAGACTCACAGGAACGAGCTTCCGGATGAAGCAGGATGGCCTTGAATACAGCAGCCATATCACCCCTAACACCTTTTCCGTTATCGTTGAACGTCTCAGCCACTTTTTTGATATAAGCCGGACTTGGATTACTTGTTACCATTTTTTGAATGAGTTGCTTACCGATGAAAGGCCCTACATTCGGATGACGGAAGATATGATCCACCGCCATTTCTATGTCCTTCATCCCTTTTTGGCCTGAAGGAATCGTCGTATTAAGAAATGATTTTGTTCCTGGCTCATGCCACTCCTCAAACATAGCCATCGGTACGGAGAAATCAGTTCCATAAATTCCAGTACCAAAGACGACTGGATGCTCTGGGTTACTGTATAGACCTAGACGTCCAGCACTTAAACCAGTAAAAACTTTAGCCAATTCCTTAATATCTCTCTGAGTGTAAGTTGGTATAGGATTTCCCATTGAATCCCTTTTAAAGCTGCCATCAATATTCAATTGATGAATTCCAATAGTAAATAATTGCATAATTTCCCGTGCATAGTTCTCATCTGGATGAATATTCCTTTCTGGAATGGACTTTGAATTATTAAAATGGCTTAGATAGATACCCATACTAGGTTGAAGAGTAATACCTAATAATAAATCCTTGAAATTCCCAGTTCCGTTTTTTAATAAAACATCATAATATGCAGCCATACCATGAGCAAATTGACTTAAATCTGATCGTTGTGATACTACAAAAATTTGGCTAAGCACCTGAGCTACTTTTTGTTTAAGGTAATCCTTACTATTTAAATTATGATCCCACCAAGACATAAAAAAATATACATGTGATGTAGTTACAGTATCTTCTTTATAATCGTGTCCACGAGAAATGGCATAGGATCTTGTCTCTTTTCTCTTCTCCAGCATCTTCTCCAACATATTCGGCGAAGAAACCTTCAACTGTTCATCGATCCATTTTTCAGGGGTCATTTTCACAAATTCCTTCATGTCGTTGAAGTTGACTCCTAGGGTAGCTTGTCGCATCAGGCGTCCCATATTGTACCAGTTGTAATCCATGCCCGTTCCGTCCATAGCGGAATCATCTTTTAGGGTATCGGGCGTTTCCTTAAGCTTTGCCTGGTC
>CANMVX010000110.1 GCA_947501115.1 Haliscomenobacteraceae bacterium
AAGTAATTTCCTTCTTTGGCAAATTGCTTACACTGAATTGTACTTTTCGCCTCTATTCTGGCCTGATTTCCGAAAAAATGATCTTTTTACCGCTATTTTGGAATTTCAAAAAAGAGAAAGGCGCTTCGGTCTGACCAGTGAACAACAGGCATTAAATAACACCCCCATACAACCACATTAACCCCTTTTTTCTCTTTGATTGATATATTAAAATGAAAATTAACCATACTTCTTTACGTTTTAGTTTACTCTTCGCCTTAGTTGCTTTGAGTACAACCTTTTTGTCAGGTCAAATTTCAAACGACTCTACACCGACATTTGATTACTCAAAACCAGGTGAGTTCGAAATAGGCGCTATTTCTGTAACTGGCGCTGAATTTAGTGACGACAATGCAATCATCAGTATTTCCGGCCTTGTTGTTGGAGATAAAGTGAGAATTCCCGGAGCAAAAATTCCCAGGGCTATCAAAAACCTTTGGAACTTGCGACTCTTTACTGATGTCCGTATCATCAAATCCAAAAATATTGGAGATGTCGTTTTTCTGGAAATCATTGTGATCGAGCGACCTCGATTAAGTACTCACTCTTTTACTGGTATTGGTAAAAGTCAGCACGAATCATTAAATGAAGTAGTCAACAAGTTTTTGGTGAAAGGTGGAATTATTACAGATAATATCAAAGTTAATGCCGCCGAAGGACTAGAAAAACACTTTGCAAATAAAGGATTTTTTGATACTAAAGTGACCGTCGCCGAGGTGAAAGATACCGCCAGAGTAAATTCCGTGAACTTGGTCTTTGATGTTTCCAGAGGAGAAAAAATTAGAATTGAAGAGATTGTCCTCGATGGAAATATTGAGGTACCCGATAAGAAACTTCTTAAAAAATTATCAAAAACCAAAGAAAGGAAGAAATTACTCTCTGCTTCTAAATTAGTGCAAAAAGAGTACAAGGAGGATCAGAAAAAGTTAATCGATTACTACAATACCATTGGTTATAGAGATGCCAGGATATTAAAGGATAGTGTATGGCGAGATGACGAAGGATTTTTAAGGATTAAGCTCTTTTTGATCGAAGGAAAGAGGTATTATTTTAGAAATTTAACCTGGAAAGGAAACTCTATTTACGATGATAAAACCCTGACATCTGTTTTGGGTATCGAAAAAGGAGCTGTTTATAATCAGGAGCTGTTGGATAACAGACTTAAATTCAGTCAGGATGGAAGAGATGTTAGTTCTCTTTATATGGATTTTGGTTATTTGTTTTTTCAAGTAGATCCGGTAGAAGTTGCCATTATCGGCGATTCCATTGATATTGAATTAAGAATTTTTGAAGGCCCTCAGGCAAATATTGACAAGGTAGTCATTGCTGGAAATGACCGGACGCACGAACATGTCATACGTCGGGAATTAAGAACATTGCCAGCTGAAAAATTTAGCCGTTCTGATATCATTCGCTCTCAGAGAGAGATCACAAACCTGAATTATTTCAACCCTGAAAATATGGGTATCAATACCCCGGTAAATCCTGACAGAGGTACGGTAGATATTGAATATAAAGTCGAAGAAAAGCCCTCCGATCAGCTTGAATTATCCGCCGGGTGGGGTGGTTTCAATCGGGTTATCGGTACTTTGGGCGTTTCATTCAATAATTTCTCCATGAGGAATATCTTTAATAAGGAAGCATGGAAGCCTCTACCTATGGGCGATGGTCAAAGATTGAGCCTTAGAGCGCAGACAAACGGTGATTTTTATCAGTCTTATAACCTTTCTCTTTCAGAACCCTGGTTAGGAGGTCGGAAGCCAAATTCATTCACCATTGGCGGTTTCTACAATCGCTTTGCTTACGGTCAGAGAGGAACCAGCACCTATCAGAGCTTGAATATCAAACAGGGTTCAGTTAGTTTTGGTACCCGTTTGAAATGGCCCGATGACAACTTTGTTGCCAGTACAGCGCTTAACATCCAAACATTGACTTTGCAAAACTGGCAGGGCTTCCAAACCGATAAAGGTGAGGCCGTTAATATTGGAAATTTCAACAATTTCTCTCTACGCCAAATCGTTTCCCGAAGCTCTATAAATGATCCGTTGTTTCCAAAACAGGGTTCAAATATTTCTCTTTCCGTACAATTTACATTGCCTTATTCCCTTTTCCAACCTAATAAAGATTATACGGACCTACCCGTTGCTGAAAAATTCCGCTATCTCGAATATAACAAATGGCGCTTTGATGCTGAATGGTACACCACCCTTACCGGTAAGTTAGTGCTAAAAGCTGCAGCAAAAATTGGTATTCTGGGATCATATAATAAAAATATAGGTGCCCCTCCTTTCGAAAGATTCCAATTAGGTGGTGATGGTATCAATAACCAACAATTTGGATTTCAAGGGGTTGATATCATTTCTATGAGAGGGTACGAAATTAACCAATTGGAAGCCAATATTAGCCCGGGTACGACAACGGGAACAGCGGCAACCCCTATTTTTGACAAATTTACCATAGAACTTCGTTATCCGGTTTCATTGAATCCAAGTAGTACTATTTACGTACTTGCCTTTGGACAAGGTGGTAATTCATGGCGTTCAATAAGAGATTTCAATCCCTTTGATATGAAAAGATCGGTTGGATTCGGACTTCGTGTTTTCTTACCGATGTTCGGTACCTTAGGCTTTGATTATGGCCTTGGTTTTGATAAAGCTAATGCAAAAGGACTTCGTGAATACGGTGATTTCAACATTATATTAGGTTTCGAACCTGAATAAATATTAATCATTTTGTTGGCAAAGAAAAAAGGAAGAGCAAAAACTCTTCCTTTTTTTTTAGTACCCCTTCTGTCTTTCCCAATAATTTTGCTCTTCAATTTCAGCAAGAATCATAAGATAGCTTTGATACCTTGACTCACTAACTATTGTTTTTTCTAAACCTTCTTTTACGGCACAATTCGGCTCGTTTTTGTGTAAACATTTTCCACCAAACCTACATTGTTTAGACAATTCAAAAAATTCCCTAAAATTGTGAGCTACCTCCTCTTGTGAAAGGTAGTTAAACCCCAAAGTTTTAATTCCAGGTGTATCGATAATATACCCACCTTTAGAATACGGAAACATTTCAGCAAAAGTAGTAGTGTGCTGTCCTTTTCCGGAATAATCGGAAATGATACCCGTTTTTCGTACGTTGGAAGGATCTAACCTATTTAACAGACTTGACTTTCCAACCCCAGATTGTCCCCCAATGAGAGAAATTTTATTCTTTAACTTATCAGACAAAACATCCAGACCCAGGCCAGATTCGGCACTTAACAATAAACAATCATATCCGATTTTTTCATACATATTCCGGAGATTATTGAACATCTCCATATCCCCCTCGTTGTAGAGATCTGCTTTGTTAAAAACAATCAATGTGGATATATTATAAGGTTCCGTCATCAATAAAAACCGATCAATAAACCCTTGTTTTAATTTGGGCCGCACCATGGTAATTACTACAACAGCCTGATCTACGTTACTCGCCAGAAGGTGTACCTCGTGTTTATTTCGGGGAGATTGTCTTACTACATAATTTTTTCGGGGCAATATTTCTTTGATGGTACCCTTGCCTATTTCATTATCCGGAATAATTAACACCTGATCTCCAACGGCAATGGGATTAGTGGTTGGTAATCCATCCAATCTAAATTTCCCGGACATCCGACATTCAATAATGGATAAATCTTCCTTCTCTACGACATACCAACTACCTGTTGATTTCAAAACCACCCCTTTTTCAGACATTTATGTATATTTAAATCTTTTGACGAACATTAATTTTTCCAGCACAAACGGCTGACATTTCTCTCAAAAGAGATGGATTTTCCTCTAAAACATTACCAACGACCACAATATCGGCACCTGCATTAAAGTGTAAGGCTACTTGTTCTGCACTTCTCACACCACCACCCACAATTAAGGGACCAGAAATAAGACTTCTGACTTGTTTAATCATTTCACCGGTAACGGAATTTTTTGCTCCCGAGCCTGCATCTAAATAAAACAATTTCAACCCCAACATTTCTCCCGCTAAGGCTGTATGAGCGGCAATACCTGGTTTATCAGCAGGAATCGGCGTTGTATTACTCATATAAGAAGCGGTATTCGGCCTGCCGCCGTCTATTAAAAGGTAAGCCGTAGCTATTGATTCTAATCCTGATTCTTTGATATAAGGAGCGGCAATTACTTGTTGACCGATTAAAAACTCAGGATTTCTACCAGAAATCAAGGAGAGAAATAAAATAGCATCTGCCAATGCATTTACCTGAAAATAATGCCCGGGAAATAAGATGAGAGGCAAATCTGTATTTTCCTTTAAATATCGAAGACAAGTCTCCAACCTATCTTTTTGAATAAAACTACCTCCTATAAAAACATATCCAATACCGGGTAATTGAAGTTGTTCGGTGATAGAAAAAAGATTGTCAGGATTGATTCCATCAGGATCAATCAAAACAGCTAATTTTTTTTTGCCGAGGGCCTGACAAGCAGTCATTTCCGTAAATATGGAAGGCGGGCGATTTGGTTTCATCTGATTGGCTCCTAAATCATTAAATAGACCATCAAAGATAAACAATCAAAAACCATCTTTCGATTTATTTTTCACCTCCATGCTTCCATCAATCGCGCGCATTTGAATTTGATTAAAGGATTGATCCGCGTTAAAGCCTTGACTAAAAACCGTATCTTTCGGCGTGGCAATTACCACAAATTTATTGGTATATAAGTTTTGTGTTTCCTCATTCCACGTCAACTCGGGTGATTCCATCACTTCTTTATTAACACTCATCCAGCGCACATTTTTTTTCAAAAAAGTTTTCTTTTTTGATTGATATCTTGCTGCATAATCTGCGGTAAGTGTACTTGTTATTTTTCCTTGTGGGTTAAAAAAATCAATATGAATACCTTCGGAAAATTCTTGAAATGGGTCACTCGCCTGTAGATGAAAAATCAATACAGGTGCCTTTATTCTAATTCTAACTACGGCAGAGTCAGAATATAATATTTCTACCTCCTTTGTTTTTTCAATTTTCAAATCACTTTCAGAAAAAGTAACGAACTCCTCTGCTTGGTCGCAACTAAAAAACACCATAGAAATCAAAAAAAATAAACCCGGATAATTGATAAGCCTCATTCTTAACGCATTAAATGTATATTTCCCGAAAAAGATAAAGCTGTGTCATCTATGAATAAAATGGTGACGGTATATAAATAGACCCCCGTATTTAAAGCAGCGCCTTTTGAATCGGTACCATTCCAACCACTTGTTTCGTCGTTAATTTTTATATTTTCCACCTTATAAATAATACCTCCGTAACGATCATAAATAGTCAAATCCTTTATAAATTTTGCTGATTCATTGGCAAATGCCGTAAAAAAATCATTCACACCGTCATTATTTGGAGAAAAGGCACTGGGAATAAAAACTGGTCTGTTTTTCGCTACCTCGATGCTAATATCATCTTCCGCTACACAACCATCCGGGTTAGTAACCTGCACCTTATAAACAATTTGACTATTAACTCTTTCTTTAGTTCTCGTACTCGAACAGGTGCTGCAAACCACAAGGTCCTGGGGTATCCATTTATAAAGAACCGGGCTTTGGTTAGCCATGGCTGTCAATTGAAAATAAGTACCCAAATTTACTAAGGTATCAAGACCTGCAAAAACAGTTAATTTCCCTGGTTGTTTAACGGTAACCTTTTGCTGAACTGTGCAGCCTAAAACATCAGAAATACGCAAGATATAATCTCCCGCAGCCAGATTTTTAAAATTATTCTGGGTTTGAAAAGATCCTACATCGATAGCATAAGAATAAGGAGGCGTTCCACCGGAACCAATAGAAGCGATACTTCCCGCCTTAAATCCAAAACATAGGTTATCAATCACCTGAATAGTGCCAATTTGTAGGGACGTCGGTTCAAAAATCTGTTGGAATGTATCCAATTTACAACCATTTCTATCAAAAATAGTCAGACCATAATTTCCTACGCCCAAATCTTTAATGAATGGATCTCTTTCCCCACTTTGCCATCTGAACACATAATTACCATTACCCCCCAGGCCATTTGATTGTATAGATCCGTCTTTTAACCCGTTACAACTAACATTTATTGGGGATAGATTTACGCTCAAAGGCGGAAAATCATTCACTGAAAAAGAAAAATTTCCCAAACATCTATTTTTATCCCTTACCTGGACCTCATATTTTCCTGCTTTAATATTTGCCAGTGAATTGGCAGACTGAAAACCTTTACTATCCTTCCAGTCATATTCATAAGGTGCATTACCATTATCGATATTCACTTCAATTTTACCGTCGGAAAACCCAAAACATCGGGGTGGAATAATAGATTCTACGGAAGGATCTAAAATGAGTTCCAATTCCTTTAAATTAAGAGTTGTATCAAAAAGGCATTGATTAGCGTCTTTTACCTGAATTTTATAATTTCCCACGGGCAACCCTGAGAGTAAATTTTGAGTATTAAAACTGGCATTATTCCAGCTATATTGGAAAGGGGCCGTTGCACCCGCCACTTTAAGACGAATGGATCCGTCTAAACCACCGTTACAAGTTGGCATTTTCAATTCAGGAACAATGTCTATTTTTTTGGGACTATTCACAAAAAAAGCTAACGAAGTAGAACAGGTCGTTTTATCAACGACGGTTACGGTGTAATTTCCCGTCGCCAATCCTGTTCTTGAACCTTCCGTTTTACCGTCATTCCAACGGTAAACATAAGGACTATAATCATTTGAAATGCCTAAATCAATTTTACCTGTTTCAGTATCAGGGCAGGTAATATCTGACACCCTGGTGTTTGTTTTAAAATGATCGTTACAGCAGTTTATTTTTATATCAACCACTTTGCTCACACTACAACCTTCAGCGCTGGTTACCCTTAGTAACACCGGCGTAGTTCCCGGTTGATCAAAAACAACAGAATGAGGGCCTTTTCCTAAATTATTTTGTATTCTGGCAGCGGGTCCAAATGACCAGTTCCATGATTGTATAGACCCCGGGGTTGTAGAATTATCGCTAAAAACAATGGGACTTCCTACACAAGCCTCAGAAACATCGGTAACGAAGTTCACCTGTGGACCTTTGAATTTGCTTGTTCCACCAAACTTCAATTCATAACCAAAACCTGTTTGACTGTAATTGATGATAACCAAAGCATAGGATTTTCCCACTTCCATGATCGCTGGCTTAACGAAGCTATTTGCCCCATTATTACACCCACAATTTTCAATTTCATCTGTTTCACCTTCTCTCAGACCTGTTGCGCCAGTACAAGCAATCCATCTATTTATTGGCTCACTAACATTCTCACCTACAATACTATACCTCAACATTTTCTTATTGCTACAATTATTTATTGCGGTCAATTCATATAAAACCCAGTCTAAATCGTCACTTGGATTACTTGGGGTAATAGAAAAAGTAAGTGAACCAGCCGTTTGAATAGTCCATTTATACCAGGTAGATTGTTCTTCAATAACAGGAGCTCTTCCTCCCAAATTATCTGTACAAAACGCATCATTGATATTATCTAAAACGGCCCCCCGATCTCTGACAGAACTAACTGTAAATGGTCTATCGTCACATAAAATAACGGCTGATTGACAATCGCCGGAAGGAGAACCCGCTGAGGTATAACTGTTAACACATAATTTAAAAGTGCCACTATTGGTCCCTCTGGCACTTACCCGCACATAATATTTTTGTCCAACAAGCATGCTGCTCGATAAAATCTGGACTACGTTATTGGAAGGTGCTGTATTATCAGAAATACAGGCTACCTGCGTTAAACCTCCGCAAGACCCTCTATAAATGGCCATTTGTGGCGACCTTAGACTGCCCCCTTTTCCAAGTCGGGTATCTCCAACTACCTGAATACTAATATTAGTTCCCCGTGAGGTAAAAATAAACCATACATCCCGCTGTGTCTCCTGGGGGAAACAGGTAGCCGGCGCAACACCTTCATCTACAGCACCCACAGTGGTGAAAGCTGCTGAATCAGAACACCAATTATCAAGATTTGTAAGTATTCTTGCCTCTTCACACTTATCGTGAGGTACGCTCCCATAGGAAAAACGTACTAAAGCCAGAAAAATAATTAGCGTAAATAGTCTGGTCATCATTTAATGATTGTAATACTCTATTGAACGTAAAATTAACATATTAGGTGTATTTTCTTTAAGAAACTTGAAAGCTGCTTTACTTCATTTTCC
>CANMVX010000111.1 GCA_947501115.1 Haliscomenobacteraceae bacterium
GCATCAGATATTTTTTTTCCATTACCATCAAACCTTGGCGCTTGAAAAGAAATATCTATGTGTTGCCATAAGCCGGGAGCCAGACAAGCGTTTACCCTGGGAGCATAACCTTCGTAGGTTACAAGGGGAGGACCTTGCTTGAATCTCTGATATATACCACCACAATCGGCCGTCGTCGGATTTAAAACACCCCATGAATCCAATAATTGTACCTCATATCTACCCTGCAAATAAAAGCCGGAATTAGAATGAGCGGACATCATAAAATCAAAGCTGATATCAACGTCTCCATATTCTTTCGCTGAGTGAAGATTTGACATATTACCTTCAGAAGGTAGATTCACCAAAACACCCGTACCAGGTGTAAGCGTAAATATATCTTTTTTTGAAAGATCAGCGGAAGCATCCTTAGCTAATTTCCAATTTGTTTTCCCAGTAGATTTAAAGAAAGATAAATCTTCCAGAGGGATATATTCCTGAGCATTCAAGGTCATTGGTATCCAAAATAAGCATACCCAAAAAATCTTTTCCATTTACAATTGTTTTGTTAAAATTTGATATACAAATATAATAAAAGGAAAGGACAAAAAAAGGACAATCCTCCTTTCCTTACATCAAAGGAAAAGAGGATTGTCCGATCAAAATTATTTATTTTAAGAATTATGGTTTTGGCCCTATCTTATTCAAAATGGGCACATATTTGTTTTTCAACGAGGTAAGGGCTTCATTTGCCTTCTTTATTTCCTCATTCAGGTCTTTTGCTCTCGTTTCCTGCAAATTACTCGGTTTTGAGTCATTGCTACAAACAGCGACATAAACCTCACTGATATCCTCCCTAAGCCTTCTGATGTCGGCAAACATACTTTTCATTTCGACAGGTACCAATGTTTCTCTCAATGTATAAAGTGCTTTGGCCGATTGGGAAAGGGTTTCCTTGTAAGCAGGTTTTTTAACCTCCGCACTTAATTTAGTTAAGAGTTCCTCCTCAGCAATCAACTCATCTACCAAAGAGGCTAAATTCTTATGCATTTCGTATAATTGCATACTCAAGGCATGCCTTGCTTTCCTGTCTTCCAAACTAAAAGAGGGATTAGATTCGTCGTGAACCAGGTGAATATTTTGGGTAATTACCTCAGTACCTTTGGTCATCCTAACTGTATAATTGCCTGGTAAAACAGCGGGTGCAGTAAAAGTAGCATAATCTACTTTACTTCCTTTGGCCGTTTTTGGGGGTTCCATTCGCAAATTCCAAAACACCTTGTTTAATCCTTTTCTTTTGGAAGGATTACTTAGTTTTTGTACCAGTTTCCCCTGTTCATCCAAAATATCAATGGAAAATTCACCCGTACTCGGTCTATCTTTAAGATAATAAATAATAGGTTTTATTCCTGGAGCATTTGGAGCTACCCATCCGCCCGTGGCAGGAAAGCTTCCTGCTGAAAATTCACCATCTGAAATGGCAAGGGGAGGGGTAGGCAGAAAAATGGCGGCTTGCATCGCTTCTTTCTCCGTCAAAGATCTCATAGGACTTATATCATCTATAACAATAATTCCTCTGCCGTGCGTACCAAGAATGAGGTCGTTTGTTTTAGGATGAATGGCAATATCCCGGACTAAGGCATACCAGGGAAGATTATTTTTCATCCTGTTCCATTGTTTTCCCCCATCAAAACTGGTGAAAAATCCCATTTCTGTGCCAAGGAAAAGTAAATCAGGACGCACCAGATCTTCTTTTATCTTATGAGCAAAACCTGTAAATTCATTGCTTTTTAAAGAAATCCATGTTTTGCCCAGATCGGTTGATTTTGCTAAATAGGTTTTATGATCTCCATAAGTATGGTGGTCAAAAGTGGCATAAATAGTGTTTTTATCAAATCTGCCCGGTTCCGCACTGCTGACCCATGCCTGAGCAGGAATACCTGTTTTTGCCACATTGGCACTGGTATTTGTCCAGGTTTTACCTCCATCGGTGGTCACCTGTAAATTACCGTCATCGGTACCGACCCAAATGATTTTTTCGTCTAACGGACTTTCTGCTATAGCGAAGATAGTCGTGTGGTTTTCAGCACTGGTCACATCGGCACTAATACCACCACTTTTTTCTTGTTCCTGCTTTTTTGGATCATTTGTAGTCAAATCGGGAGAAATTCTTTCCCAATTTCTGCCTTGGTCTGTACTTTTGAACAAATATTGAGCACCCGTATAAAGATTACCTTTATTTGCTGCACCGGTAACGATAGGCGTATTCCAATTCCATCGCAACTTACCATCGCTCTTGCCTGCCTGAGGTTTTATGTCAAGCGATTTAAAGGTTTTTAAATGGACTCTGGCCATAGTACCTCCTTGCGCTTCCGCATAAGCATAATCGGGATGTAAAGGATCGGGTACAGTCCAGAATCCATCTCCTCCAAATATACTTTTCCAATCGCCATTACTTATACCACCTGGCACAGCAGAAGGAGCGACCCAACTACCATTATCTTGTAATCCGCCATAAATACGATAGGGAGTTTCATTATCAACAGCAACATGATAAAATTGACCTACAGGAAGGTTGCTCAGAAAAATCCAGGTAACCCCTCTGTCCTGACTTAAATAAACCCCACCGTCGGTTCCAAGATACATTTGAGCGGTATTATTGGGGTTAATCCAAAGCGCGTGATGATCACTATGTACCCATCCGCCTTCGCTACTTGCATCGGTGAATGAATAGCCACCATCACTACTATAACTGAAACTGTATGCTGGACGGTAAACCCTTTTAGCGTCTTTGGGGTCAACCACCAGCGTGCTAAAATAAAAAGGCCTGCTCACTACATTTAAGGAAGCACTCTGAGGTTTCCAGCTTTCACCATTATCGCTACTAATATATAGTCCGGTATTTTCACTTTCTACAATAGCCAGTAAATTTTCAGGCGCAGAAGGAGCTAAAGCCATGGCGATTCTTCCAAATGGTTTTTGAGGAAGACCTTTGGTAATTTCTTTCCAGGTTTTCCCTGCATCTGTACTTTTATACAGACCACTTCCATTGCCACCACTCGAAAAACTAAAGGCAGTTCTTCGGAACTCCCAGGTAGTTGCGTAAATAACAGAGGCGTCACGGGGATCGAGCAGCAGGTCTGCAACACCCGTTTTTTCATTGATATATAAAATTTTAGACCATGTTTTTCCCCCATCTTCAGACTTATATAATCCCCGGTGAGGACTATCAGACCACAGGGCACCTGGCACGGCTACATATAAAATAGAAGAATTTTTTGGATCAATGGCGATTTTTGAAATATGTTCAGTACTGTCAAGACCTATTTTCTTCCAGTTTTCCCCACTATCGGTCGTTTTGTAAAGACCATCTCCAATGGACACAGAGTTTCGCATGTTACTCTCACCTGTTCCCGCATAAATAATTTTTGCATTAGTGGGGTCAATAGCTAAGGCGCCAATGCTCTGACAGTATTTATCAAAAATAGGTTTGAAAGAGGCGCCTGAATTTATGGATTTCCAGATACCTCCACCGGCTGTACCAACATAAAGGATTTTTGGATCCGACACAACGCCTTCGATGGCGGAAATTCTGCCACTCATCGTTCCAGGGCCTAATTGCCTGGCTTCCAATACACCAAAAGTACTGGCATTAATCGTTGTATTTTGGGCAAAAGAAGGGAAACTTAAACCTCCAATCAGGAGATTTAAGCCAATAAATTTCTTTAAATTCATCATTATTTATCTATGGTGAATAATGTTTCAGCAAGCGTTGTGTTTACTTTTACAGATTTCATGGTAATGGTACCCATAGCACTGCCAATAGTCATTGGAAATACATAACCTTGTTCATTGGGCGAATAGCCAGACAGGTCACTGACCAATTCTATTTCCTGACCGTTTGCTTTGGTTTTACTTTTTTGTCTTACCAAATAAAAAGTGGATGGATCAAAAAAGCAGAATTCCTCTTTCCCATTCTTGTAGGTAAACCTGATTTTATGGCATTCTGTACCTTCAATATCCTCTTTTTCCAACAATTCAATGGCATGTCCTTTCGCTGCATAATCAATAAAGGGACTTTGAATATCCAATTGGTTAATGCCTTCATTAATGTCATCTGCTGTAACAGGTTCAGGTTTTGTCTGCCCCTGGAATGGATTAAAGTTCCAGCCTGTGGTAGGAGTTAAAATGGAATATCCATTCATACCGTTTAAACTGAAGTCTTGACGTACTCCTTTGTTGTGCACGGAGGATAACTTAATAGGTAATTCAAAGCCTTGAACGGAAAGACTTCCTTCCATAACAACCGTTTGAATGGTTTTTAATTTTTCCTGACCTCCTAATGCCTGGAGATACTTATTAATAATTTCATCTGCGGTTTGAGCACTTCCTGTTACATTGGTAAATAGAATGCAAACCATGGTTAGGATAGAAAAAAATGTTGTTTTCATCATTTTGGATTTATTTTTTTCCAAAGATATAGTGGTTTTGTTACCTCCATATTATAATTAGAAGATTTAGTATTTTTTATCGACAAAAGCACTATAATATTCTGAATAGTAATACTACCATCCGACGTACTTAGGTGGTTTGAAGCCGTTAAGCCTTAAGTAAACGATAATTTGTCCCCTATGATGAGTATGATGATCATGCATCAATTCAAATATCTGCCAGCGGGTGAGATTTCCTGCAAAAAAATTTACTCTTTCAGAAAGTTCATTTTCCTCTAAATTCTGGAGCACTTTTAAGGTATATTTTCCTATTTCCAGGTATTGGGACTTAATTTCCTGAATAGATTGGCCTTCATCTTTTATTTTCAAGCCTAAACTTTCACCATTCAGGTAAGTACTGCTTAACCAATACATATTTTGAGTAATATGTAAAACTTGTTCCCGAAAAGACATTTCTTCTTTTACAGGTTTGAAATTCCAGAGTGAATCGGGCAGCGTATTCATAACATCCTCTGTATATTTTAGTCCATTTGTCCATTTAGTGATATGGTCCTGGATAAAAGATATTTGCCCGTTCATGACTGACAAAAAACAAGAGAGGCATAATATGAGGCTAATATTTTTTTTCATGATTACAAGTTATTTATAATTTCCTCTAAAGAATCTTTTAGGGTCCAATCGATTTTTACAATGATTCCTTTTGAGACTAACAGCACCCAATTTTGAATGTTCTCTGAAGCTTTATTCCGCTTAATTAATTCATTTTCAAAGGCAAGCTTATATTTATTATCTTCCAAAAGCTCTTCAACTGATGTACTGTCTAAATTATTAATGAGGGTAATAAAAACATTTTCTTGTTCTGATTCAATGACCACA
The DNA here is from genome assembly GCA_947501115.1 of Haliscomenobacteraceae bacterium. Taxonomy (GTDB): domain Bacteria; phylum Bacteroidota; class Bacteroidia; order Chitinophagales; family Saprospiraceae; genus BJGN01. The sequence goes on from CANMVX010000111.1 coordinate 5,307, forward strand.
GGAATATCAAAATTATATTCCCTTTGTGCAATATAGGAAGTAATTAGGCGATTTTTCTCTATGAAATCGAAGAAAAGGGGTTCTACTAAAGAGGTTAAACGATCGCTTACCTCTATGAAAAAGGTATTTGGTAAAAGGTCAGTCAGTGAAAATTCCTTTAATAAATCTTCTGCCAAAATTTTAATTCTATAACTTTCCTCGTCGGGATGCCATTCATTTATAAAGGTTGTCATAGCCATTTTAAAATTTTCTTTTTCTTTATTCGACCAATTTTCTATGTTTAAATCCTCCCAAATGGTAAAAGTTTCAATAATTTTAAAAGTAGTTGTCACCTCTTTTATTCCAGATAAATCTTCATATTGAATCAGTTTATTTATATGGTCAACCTCGCCTTTCGCTGCTTCCGTATAAAGAAAAGAAGGATATTCTCTAACCACCTCGGGCGTCTGATCAATAAAACGCATAGGAAATCTATTAAAGGTCAGGTTTTCATTTTTCCAGGGTATTGAAATTGTTTCATTTTTAAGGTCCAGTACATTTAATTCTTCCAAATCTTTATTCCAGATTCTATTGATAACGGATAAATCTTTATCGGCTTGGGGCAGAATCAGATAATCTCTTGCGCGGGTAAAACCTACATAAAATACCCTGATTTCTTCGGCAAGATCTTGTTTATTCTGGTAATCCCATTCTGGAGATTTTTCAATATTATCCCAGAGCAATGTTTTTTTATTATTCTTACCGTAAGGATTAATCCATAAACGCACCCATCTGTTTCCCAGAATATTTGATAAATCTATCGTATTATTTTTGGGAACAATGGTTAGATTATTGATTTTGGTGTTTACTTCTTTATCTATATCCATAAGGATAACGATAGGCCATTCAAGTCCTTTGCTTCGGTGGTAGGTGAGCACTCTAACGGCATCGGGGCCTTCCCCTGCCCCTTGAAAATCTGCTTTGGTTTCAATTTTTCTTTGACACCAGAAAATAAATCCGCTCAACGAGGTAGCAATATGAAGACTCTTGCAACTTTCTTCATATTTAAGAGCAATAGATCTGATTTGATCAATATTATCTAATCGCTGGTCTGGATTTCCCCATTCAACAATTAATCTTTTTATATCAAGAGAGGAGATTATCTGGTCTAATATTTCAAAAACGGAGAGATATTTTCTATTTTTTCTCAACGCTATCAGTTTCCTCGTGAGAGGGTAATCCATGCCCCATTCGGGTAATTTCAAATCACTTTCATTTGCTTTTTGGCGTTGCCGATCAGCCTTTTCGTGTAAAAGTGCCTCAAGACTCATTTTTTCGCCATACAATAAAATTTCTGTGAGGGCAATTTCATCTTTACTTTGAACATATTTTAAACAGGCGAGAATCAGAATACCTTCGATGGTAGCAAAAATGTCTGGTTGTGAAAGGGCAGCATTTAGCCCGGCCATTTTAAGGGAGGCAGCCATGTCTAAACAAAGGCTGTTTTTTTTACAAAGAATAGCGACATCACCCGCTTGAGCCCTTCTCATTTCACCACTTTGATCATCTTTTATATAGATGCCTTTTTGTAACTGAGATTGCAGGGAATGAGCTAATGCGTTGGATATATGTTGAATATTAAATTTTTGTTTCTTTCCATCCTCATTTTTACTTAATTCCCACATATTTAGTGCCGGACCAAACAGATCAGATTCACTTTCCCTGGTACGAATGGGTTGAAGTTCTACCTGAGAGGAGGGCATATCGTTGAATCCGCGAACGAAAAGAGCGTTAACACAATGTACCAGATCTTGCCTTGACCGGTAAGAATTTCCTTGAACATCCTCAGGTTTTACTCCACCGTTTTTATCGATAATGGCTTTCATCAGAGAGGGTTCCGCCCCTCGAAATCCGTAGATACTTTGTTTTGGATCTCCCACCCAAATAGTATGTTTAGCTATTTGAGAAAGTTTGAGAAAAATGGATAATTGAATGGGGCTGGTATCTTGAAACTCATCGACCATTAAAATACTGATTTCCGATCTCAATATGTCGCAAACGGTAGGATTGTCGAGTAATTCGTCCACTTTAACTTCCATGTCTGTGTAATCAATGAGACCTCGTTGCGTTTTGAAATGGCTATACTCTTGCATAGCTTCGATGGCGAGCTCAAAAATCTCATGTATAAATGCGGAAATGTCAGCATGGAACCGTGGATGTCGAATATGACTGGCTGCAAAATCTGTCATTTCTTTTATAGCCTCCTTACTTTTTGCCCCGGCATCTAATTTAGATAGCCTGGCCCAATCTTCCCACGGTGGATAGATGATGTTCTCAAGGTATTGCTTTACTTTTTTAATCTTGTCAAGACTGGTTGAAGTAACCTTAGTTACATCACCGATTTCGCTAACTTTATGTAAGGTATCTTTTATTTGATCTAAGAGTAGCCTGTCAAACGCTTCAGCGTCTATCTCAGGAGGTTCGAGGAGATTCAGTTGGGTAGCAACAGATTCGTTGGCTGATTCCCTTAACATGGTTGCCGAAAAATTATTAGCCCTGGCAATATCTGTTAAATCTTTTACTATATTTCTCCAATCTGTGCCATTATTTTCATCTTTAATAATGGTAAGTCTCCTGCTCAACTCCTCCATTTTTTCTACCTTTTCCGGAGTCAGAATAGAAGTCATAGCCAGATTGAAATAATATTGCGGTTCTCCTTCGGTAATAATATTTACAATGGGTGATACGCCTGCTTCAAAAGCAAAGCGTTGTAATAATTTGATTCCCAGACTATGAACGGTTCCAATCAATGCATTGGTTAACGCTTCAGCTTCTTGTCGTAATCCTAATTTTAGTAAAGCTATCCTTACTCTACTTTGTAATTCAGACGCAGCTTTTTGAGTAAAAGTGGTAGCAATGATGCCAGCGGC
>CANMVX010000112.1 GCA_947501115.1 Haliscomenobacteraceae bacterium
AATCCTCATTATGACGGAGAAGTTGACTACGGCGACAGGGCGGAACATTGCTGGAATGGGGATCATACCCAACCAAATTATATTTCCCGCCTCCGTTACCATCAGATGTTCATTCCAAAATGGACTGCCAGAATTCTAAAATCAGCGCCAAAAAACGTCGATGTAACATCGTGGCGCTATTAAATACCAATATGACAGAATCTATTTTTGATAACCACGGAAGAATCATAAATTATGCGCGCATTGCAGTAACCGATCGCTGTAATCTGCGATGCTTTTATTGCATGCCAGAGGAAGGCATTCAATATATGCCCAAAAAAGAATTATTACAATTTGAAGAATTAGAAAGACTGACCAAAATCCTCACGGAACTAGGTATTTCCAAGTTAAGAATTACCGGAGGTGAACCTTTTGTGAGAAAGGATATCATGAAATTCATAGAAAGTATTCATACTTTGCCCCATCTGAAGGAAATCCATATCACGACCAATGGAACCCATACGGCAGATATTATTCCGGAACTAAAACGCTTAGGTATTAAATCGGTCAATTTGTCCTTAGACACTTTAGATGCTGCCCGTTTTTTTGAAATCACCCGAAGAGATTTATTTTCAACGGTTTATAATACACTGGAGGCTTTAATTCATCATGGCATCCCAACGAAAATAAATGCGGTGGTTATGGCTAATAAGAACATAGATGATCTGATTCCCCTTTGTGAACTAACTAAAAACACGCCCGTAAGCGTCCGATTTATTGAAGAAATGCCCTTTAATGGAACAGGTAGTCATTACGAGCATCTTCAATGGAATCATATTAATATTTTAAATTATATAAAAGAGAAATTTCCTTCTTTATCAAAATTGGAAGACCCAAGGTATTCCACGTCAAGTAATTATAAGATTCCGGGGTATAAGGGAGATATCGGTATCATCGCTGCTTACAGTCGAACCTTTTGTGGCACTTGTAACAGGATAAGAATTACACCACAAGGCACATTAAAAACTTGTTTATATGATCATGGGGTATTTAATCTTCGGGATTTAATGCGAAATGATGCAACGGACGATCAAATTAAAGGCGCACTCAAACAAAGTTTTTCCCATAGAGCAAAAGATGGTTGGGAGGCAGAAAAAAACAGGGAAACCTTTTTTCCTGCCACGGAGTCGATGTCAACCATTGGAGGTTAAAATTATGTTATTTTCGCGAGCAAAAATTTCAGCTACTTCAAATGTCAAAAATTAACAAAGAAAAAGGTCCGGGTTTGGGGAGTATAAAAAAATCTTCTGTAGGATTACCTGCTATTCTATCTACGCTAAACATGGGTCTTTTTGACTTAGGCCCGGGGAAATCTACCCGCGTCATGCGGAAAATGAATCAATTTGATGGGTTCGATTGCCCTGGATGTGCCTGGCCCGATCCTGACGATGAGAGAACCCCCTTTGGAGAGTATTGTGAAAATGGCATAAAGGCCATAGCCACGGAAGCTGATTCAAAAACGATCTATGCCGATTTTTTTAAAAATCATGGCATTGATGAATTGAAGAGCAAAACGGAAATGGAACTTGGGAAATTGGGCAGAATAGCCGAACCCATGGTAAAGTTACCCGGCGCCACACATTATACTCCCATTGCCTGGGAAGAGGCCTTTGCCTTAATTGCTAAAAATCTTAAGACCCTTTCTTCGCCCGATGAGGCTGTTTTTTATACTTCCGGCAGAACCAGCAACGAAGCTGCCTTTATGTATCAATGGTTTGCCCGGGAATTTGGTACGAATAATCTACCCGATTGTTCCCATTTATGCCATGAGTCGTCAGCCAAAGCTATGATGAAAACGATAGGCGTTTCTAAGGGAAGCGTTACACTGAATGATTTTGAAAAAACAGATCTGGTTATCATTTTAGGACAAAATCCGGGGAGTAATCACCCAAGAATGCTAACGTCTTTAGAAAAATGCAAAAAGAACGGAGGAAAAATCATCACTATTAATCCTATTCCCGAAGCAGGACTCTCTGCTTTTAAAAATCCCAAAAAACTATTAAAGGTTTTTGGTAAAGGAACTATTCTCAGCGATTTATATTTACCTGTTACCATCAATGGAGATGTACCACTGTTGAAAGCCATCCTTCAGCTCCTGTTTTATGAAGAAAGGAAAAGGCCTGATGCTGCTTTTGACATCCCTTTTATCTATGAAAACACTGAAGGGTATGAAGCCTTTGCCAATCATTTGTTGCAACAAGATTTTAATACTCTTGCCGATGCTTCAGGTGTGGAAAGAGCGCTGATTAAACAAGCAGCCGAGATGATCCGGAAATCTGAAAAGATGATTATCTGTTGGTCTATGGGGTTAACGCAACATGAAAATGCCGTTGAAAATATTCAGGAAGTTATTAATCTACTTCTTGTGAAAGGAGCTTTCGGAAAGGAAGGCTCCGGACCTTGTCCCGTTCGTGGACATAGCAATGTGCAAGGAGACAGGACCATGGGTATAACAGAAGCACCCTCCGCATCATTCCTCAAAAATTTAAAGGAAACAGCAGGTTTTGCCCCTCCCGAGAAACCGGGTTATACCGTTGTTGAAGCCATAAAGGCTATGGAAAGTGGTAAAGCAAAGGTATTTGTTAGCTTGGGAGGAAACTTAGCCAGTGCTGCGCCCGATGCCTCATTTACTGCCAGAGCGCTGCAAAAATGTACATTAACGGTTCAAATTTCAACCAAATTAAACAGAAGTCATCTCGAAACCGGAGAAACGGCACTTATTCTCCCTTGTCTGGCTCGTTCAGAAAAGGATGTGTCCAATGGAAATATTCAGTTAGTGAGTACGGAAAATGCGATGGGTATTGTACAATCCTCTAAAGGAGTATTGCCCCCTTGTTCTCCTCATCTTAAAAGCGAACCCGACATAGTTGCAGGTATTGCCCGACATACCCTGACGGAGACTAAAACTTTATGGAAATCATGGGCTGCTAATTATGATGAAGTCAGGGAAGTCATTGAAAAGGTAATACCTGGTTTTCAAGATTTTAATACCCGGTTACGAAAAAAAGGAGGCTTCATTTTACCTAATTCTCTAAGGGAAAAAACCTTTCCTACTCCTTCCGGCAAGGCTCAGTTTACCATTAATGAGGTGCCAGACCTTTCTTTGCCAGACAGATCGTTCCGAATGATGACCATTCGAAGTCATGACCAATTCAATACCTCCATTTATGGTCTGATCGACCGGTACCGAGGCATTAAAAATGACCGGAAAATAGTCATGATGAATAAAAAAGATATGGATGCATTAGGATTAAAATCGAAACAAAAGGTGAATCTTTCTAACCCTTTTTCACCTGACACGCTTCAATTATCTGGTTTTAGTGTTGTTCCATATCCCATTCCAAAAGGATGTATTGCAACCTATTTTCCAGAGGCCAATGCCCTTATTTCCATTCAGCACACAGCTAAAACCAGTCAAACCCCTATTTATAAATCATCCATAATAACGGTTTCACCCATTACATGATTACTGTAACAGAGGCTTATCAGCTCGTACTGGCCAATAAATTGAGTTTAAAAAGTACTGACGTTCCATTAACCGAAGCTTTGGGAAGGGTTCTCGATGAGAATATTGTGGCTGACAGGCCATTCCCACCTTTCAACAGGGTTACCATGGACGGAATAGCCATTCATTTTAATACCTTTTCCACAGGGACAAGAGATTTTCCCATTGAAAAAGTACAAGCCGCCGGGGATGAACCTTATCGGTTATTGAATGAAAGGCATTGTGTAGAAGTTATGACTGGCGCTATTTTACCCGAAAATACAGATGTGGTAATCCGAGTCGAAGATATTAACATTTCGGAGGGAATGGCTAGCGTTAATATCCATCAGGTAGAACCATTTCAGAATATTCACCTCTGTGGTTCCGATAAGGCTGCTGGTACTGTTTTAATGAACAAAGGGGTATTACTAGGTCCTGTTGAATTGAGCGTTACCGCATCGGTTGGAAAATCCACCTTAAAAGTGCTTCAATATCCAAAAACCGTCATCGTTTCCACCGGAGATGAATTGGTTCCCGTTTCAGCTATTCCCGCTTCACATCAAATAAGAATCTCGAACAGTTATGCCATTTTTAGTTTTTTGAAAAAATGGGGGATTTCTGCTGAAATGATTCATTTACCAGATAATGAAGAATATGTTCAACATAAAATAAAAGAACTCCTCGATAATTACGACCTGATTGTACTAAGTGGAGGAGTATCGGCTGGTAAATTCGACTATATCCCTAAAGCATTAAAAGAGGCAGGCATACAGTCGTTTTTTCATAAGGTTTCCCAACGACCCGGAAAACCATTCTTTTTTGGATCCAACGAGAAAACCCGGGTCTTTGCCCTTCCCGGTAATCCAGTATCTACCCTCCTTTGTGTCACCCGATACCTCATTCCCTGGTTAAAAGAAAGCTTAGGTTTAGCGCATACCAGTCAACCCAAAGTCAAATTGTTGAAAACTATAGTTTTTAACGCCCCCCTGACCTTTTTTGTACCTGTAAAATTAACGGCTAACCCAGAAACACATATTTTAGAGGCCTATCCACTGCCAGGAAATGGTTCCGGCGATTTTGCCAATTTACTAGACGCTGACGGATTCATAGAATTACCCGAAAATGAAACTGAATTTCAAGCCGGGCAATTTTTCACTTTCTGGCCATTTAAATTACAAAACTAATCTTTCGTTTATGTCCTTTTCCCATCTTGACGATCATGATAATCCAAATATGGTTGATGTGAGTGACAAATCTGTCACACAACGCGAGGCGGTAGCCAGGGCAAAAATTTATATGCCCCCGAATATTATGCCTTTTTTAATAGAAAATAATTTTAAAACCAAAAAAGGTGCTGTATTTCAAACAGCTATGCTGGCGGGTATCATGGGGGTAAAAAAAACGGCAGATTTGATTCCCTTGTGTCATATTCTTCCCATTGAAAAATGTGATGTGAATATTTATGTACAAGGGGAAAATGAAATATGGGTTGATTGCACTGTCAAAGTAACAGGAAAAACGGGCGTTGAAATGGAGGCGCTTACCGGGGCAAGCATTGCCGCACTCACCATTTATGATATGTGCAAAGCCCTTTCTCAGGAAATGATGATTAAAGAAATTAGCCTGCTTTCAAAAACAGGAGGTAAATCGTCTTATCTCTCAAAGGAAGGCTAAATGGGACATCCACTATACGGATTGGTTCTTGCCGGTGGGAAAAGTTCCAGAATGGGAGAAGATAAAGGTCTCATTTCTTACTTTGGATTGGAACACCGTATCTATCTGGCGAAATTGATGGCCCCCTTTTGCGAAAAAACATATATCTCCTGTCAGGAAGATCAATTATCAGATAACCTGGATGGATACAATCCGTTAATTGATCTTGTCCCTTCCAAAGGTCCAATGAGTGGCTTGATTTCTGCTTTTTTAACCCATCCAAATGCAGCTTGGTTAGTTATTCCTTGTGATTTGCCCCTATTTTCTATAAAAAATATAAAGCAACTATTAAAAGAAAGAGATGTACAAGGCATTGCCACTGTTTTTAAATCTTCCAATCATGATTTTCCGGAACCTTTGATTGGCATTTGGGAACCCTCCGCATTCCACCTCATGAAACAGCAATATAAAGAAGCTAATTATAGCTTATTAAACATATTAAACATTAATCATATATCTTTAGTAACTGCTTTTGACCCTGAGGGATTGACGAATGTGAATACGCCGGAGGAAAAAAGCGCATTATCTTTACTACACCCTTCGGTACAATTTTGACAGATATCGATTTTTTTTCTGTTATTCACCAATTGCCTTCTAAAGGAAAGAAAAGCATTTTTTGACCAGATTTCCTTAAAGGAATGCTCATGCAGGTTGCCCATAACATATTTTGCATCCTTATCGAAACAGCAAGGAACTACCAGGCCATTCCAGGTAATGACGGAACCATGCCATAATTTCCAACATTGGTTTTTAAGTTTATTTTTAATTTCAAATTTACCGGGTCCCACTTCCTTATAACGGGAAAAACGAGTGAGGGAAGGAATTAGGGAATTTCCATTTTCAAAATCATTCACCTGAGCCGATTTGAAAAGCACTCCGTCCACCTCCAGTGATTTCGCCAGTACCTTTACCTCTTCCATTTGGTGTTCGTTAGGTTTTACGACCAGAAACTGAAAAAAAATCTCCGGATGGCTTACCCCCAGTGATTTTCTGGCTGCAACCATATTTTTAGTACCTTCTAGTACATTGGCCAGTTTTCCAGCTTTTCGATATTGTTCATAAACCTCCTGTGTAGTTCCATCTATAGAAATAATCAATCTGTCCAAACCAGACAAGACCGTTTTTCGTGCCACCTCAGGCGACAAAAAATGAGCATTGGTTGAAGTAATTGTAAATATGTTCTTTTCATTGGCATAAGCAACCATTTCCAGGAAATTAGGATTGAGGTAAGGTTCCCCTTGAAAATAAAAGATAAGGAAGGACAAATCCTTATAAACCTCGTCTATTGTTTTTCTAAAAAAATCGATTTTAAGGGTTCCCGTTTCCCTCGAAAATTGCCTGAGTCCACTGGGGCATTCCGGACAACGCAGATTACAGGCGGTGGTAGGTTCAATAGACAATGAAACCACATTTCCCCAATGAATGGGTTTCTTAAAAAGTATAGTGAGTTGATAGGATAGCCAGACGATAAAAAGATTAAGTGCCTTTCGCAGGGTAAATTTTCTTAGAAAGTGAAAGGCAAAATAAATCTTTTTCATGAATGAGTCCATTTAATTTTCCAGCACGGTGAACTCAACCCTACGATTGAACGCATGGTCTGATTCCGGGCAAGTTACTCCATCTACGCAACGATTTCTTGGCTGGGATTCGCCGAAACCAAAGACTTTCAGTTGAAATTCAGCTACCCCCTGAAGAATTAAAAACTGCTGAATAGCAGTTGCTCTCCTTAAAGAAAGGCCCTTATTATATTCGGAAGAACCTCTTGAATCAGTGTGGGCAGAAATTTTGACCCTCATAGAAGCGTTCGATTTTAAGGCAAGGGCCAATTCCTTTAATTTTTCCTTTTGATTGGCGGGAACATTATAATCATTATAAGGATAATATAGATTATCCAGTGTAAATGATTTTGGTATGTCAACCACAGGTGGAGGAGTGGGTAACTCCTGTAAGGTAATTGCTGGGGAAACAGAAGGGATAGAATCGAGCAGAATAAAGATAGATCTGGGTTCTTGCCCCATAGTTTGTTTTTCCAATAAAATTTCCTGTGTTCTGTAGCCCGTTTTTTGAATTTTCAACCATCTGTCTTCATCAAAAAAAGGTTGGAATTGAATGATTCCGTTACTATTTGAGGTATATACCTGATCCCATTTATCCATATTCTCCACATTTAAGAAATTCACCTGAACCTCTTCCACGGGAGAACCCAGCCGTTGGTCAAAAAACTGCAATTGAGGTACTGCGGGTTTTTTCTGTAAAAGGATGCCAGTCAATGGAAATTCACTTTCAAACGCATAAATATCATCTTTACCCCTTCCCCCTTCTCTGTTGGTAGAGAA
>CANMVX010000113.1 GCA_947501115.1 Haliscomenobacteraceae bacterium
ATTAATTTTTTATTCAGAAAACTTTTAAACATTTTTTTTCAAGTAGTGTATTTTTTAAAAAATTCTTCGGAATCTTGCATTTTATTTTGAATCAATATCCTCAAAACTCCTTATGGATAATAATCCAATTTTGCGCTACAGCGATGCTGAACTTGATGAGTTTCGCGAAATTATAGAAACTAAACTGCGTCGTGCTACCAAACACTTGACTGAGCTACAAGAGCAAATTGTTGAGATAACGGAAAACACAAGTGATGAGCACGGAGGCGACTGGGTTGACGATAGCAGTATCAATAACGATGTCGAAATGCTTAACAATATGGCTATACGTCAACGTGTCCATATTCAAGATCTCCAAAATGCTTTCGTAAGGATTAAAAATAAATCCTACGGCATTTGTATAGTTACAGGTGAACTCATTGACAAAAGAAGACTCCTTGCCGTGCCGACGACTACCAAAAGTATGGCCGCTAAAGTTTCTGAACAACAACAACCCCCGGAGAAGAAAATCAAACCTGTTCAGGAATCCTCTGAAGAAAGAAAGGATATTGAAAAAGTGATTCCACAAAAGAGGATTATCACTACGGTCATTCGCAAATCTTCCCCAAATAAAAAGAAACCTGCCGTCGATCCCGATGATTTCGACGATGACCTTTTAGGTGTGTCTTCAGCCAAAGATGCTTTTGGAGATGATGATTCTGCCCTTCTTTATGGAGATGTTAGCGATCTGGATGATGATATAGCGGATGATTCTTCTGATATGGATGATAATGATTCTTACGACGAAAGAGATGATTCAGGCGATGAAGATGATGATTTTAATTAATCGCCCGGGTTGAAAACTTCCCAAAATCAACCTTTTTTAGTGGTTTTATCCTTCCTGGCTATTTATATTATTTGGGGTTCTACCTATTTAGTTAATTTCATAGCCATGGAGGATATTCCTCCCTTTTTGCTTTCTGGCATGAGATTTCTTCTCGCCGGATCAATTATGGCAGCTATTGGTTTTGTAAAAAAAGATCCCTTACCTGAATGGCAAAACGTAAAGTCTGCCGCCGTTATGGGTTTTCTTTTTTTAGTCATGGGCACGGCTATGGTGGTTTGGGCAGAACAGTTTATCGATACTGGTTTGGCGGCTCTCATGGCGGCTTTCGAACCCGTCATGGTTGTTCTTTTTGTTTGGTTATTAGATGAGAGAAAACCTGACCCAAAAACAATTATAGGATTGCTTCTTGGAATGACGGGAATCTATGTTCTCGTCGGACAACCTGAATTTCCCTGGAATAAAGACACCTTCAAAGGTCTTTTTGCCATAAGTGCTGCCATCGTAGCCTGGGCATGGGGAACAGTGGCTGTGAAAAATGCCCGACTTCCTACGTCCAAATCCTTTTCCGCCTCTTTACAAATGATTTTTGGAGGTTTAATTCTTCTATTATTTTCTTTTATAAACGATGAGCCCGCTCATTTCATTTTCCAACAAGTATCACCGAAAAGTTGGTTGGCCTTCAGTTATCTCACTCTTGCTGGTTCTATTATTGCTTTTTCAGCTTTCCAATATTTATTGCATCACGTAAAACCTGAAAAAGTGGCTACCTCCAATTATGTTAATCCGGTCATAGCCGTATTTTTAGGTTGGCAATTAAATAACGAAAATCTGACCGGTCATTCTCTCCTTGCTGCATTCCTCCTTTTATTAGGGGTTTTTCTCGTAAATCTAAACTTACATAAACAAAATTAGCCGTTCCTTAGGGTGCTTAATACTTTGAATGCTGCATCCAAATCTTTTGTGGAAACTACTAAAGTAAATTCATTCGAAGTAGAAATCACCTCCACCAGATTTATACCATTCCATGCAAATTCCCTTAATATAAAGTAGTAAAAGCCATATAACACCCTATTTTCTGCCGGTAATAAAAAAGTAAGAACGGTTAAATCTCTCTCCCTTTCAATGCATTTCTCCTTTCGGAAAATTTGAATCAGATCGTTTTCCAACGATTCATCCACAAGTATAGTGGTCTCAGTTACCCCCTGTGAAATGGAATGAAACGATTTGGGCAGTTCCGCTGCTCTTGCAAGTAACGACGCCTGCGCATGGATAAGCGTTCCCGAGGCTACAAACGTATAATCAACAATATTTGATCTTACCCGAACATCCCTTAATTTCGATATAAATCGTACCAGATTAGGCTCTTGCTTTTGTTCCACCTGGATAGGTAACCTATTAATAGCCATTATAATAGCACTCGTTTGAACGCCCTTACCTATTATTTTTTCTACCGGCTTTTGTATTTTTCTGGCTAATGAAGATATATTTATTAACCCCTCTCTCAATGATTCCATTAAAAAGGGAGAACGTTTAATTTCTTCTTCAACTATTTCAGATAATTTCTTCATTGTTAAAATTTTAACAAAAGTAAAGTATTTTGTACAAAAAATATATGTTTATTGGTTCTGCTAATTCAGAGTTTTACTTTTGCGTCATAAAACGGCAACATGGAAGTTTGGAAATTTGGTGGCACGTCTGTCGGCAGTCCTCAAAGAATGAGGGAAGTAGCCGAATTGATTCATTCTGGAAAACAACGTTGGATTGTATTGTCTGCCGTTTCAGGTACGACCAACAAACTGGTCGCCTTCAATGAGGCTATTAAAGCAAATGATTTACATAGAGGTATTGAAATCATACATGAATTCGAAAAGGAATATAATTTATTTGTTAAAGACTTACTGCCTGAACGACCCTTTCAGGAAATGGGTTTTTCCATCTTGAAAGATTTTATTACTCTGCTTAATCTAACGCTTACATCACCTTTTGCAGAACCGACAGCCAAATTAATTTTAGCTCAGGGAGAGATTTTATCTACCCATCTTTTCCATCTTTATCTAAAATATAGCGGTTTTAATGCGGCTCTCCTGTCTGCATTGGATTTCATGCAAATTCTACCCGATGGTGAACCAGATTTTGATTGGATTTCAAAGCGGCTATCCTTTATTATGGAAGAATATGGTCAGTATGATCTATGGATAACCCAGGGATATATTTGCAAAAATTCAAACGGAGAAATTGATAATCTACAACGAGGGGGCAGCGATTATACAGCAACCATATTAGGTGCAGCTATCAAAGCGGAGGAGATTATTATCTGGACCGACATAGACGGCATGCATAACAATGACCCGAGACACGTTCAAAACACCTATCCTATTAGAAAAGTTTCCTTTAGGGAAGCTGCGGAACTAGCCTATTTCGGTGCAAAAATTCTACATCCAACTTGCGTTATACCTGCCGAAAATGCAGATATTCCTATACGTTTAAAGAACACGTTCACGCCAAATACCTCTGGAACCTTAATCTCCAGAGAAACATCAGGTCATTTGGTCACAGCCATGGCCGCAAAGGACAACATTACCGCTATACGTATCAGATCGGGGAGAATGCTCAATGCGTTTGGTTTTTTACGCCGCGTTTTTGAGGTATTTGAAAAGCATCATACCTCTATTGATATGATAACCACCTCCGAGGTATCTGTTTCTCTTACTATAGACGATAAAAGTAAACTGAGCCAAATCATTACTGATATTTCACCTTTTGGGGAAATACAAGTGGAGGACGATTTCTCCATTATTAGTATTGTGGGAGATAATATTGCCAAGGCAGAAAAATTATTACCGGGCATCTTTGAAGTTCTGGAGGGCATACCTATTCGCATGGTATCCTTTGGCGGAAGTCCAAATACGATCTCTATTTTAGTTCCATCCACTGATAAAGTTATTTCCCTTCAAAAATTAGATAACATACTATTTCATACTCATCCTTTAACCCAACAAAAAACAAACATTCAGTAGGTATTTTAGGTTAGGGCAATTCTGAATGTATTTCCACGCAACCTGACCCGAATATTTTCGGTCAGGTTGTTGTTTTTTACGTCCTTATCTCAGGCTTTTACTCTTTATTATTATTTCTACAAAAATATGAGTATTAAAACACTTATATTACTATCTAAAGCGTCGGAGTTACAAAAAAACCTGATCATTCAATCCCATAGTTTATAAAAAAGGCGTTTTCAACGCTGTTGATAATGTAATGGTAAAAGTTTTGCTTCATTCGATGCTCATCAGAAGGTATTCCTTTTTCTTAAATACCAAATCTTTAGTTGCTTATTATCTCATTCATTTTAATTATAAAAACTATGCATCGTATTATATTAAGTTTTATTTTAATATTTCCTTTATTAACCGTAGCTCAGGCTCCTGAAAAAATTAATTTTCAGTCGATAATTAGGAATAAGGAAGGGGTAATATGGAGTAATAAATTAGTATCCTTAAAAATAGGCATTTTAGAAGGGAGTGCTAACGGAACAATAAGTTACCTTGAATCGCATACCAAAACAACCGATATGTCCGGGCTAATTAGCTTACAAATAGGGACAGGAACCATTTTATCAGGATCGTTTCAACATATTAATTGGGGCAATGCTCCTCATTTTATTCGCCTGGAAGCTGATTTTGAAGGTGGCAACCAATTTTCTCTTTTAGGCACGCAATTATTATCAAGCGTTCCTTACGCCCTTTTCACCAACGTAGCAGATACCACCTTACATGAAAAAGCAGAGATTGACCCTGTTTTTAACTTAAGTATAGCTAAAGGTATATCTCAGGCAGACACAGCCTATTGGAACAGAACGGGGAATAATCCCGGAGATATTCAAATGTGGAACGGCTCAGTTTGGGTGAATGTACCTGCTGGTCTGCCCGGACAAATTTTAACTATTTCTCCCAATGGAAATCCAGGTTGGCTGTCTTCTGTAAATATCATTTTACCTACCGTATCGATGACTGGAATATCAGAAATATTTCCAAATTCTATTCATTTTAATGCACAGGTTTCCTCCGACGGCGGTGGTCATATTATCTCGAAAGGCATCGTTTACGGCACCCAAATACTGCCTACCTTACTTGACCAATCGGTCATAAACGGAACAGAGGCCGGTGCGTTCGAAGGTACCATCACAGAACTTTTACCAAATACCAGGTATTATTTTCGGGCCTTTGCCACTAATGAACAAGGTACGCGCTATAGTAATCAGTTATTGGAAAATACGACCTCTTTGGTTACTGACGTGGATGGTAATATTTATCAAAGTGTGAAAATCGGTAACCAAATATGGTTGATGAAAAATCTAATGGTTACTAAATATCAAAATAGAGACTCTATTCATGAGGTGGTCCCCGACGGATTATGGCAAAACTTACTCATCGGAGGGTGGTCAAATATCGATAACACGTCTGATAATAACGAAACCTACGGAAAACTTTATAATTGGTTTGCCGTATCAGATGAAAGAAAATTATGTCCTCTGGGTTGGAAAATTCCATCTGACGACGACTGGACTGTTCTTACCAGCTACCTGGGTGGTCTTGACGTTGCTGGAGGAAAACTAAAATCGACAGGTATTACCTTTTGGCAAATACCTAATGCGTGGGCTAATAATGTAAGCTATTTTACTGGTTTACCAAGCGGCTACCGCGATGAACTGGGTATCTTTTTTGGCGTCGGCTATTACGGCTTATGGTGGAGCTCTACCAGCAACGGATCGGAAGCATGGTCAAGATATGTTTACAATGAATTTAACTATGCCTCAAAAGAAACCTTAAGCAAAAACCGAGGACTATCCATAAGGTGTTTAATAGAATAAAAATGTATTCTCTATGATTCGTAACCCGAGTGCTTTTATTACCCAACTTATTTATACCCGACACGCTAAAGATTTTTTATTCATCTGCAGCGGAGTAATCATGGCAAGCATTGGGCTAAAAGGCTTCTTACTTCCAAATAATTTTTTAGATGGTGGAGCAATGGGTATGTCTTTGTTGCTGAAAATATTAACCAATGTCGATCTATCACTTTTAATTATTTTGGTCAATCTTCCCTTCATCATTTTGGGTGCCAGGCAAATTTCTATATCCTTTTCCGTGAAAAGTAGTCTGGCCATTTTATTACTGGCCGTTTTAGTTCATTTTATATCTATCCCAAGCATAACAGCCGATAAATTACTCATTTCCATTTTTGGTGGCTTTTTTTTAGGAGCGGGTATCGGACTGTCTATTCGAGGTGGGGCAGTCATTGACGGAACAGAGGTTTTAGCTATTTCAGTGAGCCGGACAAGCAGTCTGTCCGTGGGTGATTTTATTGCCTTGTTCAATATTGCCCTTTTTAGTTTTGCCATCCTTTTGACCAATTTTGAAACAGCCATGTATTCTATGCTTACCTATCTCTCTGCCTCGAAAACAGTAGATTTTATAATTAACGGGGTGGAAGAATATTTAGGTGTATTAATTGTCTCCACCAAAAATGAAGAAATAAAAAAACAGATTACCATTGAACTTTACTAAAGAAATTAATATCTTATTTTGTGTGGTAACCCGTTTGGAAGTTACCAACCTCCTCCTGGAAATAGAAAAAATTGATCCTGCTGCCTTTGTGGTACAACATCCTGTAAAGGATACTAAAGGCGGGATGATAAAAAAGAGACCTCTTCACTAATTTTTAACTTTTTTTAAATGAAGCTTTATCTCTCTAACCTTACACTCATTATCATTTTTTCACTTTGTCTCATCAAACCAATTTGGGGACAACAAGAAAAATCTTTTTCATTTGCCAGTGCTAAGGCAAGAAAAAGTATCACCCGGGAACTAAAAAACGAAATCGATTCTCTGGTATCCCTCTCTTTACAACCAGAAAAAGCGGAAAATCTATGGAAAAAAGCCTTTTGGGCGATGGAGCTAATGCTTTATTCTCCCTCAAAATGGGAGGAAAGGATTCCCTATTTTATTGCCCATTTATCCTCTTTTGATGCAGAATTTCAAAGAGCTTTCCTGGAAATGCTATACACGCTTTATCCTTCTAAATTTAACGACCATATCATTTCCGTCTGGCACACATTGGTAAATGCTAAAAATCAAGCCATGGCGCTGGAATACCTTGCTGTTTCTCATTTATTTCCAGAAATTACAGAAAATCATACCATTTATTCATCTGATTGGTATCGGGCTTATCAGAAAAGATGGCCTGCCCAAAAGATTGTTTATCCTACCATAGATTCATTTTCGAATGACTATTTTTTACCGGGCGAAGAAATATTGTGTAGTTTTCAATTTACCGACAGAGGTAAACCTGGTTTTCTTATGATTAGGAAAAAAAATGGTGAGTGGGTAACAGATGAAAATGGCAAACCGCTGAAGTTTAAACAACTGGCACGATCTATTTCAAATCTGCCATATTACCTTACAAATGGTAATACACCGCAGGGCTTATACAGAGTAACCGGTTTTGACTATTCTTCAAATGAATGGATTGGACCAACGAAAAATGTACAAATGGTCCTGCCTTATGAAAATAATTCCTCCTTTTTTAATGGCCAGCAGGCAACACCCATTACCTATGAAGCCCTCCTGAATCCTTTGATTAAGGATTTCCCCTCCCTTTGGGAAGCACACGATGCTGGAAAAATGGGTAGAACAGAAATTATTGCTCACGGCACAACGATTGATCCTGCATTATATAATAAT
>CANMVX010000114.1 GCA_947501115.1 Haliscomenobacteraceae bacterium
AAGCATTTTCAAAAGGAGTTGGCCAGACTGAAAAGAATTAATCCGCATTCGCCAGATTATAGTATGCAGATTACCTACCTCGATTTGCTTACTGAACTGCCCTGGGACAAAACCTCCGCAGATATTTTCGACCTAAATAAAGTAAAAAAGACGCTGGATGCAGATCATTTTGGTCTCGAAAAGGTCAAGGAACGTATTATTGAGCATCTCGCCGTTCTAAAACTAAAGGGCGATATGAAAGCGCCTATCATCTGCTTGGTTGGCCCTCCAGGTGTTGGTAAAACCTCTTTGGGAAAGTCTGTCGCAAAAGCATTAGGTAGAAATTTCATTAGAATGTCATTAGGGGGTATTTCTGATGAAAGTGAAATAAGGGGACATAGAAAAACCTATATCGGCGCTATGCCGGGTAGAATTATTCAATCGCTTAGACGTAGCGGTACCAATAACCCAGTGTTTATCTTAGACGAAATCGATAAAATTAACAGGGATTTTAGAGGTGACCCTTCTTCAGCTCTCCTTGAAGTGCTTGATCCTGAACAAAATAGTACTTTTCAAGACAATTACCTGGAACTTGAATTCGATTTGTCAAAAGTACTTTTTATAGCCACAGCAAACTCTCTAAGTACCATTCAGCCTGCTCTTTTGGATAGAATGGAAATCATTGAGATAAGTGGTTATTCAGTAGAGGAGAAAATGGAAATTGCCAAAAAATACCTCATTCCTGAACAATTGGAAGCGCATGGTCTTCAAAAGAAACATATTAAATGGAAACCAGCGGTTCTTGAGTTTATTATACAACATTATACCCAGGAATCTGGTGTTAGAAATCTGAGTCGTCAGATAGCTTCCGTGATGAGAACCATCGCAAAATGGGTGGCAGGTGAAGAGGAATATCAACCTGAATTGACCAACCTTATGGTAAATAAGTTCTTGGGGCCCACAATTTATAGTCCAGATCAATATACCGAGAATAAAACACCCGGGGTTGCTATTGGTTTGGCATGGACTCAAATGGGTGGAGCCATTCTTTTCGTGGAATCTTGCCTGACAAAAGGAAATGGTAAACTTATCATGACTGGAAATCTGGGCGATGTGATGAAAGAGTCCGCTACCACCGCCTTGAGTTTCGTAAAAGCGCATGCTGAAGAGCTGAACATAGATATGGAGTTATTGGAAAAAAGAGATATCCATTTGCACATGCCTGAAGGAGCCATTCCTAAAGACGGTCCATCTGCTGGTATAACCATGCTCTCCGCCATTACTTCAATCTATACCGGAAGAAAAGTACTACCATTTCTCGCTATGACAGGTGAAATTACGCTAAGAGGAAAAGTACTTCCCGTTGGTGGAATTAAAGAAAAAATACTGGCAGCTAAAAGGGTGGGTATGAAGGATATAATCCTTTGTAAGGAAAATGAAAAGCATATTCTTGAAATAAATCCTGAGTATATTAAGGGGTTAAATTTCAAATACGTTACCGATATGTTTGAAGTTTTACATCTCGCTTTGGAACCAGCGAATAAATAATTTGCCTCTTATTTGGTTTTTTTGTATTTTTAAACGAAATAAATCGAACCATTTAATTAGATGGGGAGTCTTTATCTCAAATATCAGGGCATGAATATATATTATATACGTTTTACTTCGCTTTTGGTTTTTTTATTGACTTTAAACGTAGCTTTTAGTCAGAAAAATAACAATGATCAACAGCAATTAGTGCAATTTTCAGGGTTAATTCTCGATGGAAGTGATCAGGCAGAACTCTTTCCAGTCCCTTATACGAACATTCTTATTAAGGGAAAAAATAGAGGTACTTATGCCGATTTAAAGGGTTTCTTCTCTATCGTCGTTGAAAAAGGGGACGTAATTATATTCTCCGCCGTGGGCTATAAAACCATCGAATTTCAAGTCGATAAAGATTTGAAAGATGACAAGTATTCTATTGTTCAGCTCATGTCTCAAGATCCTTATAATCTTCCTGAAACCGTTGTCTTTCCGTGGCCAAGCAGAGACCATTTCAGACTTGAATTTCTCGCAATGGACGTAACTCCTGAACTTCAAAAAATTGCCGCTACCAATATGGCTAAAGAGGTTTTAAAGAAAGCGGAGACCGCAGTTTCCTACGATGGGAACGAAAATGCTGATTATTTTATGAGGCAGCAAGCTTCAAATTATTATCATTACGGGCAGAGACCTCCCATGAATATTTTCAATCCTATCGCCTGGAAAAAATTCTTTGATGCCTGGAAAAAGGGAGATTTTAAAAAGAAAGATGACTAGTTTGGATAAATTCGCTTCTTTCCCCATAATAATAACTGCATTCCATACATACTTAGACAGAAAAGCAGGGAGGTAAAGGTCAAAACGCCTAAACCAACATACACCTTAGTCGTCTGCATGTTTATATAAGCAATCCGGTAACTATAGAAATCGGAAAAAATAAACAGCGTGTGTATGATAAATAGTAAAGAAAATAAATGAACAAGTATTTCTAAATAAAGGGTTTGTCTCTTCTTTTGAATACTTCCCGAATTTTTTTTCTTTACTTTGATGTATCTCAGACTAAAAAACAGGTAAGCAAAAAATTGACCTAGGTAGGCCGCCGTTTCCAAACTTCCAAAAAATGGATTAGTTTCCGGTGATATCTTTGGTAAAAGTCCGCTATGATACCCCAAAAAGGTGATAAAAAAGTACATCACCTGACCTATAGGTAGTATAAAGTGCTTGGCATCAGTCCATCGGAATTGATATGTTGGAAATAAGGCGATTTTAATGTAATAAAAAAAAAGAACAGGTAATGCCAGGGTAAAGTAAATAGGCAGAAATCTTATTCTTGGGTACAATTCAAATAATCCAAGAATTCTTAATACAAAGTGAAGTTGCGTAAACCCAAAAGCAAGAAGGAGTAGGGCAAAAAATAGGTAAGATCGAGGCTCATTCTCCTTCTTAAAATAAAATCTGATGCCAACTAATAAAGACTGAGAGATAGCAAAACCAATGATCGCTATGACTATCCAATAATATATGGTGTGCGACTCCAAAGATTGAAGCACGCGGAATAATTCCATATTAATGGGGTTTATTTTGTCAAAGGTAACATTCTTTTTTTCAATGCCAAAAATCACTACCTACCAATAATTTCTTCACTAAAATGACTAATATCACCTATTATTTTTGCGTTCACTTTAAAGCCATCAAATGAAACTATATACGCCAGTTACTCCGGAAGAAGCGGTGTCCTTCATCAAATCTAATGATAACGTTTTTATCCATAGTGCCGCAGCTTCACCACAGATACTGGGTAAAGCTTTAGCAGAAAGGCATCCATCCTTAAGAAATGTTACCATTTACCAAATTCATACGGAAGGTCATGCTCATTATGCTGATGAAATTTGTAAGGATGCCTTTTTGATAAAAAGTTTATTTACCGGAGCCAATATGAGGGAAGCTGTGGAAGCGGGAAGAGCAGAATTTGTTCCCATTTTTCTAAGTGATATTCCCTATCTTTTTAGACGTAGAAAAGTCCCATTGGATGTCGCATTGCTTCAGGTTTCTCCTCCCGATAAAGCTGGATTTTGCTCATTAGGTGTTTCCGTTGATACTTCTCTGGCTGCCGCCGAATGCGCTACCCTAAGAATAGCTGAAATTAATCCCAATATGCCCAGGACCCATGGGGACGGAAATATTCATATCAGTAAGTTTCACCGTGTTACCGAGGTTAATTATCCTCTTCCTACGCATATTGTTTCGGTTCCCAATGAGGTGGAAATGAAAATTGGAGAGAATGTAGCTGGATTGGTAGAAAATGGGGCAACCCTTCAAATGGGTATTGGCGCTATTCCAAATGCAGCCTTGTCCGCTATGAAAAATCATAAGGAATTGGGTATTCATACAGAAATGTTTTCCGATGGTATTATTCCCCTTATTGAAAGTGGCGTAGTTACTAATCAACATAAAACAAAGCATAAAGGTTATGTGGTTACTGGTTTTATGATGGGCTCTTCCTATCTATATGACTATGTAAATGATAATCCGCTCATCAGAGTATTGGACATTATGTATGTAAACGATACGGCCGTTATAAGACAATTGCCAAAGGTAACGGCTATAAATAGTGCCATAGAAGTAGATTTAACAGGTCAGGTGTGTGCCGATTCCATTGGTACCCGTATTTATTCCGGTGTGGGCGGTCAAATGGATTTTATACGAGGGGCAGCGCTTTCGGAAGGGGGTAAGCCTATTATTGCCCTGCCTTCTTTAACCAGTAAAGGGGTAAGTAGGATCACTCCCATGCTAAAACCAGGTGCCGGGGTGGTTACTACGCGCGCCCATGTCCAATTTATTGTGACAGAATACGGTATTGCCGATCTTTTTGGGAAAAGCATTCAAGAAAGAGCGAGGGTACTTATAAATATCGCTCATCCCTCAGTTAGAGAGTCATTGGAAAAGGCCGCTCGGGAAATTTGGCGTCTTAAATAGGACTTTCATTTAATCGGTGACGGTAGGCAATAAAGGAGGGATTTAGGAGCGATGGTTTATTGTAAACCATTGGATTACCGTCCTCTGCATTAATTACTAAGCCTCCTGCCACCGTCAATATGCACTGCGCAGCCGCAGTATCCCATTCGCTGGTAGGCGCTAATCGCGGATAAATATCTGCTTCCCCAGAGGCAAGTAATAAAAATTTCAATGAACTACCTCTCGTAACCAGCGCTGGTTCAGTTAACTTTTTAATAAATTCTGCCGTTTCTTCATTCAAATGACTTCGGGACGCCACTACCTTTAACCCTTTTTCATGAATAGAAAAGGGGGTGGTTTTTAATGCACTGGTTATTCCATTTTTAGTGGAAAATGCGCCTGTTTCTTTATCGGCATAGTATACATCGCCATTCACAGGTTGATAAACTACACCTAATACTGGTTCACCCTCCCTGATTAACGCAATATTTACAGTGAAATCTCCATTTCGATGAATAAATTCTTTGGTTCCATCCAGTGGATCTACCATCCAGCACATTTGGTAGTTCTTCCTGATATTATAAGATTCCATTTTGTTCTCCTCTGAAATAATAGGTATATCCGGATATTTTTCAAGCAGTGAGCGGCAAATAATTTCGTTTGCCTGACGGTCTGCTTCGGTTAATGGAGAGCTATCAGCTTTGTTTTCAATATGAAATTCAGGTTGATTATATATTTGAAGTATAGCTTCGCCAGCTTCTTTAGCAATAATAACTACTTCATGTACCACGTCATTCAGATTCATGTTCTTTTTTTTGGTAATTTATGGAAAAAGTTCTGTTGTTTTGTACTTTGTTTCACGCTTTTAATTTTACAAAATGAATAAAATTTTAGTAACGGGTGGTTGTGGATATATTGGAAGTCATACGATGGTTGATTTAATAGACCATGGGTTTGACGTTATCAGCGTGGATAACTTAATCAATGCGTCGGAAAAATCGTTAGACGGAGTTTATAAAATTACTGGAAAAAGGGTGAAAAATTATCAGGTGGATCTCACTGATGATAAAGCACTGGCAAATCTTTTTGCAGAGAATACCGATATCGTAGGAGTGGTTCATTTTGCAGCCTTAAAAGCGGTAGGAGAATCTGTAGAAAAGCCTTTGTTGTATTATCGGAATAATCTCATTGGGTTATTAAATTTATTGGATAATATGAGCAGGTATAATATTGCCAATTTAATATTTTCCTCTTCCTGTTCTGTTTATGGCAATACAACGGAATTACCCGTTACAGAAATGACGCCAAAACAAGAGGCGGAATCTCCTTATGGCAGAACAAAACAAATGGGGGAGGACATATTATGGGATTTGTCTAAAACAAATAGTACAATGAATACCATTTTATTGCGCTATTTTAATCCTGCCGGGGCGCATGAAAGTGCTTTTATTGGAGAGTCACCTGCAAATATTGCATCAAATCTGATTCCGGTTATAACCGAAGCCGCCGCTAACAAAAGACCTCCACTTACCGTTTTTGGTACAGATTATCCTACTCGAGATGGCTCCTGCATACGCGATTATATTCATGTCATGGATTTGGCCCATGCACATACTCTGGCTCTTCAACATTTATTGAGTAATAAAAATGAAGAAAAATGCACGGTGTTTAATTTGGGTATTGGCAAAGGGGTTAGTGTTTTAGAAGCCCTATCGGCCTTTGAAAGGGAAACTAACGTGCGCGCTCCCTTCACTTTGGGAGAAAGACGCCCAGGGGATGTTATTGAAATATATGCCGATTTTACTAAGGCGGCAAATACATTGGGCTGGCAACCAAAACGAAACATAGGTGATATTATGCGCACGTCCTGGGAATGGGAAAAGGTAAAATGATATAGCTATTTACTTGTCCGCATTATATTTTGAAACAGTCAACCGGGTCCGTTCCATTTCTCTGCGATTGTCTTTTTCTTTAATCGCCTCTCTTTTATCAAACTCCTTTTTACCCTGGGCTAAAACAATTTCAATTTTAACAAAACCTTTATCGGTGAAATACATCTTGTAGGGAACGACCGTTAAGCCCTTTTCGGTTACTCTTTTTTCCCATTTTTTTAGCTCCTTCTTTTGGAGTAATAATTTTCTAATGCGACGTGAATCGTGATTATAATAGGTACCATTCTCATATTCTGTTATATACAAGTTTCTAATAAATAATTCTCCTCTTTCAAAGAGACAATAAGCATCGGAAAGATTAACTTTTCCACCACGAACCGATTTTACTTCTGTTCCAGTTAACATAATGCCAGCTTCCAGTGAGTCGAGGAACTGGTATTCAAATCGAGCCCTTTTGTTTATATAATCGGGCGTGTTTTTTTTCTTTTTATCGGCCATTTTAAATTATTCTTTAACTGGAATATTTTGTTTTCCTTTCGAATCTTGAATGGTTCGCATCATTTCAATTCTTCCATTCATTGGAATTCGTGTTTTAACTTCACCACCCCTGAGATTTAACATCAGGAAATCAGTTATTTTCCTATACAAATGCAATCGACTACTCCCGCCACTAATGCTGTGATTTTTATTCGGATAAAAATAGGTATCAAACTGTTTATCTTCATTAATCAGCACATTAGCCATTTCTGTGGTATGTTGAAAGTGAACATTATCGTCTGCCATACCGTGAATGAGCAAATATTTACCTTTTAATTGATGGACAAAATGAACAGGGGCATTATCATGATACCCTTTAGGGTTTTCTGACACAGTGCGCATATATCTCTCAGTATAAATATTGTCGTACCACTTCCAATGAGTAACAGGGGCAACGGCAACGGCTGCTGAAAATACATCATTTCCCTTTAGTAAACAAAGGGAGGACATAAATCCTCCGTAACTCCATCCAAATATTCCTATT
>CANMVX010000115.1 GCA_947501115.1 Haliscomenobacteraceae bacterium
ACTTTGATGGAAACGCATATAATACGGTTGCTATTGGCGCCCAATGCTGGACAAAGGAAAATTTAAAGGTTACTAAGTATAATGATGGTACCTTGATTGGTGACTCAACAAATAGCACTTGGGGAACGGTGGGAGCGGCGTTAATTGGAGCTCGCACGGAATATGTTAGTATGTTTGTACCATCAAGTGGTTATGTTGGAACTTATGGCTATTTGTACAATTGGTATGCTGCTACTGACCCAAGGAAATTATGCCCTACTGGATGGCATGTACCTACGGATGCAGAATGGACCACCATGATTCAACAACTTGATAATACTGCGTCAACATCTACAGATATCGAGAGCCACAAAGCAGGCGGAAAGATGAAATCAAATTCGTCACTTTTTCTTTCACCAAACATAGACGCGGATAATTCTAGTGGCTTTTCCGCTCTCCCAGGTGGTTGGCGTACTACCTCTTCTTTCCACGCTATTAAAAACAACGCTTTCTTCTGGAGTGCTACAGAGAGCAGCAACACCTACACAGCTTGGAACCGCGAACTACAAAGGACAAATGCCACGGTGGAAAGGAAACACAACAACGGCCTTAAATCAACTGGTGCTTCCATCCGTTGCCTTAGGGATTGATTATTTGTCTATATGTGAGCGAAGCTTTCGAGTAGGCTGGCGCAATACTTTTTGCGCTCATTCTTTAAAATGATTAAAAGTGAAATAACAAGAAAAGTGCTATATCAAGAATAGTTGATTTTAGGTACATAAACATAAAGACATTCATAAAAAGCGCCCAAGTGAACAGGATAAATGATTCACTTTGGTGTTTTTATTTAGAAAAAATGGGATAGACAAGATACCATTGAGTCAAAAGGTATGGAATGCGGCTTCATTTCTTAACCCACCTTTATTCAAAGTTTCAAACAAAGGACAGTAAAATCAATTCCGTAGAGACGCGATGCCGCGCGTCTTCTCCCCGGCAGTTTTCCCTTTTAATAATCTCCCCTATTAATCAAAAAAATCATAAAAATCATAGTTCAGACAGGAAATGCACACTTAAGCTGTTAGCGTATTTTTTCTTGTTTGCTCATTTTTTGTTGCGTTTTAAACTTTCTAATACCAATCGGCCTTTTAGGGTGGTAAGGTATTTTTGGTTAGGGCTTGTGGGTTTATCTGGAATGGTCATGGCGATCCAGCTTATGGCTATCAATGACTGAATATAGTTTTCCAAGTTGTTTGCATTATTTACAAGTGAAAGCCCCAATAATAAATCTTTCCTACTCTTGCTTATTTCTGCTATTTTGAGCACTGTAATCAGCTTTTTAGCTATACCTCCAGCTATAATACTAACTTGGTTACTTTCCAACCTTGCAAGAACTTTTATTATATGATTATCAGTGCTTTGTAGCCAATAAGTATGGTTTCCAGCTATACCTTCAGCTATACCTCCAAGCACACTTTCTACTAGCAAGTTGAGAAGTAGATCAATACTTTCTAGGTTCCAATGTATAGTTTTGGGGTTAAAATTGAGAGGAACTTTCTCTGCAAATGTTTCATGAATAAATAGTTCTACTTCAAAAAAAGAACGGTCTTCATCGGTATTAAACTTTGGAAACGGAGATCCAACTAATACCCAAATAAGTAGTGATACAAAATAAAATAGGCCTTTTTTTATTGCCCCTTATCAATTATTTGAAAAACGCTCTCTTTAGATATTTTAAGAGATTTAGCAATGATTTCAACAGGAACATCATTTTCATGAAGCCCCAAAACCGCTTCTATTTCTTTATCTTCTTGAGCCTTTTTAATGATGTCCTTTGAGTCTATCTCTATCGTATGGTTTCTACTGGCAATACTCATCAAATGCCTTAAATATGCATCATAAGCTTTACGCTCCTTCTCAGGGAGTTTCATGGCATCCAATTTCTCATTGGCTTCTTTTAAACCTTTAGCTGAAAAAGTTGGTTTAATTTCATCATTTTTAAGGAAGTATATCCACTCGTCTAATTTATCATTTATTTTATTCTTAAACTTCCCTATCTTAATTACCCAAAACTCTGGGTAAATTTCATGCACCCTTGTCTTATTGTATGCTTCGATTTGCCGGTCAGAAAGCCCCAAAATATCGCCCTTGTGTATGCCCTTAAATATTGTTGTGCCATGATAAACGTAATCTTTCCCTTGTCCCAGGTCAAAATAGGCAATAGTAATCGAAATGATCTTCTTCACGTTGGCATAAGCCTGGGTTTCCTTAATGTGCTCGGTTATGGCTTTTGACGCCCCAAAAAGCATCCGGTGAAAATAGTCATACTCTTGGGTATTCTGCACTTCGATTATGACAAGTTCTCCTTTATGGTTTTCTACTAAGATATCTACTCGGTTGAACTTATCGTCTTCCTCTTCCTTGTTTCCCTCACTTTCGAGTATTTGTTTTATCAGTACTTCTTCGCCAAGCAACTCTGACAGAAAGCCTTCGAGTATGTCGAAGTAAGCTTTGTGGCGGAGCATTTTTTTCATCGCCCAGTCGAAGCGCACCAATTTTTTGACCATTTCGGTTAACTTTTCACCAAAGATAAGATGTTTTAGGGCATGAAAATGATAAATTTTTGTATTAAAACTGCATTACATCGATAATGTCCATGTTTGACGATCATTAACCTTTTATTAGACCTTTTTAGGTACGGAGTTCTTGATGAGGACTTTGTATGTATCTTGACACTCGATTTCTGTGATTTTTCGATGTTTAATGCACTAAATCGATGGAAAACTCCCGATCTTGCCCTTCTTTCATCAGTTTAATGCTCATTATTTATTCTGTTCTTTCCAAAATTGAAATAGTTTATTTAGAAAGAAGTGATTGGTTATGAAGACTATAATAAGAAACTTAAAGAAATTCTAAACGTTTTTAACTATCAAATAATGATTGAGTTTTTCAAAGAGATTCAAGAACTACCCACTCGGTTTTTGTTCCCTATGTTAAAAATGGAAGATTTCAAGGACTCCTTTGATAAAAATAGGTATTTAAATCTAAGGGAACAATTGATCGTAAAGAGTGCCAGGTCCAAATACAATAATAATTTAATGAGGATTGACATATTGGATTTACCAATCATGACCGGTCATACTCCCCGACATACCTTGGCGTCCCACCTTCTCAATAATGACCAAATCACGGAAGAAAACATCAGGATTTTGATGGGTCATTCCGACATCCATACCACAAAAATCTATTTAAAAGAAAAACACGGATATGGAGCAACACATCAGGTTATGAAAAAATTCTTTGAATCAAATGTTAGGAACTGATATATTGAAAGGGATTTGGGGGGAATTACCCCCTATGAGTCTTTTTTAGTTTTTAAAACTTCAAAAATAAATCATCATGGGATTAGCAGAAGAACTACCAGTGTACAAAAAAAGTTATAACCTATCAATATATAAACTTCCTTTTATTTTGAGGAAAGTAATAGGGAGTGTTTTAATCACTCCATGACACCCAATTTCCCTCTTTCCCCAACAATTAGCACTTTTATTAATTTCCAAAGAAAACCGTCCAGTGTAAGTTTCTGCTGTACTTTGATTTTGACTGGAAATTAAATAAATTGCATAGACAGTTTATAAAGACCAGTAGCGTCATTCAGGAAGTTTTAAATATTTACTAACTAATAAACTTAAGTTAAATGGAACAACAACATCTTGATCATTTCTCCCCTAAAAAAAAGTGGTATGTTTATTTAATTGATTTTATCATGCTTTTTGTAGCAGTAACCCTTGGTTTTTTAGCTGAGAATTTAAGAGATCAACAAACGGATAAAAACAGGGAAATTTCGTATTTGAAAAATGTTCATGAAGACCTGTTAGTAGATATAAATAGGTTTGAATTTGTTATGTCCGCCAACAATTGGCGGCTGCTTATGTTGGATTCACTACACATGGAGATTAACAAAGTCAGTCCTGATTTACCTTCGCTGTATTATTACATTCGAAATCTTGCAGTACGAACTACTTTTGAAAGCTCCCATTTAGGACTGGACCAGATTAAAGCTTCCGGGGGATTTCGTTTGATTCAAAATGCTAAAATAATCGCTGGTATTCAAGATTACGAGCGCAGGTTGAACAGTGCAATGAAGTTAGAGGAGATCAGAGAACGAACCCTTGAGCAAGCACGATTTAAAATGGCTGTTGTCTTTGATGCAGGCACCCTTTATCAGATGACCAAAAATCAAAGTATGTTTAAAGGTGAAAAAACAGTAAGATATAAACGTCCCGCCCATGCAGCTCCCTTTGTGGTAGGAGACCGTGAAACCTTTAACGAACTTATTAATTTTGTTAATCTAGGTTTGAATACTAATATACATTTAAATGATTCATTTAATGAACTAAAATCTATTGCAAAAGCATTAGATGCTGAAATTATGGAGGAATATGGTAGTCAATTTGTTGATTAATAACCCTCCCAAATAAAATTTTTGGCAGGATTGTGGCAGGATTGTATAAAATTGCAGAAATTATATAAAAAATCATTATAATTGTTTGTGGAATCATCTTAAATTATAATAAATTTTTAACTGATGAAATCTCTAAAATCATACCTTATTGAATTTTTAATGATATCGATTGCGGTTTTTTTAGGTTTTTGGGCGGAAAGTTTTAGAAATCAAATTTCAGATAATAAAAAGGTGATGCAGACAAAAAAAGCAATAGGGAAGGACCTTAAAAAAGATCTGAAACAACTGGATGAATATACGAATCAAGCAAAATTTAATTTATTAATGATTGATAGAATGGATTCTTTAGTAAGTTTAAATCCAAATTTTATAGACCAAAAAGATTTTTACAAAACCTTAGTTAGCTACTGTGTTGTTTACAAGTTTACTCCGAGTGATAAAAGTCTCAAACAAGCAGAAGAAATGGGTGTGTTACAAAATGAGAATATAGATAGTTTAAGTTATTTTTCAATGAAGTACCAATATTTCCTTACAGATATTAGGTTTGTTGAAGATTTATTGACAGAGGAATATTTAAATTATTCCAGGAAAATAATTCCAAAAATGACTGACCCAATTCTGTTTTCTAAAGTTTGGCGCTTCCCTTTTAATGATTTAGAATCAAAAATGGGAATTCATCCATTAGATAAAGAAACCAAAAACGATCTAAGATTTTTTATAGCAAATGCACGGTGGTATTATGATGCTATGCAGATAAATGCTGATTCCATGAGAAACTATGGTAATAAGATGATTCAATATATAGAACGTTAAAATTAAACTAAACAAACCTTAGCTAATACATATCATGATGGAATGATCAAAAGAGAAATCGATTCTGGTATAAGTTAGTTTGGGCAAAATGTTCCAAACATAATAATTCTTTGATGAGGATAAGTGGAATATTGGATTTACCTACCATGACAGGTCATACTCCTAGACATACCTTGGCGTCCCACCTTCTAAATAATGATCAAATCACGGAAGATAACATCAGAATTTTGATGGGACATTCGGACATACATACCACAAAAATCTATCTGAAGGAAAAACATGGATATGGAGCAACACATCAGATCATGAAAAGATTCTTAGAATCAAGTGTCATGAACTAATATTTTGAGGAAAGGGATAATCTTAAATCCGTCAGTAAATCTTTAATGAATATTGAGTAAAGTAAAAGGGAGTGTTTTAACCACTCCTCTACACCCATTTTCCCCCTAAAAATCCCCCATTTTTCATCTTCCCCAACAAGTTTTTATAAACAATTTATCCCCACCCAAATAAAATTTGTGGCAGGATTGTGGCAGGGTTGTATAAAATGAAAGGAATTATATAAAAAATACAATTTTAACTTATTGATAATTAATAAGTTAAAATTGTATTTTTGGGTAATATATCAATCTTGGGTAGAAACTATGGGTAGAAAGATCCCTTTTTGATAAGATATTTGGGTCGTTACATACCTCTAAAAATTGTTTAAATAACTGTTAATCAGTATTTTAAGTTTTGTAAAAATCAAAAACAAAATAGATTTATTTACTTTTGGGTTGTCGTTATAAATGTTTTAAATAATTGAAATACAGTTAATTATGAATTTAATTTCTGGAACTAAATGATTTATGATTTTTCATGGGGCAGGAATAGGGCAGGAGTTTGAAGGTGGAATGAGATGATAAATTAGGTCAGAAGTATTATGAAAGATTTTCTAATCCCAAGTGACTTAAAAACCATCTTTTAGGTTTAGTTGCCATTTTTTTTGTTGATTTCAAGTAAGCTAAATAAAGAAGCAGAAACTCGGTTTATACCAGAAATTCATCAAGTACAAATGAAAATTTGACTGCATCTGAAATAATGCATATCTTTAGATAAAAAATAAAGAATATGCGAACACTCAATATTTCAATATCAGATATGGAGTTTAACCATTTAGGTATCAAAAATGAAAATATAACTTTTCATGAGTTTACAGAGTTGGTAAAAAGGGAAGTAATGCGAAATAACTTAATTAATTGCATATCCTTAGCGGAAAAATATGGTTTATCATCAATGACAATGAATGAAATAAATGAAGAGATAAAATCTGTTAGAAATGCAAAAAATCGTCATTGATACCAATGTTATTGTTTCCTCACTTATTCAAAGGTCTTATCCATTTAAAATAGTTTTTAAAGTACTAAATACAATATAGACCCCAACGACCTCAGAAGAAACTGACATAATGAACCATTAAAAATAGTATCTTTGAGTGCGATAAGACAAGAAATAAAGTGAAGCAAAAAATTTATATAGTCACTTAAGTTTTCGGCGGATATTTTGACGAAGAGTTCAAAGAACATACTATTCCTCTGTTTGACAGAATCAAAAAAGGAGAGTTCATTATCCTATACTCGATAGTTACACAGGATGAACTTGAAAATGCACCTGGAAAAGTAAAAGAACTTGTAAAAAGTCTTAGCGCAGACCTTACAAGGTTTATTGAAACAACAGACGAAGCAATTGACCTGGCGGCGGAATACATTAGCGAAAAAGTAGTTGGTCAGACAAGTTATTCGGACTGTTTACACATAGCCTTAGCGACCATACATCGTGCTGACTTTTTAGTGAGTTGGAACTTCAAGCACATTGTGAATATCGAAAGAATAAGGGGTTATAACAGCTAGAGTTTCGTGGCGCCCAGCGGGCATGCCATGAAACTCCCGTTGAACGTGACCGGTTTTTATGGGGTTGTCGTGAATTGATTTTAAATTTTTGTCGATGACTCTTGAGGGTCCTCTTTTTTTTGCGGTAGTTTAACGCG
>CANMVX010000116.1 GCA_947501115.1 Haliscomenobacteraceae bacterium
ACTCTCCGCTTTATCTCATCGGTAATGTGTGGAATGACCTGCACGGTCTTTCCCAGATAATCACCTGCTCTTTCTCTATTTATTACCGTTTGATAGATTCTCCCGGTAGTGACATTATTTGCCTGCGAGGTGGGCTGATTTAAAAACCGTTCGTAATGTCCTAAATCCAGGTCTGTTTCAGCCCCGTCATCTGTTACATAACATTCCCCATGTTCATAAGGGTTGAGTGTCCCGGGATCCACATTAATATAAGGGTCGAATTTTTGAATGGTTACCTTGAACCCTCTCGCTTGCAATAGTTTGGCCAATGATGCCGCTATGATGCCTTTACCCAATGAGGAAGTTACGCCTCCCGTAACGAAAATATATTTGGCCATTATTTTGTAAGGTTTTGTTACGGGTCACAAAGGTAGCAAATATCGTGTAATGTTGGTTGATTCCTTGAAATTATATATTAATACAATGATTATCAGTTAGTTGTATTTTTTTTATTATTTAATAATTATTTAATAGTGATTTAAAATTCAATGGAATTAAGTTAAATAATTTTGGTTTTTACTTAACCAAAATTATTATTATCCAATATAGATAAACGTAAATCTTTAATAATGTGAGTTGTTTAGGTAGAGGATTTAGTAATGTGTTTACTTTTGGTTTAAATTTTACTTATATTGTGAAATAATTATTTCTCCCTTGTGTTTTATAAGGAGGCAGAATTACGATTTTCGTTCTGCCTCCTTTTTTTTATTATTCAATTTATTAACTTTGCGCCATGAATTCAAAAATATCTAAAACTGGTCTAATATTAAGGGGTTTCGCCATGGGAATAGCAGAGGTTATTCCAGGAGTTTCAGGCGGAACTATTGCCTTTATTTCGGGTATCTATACCCAATTATTGGATGCCATTAAGGCTATTTTAAGCTTTGAACCTATCACTGCGTTTAAAAAGGACGGCTGGAAGGGGCTATGGGCAAAAATAGACGGTGATTTCATGTTGTATCTTCTTATAGGTATGGCTGGAGGGCTCATTCTTGGGGTATTTGTTATAACCCATCTGATGGAAAATCATCCTATTCCTCTTTGGTCTTTCTTCTTTGGTCTCATCATTGCTTCTACCTGGTTTATAGCCAAACAAATTCCTGCATGGAATCTAACAACCATCGGACTTTTTGTTTTTGGAACAGTCATTGCTTATTTATATACCGTGGTATCCCCAACAAATGGAAATGAAGCGCTTTGGTTTGTGTTTATTTCAGGTACCATTGCTATTTCCGCTTTGCTATTACCCGGAATTTCTGGCTCCTTTATTTTACTTTTACTTGGTATGTATGCCTTTGTAGTCGGGTCAGTCAAAAATCTTTTGATTGATTTCAATACAGGTTATTTATTAATAGTCTTTGTTTTTGGACTAGGTTGCTTATTGGGATTAGCTACTTTTTCAAGGTTTCTTTCCTGGTTATTTAAATTTTACCCGAATCCTACCCTGGCCCTTTTAACTGGATTTATGCTTGGTTCACTGAACAAAGTGTGGCCTTGGAAAATTATAGTTTCGTGGAGAACTAATTCCGAGGGGGAGGAAGTGGCTTTGTTAGAAAAAAGTGTTTCTCCATTCCATATAGGAATTGAAAATCCACAACTTTTAATGGCCGTTTTTTTAATGGTTTTGGGGGCTTCCCTCATGTTCATTTTCGATAGATTAGAATTGAAACGTGTTCAAAAATAATTTAACTTGATGACTACTAACGTATCATGGTTGCCTTTTGAAAAAGAACCTGTGGGTAAAAAAGGCTTGGGCTTAATTGGATTTCCTTTATCTCATTCTTTCTCAAAACAGTTTTTTGCCGATAAATTTGATAAGGAAAATATTCAGGACTTCTATTATGACGTTTTTCCTATTCCTGATATTTCTCTTCTTCCTGAATTGTTTAGCATGTATCCCAATCTCCTTGGGGTTAATGTAACCATTCCTTATAAAAAGGCAGTCATTCCTTATTTGGATGATTTAAATGAGGAAGCTGC
Organism: Haliscomenobacteraceae bacterium; assembly: GCA_947501115.1. Taxonomy (GTDB): domain Bacteria; phylum Bacteroidota; class Bacteroidia; order Chitinophagales; family Saprospiraceae; genus BJGN01. The sequence continues at coordinate 2,020 of CANMVX010000116.1, forward strand.
TGCGGTAGGTGCGGTAAATGTAATAAAACGTACCCAGATGGGTCTGGTGGGTTATAATTCTGATGTATTTGGTTTTGGAGGGTCTTTAAATAAATTCCTTCAGCACAAAGATGCATCAATGATAAATAATGCATTGGTTTTGGGAAATGGAGGTGCGGCCAAAGCTGTTCTCTATCAGTTGCCTAAAATGGGTATTCTCCCAACACTTGTTTCCAGAACCCCTACTCCTGATGGCATTACTTATGAGGATCTGACACCTGATATCATGAATTTGAATAGATTGATTATTCAAACTACACCGCTCGGAATGTCGCCCCATGTCGATGAATCTCCTGCTATTCCTTATTCTTTGTTGACTCCAAGACACTTTTTATACGACCTTATTTATAATCCAGAGGAAACGCTGTTCCTAAAACAAGGTAAGGCCAGAGGAGCAAAAACTTGTAATGGACATGAAATGCTTGTGCTTCAAGCTATTAAATCATGGGATATTTGGACATCAGATCTTTAATATGGAAAATAAGGTTTTTATTCCCGATTTTAAGGACATTTCTATCGCTTTCCGCGATAAGAATAATGCAGAGTTGAAGCAGAGTTATTGGCTCTTCAAAGGTATGAACGTACCTTTCCTCGTAAATATAGGTTCTAAAATAGGTATGTTTGCGCTTCATTGGTCTTTCCCTTTTGTAGGAGACATCATTAAACAGACTATTTTTAAACAATTCTGTGGGGGAACTTCTCTCAAAGAAAGTTTATCAGTCATTGAAAGATTGGGCAAACAGCAAATCTTTTCTGTCCTCGATTATGGCGCAGAAGGTAAAAGTTCGGAAGAGGAATTCGATTTTACCTTGCAGGAAGCTAAAAGAGCCATTGATTTTGCTCAAAGCTCAGGATTCAATCCTTTCGTTAGTATCAAGTTAACTGGCCTTGTTAAACAAGAAATTTTAGAAGATATCGCATTGGGGAAAATATTGTCGGAAGAAGCAAAATTAGCCTTCGACAGATTCAAAAATCGCGTAGAAAGTTTATGTGCCTTAGCTGCAGAGAAAAATGTTTCTGTTTTAATTGATGCAGAAGAATCCTGGATTCAACAACCTATCGATGACCTGGCCAATGCCATGATGGAAAAATATAACGGCAAAAAGGCAATTATTTATAATACTTTCCAAATGTACAGGAAAGATCGTCTCTCTTTTCTAAAGGAAAGTTTCCATCTTTCAAAAGAAAAAAAGTTTGTCCTCGGTGCCAAATTGGTTAGAGGAGCTTACATGGAAAAGGAAAATAAAAGAGCGGAAGATTTACATTATGAATCACCCATTCACACTTCCAAAGAATTTACAGACCAGTCGTTCAATGATGGTATCCAGTTCTGCCTGGACCATTATCAGGAAATGGCTTCTATGAATGCTTCCCATAATGTTCACAGCGTGTCTATTCAGGTTGAAGAAATGGCCAAAAAATCCATTCCGTTCAATCACCACAACTTATATTTCTGCCAATTAATGGGAATGAGTGACATCCTTACGTTCAATCTGGCGAATGCGGGTTTGAATGTTGGGAAATACGTGGTTTATGGTCAGATTAAAGAGGTAATTCCTTATTTGATTCGCCGTGCTGAAGAAAACAGTAGTGTTACCGGAGATATGTCCAGGGAATTAAATCTCGTAAAATCTGAAATGGTCCGTCGGAAATTACTTTAATCTAGGTTCATCGGTACTTCCATAAGCAGTATTTCTGCATCATCTTCTTTTGCTATAATATCAATTTGATCCGTTCCTGTTATACCAAGTCCATCACGAAGCGCCATTTCTTGTTCGTCAATGGCAAATGAACCTTTTAGTATAAAAGCATATAGTCCGTTGCCTTCTTTTTTCATTTGGTATTGTACATTTTGCCCTTTATCAAAATTACCAAGATGAAACCAGGCGTCCTGATGAATCCAAACGCCCTCATCCTCCGCATTAGGCGAAAGAATCTGCTGTAACTTATTTTTTCTTTCCTCTATATTCAAGCTAATCTGGTCATACCGGGGCGTTACGTTTTTCTTATTTGGAAAAACCCATATTTGTAGGAATTTTACCGTTTCATCTTTATTTTTATTGTATTCACTATGGTAAACACCTGTTCCAGCGCTCATTACCTGAATATCCCCTTTCCTTATTATTGTAGTATTGTTCATACTGTCTTGATGTTCCAAATCACCTTCTAATGGAATACTAATAATTTCCATATTATCATGTGGGTGTTTCCCGAATCCCATTCCACCAGAAACGGTATCATCATTTAAAACGCGTAATACCCCAAAATTCATTCTTTCCGGATTATAATAATTTGCAAAGCTGAAAGAATGAAAACTTTTAAGCCAGCCATGATTCGCTTCTCCTCTTGTGTTAGCCTGATGTAAGATTAGTTTTTTCATGTTACTTTTTGGTGTTAGCAAAATATAACGAAACTAGACTTTATTTTGTTTCGGTTTTAAAATCTTCTTTATTGGCTTTGTATTCAGTTTGTTTAGGTTTGGTTGCCCTGCGTCAACCCAGGCGGTGTACCAGCTGCTGCTAATGGCTTGAATTGTTTTTTTCATTTGTTTTTCGACCATTCCATCCATGGCCTGTTGATAAGCTTTAGAAAAATCTATACAGGGTTTTTTAATAGTTCCCTTTCCCTGAATAACATAACACCACTGTTTGTCCGTTGGAAATGTATCCCGAACTTGTTTTTCCAGTAGCAAAACATCTGCAACCATTCGCTGGCTTTCCTTGCATATTTCCCAAAATGCAACTTCCGGGTTTTCCCAATATATAGCTTTTCCTGTCCAGAGTTGATAGGTTGATTCTGCGAAATATTCTGGAATATGACTTTCCCAAAGGGCATGGATTCCAATTTGGTCAGTGAGTTGTCCATTATAATTTTGGGTGGTGTGCAAGGGAACGTGCGCATCACCGATATAATGCCCTATTTCAGAGGAAAGCTGTAAAATACGCGGTTTATCCATTTTGATAAATGCCTCGGTCAGCCTCTTTTGCATACGCATCAGGTGCCATGGTAAAATTCCATGTCCATTTAATTGGTCTTCAAAGATGAATTCTCCCGTTTTTTCTTTGCCTTCTGCTAAAAGTTTAAATAAACTATCCCTTGGCATTTCCCATTCCCCGTCGGGTAGTTTAGGCGATATGTATTTTTTAAAAATTTGCTTGTATCCCATCATTTCCAGACCTTCCTTTTTAAAATGAATAGTATCTTTATTTTGAACCAGATATAAGGTGTGATATTTAAAAATGGCGTCGGTATATTTTGGGGGTAAGGAATCATACGGGGCAGAGCCATATTTTTCAAAATCGATGTAGTGACGCGCGGCTTCAAAAGGAGAGGCGTAACGTCGTTTATCCGGATCAACCGCATGTTCCATTATATAGGCTTCTTCCGTTTGATAAAAGGAAATCATGGAGGTAGGTAATGCATAAATAGCCAGGTTATTTAATAATCGGTGGGCATAAAATCCCCAAAAAAGTAAGACAATGAACATGGGCATTTTTGTGCAAGTTGGACTAATTTTTTGAAAACATTATCGACCTCATCAGTACTTGGATGATTATCAATATCTATTTTGGGTATTCTGTCCTTTGAAAAGGGAATGATGTAAATAATTTATTTTTATGTGTAAGTATATGATATTGTATTTTTTATGAATTATTTATCATCTTTTTTGTTATTGTACTATGTTAGACTGTCTGTTGTTATTAAGCTTTTATCCCTTAAATCTATACTTTTCAGATAGGAAAAAGACACTTTTTGTCTTGATTGCTTTTATCAATTCTACCTATTGTGTTTCACTTAATAATAATTATTTTCTATATTACCACAACTAAGCTTCTTCATTTTAGAGAAAATGAAGAAGCTTATCATTTAACAATGCCAATTAAAATGAAAAAACTCTTTAAAATTTGTTTGTTCGCCTCCATTTTTCTATTTGTGATGATAGCTGTTTTAGTGCTTATGGGAAAGGGGACATTAGTAGGAATCCCATTAAGCGTAGCCTTTTTATTACTTTCATTAGGCATTCGATTACACCCTTTTTTGAAAGGATTTACCTTTACTGTCGTCATTTTTAGCTCAGTTTCTCTCGCCATGTTTTACCCAGTTTTATTTATTGAGATTGGAACATTCAAGCCAAAAGTTCTCATTATCCCTTTGCTTCAGATCATTATGTTTGGGATGGGAACTACTATGTCTATGCAAGACTTTCTAGGGGTTCTTAAAATGCCGAAGGCGGTAGTCGTTGGGCTACTTTGTCAATTTACTATTATGCCTTTCCTGGGTTTTGGATTAGCAAAATTATTTAATTTCCCTCCTGAAATTGCAGCTGGGGTTATCCTCATTGGATGTGCACCCAGCGGACTGGCTTCCAACGTGATGTCTTATATCGCCAATGCCAATGTGCCTTTGTCAGTCACGCTTACAGCTATTGCAACCATTGCAGCTCCTTTTATAACTCCTTTTTTAATGCAACAACTTGCTGGTCAATACATTCCCATTGATTTATGGAAGATGATGCTGGATATAGCCAACATGGTTATTTTACCTATTGGAGCCGGCTTAATATTTAATTACTTTTTCCATGGTAAAGCAAAATGGTTAGACCTTGCTATGCCGATTATTTCTATGGCCGGTATTGCGATTATTGTAACGATTATTACGGCAAATGGACGTGATGGATTACTTCAAGTGGGTTTATCTCTCATTCTTGCTGCCATACTTCATAATTTACTAGGTTATTTTCTCGGGTATCTCGGAGGTAAATTAGCTGGCCTGAATCAGCGGGATTGTCGAACAGTCGCTATTGAAGTTGGGATGCAAAATGCCGGTTTAGCTTCTGGAATTGCGCTCACCATGAATAAAATTGCTACGGTTGGATTGGCAGCAGCTGTTTTCGGCCCCTGGATGAATATTTCCGGTTCTTCTTTGGCTACCTGGTGGCGCAGTATTCCTCTTAAAGAAGACGTGGATAAATAACTAAAATGTTTTAGTCGAAATAAGAATGTGATGGTAGAACAAAAGAAATTTTATTAACTTAGTGTTTATTTTTAAAAATAAGATTGAAAATGAAGTATTGGTTTTGTTTGTTTATCGTCATTTTAACTCACTTTACTATGGAGGCACAGGAGAATTATAGTCCTGAGGAGAAATTGAAAGCGTTGGGTATTAATTTACAGACTCCTTCAAGTCCCAT
>CANMVX010000117.1 GCA_947501115.1 Haliscomenobacteraceae bacterium
GCCCCTTATTTAAGGAAATTTGGAAAATATACCGTGCCTGATTTTGTTGGTGACAGGTATTATTCCCAAACAGCCAGGTTAGTAGCCGTTGTCGCAGCCATTTTTATTTCTTTTACTTATGTGGCTGGTCAGATGAGGGGAGTGGGGATTGTTTTTTCACGTTTCCTTGAGGTTGATATCAATACAGGGGTTATAATCGGTATGATTATCGTTGTTTTCTATTCGGTTCTGGGTGGTATGAAAGGAATTACCTATACTCAGGTTGCCCAATATTGTGTCTTGATTTTTGCCTACATGGTACCCGCTATTTTTATAAGTTTACAACTTACAGGAAATCCAATTCCTCAATTGGGCTTTGGTGGTACCTTAAATGATGGTACCTATCTCTTGGATAAAGTAGATGGATTACTTACTGAACTAGGCTTTATAGCCTATACTTCTGGAAGTAAGGGAATGTTGGATATGTTTTTTATAACGGCTGCTTTAATGGTTGGCACAGCGGGTTTACCTCACGTTATTGTAAGATTTTTTACTGTACCTAAGGTTAAAGATGCCAGGAAATCAGCTGGTTATGCTTTGTTGTTTATCGCTATTTTATATACAACGGCGCCTGCCGTTGGGGTGTTTGGTATCTACAATATGATAACCAATATAAACGGTCAAAAAATTGAATCTCTTCCTACCTGGGTACAAAACTGGCAGAAAACAGGGCTTATTACTATTGAGGATAAAAATCAGGATGGTATGATTCTATACCAAAAAGATAAAGTTAAAAATGAGTTAACCATAGATAAAGATATTATGGTTTTGGCAAATCCTGAGATTGCCGGTTTACCCAATTGGGTAGTTGCTTTGGTAGCCGCCGGTGGATTAGCTGCAGCGCTTTCTACCGCCGCTGGTTTATTGCTTGTTATTTCTACGGCAATAAGTCGAGATTTATTGAAAAATGCCCTGGCTCCTAATATTTCTGAGAAAAGTGAACTTCTATATGCCAGAATCTCTGCTATTTTTGCTGTGGTTGTAGCTGGTTATTTTGGGGTAAATCCGCCCGGATTCGTGGCGGAAGTGGTAGCTTTTGCCTTCGGTCTGGCCGCCGCATCCTTTTTTCCAATTATTATTATGGGTATATTTTCAAAAAGAATGAATAAGGAAGGTGCTATCGCTGGTATGATTATAGGACTTATTTTCACCCTCGGTTACCTCATTTATTTTAAATTCATGAATCCTGAACTTAACAATAAGGATCATTGGTGGTTTGGTATTTCTCCGGAGGGCATTGGAACGCTGGGAATGATGCTAAATTTTGTGGTTTCAATTATCATCAGCAAGTTTACTCCACCTCCTCCACAACACATTCAGGATCTTGTTGAAGAAATTAGAATACCTCGCGGAGCCACTTCAGCAATCATTCATTAAAATATACCTCAATTAAAAAAATGGAATAAATTATATTTTATTCCATTTTTTTAATTGGTTTAAAGTGGCTTTCATATCTTTTGGTAGGGGAGCTTCCCATTCCATTTTTATTTCTTTTGTAGGGTGAATTAGTCCTAATTTACCAGCATGTAATGACAATCGATGAAGTAATGGTCTATCTTCCTCTTCTGGTTTTACGATGGCGTGGTATTTATGTCCTTTAATATCCTTCCCGAAAACAGCCTCCCTTTTTCCATAAATTGAATCCACCAATAATGGGTGATTTATGAATTTAAAATGGGTTCTGATTTGATGCGTTCTTCCCGTCTCAATTTTAATTTCTACAAAAGAGCCTAATCTAAATTTTTCCAAAACTTTATAATGAGTTAAAGCCTCTTTTCCAACTTTTCCCGCTATCATTTTACCTTCCTGATAAGGATGGGGTGCAATTCTTGCATCAATCTTTCCTTCCTCTTCGTCAAGATGACCATCAATAAACGCATAATAAGTTTTATCCACCTTGTGAATTAAAAACTGATTATTTAAATGTTTATGAGACTCTGCCGTTCGCGCAAAACATAATATGCCACTGGTTTCTCTGTCTATTCTGTGAACTACAAAAATATCACCATTGAAATGAGTTTTCAATAAAACAGATAAATTTTCTTTGGACGCTTCAAATCTGTCGGGAATACTCAACATACCAGAGGGTTTGTTAATTACCACGATGTCTTCGTCGCTATATAAAATATCAATGTTCGTTTTCATTTTGAATTATTTCCTTAAAGGTTTTTTTATTAAATAAGTAATAATCCAAAACAATCAATTTTGAATATCTTCCAACGACAGTGTTCCTCTCTTTGGTTCTCAGTGCCCTTACCAAAGAATTTCCTTCAGCTCGCTTTTGTAATACCCTTCTGAAATTTTTATAAAAAGAAATATGGGCTTTCAATATGGACATTACAAAATGTCTGTCCTTAGTGACCAGATATAAAATGGCTGCAAAACCGTCCAAAATAAATCTGGCTGGAATTTTCCATAATAAATGCGTGATTGGTTCATTTTTCATTAAGGTATATAGTGAATTTCTAAAATTCAAATAAACCTTTTTCGGGGAGTCGTAGTCTAAGGTGCCACCCCCAACATGATAAATGATAGCATCAGGAACGACCATCACCTTGAAGCCTGCTCTTTTGACTCTCCAACACAAATCAATTTCTTCCATGTGCGCAAAATAGTTTGCATCAAAGCCACCTATCGCTTTGAACAAAGGGGCCCGAATCATGAAAGCAGCGCCACTGGCCCAAAATATTTCCGACGGATAATCATATTGCCCTAAGTCATTTTCAATATGACCTAATACTCTTCCCTTACAAAACGGATAACCAAGAATGTCAAGCCAACCTCCGGCTCCACCTGCATATTCAAATTTCGTAGGCTCATCAAAAGAAAGAATCTTTGGCTGACAAATGGCAACGTTGTAGTCTGCTTCCATGACTTCCAATAGGGGATTCATCCAATTTTCAGTGACAGATACATCAGAGTTAAGCAATAGGAAATAATCTGCCTGTATCATCTTTAACGCTTCATTATAACCTCCCGCATAACCAGTATTTTCCGGAAGGGTTATAATTTCAATGTCGTTACCAAAATTTTTATTTAAAAAAGCAACAGAATCGTCCGTGGAAAAATTATCAGCAATGATAATTTTAGCATGGTCTAATTTATATTTTATAACATCTGGAAGGAATTTCGCCAGCCAATCTCTACCATTAAAATTTAAAATAACGATAGCTATTTCTGGATTAATTTTCTTTGGCTCTATTTTATTTGCCTGTGCTAAAACAGCTTTTGCATGAATTTTATCTTCAGAAATTATTTTTGATAGTTTATCCAAAGTGTCAAGTTGTTGGTCTGACCTCAAGAATTCTACTAAAAGTATACTAATTTTTTTGCCATAAATATCTTTATCGAAATCAAATATATTGACTTCAATCCTTAATGATCGCTTTGAATCAATGCTGGGTCGATGACCAATATATAACATACCCTCATATTGAACTTTATCAATATGAACCCAAACGGCATATATACCGTCAGAAGGAATTAATTTGTGTTTGTCAGAAATTTGAAGATTAGCGGTTGGAAATCCTAATTTCTTTCCCATTTTGTCACCATGAACAACTTCTCCAGTTAAAATATAGTGATCTTGAGCAAGTAAATTGGCTTGTTTAATATCACCTTGAAGTAAAGCTCTTCTTATTTTGGTTGAGCTAATAGCTATTTCTTCTATTTCTTGTTTCTCGATATCTATAACCTCATAGCCAAATTTAGCCCCGTGCCATTTTAAAAAATGAATGTCGCCCTGCCTGCTTAATCCAAACCTATGGTCGTACCCAATAACAATATATCTTGGTTTAAATAATTTAACCAAAAACATTTCTATGTATTCATCTGCACTGAGCTGAGCAAAAGTTACCGTAAAAGGAACAATAACCAGATGATCTACTTCTAATTTTTCAAGTAAAATTATTTTTTCCTCAATGGTGGAAAGTAGCTGAAAATCATCTCCAGGGAAGACAATTTGCCTTGGATGTGGGTCAAAAGTTATTAATACACTTTCCCCACCCGTACTTTTTGCAAGACGATTAACTTTATTTATCAATTTTTTATGTCCTAAATGGACACCGTCAAATGATCCGATCGTTATTACCGCTTGTTTGAAAACGGGTAAATTATTTATATCCTTATGTATTCTCATAGCATCGCAAAGGTAAGTCTTAAAACCGATTTTTATGTCATGTTGTTTTATAAATTACTACCTTTGATAAAGTTAAAAATCCATGATGGATATCCAGGAAATTACTAAAATACTAAAAAATGTTCTTCATCCTAAAACAGGGAAGGATATTGTGTCGTCTGATATAGTCAATCAACTTAGATTGGAAGAAAATAATCTTTTCTTTAATCTTCATGTTTTTGGCTTGAATAGTTCTGAAAAATCAGAATTACACTTCAAATGTGTCCAAGAAATTAACACCATTTATCCAGCGCTGAATGTTCATGTCCATCTGGTAAATGATAAAATTTCAATACCAGCTCCTGACAATAATCTGTTACCACAGATTAAACATATTATTGCCGTTGGTTCTGGAAAGGGCGGGGTCGGAAAATCTACGGTTTCAGTCAATCTCGCGCTTGCTTTAAAAGCCGCCGGATTTAAAACGGGCATTCTGGATGCTGATCTTTATGGTCCATCCATACCTACTATGTTAGGTCTGTCAGGAAAAAGACCAGAAGTGGATACGGTAAACGGCCAACCTAAAATCAAACCTCTGGTTGCCTTTGGTATGCCTCTTATCTCTATGGGTTTCATTATTGAACCTGAACAGGCCGTAGTTATGAGAGGTCCAAGATTATCTGGGATTATTAAACAATTTTTTCTGGATACTTTATGGCCTGAATTAGATTTTCTAATCGTTGATCTCCCTCCAGGTACCGGTGATGTTCAGCTTAGTTTGGTTCAAACGGTCCAGCTAACCGGTGCTATTATTGTAACTACGCCTCAGGAAGTCGCAGTCGTTGATGCCATTAAAGCGCTGAATATGTTTCAATTACCTTCTGTAAATGTACCGATTATTGGCGTAGTTGAAAATATGTCCTGGTTCACTCCTGCTGAAAATCCTGACAGAAAATATTTCCTCTTCGGTCAGGGTGGTGGGCAAAAGCTGGCTTCTTATGGAAATACCAACGTTTTAGGTCAGGTACCTTTGATTCAAGGTATCAGGGAAGGAGGTGACAATGGTTTACCTGCTTACCTTAATCAGCAGGCAGATTTAATTCAACCTGTTTTTAACGAAATTGCTAAGGCTACTTTACTTAAAATTAATATTCATTCAAATATCTAATGCCTAATGTCATCCATGTCAAAAGAACTTCTTTATCCGCTTATTGAAAATGCGTTGGAAAGTGTTAGGCCACATCTAAGGGTAGATGGCGGCGATGTCGAATTCGTCGAACTCACCGATGATTTTATTGTTAAAATTAAATGGTTGGGTGCCTGCGAAAGTTGTTCTATGTCTTTTATTACTATGAGGGCTGGCTTAGAGGATGCAATTAAAGGTAAAATCCCTCAAATTATTGGGGTCGAAGCTGTAAATGGACTTAAAATTTAGTTTCAATTTGTATGAACCGTGCCTCGCTGATTAAGCATATTTTTGAAAAAAAATCATATCTCTGTATAGGATTGGATCCTGATCTTAATCTTTTACCAGGTTCTTTAGGTAAATCTCCTAAAGATTTGTTGGAATTTAATAAAAGGATTATCGATTGTACGAAGGATTATTGTGTTTCTTATAAACCAAACCTGGCTTTTTATGAAAGTCTGGGTTCTTCCGGATGGAAAATACTGGAAGAAACGCTGGCCTATATTCCTTCTTCGCATTTTGTTATTGCCGATGCAAAAAGGGGGGATATCGGCAATACCTCAGGTAAATATGCTTCAGCTATTTTTGATTATCATAAGGCCGATGCAGTAACCGTTGCTCCATATATGGGTAGCGATTCTATTATCCCTTTTTATGAATATCCCGATAAATGGGTTGTCATTCTGGGCCTTACTTCAAATCCTGGGAGTAAAGATTTTCAATTCCTGACGCTCGAATCCGGGGAAAAATTATACCAGAAAGTCATTAGCGAGGCAAAAAATTGGGGAAATGAAGCAAATACAATGTTTGTCGTTGGCGCCACTCACCCAAATGAACTAGCCGAGATTCGTAAAATTATACCTAATCATTTTATCCTTATTCCCGGTGTTGGTGCTCAGGGGGGGGATTTAAAGGAGATTTCCGCTTTCGGGTTGACAAAAGAAGCAGGTCTTTTAGTAAATGTAGGAAGATCTATCATTTATGCCTCTAAAGGAAATGATTTTGAGGAGGCCGCTGCGAAAGAGGCTGAAAAAATTCACGACGAAATGAAAACCTATTTATCAATGTACACTTTTTCTTAATGCCTATATTGTGATGGTTGTTACTTTGTTTTTAGTCATATATCTGCTTATAATTTGATTTATTTCTCCATTTTCAGGATATTTTTTAATGAACTCTTCCCATTGACCAAGTGAATCTTGAAATAATTCTTCCTCAATATAATCATAGCCATAGAATTGACCGCTTTGAACAGCAATGATACATTTTTCTCCCTTTGTTCTTCCCTCATCTATGATTAAAAAACTGCCATCTAAACTCTTTTTCAATTTCAATTTTGCTAATTCTGCACGTTCATTATAAGAAGTTACCTCTTCCTTTGAGCAACAAGCACCAGCGCACTGTTTTATTTTATAGTGAAAGCAAGGAATGCCAAATAACGAATCACCTTCCATCAAATGATCACATAGGTTAAATTCCTGCCTGTAAGCGTTTAATCTGCTCTTTGCAATGGTAATTTTACTGTATTCAGAGAGAATTTCCACTTTTTTATTCTTCTTGAAATCTTTTTTCTGTTTTATATCAAAACATAAATAGCCTTGATTATTCAGGTAGCTAAAAACAATATACTGATATGATTTTGCTCTTTGTACCTTATTAACCTCCGGCATTATTTTTTTTATTTGATAAGATTCTAAAATGAGTGAGGCTAATTCAGAACCTGTTTCTTCAAAGTCTATGTCATAAACTAATCGTTGCAATTTTGATGCTTTTTCCGTGTAATCTGAAAAATGTGAAGCTACTCTTTTTTGAATATTTTTACTTTTTCCTATGTA
>CANMVX010000118.1 GCA_947501115.1 Haliscomenobacteraceae bacterium
CCCATTCTTATCATGACCATCTGCTGACCTGGAATTACGTTTAAAAACTGGCCATCTCTGCCCATAGCTACAAACATATCAGCAGGTGCATTAGGATTTAAAAAACCTGGAAATACCGTTTGTGAGGTCGGTAACATATAGGACTGCTTTCCATTCAACCACCATAAATAACCGTAAGACTTATTGATGGTTTGCGAAGGATTTACCATTTGGTTAAAATAAGTACTGTCTGTCATAATCTGGTTTCCACCCCATTTTCCCTTATTTAAAATCAACAATCCAAATCTTGCCATACTTCTGGCCGTACTAAAATATACATTATTATAGCCAAATGGAATAAACGAGCCGGTCATTCCTATCGGGGTTTTTAATTTTTGCGTGGTGTAACTGTTCAGCGTTTGTCCGGTAGCCTTTTCCATAACTTTGTCCAGCAATGTATAGGGTCCATTGTGATATGCCCAGCGGGTTCCCACATCTGCTTTGTAAATTAAGCAAGTGTCAAGGGTGCAATAATGATCCTGCACCTTGTCATCAAGTCCGGAAGTCATAGTTAGCTGATGCCTAATAGTAATCTTTTCCTCTTGTTTTGGCGTACAATCTGTCCATCCTTTACCCAGATAAGTTGAAGTAGTGTCATCAATGGACAAATACCCCTCCTGTTGCGCCATACCCACCATAAAGGCAGTTATGGTTTTACCTGCCGAAGCCCATTGCCAGGGAGTTAACTGGGTATGGGTACCAAAATATTTTTCGAGGACTATTTTGCCGTTTTTGAGTAATATAAATGCCCGGGTGTTGTTTGCCTCTAAGAATTCGTACAAGCGGTCAATGTTCGTTTGACAATACCCCAGCGTTTTTGGCGAAATAGTATCCCAGGTGCTTCCAGTTGCTGGTGGGAAATAAAGAGATTGAGCATTTAATGGCTGCAAAAGGATGAATGCTGTGATTAGAATGAAAAATGGTCGCATTTACAGTGTTTTTATATTAGACCAAAGCATGATCAAAAGGTTTAGTCGGACCGGTGTAAATTATATGGCAGTCAATGGAATATAACCTTTTTTAAAAAATTGGTGCCTGGATAAACGGATTTAAATAATGTACTAAAGATTTAAATGAATTTATTCTTCACCTATATTTTAACAATTCTTTAGCCAGAAGAAAAACGGTAGTAGAGGACTCTTCTTTTGCAGGGTTTATATGGTCAAATAATTGATAGTTTCTTTCTGCTCTGTTTATAGCCAATGAAATTCTTGGGATTCCAGTTTTTTCATCCATTCCATCTAAAATTTCATAAAAATCTTCTTCGATTATTTTACTTCCGTTTCCATCATACTCTATTTGGAATGATGATATAAGCAGATTCAACTTATCATTATAATCGTTCCTATGCATACCACCACTTTGATGATCATCAAAATGTAAAATCAGCCAATATTCGAAAGCTTGATTTGAATAAGCAACGTTTAAATTGTTTGCTACAGCCCTTTGAATTGAATTGTTAAAATGGTCCTCAGCAAAATCATCTTTGTCAAACACACACCAGACTTGTTCATATTTACTATGTTGTGACAGTTCTATAGCCCTGTTAACTAATGATATAGTATTAAATCCTAAACCAACTGGCACAACCTTTGCTGAGGTTAGTCTAAAGTGATTGAAATAAGAAGGTTCAGTGTTTTTGCCTTCACATACAATTAAAATGGTAGGCTTAATATTCAAAAAAGCTTCCTTGCGTTCTAAATCCGGCTGACTTCTTCTATTTGCTTTTAATTTTTCTTTATGTCTCAGTTTAGCTGCATTTTGTTCAGCTTGTTTGTTTTTCATTTTCATTTTGCGACAATAAAGATTTTAACGTTTCAAAATACCCAAGAAATGGAACAGCTCCATATTTCCCTTTAATGTAATTGTCTTCAAAAGGTTCTGATTTTCTTACTTCATCGGATTTGAAGTCTGCAAGAGAATAGAGTTTTGCAGCTCCATATTTATCTTTACTTGTAAACCATGTCTGATCCCTCCGAAATAATTCTGAACTTAATAAATTAGTATCGTGAGTATTAAAAATTAATTGGGCATTATTTTTATTGATATCGCTTGAGTTAAAAAGGGTAACAATCTCACAAACAAGATTTGGATGTAGTTTAGAATCAAGTTCGTCAATAATTAAGGTGTATCCATTTTCAAGTACATCCAAAATAGGCCCGGTTAATGCAAAAAACTTTTTAGTTCCAGAAGACTCATCATTATCCATTGAAAAATGAACATATCCAATGGCTTTTTGATAACTGTCATATTTTTTATGAATAGTTAATACATCAGATATATATTCCTTTCTCTCTTCATTAACTTCTTTAATAATTTTATTTTTTAGCTCATTGGGCATCGGTTTAGGTAAACTATCTATGTCTAATTTTTGTAGTTTAATGTCTTGAATTCCAAAATCCGCTGCTTTTAGTAAATCCAAAATCTTTATTCTATGATGTGGGTTTTCAGATTTAACCAAGGAATAACCCTGATACCCACTTTCGTTTAGTCCGGAAATAATTTTTAGTCTTTTAAACCAGTCGATGACATCGATAGCTGTCTTTTCGTTAAATTGAGCTGCAACAGAAATTAACAAAGCATTATCTCGAACTAAACCCTCTTTGGCAACTGTACCCCCTTTTGTGAAACTTTTCACATGAGTATTAAAATTGTTTCCATCCCTATAGAACAGTTCAACTTCCTTGGTTTTTGGTTTTGAATATAGCCACTCAGAAATAATTATATTCCGATTAGTTTCAAAGCCATACCTATATAAAATTTTATTATAAATGAAAATGATTTCAAATTCAGAGGGTTCATTTTCTGATTCAATGTTTAATTGAAATGGAAAAACATTAATTTCTTCTCCTTTTTGTGAATCTTTAGAAGAATTAATGACGAAGTTTCTCATGAATCCAAATGCTTCAAACAATTTGCTTTTGCCACTTGCATTTGCACCATAAATAACCGCACTTTTTAAAATTCTAACTCCGAATAATTCGTCTAAGTGAATATTTTGATTCTCTCTGGTTACTTTGTCGTAATTACTCGCAATTAAACTTAATGTAGCCTTTTCCTTAAAGGTTTTGAAGTTCTTAATTGAAAATTGCAATAACATAAGGTTATTTTTTTTAAATATACTGCAAATAAACCATCCATTTTAAACAAAAGAACAAAATAAAAGTCATTTTAGCAAATATTTTTCGAATAACTCGTTTATTTATTCATTTTACCTCAAATAGATTCTTTATGGAAAAGTAAGTTGGTTAATGATGTTGTATTTTACTATCTTTAATCAGGTGGCCATATCTGATGACTTCAACATACTTTTTATACCATGAAATATATCCTGCTTTTTATTCTTAGTTTTTTGTTCGCCGGAAATTTGGTGAAAGATGCTTCAAACAAGGAAGTGCCACCGGAAGAAATGGAACGCATTTATAATGAGATTAAAACGCCGTTCAAATATGGTGTGGTTTTTAAGCATCCTGATACAAATAAATTGGTGGACAGCCCTACTATTTTCCGTAAAAACAAGCGATGGTATATGACTTATATTGTTTTTGACGGGAAAGGTTATGAAACGTGGCTCTCGGAAAGTGATGACCTCCTGAACTGGAAACCAAAAGGGAAAATAATGGCATTTTCAGAAAACACCTGGGACGCCAATCAAAAAGCGGGTTATGTTTCTCTAGTCAATACGCGGTGGGAAGGTGATTATGCCGTGGAAAAATATCAGAACAAATTCTGGATGACTTATCTGGGGGGAAATACGGCAGGCTATGAATCTGGTACCCTGAAAATTGGTCTGGCCACCTCTCCCGTAGTGTCGAAACCGAAAATATGGGAAAGCAATCATAATCCTATTCTTTCACCTGATGATGACGATGCCAGATGGTTTGAAAATAAGACTATTTACAAAAGTCTGGTTATAAGGGATCATAAACAACATACCGGTTACCCTTTTGTCATGTATTACAACGCAAAAGGGGATACTGCCCGCTATGAAAGTATTGGTATGGCGGTTTCCAGGGATATGATTCACTGGAAACGGTTTGGGAAAGATCCTGTGATTACCAAAGGCAAAGGAATTTGTGGTGATGCTCAAATAGCTCAAATTGGGGATATCTATGTCCTATTTTATTTTGGCGCCTTCTGGAAACCTGGTGCTTTTGAAAGATTTGCCTGTTCTTATGATCTCATCCACTGGACAGACTGGAATGGTCCAGATTTGATAGCACCTTCAGAAAAATATGACAAAACGTATGCACATAAGCCCTGGGTAGTCAAATGGAAGGGCGTTGTTTATCATTTCTACAATGCCGTTGGCGAAAATGGCAGGGTCATTGCATTGGCCACCTCTAAAGATTTATTAAATAATTAAAATATTCATCCACTATTCTGTAATTTGACATTCTATAGTGGTAGAGCTTAATCATTATTAATGACCGTTTTTTATTCCTCAACCCAGGTTTTAAGGTCTATCCGCTAGTGTAAAATTCTGATAATTTCAATTTCTTGTTGGGTTATCACTTTATAAAAATAATATGTTTACCTGTCTTTAAACCTGGTAAGTTACTGTTTATTTCTTCGACACATTCCCAAAATCTGGGTTTTATTCAATTTGTGCGCAAGCAAACTCGAGTACTTAATCATACTTATTTGCTTGATTTTCTAATCATTTTTCAAAAACAAGAAGATATTATAGGTAATTACCCGAAATAGTCTTATATTATATATTTTAAGGATAGCTCATTACTGGATAAGCAACAATCATCATTCTGACATAAGTTTAAAACTGTTTAAAAAGAAAAAGATTTGAAATTATTGGATTATGAGCAAAAATAAACTTAAAAATGCTCCCCTAAAGGAAGTAATTTTTGAACTTCGATGGGAATCTACTCTCGACGACAGCGGAAATCCTTACGATTCCGGGTATGATTTGGCACAAGGCAAATTTGCAGATAGGGTAAATTCTGAATTTCCTGTCCATAAAAAATTAATATTAGATGAAATGCCATTCAACGTATTTGGCACAGCAATGCATCAATATTGGAAAGGTGAATTTACCTGGCCTGTTATTCAACACGGTCAGGGTATCCTGGCTGTAAATGAGGTGGAATATGGTTATGAATGGGCGAACGGGTATAAACCACTTTTAATTAAATCTATAAATGATTTACAAGCAAGTTATGAAGACAAATTGTCATTTAATGTAGTAAAACTTCAATATATAGACGCCTGGGATTTAAATGGTATGGATCCATCAGAATTTATCGCTAAGAATTTGCAAACCGAAATACACAATAATTATGATTTGCCTGGAAAAGCCAGAAGCTTCAATATTGAACAGAACTTTGAATTAAATGATGACTCCATGATGAGTCTCAAAATATCAACCGGTATAAATAATAATAACCAGCAACCTTCAGTTATTTGGACAACAACGGTAGAAAAAAAATCAAAAATGATTATTGAAGATGTTACATTTTGGCTTGAAAGTGCACATAGAACAACTTCGATGATGTTTAAAAAAATGCTAAATCCTAAATTTTATGCCAGCCTTAACAGATAACTATACTACTTCAGAACACATAACAGAGACCAAAACCAGGTTAGTTAACGTGCATTATTTAATTGATATTCCTCAACCGGTTTCATCCAGTATTGTCGTTTCATTTTCCAGAGCGGCAGGGATTAATCAGCGTGCATTAAATCTTTTATTATTATATAAAGACTTGAAAGATAATTGGGACGAAGATGGTGGAAAAGAACCTAGTGATTCCGCTTTGAAAACAGCCACTGAATTAACCCTGTTATTGGAAAAACATGGGCAAAAAGTATATCATACCGCCCCTGGTCCCAATGGTGAAATAATGTTGGATTTACGTAATAATGAAAAAAACAAATCATTAGAAATAGTTATTTACGCAAATCGTGCGGTTTCTGTTTTATTTCCTGAAAACGGAAAACCAACGCAGCAAACATTTGACTTTCATAATTTACCTGAGCTAATTCAATGGCTAAACGAAAAAAATTAATGCATGGAAGAAAGAAAATTAGTACATGAAGATGAATGGCTTTATAGAAGAAGTTGGCTTCCGGAAAGAAAATTTCTGAATCCTGATGGTTCAGCTACTTCGCGGGTTTTTAAATTAAAGGAAAAAGATAATGGAGAACTCTCAGTAGATGTTAAATCAATGACCACTGCCAATATTGCTGTTTTAGATAAAGGAAAATTTTTTCTTTTTGAATTATTAAATAAGAGTGTAATGCTTATTACATCACCTCAATTAACAACATATCTTGACCCCTTACTTAATGGAGCAAATAACGCACATGCTGTAATTACAGGAATGGCCCTGGAAGATGAAATAACCCCTGGTATATTAGCAAAGGCCAGTAAAAAAGTATTAATCTGATACCCCACCACAAAAGCAGAGTTAAAATTATATAGATTAGAAATTTACTGCCTGTGCAGGTTTATTCTTTATAAGCAGCAGAGTGCCGTGTGTGGTAGAAATGCAAAGCTTCGCCTTTCTACCGAAACTTTACGAACTCATTATCAATCTATTACAGTTTTTCGATTTCTTCCTTTGTCAACCTGGTATATTTAATTATCTTTTCAATGGTTTCGTTTTCTGCTTTCATAAATCTTGCTAAATCTGTTTTTCCAGCTTTCCTTCCAGCGATTCTTCCTTCATCTCGGGCAGTAGTAAAAGCACCATTTAAATCTCGGAATACTTTTAAACTACGCTCATATTCTTCCATTTCTACGGAACCTAGTTTGGCTAATTCTGCTTTATCAAATGCCTGTTGGAATACTTCATCTGCTATGATGTTGGGGATAACCTGGAAATCCTCCAGGTGTTTGATGAAATATAGCCACTTATCTAATCGGGTTTTCAGCTCTTCCTCCGTTTTTATAAAATTTGGCATTTCAAAATAAATGAAGGTCAATTTTTCGTAAAAAGTCTTCCCGTTTTGGTTTTTTAATTTTATGGTATGTTCATATTCACCTTTATCCGTATCAAACTTAGCGTTGTCAAAGGTAAAGTCTAAGATTCCTATACAATAAACGGCCTTGAGATTAAAGTCCCAATCACCTTTTTCACC
>CANMVX010000119.1 GCA_947501115.1 Haliscomenobacteraceae bacterium
CCCATTTTCATAGCCATTAAAGCTTGAATGGCATGCATGTGGTCAGGGGTTGAAACGGAAACGGCATCAATTCTGCTACCCTCCTTTTCCAACATAACTCTAAAATCCTTGTATTTAGGTGCATTAGGATGTAATGCATAAGTTTTAGCGGCCTCGCGATCATCAACGTCGCAAAGCGCCACCATATTTACCTTTCCTCCCTTGACAAATTCGGCGATATCACTGGCACCTTTTCCACCTGAGCCGATGGCAGCAACGTTCAGTTTATCACTTGGCGCTACATAGCCTTTACCTCCAAGAACATAGCGAGGCACGATCATGAATCCTGCGGCAGCCAATGTTCCTGTTTTGATAAAATCCCGACGCTTCAGCGAATGGTCCTTCTTTTTATTTTCAGTTGACATATCTTAGGTTAATAGGGTTAATAGGGTTTTTTAGGATTAATTTTCCTTTGCTCCTGTGAGAACTACCGCTCCACCACCAACAGATATTTTAATGTTTGATACATTTCCAGCTGTTCTCATGAAACTTACCTCGGCATCGTAGCCCTGAATATTTGCTGTAAACACATCAGCCTTTCCAGAGGCTTTTAATGGAGCAGAATCACCCGTATCAGCGATAAGTGCCAATGAACCTTCTTTTACGCCTACGCTCACTTTTTGAACGTACTCGTTCGATTCCATTTTAAATGAACCAGTATAAACTTCCAAAGCTGCGGCAGGTGCCGCTGCAGGCGCTGCTGCTGGTGCTGCTGCCATAGTTGTAGGTGGAGCTACTGCTTCCGTTTTTGAAACCGCAGCCTTTTTAGTACAAGCTAAAGTGGTTAGTAAAACCAATACATAAACAAACTTTTGCATAACTTTCTTTTTTTGATTAAAATATTTTGCTAAATTAATTAAATAAAATAAATAATGAAAGGCATTTGAAGATGAAGTAATACTTACATCTAAAATACATCTGAAGCAGCCTGTTTATATTTTCCAAAACAAACCTCTTTTAGTACAATAATGAACTATGGCTCCCAATATTATGGTAACAATAAAGGCTCTGAATAGCAAAACCAGCGTAGATTGTCCAATAATATCTCCTAATCCAGAAACATTAAATAATGGCATTAAAAGAAAACCAGCCATAAAATAAGCCATTAATGCATTTTTACCAATACTTTGTATGGGAAGTAAGTAAAAAGATAGTTTACTTGTTTCTATTTTCATGAAGGCATGAACCCAAATAAAGGCGATACCACTGCTAATGAAAAAGTAGCTTAAAGTAGATGGATCTTTTTTAATACCCCCTTGAAAAGGCTCCATAAAAAGACCACAAAAAAGAATGAAAATACCAACGTAAAAGATTTTATTTTTATCAGTAGAAACCTTCTTTTTCCATTTTTGACGATAATAAAAAAAGGAAACGGCCAGTAAACACGATAATAAGGTAAGCTCAAGACTCCTATTAAACAAGCCCACTAATACAGATAAAGTAAGGGCGATGGAAAGAATAAAATAATCCCATTGAAAAGAAATTTTTTCTAAGAGGGTTTCCTTTTTTAGCAACCAATCTCCAGCCAGTGTGCCAAGTAAGAAAATGATCAGGTATTTTAATAAATAAGGACTTACCAAATGCCATGGATCTTGCCACCTCCAAAAATTTTGCATATAACCACCATCCATATCTCCTAAATAGGCCGCTAAAACCGTAAAAATAAACCCCACACGAAGTAACTCATTTTCCTTACTTACATACCAAAGGAGGGCACCAACAAAATAGACATTTGCTAATACCCGCAAAATGGAGTCATTATTTTTAATATCCAGACCGCCCCAGAAAACCATTTTCATATAAACGAGCCCCAAAAGAAGGAAAATGCCCGAAACTTTAAGGGAAAGCGCACGCCGGGGTAGCCAATCAGGATGTTTAAAAAACACTAAAAACAAGCCGGCGTAAGCAGCTATTCCCGCTATATCAGCTACATCACCCGCGCCAATATTCCTCAGTGGGGCAAAATTAAACGAAAAAACGGCTAAGGCTAATAACAGAAGAAATCTCTTGAAAAGCTGAAATAACGTATTTTTAAGTCCTTGTTTCTCTATATTTTGAGGTAAAACCGCTGGAATAACCGCTCCCATAGAGAAAAGAAAGAAAGGAAATACTAAATCTACCCAGGTGAGCCCGGGAAGATTGGGATTAAAAATATGCTTAGGGGGTGGTACCTGAGCATGATACATCCAGGCGGGTAAAGCGCCGTTAAAAGGTAGTATTCCAGAAAAGACCATACCAATGACGGCAAACCCTCTTAAAAGATCAATCTCGTGTAACCTATTTTGCATTGGTTCCCATTTTCGCCGGCCATGTGTATTTATCTATAAAATCGAACGTAGCCTGATAGGCTTTAATCCAATGTTGATGCATCAGAAAAGAGTGTACCTCATCAGGAAATACCAATTGCTCTATGGTTATGTTCCGACGGCGCAGTTTCTCAATAAAATAAACAGTCTCATTAAAAGGCACATTTCGGTCATCGTCTCCATGTATAAATAATACAGGAGCTTTCCAACCATCTATAAAATTTTCAGGTGAAGACCTGAAGGCAAGGTCTGCCGCTTCAGGGTATTTGACTGGGTCATACCAGGGGGCAAAGGTGGGAATTTCATCATTCCAGTTATGAACCCCATGAATATCAACTCCAGTAAGAAAAAGTTCACTTCGTTGTGCGAGTCCATGAGCCGTAAGATAACCGCCATAACTTCCACCCCAAAGGGAAATTTTTGTCGCATCTATATCTTCTCTGTCCCTTAAAAAATGAGCCGATCCTATTAAATCTTTCACTTCACTGGCGCCCGTTGCTCCATAGTCTTTAGCTTCACGAAAATTCAGACCATATCCAATACCACTTCTATAGTTGAGAGAGAGTACGAAATATCCTTTATTTGCAAAATATTGATTTAAGGCATAAGCATGGGAGTAATATAAACCATGGTGAAACCCGGCAAACATTTGCCTTCGGCTACCTCCATGTAAAAAGATAATGGCAGGGTATTTTTTTCCCTTTTGGTAATTAGCAGGTTTTAATAACTGACCAAATGAGGTGAACCCATCCGTTGCTTCAATGGAAACGGTTTCCGGCTCAACCAGCGTGGCAGGGAAATTGACAGGAAACAAATCTTCTGCCATTGCCCGTTCCTTACCATTTAAAAGAATGTGAGGCCAGGCTGGTTTTAGTGCTGTCGATTTCAGGTAAACCAATCCATCATTCAGCTCCTGACATTTCCACGCAATATTTTTTCCACCCACTTTAACTTCAGTGGCATTATTCTCAATATTAATTTTTCTTATATGTCTCCTATCTACATCGCCGTGGTTGGAAGAGATAAACAATGATTTTTCATCTCTTGAAAGTCCCCAATTTTCAACTTCTCCTTCACCTGGGGTCAAATCCTTAACATTTCCAGTTGCATCATTTCTCGCATAAATATGTACCCATCCTGATTTTTCCCATGGAAATAATAAATAGTTGTCTTTTGTCCAGATAAACCTGTTTTCTGTAACCGGGAGATCTTCATTAAAAACAGATCCCATCCCATCATCTGCCCTCCAGATTTCTTTGGTTGTCGCATTCGACAAATCAATAACTCTGATTTGCCATGGATAGGACTCACGTTTTGGTGAAAAGGGTAAATTAAATCTGATGGGGGCAATCCTTATGAAAGCCAGTTTATTTTCCGTTGGATGCCAAACCGGATCTGTATCTCTATCGGCAGAGGGATCGGGAAAAAATATTTTTTTACTCTCTAAATCATAAATCCCTATATAAGCATGCATCCCCTTTTGTAACCTGAAAGCCAGCCATTTTCCATTTGGGGAATATCGTAGTTGAGACACGCTACCCATCACCTTAAAATAAGGATTTACCACATAACCCGATGATTGCCAGTTAGCATAATGAACCTGATTATTCTGAATGAAAGAAAAATTACTGCTGTTGGGCGCCCATGCTGGGTCACTGCCTTTAGCTACCTTCATTTCAGATTTATCCTTCAGATTTAGTATATAAATGTGTCTGTCTGTTGGTTCCTGTAATTGTGCAGGATTTGCTGCCAATCCAGATTTATTCACTGGATTACCTCTTACAAAGAGCAATTTAGTTCCATCCGGAGAAAAGGAAAGATTACTTATCTCCATGCCATCATCCCCCTTAAAATTTGTTAATCTGATAGATTTGTAAGAAGGGCTTTCAGCAAAATACACATTTCTGCTACCGGCTTCATTAAACACCCAAGCAGTTTTATTCCCCTGTTTGTCAACCGTTAATTCCGTGGGAAAAGGGACAGACAAGTAATCAGGTATAGACTGGGCCGATAAGTACATCGGTAAAAAAAGGAACAGATAACGAATCATGGCTAGCGGTTTTATTATAAAAATACATCTTTAATGAGAAAATTATATGCTATTATGACGTTTTCGATATTAACTTGAATTTATTCAGAAAAATATACCTGGATTATTTAAAAACAGGAAGGAATCATTCATAGATTCCTTCCTGACATTCAATTAATATCCAGCATTTTGTACTAAATTTTTATTTACATCCATTTCCCTTTGAGGAATAGGCAAAATTAATTTAGGAGAATTCCATTCAGTTTTTCCAACAGATTGCTGCAATCTTTTGGCTTCATGTAAGGTATGGCCTTCAAAAGCAAGTTCCAAAGAACGCTCTTTTGTTATATCATTTAAGGCAACAGTAGTTAGTGCAGGTAAACCAGCGCGAACGCGAATGGCATTGATGTCGGCCAGAGGTGTTGCACCAATTACCGTCCCTGCTCTGAAATTACTCTCTGCGCGGGTCAAATACATTTCTGCCAAACGTACCACCGGAACATCACCAAAACGATCCAAGTGCTTTTGGGTGTAATTACTGCCCCCTGAAAGAACAAAGAACTTACGTGTATCGCCAGGTTCATATAGGGCTAAATGTGCATTGGTAATTTTACAGTCACTGCGACCAGCTGTACCTGGAATAGATGAAATGGTGCGACCAAAGTACGTATTGATTGAATTGGCACCATCCTGAGTAGTCACTTTCACTGCAAAAAGATATTCTGAAGGAGTCACTCCACCATTGCGAATAGCGGTAAACCAAAGCTTAGTGAAATCAGGATTTAAGGCTTTTCCGCTTCCTGTAATAACTCTATTGGCTGCATCACGAGCGGCAGGATAGTTTTTCAACATCAAATGAACACGGGAAAGTATCGCAGCAGCAGCCCACTTCGTAGCATAATTACCATTGGTAGAGGGAAGTAGAGTTTCTGCCCGGGTTAAATCGGCCACAATTTGATTGTAAACATCCTGCACAGAACTACGCGTGCGATTATCTGCGTCACTCACTACACGGGTAGCTTGTAAAATAAGGGGAACCCCAGGATTTGTAGAAGCATTGCCATCGCCGATGGTCTTGGCATACAGGCGTACCAGTTCAAAATAGAGCGTAGCGCGAATAAAAAGCGCTTCACCCTCTACCGACGATTTCTTAGCAGGCGTAGCCACCTTATCCAATGCACCTAAAACATTATTGCAACGATTAATGGTATTGTAAGCTGAAGCCCAAGTTCCCGCAGCAAAACTATTATTTGCTACCATTAAGGTATTATAAGCGTCATTTAACCCGGCAAATGTTCCTGTAAAATTAATATTGGGTGTGTTACCAATTAAGTCGTTAAGAACCATGATTTCACCCCCCAGGGTGGAAGCACTCTGGATACCATCATAGCACCCAGTCAAAGTTACCAGTACATCAGCTTCTGTATTTAAAGCCAGATCTTCCGTTATGCTCTGGAATGGTATAATATCCAGACGTTTTTCGCAGCCAGCCAGCGTAAACCCCAATAGGGTTACAAGAATGGACCACATTTTATATTTAGATTGATATAGTTTCATATTGCTCAGATTAAAGGATTAGAAAGTAACATTTAAACCAACGAGATAAGTTCTGGGCTGTGGGGGAGTATAAAAATCATTCCCCTTTGCTATATTTGAATCAAATGTATCAGCATTAACCTCAGGATCCCAATAAGGATATTTGGTAAATGTCAATAGATTTTGACCAGAAACATAAATACGCAATTTCTCCAATTTAATTCTTTTCAATTGCTTTGCATTCAGCGTATAGCCAAATGATAAGTTCCTTAAACGCACATAAGAACCATCAACAATATATCGGCTACTTGCCTGAGAACCATTTACCCTATATAGACGAACCTGAGGAATATCAGTGATATCACCTGGATTTCTCCAACGGCGAAGTTGATCCACCGTGTTATTATCTTCGTACAACATACTGGCTGAAGAATAACGCCCCATACCATAAATGTTATTCTGGTTACCCTGTACGCCATTGAAAAACACAGAAAGGTCAAAATTCTTAAAAGAGAAATTATTCGTAAAACCAAAAATGAGATCTGGGTTTGGGTCGCCAACTACCGTACGTTGCGCTTCGCTATAGTTACTGGTGGTACTTCGGTCTATAGTACCATCCGTATTCTTCTTATTCTTGTAAAATAAAGCATTTCCATTGGCCGGATCTACCCCTGCATACTCTACAGTATAAAAGACACCTACGTTGTAGCCCTCTTCTACCCTATTCATATTACTTACGCCACCCTCAATGATCTGACCTTGAATATCTGTTACCTTACCTCTGTTAAGTGCAAAATTCAGACTGGTATTCCACTTGAAAGCACCTGTGAGATTTTGTGTATTAACGACAAATTCCCATCCACGGTTCTCCAGTTTACCAAC
>CANMVX010000120.1 GCA_947501115.1 Haliscomenobacteraceae bacterium
CCTTCAAAGGAAATATCAGGCGGTAGCACCACATCCATTTTTCCTGAAGAGACTGTTCCTTCGTATGATTTCATTCTTAAAAAGGCAATTTCGCAAGGAATATTCATCGCCCTGACCAAATCTGCCATAAAAATGAAACAACCATTCAGGACGCCAATAAGGATTGGATTTTTGCCATTGAGTTCTTTTCCGAGGAGAATACCCATTTCATTCACCTTATCTTTTATAACCTCTTCAGAAATAATTGGTTTAAACCAAAGATTCCCTACTTCAACTAAGTTTTCGTCCAGCATAAATTTGTTTTAAAGGCCAAATTTATCCATTAAAAATATTAAACCTGCCATTGAAGCTGAACCTAATTTTAATTCTCTGGGATTTACGGCTTCGAGAACATCAGTAGCTGTATGGTGAAAATCGAAATACCGTTGTGAATCAGGTTCAAAACCAACCAAAAATACGCCCTGAGGTTTTAATGGACCAATATCCGCTCCGGAACCTCCTGGTTTTAGGAACAAGCCATACGATTCCAATAAAAAGAAGGATTCATTTAGCCTTTTTAATTGCTTTTCAAAATCAGGATTTGAACTTTCACAAGTAAATCCACGTGGGGTAAATCCACCTCTATCAGATTCTATGGCTGCAAAATGCTTCTCCCTGGCTAATAGAGCTTGCGCTGCATATTCCCGACCCCCTCTCAGGCCATTTTCTTCATTCATAAATAATACGCAGCGAATAGTTCTTTTAGGTTTGTAACCCAATTTCTTGAAAAGGTGTAAAACCTCCATAGACTGAACACAACCGGTACCATCGTCGTGCGCTCCCTCACCAACGTCCCATGAATCGAGATGTCCGCTAACTACAATCACCTGATCTGGATATTCTGTCCCTTTTATTTCCCCGATGACATTATAGGATAATTTTTCAGAGAGCATGCGACTTGTATTTCTGATATAGACATTAACGCTTTCTTTTTTAAGTAAATCACTTAAAATCTCAGCATCTAAGGTACTGATACCCAAGGCTGGGATTTGCGGAATCCCAGATTGGTAACTCATTCCCCCTGTATGAGGATGAGCGTCAAGCTGGTTCGTTAAAGAACGCACCAAAACGGCTGCTGCACCATATTTTGCTGCTCTGGCCGCTCCAGAACTACGTTGATCAGCTGCTGAACCATAAGCATTAAAAGTATTAAGCGGTCTGGGGTCCATTGGTCTGTTAAAAAAGACAATTTTATTTGCAATTTGACTGCTCCCTAATTGGTCTAATTCATCCAGACTCTTCACCTCCAGCACTTCAGCAGTTAGTCCAGCCGGACCAGTTCCTATAGAATTTCCTAATGAAAGCGCACGTAAAGTAAT
The DNA here is from genome assembly GCA_947501115.1 of Haliscomenobacteraceae bacterium. Classification (GTDB taxonomy): domain Bacteria; phylum Bacteroidota; class Bacteroidia; order Chitinophagales; family Saprospiraceae; genus BJGN01. The sequence goes on from CANMVX010000120.1 coordinate 1,359, forward strand.
GTCGCCCTGACTTTTAGATCCGACAATACGAACTACCTCCTTCTCCCCTCTGTCCCAATGTGGAACCATAACAGGTTGCAGCCAAACACTATCTAAAGCGAGCGTATCTAATATTTGTCTCGTATAATTTACAGCGGCGGCGGCTTGAGGGCTACCACTGATACGTGCCCCTATTTTTTTACAAAGGAAAGTCAACCATTCATACGAAACATTGCTTGTCAAGGCTTCATCATATATTTTCCGGATAAAAAAAGCGTCCTCATTATTTGCTTTTGGTGCCTGCGCATTTAGCCCCAAACAGGAAATAATAAAAAGTAAAAATAGTGTCCCTATTTTTTTCATAATGTTTCATTTTAACGTTTAAGTTGAAAAATAAAAAGTTTTTACTTTCTATGATAAAAAAAATAATTTCTTGATTCCCTTCATACAAAAATTTTAATTTGGGAAAAAGGGAAATTAAAAACTATTCTATGGTAATGCCATTTTAAAAAAATCGTTCTCATTCTTTTGCCCTTTATAAAATTTGTAAAAATTCAAACAAATTACTATTTTTATGAAATATTTTGAAAATTAACAATATTTATTTGCTACTATCACAATGAGCAATAAAATACTTTAAAATAATTTGGTTTTATTTGGTTAGGGCGGAGGTAGTGCATTTTTTTAGCGCTGCCTCTTTTTTTTGAAAAAAAACACAAATACTAACTAAGTTTAATATATATTTACGGCATCAATAATTGCTCCCGTTTTCAGCATACAATTTTTTAGATTACCCTTTACACTGTTGAACACGGGGAGATAGTAATACTATCTCCTTTTTTGTTTAAAAGAGCCTTCAACCATTATTTCGTCCTTATTTCCCATAAAATACTGTTCGTCCTTTATTTTGTATCCAATGTTAGGCCTGTAAATAAGGTGTTGAACATTTTTAGTAATGGGACTGCCGTTAAACAATCTGATGTCAATTAGTCCCACTTTATTTTGACTATCAAATTGAATGCTGAGCTTTCTTGTTTTTACCTTTTCATCTTTAGCTGTGTAAATAATTTTATATAACTTATTTGAACTGAAAATAGAATCTACGCTATATTTGTCGGAGAGTGACGGTCTGTTAATATCAGATTTTATGAATACATCCAACTCCGATGCAAAATTTGGCTCTACTATATATAAGGTATCCGTTTCTCCGTTTAACGATAAAATTTTAGTTAAAGATATTTCATCATTTACCATCCATTTTTTCTCCTCTTCCATAAAATCTATCATAGAAAAAAAAGAAGAAGATGGTTGATTATTCACTTCTCCCTTTTGGGAGCATGAAAAAATAAGCGTAAAAAGGAAGGATATCAGGATTGAGCGAAACATTTTTTCAACAAATATAGGTAAGTCCATCGGGGATGCAAGGACAAAATACATTTATCTATCTAAGGAATGGCCCTATTTATCTAATTTAAGTGCGGTACCAACCTCCTTATTCTTATATTGCGTTCGAATTAATTAGTATATAAATGAATCTACTTGAAAATATTCGTTTAGCCCTCCGGTCTATCCGAGCAAATTTATTGCGTGCTATTTTAACCTTGATGATTATCGCCTTTGGCATCATGGCTTTAGTAGGTATTTTAACAGCTATTGACAGCACCATTTATTCGTTAAACGATAGTTTTTCAGATCTTGGTGCCAATGTTTTTGAAATTGACCCGCTATCATCTGATGGAGCGAGAGGACGAAGAGGTGGTTTTGTTGAAAAAAGAGGTAAGATTTTTACTTACAGAGAAGCCGTTGATTTTAAAGAGCGGTTTATTTTCCCCGCGGAAACCTCTATTTCTTTTAACTGCACAGGTAGTGCTGCTGTAGGTTTTGGTGAAATTAAAACCAATCCCAACGTAGCTATTTATGCCGTAAATGAAAATTATCTTGAGGCAAAAGGATTTGATGTGGCTATAGGTCGGAATTTTTCAGCATCAGAAGCCTTAGACGGTTTACCCATAGGAGTCATTGGCGCTGATATCGTAAACCTTCTTTTTGACGGGAAACCAGAAAAAGCCTTTAATAAAGTCATATCTATAGGGAAACTAAAAATAAAAGTAATCGGTATTCTGGCATCTAAAGGTTCAGCCATGGGTGGAAATGAAGACCGCCGGGTGATTATTCCTTTAGCAACAGGTAAAAAATATTACGCTAATGCCAATTCAAATTATAAAATTTTAGTAGCTGTTAATGAACCTACTCAAATTGACTATGGTATTGCCGTGGCCACAGGCTTATTGAGGAATATAAGAAAACTTCGCACCTGGGATGATAATGATTTTGAGATTCAACGAAGCGACAGTTTAATTGATGTCATTAAAGAAAATACCCTTTATTTACGCTTAGCAGCCGTGGTCATTGGAGTAATCACCCTTCTTGGTGCTGCCATTGGCCTAATGAATATCATGTTGGTTTCAGTTACTGAACGTACCAAGGAAGTTGGTATTTCAAAAGCTTTAGGTGCAACCAAACGGGTCATACTCATCCAATTTCTGACAGAAGCTATTTTTATCAGTTTAATGGGCGGTATTGTGGGTATTATTTTCGGCGTGCTTATTGGAAATAGTGTTACTTTTTTAATGGGTGGAAGTTTCTTAATTCCCTGGCTTTGGATTGGTGTAGCAGTGTTTACTTGTACGATAGTTGGTTTATTCTCTGGCTTATATCCCGCAATGAAGGCAGCAGAATTAGATCCGATAGAATCTCTTCGTTATGAATAACCGGCCAATGCTGGTTTAATAAAACATGGAGGATTCAAAAAAATTACACCGTGATTTTCAGGGGAATATCCTTTTGGTCCTTTTCCTGAATGCCGTCATTAAACCGTTGTATTTGTTGGGTATAGACAGGGGGGTTCAAAACATACTCCCCCCCGAAGAGTACGGCGTATATTTTACCCTTTTTAATCTTTCCTTTATTTTTCAAATTTTATCGGACTTTGGCTTGCAGTCCTGGTTAACCAGAACATGTGCGCTAAATGCACAGGAAGCCAGAAAGCAATACCCCTATTTCTTGTCTTTAAAAGCTATTTTATCTCTACTTTATATTACGTTAACCAGCCTCGTTGCCTTTTTCCTTGGCTTTTGGACTAAATACCCCCTTTTTCTAACCGTCATTTTGCTTTTTCAATTAAGCAGCTCCTTTTTATTGTTTCTGCGAGCTACCCTTTCCGGCCTGGGATTATACCGCTTAGATAGTATTTTATCTATTACCGACAAAGGCTTAAGTATCCTCGTAATGGGCACCTTTTTATGTGTCCCCTCCTTACATTCAAAAATAACCATTGTACTTTTTACATCGGTTCAACTACTATCCATACTTCTTTCCATTAGTATCGCCGTATTTATTTTATATAAAAATGACTTCTCTTTCAAGCTCCATTTTGATGTATCCAAACTAAAATTATTACTCAAAGAGGGCTTACCTTATGCTATTTTGGTGTTATTAATGAGCATCAGTTCAAGAATTGATATCTTAATCATACCTTTTTTTTCCTCGGATAAATTTAGTAGTTCAGCCATTTACGCTGGCAGTTTTAGAATATTAGAAGCTGTAAATATTATCGGTTATTTATTTGCAGGATTATTGCTACCCCTGTTTTCAAAAAGCATTCACCAAAAGGAAGCCACAGCAAATTTAGCCAACATAGCCATTCGCTTACTTTGGACAATCACCCTGCCCCTCGCCATAGGTTTTTCTATTTTTTCAGAGGGAATCATTCTTATTTTATATAAAAATGCAACGCCTGAAATGGTACATACCTTTTCAATACTCATATTAGCCCTTATTCCGATGAGTGGAAATTATATTTACGGCACATTATTAACCGCTTCAGGCAGCCTTTGGTCAATGAATCGTATCTTTGTTTTGATTTTAGGATTTAATTTGGTGCTGATTTTTGTTCTTTTACCATTACTATCTATTCCAGGCGTAGCTTTAGCGTCATTGATAACACAATCATTGGCTCTTATTTTACAAATAAACCTGTGCATAAAAAAACAACTGGTAAAACGGTCTTTGTCCTTAATCCTTAGCATTTTAATTTTTTCTTTTTTAACTATGTTGTTTATTTTTTTAACCAAATCATACCTGCCTTTCAAGCCTGCTAATATTCCGTTCATCCTTTTAACTGGTTTATTATCGACGGGAATAGCTATGCTATCAACAGGAATGATTAAAAAAAATGAATGGACTCATTTATTTAGTGAAACCATCAGATAATTTATGGAACCCAAACCGACGAACTTATTAAGCTTAATTACCATATTATTTCGATGGCGAAAGCCCGTCTTACTTTTTACCTTTTTTTCAGGTGTACTATCGATTGTGGTAACGTTATTTATGCCTGATTTCTACGCTGCCGAAGCAAAATTCCTGGCCATAAGTCCGGAACAATCCAGGCCCGAGAATTTATTTGGGGGCTCCGAACAAATACGATATTATGGGGGTGAAGAAGATATAGACCGCTTATTAATTATCGCAGAATCTAATGTCATCATAGACGAAATGGTTGATTCTTTTCAGCTCTACAAGAATTATAAGATAAATCCAGCCTCACCTAAGGCACACTTTAAAGTACGAAAAAAATTCTCCTCTTATTATACTGTAGAGAAAACAGATCGGGATGCGATTTCTTTAATTATTGAAGATAAAAAACCTGAATTAGCAGCACAAATGGTTCAATATGCTGGTTTCCTCATTGATGAGAAAGCTAAAAAATTGATTAAAGACGGCTATTCAAAAATGATTTATTCCTTAAATACAGACATTGCAGAAAAACAACTGGAAATCAAAATTTTAAGTGATAGCTTGAGCAAGACGCGAAAGAAATTTAATCTTTTTAATACTAAAACGCAATCTGAAATTATTTCTGAGCAATTCGATGTGGTAAAAAGTGAATATATCCGATCGAATGCAAGACTGAAAAATTTAAAAACGGGTGGTAATATACCCAAAGATACCATTCAGTACTTAGAAGCTGAAGCTGAAGGATTAAAAGCTGAATTGGATACCATAGAACGACGGGTAACTATGCTCAATGAAGGTCAACTTACCCTTAACGAGTTAGAAGTACGGTATTATTCTTACATAGAACAAATATCACAGGAAAAACAACGATTAAAACTACTTTATTCGGCACAGAATGCCAATATTCCCGCCTTGCTTGAAATGGAAACGGCTGAAATACCTTTGATGAAAAGCAGACCAAAACGTTCCTTCATCGTTCTTGGCGC
>CANMVX010000121.1 GCA_947501115.1 Haliscomenobacteraceae bacterium
ACCTGTGCATATTGCCCTGTTGAGCGTCCAAACAACCAAACAAAACGGGCATTCAGATCATTGCTAATCTGTTTATAATCCAGAGAGCAAACAAACCATTCGTCGGTTATGGGTGGTTCACTAAGCACTACTTCTTTTTTAATAGTAGCTCCACCATACACTAATAAATCTTGTTGATTTTCGCTGGTAAAATCATCCCATTTCTGAAAGGCCTCGCAAAAAAGAATGATTTCACCGAGTTGCTTGATGGCGATTTGTATCCAGTTTTCATCATTTCGCTGATAAAAAAGGGGAAGTAATCGAGAGGCAATGCCATTTAACTTAAAGTCGGTAAGTCGGGAAACGATGGATTCCCAAAAGGAGTAGGGTTGTTCTCTTAATCGTGCCAGGCCCATTTTCAAACAATCTTCAAGCCAAAGGGTCAATATTAAACACCCCTGAAGCATCTCTGACTGTCTTTTTATTTGGTTTTTTTCTCTTAATCGTTGGTTTTCTGCTTCTTTTTCTAGTATTTCTGCCTCACTTAATGGTTTCTTTGAAACATAAGTTACCACCCATGAGGGGATTTCTTCAAAAGAGGGGAATGCCATTGGATTTTTACAATAGTAAAATGCCAGGGCTAACGTATATTTATCTGGTTTCGGATGTATTGGAGAATTAGAAGCAGAAATTAAGGTGTCTAACTGCCAGCAAACCTGGTAAAAAGAAGCCCCTGAAGTTTTTATTTTCCCCCAAATATGACCTTCCGCTACACCAATATCTTTTAGATATCGCTGAGATGCTAAACGATAACAACGTTCTAGGGTAGCGGGATCGGGAGATAATTTTTCAATATCCTCCCAAAGAGGTAATAAAGACATGTATTATGTAGAAAAAATCAATCGTCATCTTCTTCACTCAGAAAACCCAACTCAATCATCGCTTTTTCAGAAGCTGCTTGTTCTGCACTTTTTTTATTGAAATCGTCAGCGGTGGCTATTCGTTGATTATTTACAAAAACACCCACTTTAAAGCGATCGCGTTTTTCATATTTGTACCTGGAAATAAGTTTATAGGAAATTGTTTTTCCATGTTTCTGGCACCATTCCAGGAGCTGACTTTTATAATTGTCATCATAATTTTCCAGTTCATGGATATCCAGATACCGGCGTAAAATATTTTCAACTATATATTTTTGAGTAAATGCGTAGCCTGCATCGAGATAAATAGCACCAACCAGTGCCTCCACCGCATTTCCCAACATAGACCTACTTAGTCTGGTATTATTGAATTCCTGTAGAACGCCATCAAGTTCCATTTTATCACCAATCCGATTTAACGTTTTCCTTTTGACGATTTTAGAGCGCATTTTAGTCAGGAAACCTTCATTGCTATCTGGATACTTTTTGAATAAATATTCTGCTACGACAGTGCCTAGTACAGCATCTCCCAGATACTCTAACCTCTCATTATTTTGAGAGAGGATTGGTTTTTCATTTTGTGAAGATTTATGGGAAAAGGCAAGCTTATATATAGTAATGTTACCTGGAACAAAGCCAAGAACATCGAACATGCGTCGAGCAAAATATTTATCTTTAGACAGATAAAAGTTAAATAATTTGAATAGTAATCGCAATAGACTATTAGTTATACAAATTTTTTAAAGATAACACACGCGTTATGACCTCCAAATCCAAAAGTATTACTTAATGCCGCTTTCACCTCCCTTGGTTGAGCTTCATTAAAAGTAAAGTTAAGCTTTGCATCTAATGCTGGGTCATCAGTAAAATGATTGATAGTGGGAGGCACAAATTTATGTATAATAGAAAGAATGGAGGCAACGGATTCAACGGCACCGGCGGCACCAAGCAAATGGCCCGTCATAGATTTTGTCGAACTAATATTCATATTGTAGGCATGGTCCCCAAAAACATTCATTATGGCTTTTGTTTCAGCAATATCACCTAATGGCGTTGAGGTTCCATGTACATTCACATAGTCAATATCTGTTTTGTTAAGACCTGCATCTTTCAATGCGATTTTCATAACATTGGTAGCACCCAGACCTTCCGGATGAGGTGCAGTGAGATGATAAGCATCAGCGGTAGCGCCGCCACCGGCAATTTCTGCAAGAATAGTGGCACCTCTTTTTTGAGCATGTTCCAAAGATTCTAAAATAATACAAGCTCCACCTTCACCAAGAACGAACCCATCGCGATCTTTATCGAACGGACGGGAAGCGGTTAAATAGTCATCATTTCTGGTTGAAAGCGCCTTCATCGCACTAAATCCGCCCATACCCGCAACGGTTACAGTGGCTTCAGAACCCCCAGTTACCACAATATCATTCCTACCCAATCGGATAGCATCCATAGCATTGATGATGGCATGAGTAGCTGAAGCGCAGGCAGAAACGGTGGCATAATTTATACCACGAAGACCATATCGCATGGAGATATGCCCGGCGGCAATATCAGAAATCATTTTAGGAATCATAAAAGGACTGAATCTGGGTGTTCCATCGCCCTTCATAAAATCCTTTATTTCTTCCTCTAAACTACTAAGTCCACCAATACCTGAACCCCAGATGACACCAATTCGGTCGTGATCTAATGAGGAATCACCTTCGAAATCGAGGCCAGAATTTTTAACAGCTTCCGCGGCACAACAAATAGCAATTTGAGCAAAACGGTCTAACCTTCTAACTTCTTTGCGGTCAATATGCATTTCAGGATTGAAGTCTTTTACTTCACAAGCAAAGCGCGTTTTAAAAAGAGCAGGATCAAATAGAGAGATAAGGTTAGCACCGCTGACTCCATTTTGAAGGCTGGAGGTGAAGGAATTAATATCATTACCAATAGGCGTAATGGCGCCAATACCTGTTACAACAACTCTTTTCATCTGATCCATTTCAACGTTTTAAAAACCACAAGCCTGACATTTAACAGACTTGTGGTTTGCACTTTAGTTACACAAGAATTACTTTGCAGCTAACTGATCTTCTAGATATTTAACGGCGTCGCCAACAGTTTGAATCTTTTCCGCTTGCTCATCTGGAATAGAGACTTCGAATTCTTTTTCAAAAGCCATTATTAGCTCAACCGTATCCAAAGAATCGGCTCCTAAATCACCAGTGAAACTTGCACCTGGATTTACATCTGCTTCGTCAACTCCCAAATTTTTAACGATAATCTTGCTTACTCTTTCTGCAATGCTAGACATAGGGAAATTATTAGTGGTTTATTAAAATAAGGTGCAAAGTAAAGCAGAACTACCTTTAAAATCAAAGTTTTTTATTATTTTTTTGCTTTTATACATACTTTCTTTCATTTTTTCAGATATTTTAACCCCTTTTTGCAATATTATTGCTTATTTCGCCCTTACATTTATTAGAATGTTAAATGTGATATACCCAAAAAAATGCATAACAAAGTTAACAAAAACACAAAGATAGTAGCTACCGTTGGTCCTGCTTGTAGCTCCATTGAGAATCTTCGCGCCCTTGCCGATGCTGGGGTAAATATTTTTCGACTCAATTTTTCTCATAGTCGACACAATGAGCATCTTGAAGTGATTCAGCGTATTACGGAGTTAAATGAAAAATTTGGCTATCATATTGGTATTCTTGCCGACCTCCAGGGACCTAAACTTAGGGTTGGCCAAATCGAAAATAATGCGTTGGAACTGGCAGAAGGGGATGTTATTACGCTGATTAATAAACCTTGTATTGGTACCAAGGACGCTATTTACATGAGCTATCAGGATTTTGCCTCCGACGTTAAGGTAGGGGAAAAAGTTCTCGTAGATGACGGTAAACTGGTTTTCGAAGTAATAGAAACAAATTTTAAAGATACAGTTAGATTAGTTACGCTATTCGGTGGTGTTTTGTCCTCAAATAAAGGCGTGAATCTTCCCAATACAAAAATTTCTCTGCCTTCTTTACCAGAAAAGGATCTTATCGATCTGGAATTTATTCTTACGCAGCCAGTCAATTGGATTGCCCTTTCTTTCGTCCGTTCAGCTAAAGATGTTAAAGAATTAAGAGCTAGAATCGACGCTAAGAATCACCCGGCTAAAATTATCTCTAAAATTGAGAAACCTGAGGCGGTTGAAAAAATCGATAAAATTATTAAGGCTTCTAACGCCATTATGGTTGCTCGTGGAGACCTTGGTATCGAAATTCCTATCGAGCAAGTGCCTGTTGTTCAGAAAACAATTATCCAAAAGTGTATTCGTAGATCCAGACCCGTTATTGTGGCTACTCAGATGATGGATTCTATGATTACTAATCCTTCACCAACGCGCGCTGAGGCAACTGATGTGGCTAATGCTGTATTTGATGGTGCTGATGCCGTTATGTTGAGTGCAGAGACCTCCGTTGGAAGACATCCCATTAAAGTGGTTGAAGCCATGGTTAGAATTATTCAAGAGGCAGAAAAAGTATTCGAAATTGGAGACAAAAGACCAGTCCCTTCTGATAATTCGCGTACTTTCCTTTCTGATGTTGTTTGCCAGCAAGCAGTTCAAACCGCTGAAAGTATTAAAGCTAAGGCTATTATCGGTATGACCAGTTCAGGTTATACTGCTTTCAAAGTGTCAAGTTTCAGACCCGATATCAATATCAAAACATATATTTTCTGTGATAAAGTTCACATGCTCGCTACGCTTAGCCTCGTATGGGGTGTCGAATGTTTTTATTATGATCGTTTTGCTACTACTGATGACACTATTCAGGATGTAGTAGATTTGCTGAAGGCAAGGGACATTGTTCAAAAAGGGGATGTCGTGGTGAATACAGGTACCATGCCGTTGATGAGAAAACACCGTACGAACATGCTTAAAATCACCGTTATTGATTAATAATCTTTAAATCTTTTCATGAAAATTATCTGGTTTTGTCTATCTTTTCTGTCATTAAGTCTTGCGGTAGTGGGGCAACCAGTACAAGTTTCTGCAAATGATTTATTGGTAGAAGCAGCTTTGATTGAAGGCGCAAAAGAAAAATTTTTACGCAATACAGACAAAGCTGTGGCTATTTATCAGAAATTGTTGAAGGATTATCCGTCAAATGATTTGGCTGACTATTATCTGGCATTGATTTATCAGGATAGTGCACAATGGGAAAAAGCGATTTTTTACGCTCTTTCAGCCACTAAAAAATCACCTGATAATCGTTGGTTTCAACAGAAATTAGCTGATTTTTATATGCAGAATAGTCAATTTAATCTGGCTATTCCTGTTTTACAAAAATGTATCACGCTAGACCCCAGGGGAATCGATTTTTATCAGTCGTTGATGGTTTGTCATCAAAAAGCCAATGACTGGAATGCAGCATTTAAAGTGTTAGATTTATTAGAAGCTGCCTGGGGTGTTTCTCCTAAGTCTATCATTCAACGAAAAGAGCTATTTCATCTATCGGGTAATATTCCAAAAGCAAAAAAGGAACTGATTAACCTGATTAGTTTGTTTCCCTCGGAAGAGAATCATTTTTATCTGGCTTCTGATTATTTTATCAAGAATAATGATCCGGAGGGAGCATCAAAAATTTTAAGGCAATTATTATCCTTACGGCCTGATGCCTCTCGCGCAAAATTCGAACTAAGTCAACTTGAAAATAATTCTGGAGCTACTTCACTTTTATCGTTAAATTCATTTTTTTCTGATAATCAGATTGATACCGAAAAGAAAAGGGCTCGATTGATGCCTGAAATTGATAAATTGGTTATTTCTAAAGAGATTTCTCTGAAGGAACAATTATTGGTACTTTGTGCTTCAATGGAAGCGGCACATCCTTCTGATGCCGCTCCTTTGGCACTTCAGGCTGAAATTTATCGTATCATGGGGGTAGTTGATACGGCTGTGATGAAGTATAAAGCCGCGCTAAAAAAGGAAGAATCTATTTTCTTCATTTGGGAAAATTATTTGCATCTCCTTTGGACTACCGGTCAATCTGTTTCCTTAACAAAAGAAGCTTTGTTTGCCTGGGACATTTTCCCTAATAACCCAAAGATTCCTTTCTATGCAGTGTACGGTTATTTGTTTCAGGGTAAAACAGAAGAAGCTTTGCCCTTAATGGAGGAGGCTTTTCTTCAAAGTTCCAAAGATGAGCAGCTTACTAACCATTTAATGGCTTTAAAAGCACTCTCCCTGTCGCTAGAAGGTGAAAAAGTAGCTGCAAATGATATTTTTCTATCTTTAAAAGGGAAAGAAAAAAAATCATACCTCTGGGCGCTGCAAATTTTATCAGGGGGGGAATCGCCCTCCCCTTTGACAAATAACGGTCCAGATGACAGGTATAATGAGGCGCTTGTCATGCATGCCAAAGCGTTTGCTGCATTTAAATCTAATCAACCTGATATGGCATTAAAGTTATTTGATGAGGGCGCAAAATGGGGAACACCTCTGTTTTTTGAACATTGGGGAGATGCATTTCTTTCTGCAAATGATAAGCTAAAGGCAGAAAATGCTTACAAAAAATCACTGGAATTGGGCAACACAGGAAAAAGTTTGTCCTTAAAATTGAGTAAGTTTTAGTAAGATGTATAAGTTAGTTTTTTCTTCTTTTCTGCTTTTTGCCTTTCTTTCCTGCTCACCTAAAATAAGTAAAAAA
>CANMVX010000122.1 GCA_947501115.1 Haliscomenobacteraceae bacterium
CCGGTGGAATTGCTTTTTTTTGGCTAATGGAGACCGCGTTTCCTTTATTTAAATTTTCTTACAAAAAATGGAAGCACGCTGCCATTAATGTATTTTTTACATTTACTACTATCATTGTAAATTTCGCCCTTGCTTTTTTGTTGCTTCAAATCAGTCGATGGACACAGGAAAATCATTGGGGCTTTTTAAGCTTTATTGATAGCATCCCGCTCATTTTATATGCCTTGGCAGGCTTATTGGGACTTGATCTTATCAGTGCTTATTTTATACATTGGCTGGAACATAAGGTTCGCTTTATGTGGCGTTTTCATCTCATTCATCACACCGATGTGCATGTAGATACCACCACGGCGAATAGGCACCATCCTGGTGAAAGTATATTCAGGTTTGTTTTTACCTCATTAGCTGTCTTTATTTTAGGTGCCCCTATCTGGTTAATAATGTTGTACCAGGCTTTATCGGTAGTACTTTCACAATTTAATCATGCGAATATTAGTCTTCCTGAAAGGGTGGATAAGTTTCTTAGCCTGGCCTTAGTCACGCCAAATATGCATCATGTTCACCACCATTATGTGTTGCCTCAAACTGATACCAATTATGGAAATATTTTTTCTATATGGGACAGAATGTTTGGTACTTTCAGTTACATGAAGCAAGAAGATATTAAATACGGTATTGATACACATTTAGATGCGAGTGAGCATTCTAAGATTTCAAAAATGCTTAAAATTCCTTTTGAACCATACAGGAAGCCGGTTGGTGGGAAGTTTTCATCTCCTGAGGAATAGTTAAAAATGGAAAAGGCGGGGAATATTAAAATGGTAGCTGCCAGAGGCCAAATGGTCAATAGACATGTGACCCAAGGGGTCAGGCATATAAATTGAATTTTTGGGGAAGTGTTTGAATAAACATTATGTTTAAAACCAAGATACACGTTGTAATCCTCAAAATCCTGTAAATCCTGATTCAAAACCTGGTGTTAGGGGGGGATTTTACCTTATAAAACCTATTTTAAAAAATTTAATATCCATCGGGCTCTAACTTAGAAAATCACAAAGATTTACCCAAATTGTAAATAGGATAAATTCTATTAGACAATGTATAAAGTATCATAAAGAAAGAGGCTATCTTTTTAGACAGCCTCTTTCTTTTTTTGGTTAAGCTATTTCTGGTGTGGTTAATTTAGACAGAGAAGCTGCAATATCTGCGGCAGTAACCTCATGTTTAACCAGTTTATTGGCAAAATAGTCTTCATACGATTGCATATCAAAATGTCCATGACCGCACAAGTTGAATAGAATCGTTTTTGATTCCCCTGAAATTTTTGCTGCGATAGCTTCTTGAATCACGGTGGCTATGGCATGAGATGCTTCAGGCGCTGGAATAATACCTTCAGCTTTGGCAAATAAAACGCCAGCCTGGAAACACTCCAATTGATCATGAGACCTAGCCTCAATAAGTTTATCTTTAAGTAATTGGCTCACGATAACACCTGCTCCATGGTAGCGCAACCCACCGGCATGAATGGGAGCGGGAACGAAATTATGTCCTAGCGTGTACATAGGAAGGAGGGGTGTCATGCCAACGGTATCACCAAAATCGTACCGAAAAACGCCACGTGTTAACTTAGGGCAGCTGGCAGGTTCGGCGGCAATACAACGAATATGCTTTCCTTCTTCCAAATTTAAACGAAGGAAGGGAAAGGAAAGTCCGGCAAAATTTGAGCCTCCGCCAAAAGGAGCCACGACGATATCAGGCATATCACCTGCCATTTCCATTTGTTTTACTGCTTCTTGTCCAACAATGGTTTGATGCAATAAAACATGATTTAAAACACTACCTAAAGCATATTTTGTGTGCTCATCAGAGGCCGCTCTTTCAATAGCTTCGGAAATGGCAATCCCTAAACTACCCGGAGAATTAGGGTCCATATCTAAAATACTGCGGCCTGCCTGGGTATGGTTCGTTGGGGATGAATGTACTTTGGCACCCCAGGTATTCATCATTAATTTCCGGTAAGGTTTACTATCATAGCTTACCTTAACCATATAAACCTCACATTCAATGCCAAAGTGCTGGCATGCAAAGGATAGGGCAGAACCCCACTGTCCTGCACCAGTTTCGGTAGTGATTCTTTTCACCCCTTCTTGCCTATTATAATAGGCTTGGGGAACGGCTGTATTAGGTTTGTGGGAACCTGCAGGGCTCACTCCTTCGTATTTATAATAAATTTTTGCGGGCGTGTCCAATGCTTTTTCCAATTCGTAGGCTCTGTAAAGAGGGGTTGGACGCCATATAGCATACAAATCTCTTACTTCATCGGGTATTTCCACCCATTTTTCACTGGTTACCTCTTGTTTTATGAGTTCCATAGGGAATAAAGGCGCTAACGCTTCCGGACCAATAGGTTGTAAGGTTCCGGGGTGAAGTGGTGGTAGCGGTTTATTCGTCATACTGGCAGTGATGTTGTACCAATGTTCGGGCATTTCTTTTTCACTCAAAACAAACTTTCGGGTTTTCATAGGTTCTACGTTTAATGATGAATATTTTATTGTCCTAAATTAGTCATTCTCTTTTGGTTTTTTTAATATTTTTCATAAATTCTTGCCACTTTCCTTACTATATTTGCATTTTTTATGCCTAAAATGTTTTAAATTATCATTAAATCTTCATTAAAAGAAAGTGGCGCGCTGAACATGGTTCTGGCGACCTTAAGTTTTGCCCTTATGGGTGCGTTAACCAAGTTACTGGGAAATAGATATCCTTCCGTTGAATTGGTGTTTTTCAGGAATTTCATTGGATTAATTATTATACTGATATCGATATATCATAAACCAGTGGTTCAAATAGGTGGTAAAACAAAATTATTGTTGTTTAGAGGAACCATTGGTGCGACCTCTTTATTCGCTTTTTATTATTGTCTTACCAAAATGCAGTTGGCCGTTGCAAATACATATAATTTAACCTATCCTTTATTTATTGGTTTTTTTTCAGTTGTATTACTAAAAACGCCGCTATCCTGGAAACAATGGCTATCAATCATCATAGGTTTTGCCGGGGTTTTGTTTATTTTTAGACCTGACATGAATTATCCGGTAAAATACCATTTGGTTGGATTGTACAGCGGGGTGGGTACCTCATTAGGTTATTTGTCCATTCATTATCTTGGAAAATATTACGATAGACGAACTATTTTACTCTCTTTTTTAGCTGGTGGACTCATTCTTAGTTGTTTTTCTTTTTTGGTGAGTGCGTTCTATCAGAATCCATCGTATGATTTTTTTCTTGCCTCATTTATCATGCCTCAAGGATATGACTGGCTTTTAATACTATGTATGGCTGTCATTGCGTTAATTGGACAATCCTTTGTAACCAATGCTTTTAGTTTAGGAAAACCAGCCGTTATGGGTACCCTTAATTTTTTACAAATACCTTTTTCATGGATAGCAGGTATGATGTTAGGCGATGCTAATTACAACCTTTATACCTATATTGGTATTTTCTTAGTATTATTAAGTGGAATTTGGATGTCCCAACTTTCGAATAATAGGTAAATACCTGATTTTGTTAGATTTTTAAGATTAAAAAACGCAATCATGAAATTGATTTATTTCTTTCAAGTACTGGTTCTAGCCCTTCTATTGGCTACTTGTGCCAAAAATCCAGTGACAGGAAAAAGGGAAGTGATGTTAATGTCAGAAGCAGATGAAATAAAATTGGGAGCTGAGTCAGACCCCGAGATTGTTGCAGAATTTGGTGTTCTTGAAAACCCGGAACTCCAGGCATTTATTAATGAAAAGGGAAATGAAATGGCCAAAGTCAGTCATCGGTCTTCCCTTCCATTTCATTTCAAAATTTTGGATTCACCCGTGGTCAATGCTTTTGCTTTACCTGGTGGTTACGTTTATTTTACGAGAGGAATCCTGGCGCATTTCAATAATGAAGCTCAATTTGCAGGGGTGTTAGGACATGAAATTGGTCATGTTACTGCAAGACATGGGGCAAATCAATATAGTAAACAGATGTTGGCACAACTTGGTCTTGCCATTGGTTCAAGTATATCAAAAGAGTTGGAAACCTTTGCAGATATTGCCGGAGCAGGTTTACAATTGCTTTTTATGAAATTTGGTAGAGAAGATGAATCTCAATCTGATGAACTTGGGGTTGAATATGCCTCAAAAACAGGGAACGACGGTAAACAAATGGCAGATTTTTTCAAAACGTTAGATAAACTAGGGGGGGAAGGTGAAGATAGAATGCCTGCTTTTTTAAGCACTCACCCAGCGCCACTTGATCGTTTTGAAAAAGTAGGTGAGTTAACAAAAGTATGGCAGGAAAAATTGCCAAATCAGTCTTTTTCGGTGAATAGAGATTCCTATTTGAGAAGAATTGACGATTTGCCTTATGGTGAGGATCCTCAACAGGGTTTTGTAGAAAAATCAGTATTTTATCATCCCGCTCTTGCGTTTTATTTCCCCGTTCCAAAAGATTGGACTTTAACCAATGCCCCAGCTAAAGTTACGGTGACAGAAAAATCGGGAAAAGGATTACTTATTTTTGATTTAGCTAAAGGAAATGATTTTCAAGCAGCTTTAAAGGAAACCTTAGATGCCAATGAATTAGAATTGGTGAAGGATAAAAATAGGCGCATAAACGGTTTCCAGGCCATGGAAGCTGAGCTTAAACAAAAAGCACCGAATAGTGGTGCAGAACCTTTAACTATAAAATTAATTCTAATTCAAGATGGCAAAAATATGTTTAGATTTCTTGCCATTGCCCAGGGAAATGAAGTGAAAAGTTTTAATGCTGCTATGGACAATGCAGTAGATGGTTTTAGTAGATTAACGGATAGGGAAAAATTAAACAGACAGGTTGAGCGCATTCAAATAGTTAGCGTCAGGAGAAATGGAACGTTTGCAGAAGTTTTATCTGATTTTAAAATGCCTGCCGCCAGGCATAAGGAATTGGCTATTTTAAATGGTATGGAGCTTACAGATCGCGTATCTGGAAATATGCTAGTTAAGGTTATAAAAAATATTAAACCAGAATAATTCTTTGTTTGATGTTGAAATATATTGGTTTAGTCCTTCTTTTATGTTGTTTTTTTTCTCTGAAAAGCCAGGAAATTAGCTCTTCCCTGACAAGAGATACCGCATTTATGTATAAAGGACAGGCCAAAGCAGCTTTATATTTTGGGACGGATATTGGACAAAAGGCCTTCATACAACAATGGAAATTATTTCTAAAGGAAAAATTAAATACTACCTTAAAGATTGATTCTAAAAGTAAAACGGAGATAAGTTATATTTCAAAAGAAATTAATTCACCCACTTTTTTTGGTTTTACTCCCACGACATTACATGTTACTTATGTAAATATCCATAAAGATTCTTTAGTTTGGATTTTGTTCCCAAAGGAGGACGAGCTATTAGAGAAATGGAGGAGTTTAGCCAATCAATTTTTAGTTGACAAATTACCTTTGTTGTATAATAATGAATTTGACATTTTAAAAAAGGACGTTCATTTCTTAGAGAAAGAACTGGATAGTTATAGAAATAAATTGATAAGTAATCGAAAGTTGATAACTAAACTGGAGAAAGAAAATTTTTCTTTGGAAGGCTTGATATTGGAGGAAGAGGATTCCTTGCGTGAAATGATAAAAAAATGGTCCGATAAGATGAAAAAATGGGAAAAGTTAAGGGCGGTTCCCTGAATCATTTTTTACGGCTTCATAAATAAATCTCATCCCATCTAAAGTTAAATTGGGGTCGATTACATAGAAAAAATCCTTCAAGGGGTGTAATATTGCCGATAAACCACCCGTAGCAATAACGGGGAATGGGTGGTTCAGTTCTTGTCTGATGGCCTCTACTGTGTATTTTATAAGGCCAATGTAACCAATGAGTACGCCACTCTGTATGGCTTGTACTGTGTTTTTCCCCAGAACGGAATCAGGTAAAATAAGAGGAACCTCAGGAAGTTGGGAGGCGCCTTTAAAAAGTGACAGGGTGGCCGTTTTTATGCCAGGGGCTATCGATACCCCTAAAATACCGGACGATTTACTCACCGTGGTAAAAGTCAGTGCTGTTCCAAAATCAATGACAATGCTATCAAACGGATAACGATTGAAAACAGCATAAGCATTGGAAAGGATATCAGTACCTATTTCATCTTGTGCAATAATGCCCATTTTTAATGTTGAAAAGTGCTGTTTGCCAATAAGTATTGGCTCTACCTTAAAATGTGCTTTCAATGCATTTAGCCATAGCGGGATTAAAGAAGGAACTACGCTACTGACTACAATATCTGTTATTTCAGAAATTTTTATTTC
>CANMVX010000123.1 GCA_947501115.1 Haliscomenobacteraceae bacterium
CAGGCACGGATAACCTTCGGGTCATTGATTTTAAAGTTATCCGATACGGGATGATTCATAATTTTTCGAAGTTAATTTAGGAATATTAACAAGATAGGGAATTAATTGTATTTTGTGCAACCTTGAGAAAATTGATTCCTTCTTGAGCCCTACTATGAAATTTGGTATATTATCCCAGTACCCGAAAGTGTACTCCACAAACACCCTTGTTCAGGCCTGTCTTAAAAATAAGATAGCCTTCGAAGTTTTGAACTATAATAAAACAGATATATCATTTGAAAATGGTGTCCCCGTTATTTATTATCTGGGAAAAAAAATGTCTGACATTGATGCTATTATTCCCAGAATTGCCTCTTCGGCTACCCACTTAGGGGCCCGGTTGATACGGCAGTTCAGTATTCTTGGTATTCCCAGCACTATTGACGCTATTCCTCTGACTAAGGTGAGAGATAAGTTGGTTGTTCAGCAACTCCTTATCAAAGAAGGTATTCCAATGCCAAATACCTATTTTCCAGCTGAGGAATCTGACCCGGATGTGTGGGGTTTTAAACCTGGAAATTATCCAATGATTGTTAAAATGCTTCACGGAAATCGAGGGGCTGGTGTTATCCTGGCAGAATCTCAGGCCGCTCTGAAATCGGTACTCGATGCTTTTCAACGATTAAAAGAACCAGTCATTGTTCAGGAATTTATTAAAGAAGCTAAAGGCAGAGATATTAGGGCTTTCGTTGTAAATGGTGAAATTGTTGCCGCGATGGAGCGTTGTGCAAAATCTAATGATTTCAGATCTAATTTACACCAGGGCGGTCATGCCGTACCTATTGAATTATCGGATCTAGAAAAAGATTTGATCCTTAGAACAGCACAAATTTGTGAACTTGACGTTACTGGTATTGATTTATTGAGAAGCGAAAAAGGTCCTTTAATTCTAGAGGTTAATGGATCTCCGGGGCTTGAGGGTATTGAAACGGTGACAGGTATTGATGTTGCAGGAAAAATTATTCAATACTTAAAAGAAAAAGTACACCGTTTAAAGGGAAATAATCTGTAGATTTTTACCACCGTACAGGATGAAATTTAAATTCTCCCAAGGTGTTTAATTCGAGGGCTGGTGCGGGTATTTTTATGAAATTTATAGCCTTGAACAAGGTTCTTAATAACTTGTTTTTGGTCGGTATCATTTCTGTATTTATGTCTATCGACAGATAAAATTGCTTGTATCTCGGCAATCCAATGGAAGTTATCCGTCCTTGTTTATCATGGTAATTATTGTAAGCGGCACCATATATATTTTCTCCTCCAAAACCAAAAGATAGACACATACCGCGAAGTATGTTCTTTTTTTCTCTGTCCATAAAGAAGGAAGCGGGAGAAATACTGGCCCAAATAGTCATCGCATTATAATCCTTAAAGGCATATTCCCAAAAGTATCGTCCGTAATGGCCCTCTGCCGCATATTGCTGTGAGCCAAAAAAGGCAGGATCATTGGTGGCTATGGGAGTGGTAGCGTATTTGGGACGGGTAGAGGACCATTTTAAGACTATTCTCTGCTCTTTCCAGGCCAATTGCTGGGTGGTAAACAGCGAAGTACCGAAGGAATTAAACCCAGCATCATACAGTGAATATCCCCATCCTTCTGAAAATGCATCCATTATTTCTAAGGTGTTCATCAGCGCTATGCTTATTCCCGTTCCAATAAAAACGGCTTTTTTATCGGAGATCCCCGTCCATTCAAACGCATTATATCCCATTTTTGCAGACTGATACGCGGAAAATGAGTGTCCATATTTATCGACTTGTTCCCACAGTATCCAATCGTCTTTCAGGTGAAATTTCACTCTGGGATAATCCTTATACCATAATTCATTGAATGCTAAGGTAGTTCCTATATAAGTAATGGCGGAGGTAGCCGCGAGCGTGGTTAGCCTGGTTTCATTCAGCGTGTCGGCTACTTTCCAAAAATCGACAAAAAGTTTGTTTTGACTTTTTATAGGACTCGTAGTGAGGGCCATATAAAAAACTAAAAAAAGAGTATATTTTGGCAATGGCACGGCAATAATTTATTTTAAAATTTCTTTTTCAGCGCTTAAATTCAAATAATCCTCGGGGGTGTCAATGTCTAACTTACCGTCTTCACATAAAACGGTATTTTCATGATTAAGGACTCCTTTTTCTATTAGGTTTTTCGCCCCCTTTTCTCCTTTTAGCGCCATTAATTCAGAGAAATACTCTTTCTTAAACACTGCGGGTACGCCATAAGTGGAACTATAAGCGGTGCATACCATTAAATATTTAGAAGATCTTATTTTGTGGAGTAGGGCAGAAATATGTTCTGTGTTTATTTTAGGCTGATCTGCTAGCAATATGAGAACCATGTTTACCTGTGGAAAATGAGATAATAGGTTGGTTAATCCACATTGAATGCTGGAACTCATGCCATTTTCATAAGCTTCATTTAAGGCAAAGGGAATTTTATGGGTGTTACAGTGAGTCGACATTTGATCAAAATAATGACCTAAAACAGTTACAATACCTTTAGGATGAACGCTTTGAGCTAAGTTATAAGTATTTAAAAGAAAAGAATTGGCTTGATAGGTTAACAACGCCTTTGGTTCGCCCATTCTGCTTGCTTTACCTGCTGCAAGGATAATGATACCGAGCTGTGCGTCTTTCTCCATATTTATTTTTTCGATGGGTTCAGCCGCTGATATTTTTTCATGATTGGTAGGACCTCCTCAATGGGAAGCTCTGGAATCACTTTATTTCCTTTAGACATGGTTTTTCCAGCAAATAATGAATTAATAATAGACTCTTCTGTTGCCTCAATCACAGCTAAAAACAGGGGACTCATTGCTTCATTTTCCAATATTTCACCTTTACCTGTTGAAAAGGCGATAACATAATCGCCGGAACCATTGGAGGCTATTCCACCCGTTCTTGCTAATCCGAAAATAGCCCTTTTTGCTAATCTTTCCAAGTTTCTTGCATCAATTGGGGCATCTGTTGCAACGACAATCATGCACGAGCCATCACTTTTTGCTAAGGCATCTTGCAAATAATATTTGCCCAGTTCTTGTCCGATGGGAACACCAGAAATAGTGAGGACACCACCAAAATTGGTTTGAGAAAGAACTCCCACAGTATAGCCGCCCAAGGAAGAGGGCAGTTGTCGGGATGCTGTACCTATGCCGCCTTTGTAACCAAAACAAACCGTCCCTGTTCCCGCACCAACGTTTCCCTCCAGAATGGTTTTATCATCGGCTTTGTTTATGGCTTCCAAGAAATGCGAAATTTGTAAATGTCTTCCCCGAATATCATTTAAAGTGCCATCATTCGTTTCTCCGACAACCGCATTGACTGAACCAATATTTTCATTGCCAGCTTGTTGAATAGTATGGGTAATGATAGCTTCAATGCCCGTTGATACCTGTAAGGTATTGGTTAATAAAATGGGAGATTCAATATTCCCCAGTTCTTTAACCTGTGAATATCCAGCTAATTTTCCAAATCCATTGGCGATATAAATGGCTGCAGGTACTTTATCCCGAAAAATATTGCCTCCATGGGGTAGTATGGAGGTTACGCCCGTATGAATTTGCTGACCATTGTCAAATGTTACATGGCCTACTAAAACCCCGGAAACATCTTGAATAGCATTTTTAGGCCCGGTAGTTAAAATGCCAAAGGGTATGCCGTATTCCCTGGGTCTTAGTTTTTGTGCTTCCATAATATTCACAAATAAAAAGGTTATTAAAACAAGCATCGGTATCCAATTCGCCCCTTTTGACATGACTAAATAGTGTTTAGGTTAAAATTTATTTGCCAAAGTAAACCATTTTTCTACTTATTTACGTTATTAGTGTTAAACAAATAAACCATGAAAATCAGTCATTTTTTTTATTCAATTATTTTTTTAATCGCAGTAACTACGAATGTTGAGGGTCAAAACCTTAAGAGCATTCTGGAGAAGGCTAAATCTGGACTTGGTAAAACAACGGGTGTCCCTTTGACAAATCAGGAAGTAGGTAATGCCTTAAAGGAAGCGCTTGAACTTGGTGTTGGCGAGGCTGTTAAAAATTTATCTGCAACCGATGGTTATAATGCAAGTATATATAAAATTTTACTGCCTGAAGAAGCTAAAAAAGTAACAGATAAACTTAAAAATATCCCTGGTTTTAATAAAGTGGAAGCTGAACTGGTTCTGCGTCTCAATAGAGCAGCTGAGTTAGCCGCTAAAGAGGCTGGGCCTATTTTTTTACAAGCAATTAAAGAGCTCTCTTTTCAAGATGCCATTGGGTTGTTAAAGGGCAATGAAGACGCCGCAACCAGGTTTCTTGAGTCTAAAACAGATACCGCGTTGACAGCTAAATTTTTACCAGTGATCGCTAAAGCGCTCGATGTAGTAAATGCAAGAACCTATTGGAGAGATGCCGTTACTGCTTACAATAAAATACCTCTAATTCAGAAAGTTAATCCTGAACTAGATAAATATGTTACCGAAAAATCTATCGATGGCATGTTTTCTCTCATTCAAGTGAAAGAAAAAAAGATTCGTACCGATGTGGCTGCCAGAACTTCTGATCTATTGAAAAAAGTTTTTGGAAGTCAGCAAAAAAAGTAACCATGAAGGAAATTTCATCGAAATTAGCTGAGCTAAGAGAAGATTACACGTCACATACGCTCGACGAATCAGGTACAGATGATCATCCCATAAAGCAGTTTTCAATTTGGTTCGAGGAAACCTTACTTGCTATGGTTCCAGAACCCAATGCTATGGTTCTGGCCACCGTCCAACCTTCAGGAAGGCCAGCCGCAAGGGTTGTACTATTAAAAGGATTATCCGTTGACGGATTTGAATTTTTCACCAATTACGAAAGTGCTAAAGGATCAGATATGGCTGAAAATCCTTTTGTTTCGGTTGTTTTTAATTGGCTTCCATTGCAGAGGCAAGTTAGAATAGAGGGGAAAGTCGAAAAATTGGCCGAAGCTTCAAATGATAACTATTTTTCCCAGCGACCTTATATGAGCCAGTTAGGTGCGATAGCTTCTCCTCAATCAAGAAAAGTACCCAACAGGAAATTTTTGGAGGAAAAATTTGATGAGTTAAAGGAAAAATACCCGGAAGGTACTGAGGTTCCAAGACCTATTGCCTGGGGAGGATATGTTATTGTGCCTGATAAAATAGAATTTTGGCAAGGCCGACGAAGTAGATTACACGATAGAATAGTGTATCGCAAAGACAATAAGGAGTGGATTAAGGAGCGTTTAGCTCCTTAATCTTCCCATTATATTAACAAAAATGATCGAAAGCCATTTTTAAATTGTCAGCAATAATATTTGCTGACCTGCCTTCAATGTGGTGCCTTTCTAAAAAATGTACCAATTTACCATCTTTGAATAAAGCAATAGACGGAGAAGAAGCAGGGTAGGGAAGTAAAAATTCCCTCGCTGTTGAAACAGCATCACCGTCAACACCGGCAAAAACCGTCGCAAGGGTATCTGGTTTTTTAGCGTTCTGAGCGGCCATTCTTGCTCCTGGTCTGGCGTTAGCTGCAGCACAGCCACAAACTGAATTTACAACGAGCAATACCGTACCTTCGTTTTTTTCAAGTAACTCGGTAACCTGTTCAGGTGTTGTTAAACCTATAAAGCCATTGCGGGTTAATTCCTCTGACATGGGACGAACTAATTCTGCTGGGTACATTGTTTTTATTTTTTTGTGATAAAATTCTAATAGCAAATGTAGGTTAAAAACAGTATTTTGTTGCTTTGTGTTTTAATTGTGAAAAAAAAATTACTGATATCTCATTATGAACTATTTTAGTAAGTATAATTTTACTTTTCTTTTAGTCTCTTTTTTATTTCTACATGGAAATATTCACGGGCAAGCTTTTTTAGAGGGCTCCTGGAAAGGGAAATATACTTATGGTATTCAAAATGAATTTGGTTATCCTTTTGAAATTTTTCTTCGTATCAATGGACGAAAAATAACAGGAAGAAGTTATCTGGTAACCCCGGATAAAAGAAAAGTGGAAATGGATATTAACGGATATCTTTTTCAGGATCTTTCCTTTATTATTGAGGAAACAGCTATTATTAAATCACCTGAAACTTCAGAAAATTCGTTCTACAGAAAATACCAACTTCGGTTTAAAGGGGATATTTGGACAAAAAATCTGGAGGGTTACTGGCAAGAAATTATTGATAATAACTTCGATAGAACGAGAAAAGTGGGAAGAGTCTTGCTGACCAAAGAAAAA
>CANMVX010000124.1 GCA_947501115.1 Haliscomenobacteraceae bacterium
TTAATGCGGACCGCAGCGCAGGAAACAATCCTTTCCATTTTACCGGTTTTGGATGATTTCGATAGAGCTAAAAAGTTGGCTGACGAACCCGGGAGTACAGAAGTGTTCAGCGAAGGGGCTAATATCGTGTATCATAAGCTATATGCCGTTTTAAAAAATAAAGGGCTCGAGCCTATGGATACTCACCATCAGCCGTTTGATCCTGAGTTTCATGAGGCGCTGACTGAAATTCCAGCACCCTCCGAAGAACTGAAGGGTAAAGTGATTGATACGATAGAAAAGGGTTATAAACTAGGCGATAAAATTATCCGTTACGCCAAAGTCGTGGTTGGAAATTAAAATCAGGCTTGTTAAAATTAATAAGAAGAACCATCAATTATGGCTAAAAGAGATTATTATGAGGTTTTGGGCGTTTCAAAATCAGCAGATGCTGCGGAACTCAAAAAAGCTTACCGTAAACTAGCTGTCCAGTATCATCCCGATAGGAATCCTGATGATAAGGCTGCAGAAGATAAGTTTAAAGAGGCCGCAGAAGCTTATGAAGTGCTCTCTGATCCCGATAAAAAAGCAAAGTACGATCGATATGGTCATGCTGCAGTGGATGGTCAGGGAGGTTTCTCTGGTGGAGGTATGACCATGGATGATATCTTTAGTCAGTTCGGTGATGTTTTTGGTGACTCTGGCTTTGGTTCATTCTTCGGTGGTGGAGGCGGTGGTGCCGCTTCAGGAAGACAGCGTGGGCAAAAAGGTACCAATTTGCGTATTAAAGTGTCCTTAACGCTCGAGGAAATTGCTCACGGCGTACACAAAAAAATTAAAGTTAAAAAGGAAGTTGCCTGCAATACTTGTAATGGTTCCGGAGCTAAAGATTCCAGTTCTGTAAAGGTTTGTAATACTTGCGGTGGAAATGGGGTGGTTCGGCAGGTAAGAAATACTTTCTTAGGTCAAATGCAAACTACGGTAACTTGTCCAACGTGCAATGGTTCCGGGAAAATAATTTCTTCCTTCTGTGGTGGTTGTAAAGGTTCAGGAACGTCCCATGGAGAAGAAACCATTGATATAGATATTCCGGCAGGGGTAGAAGCGGGTATGCAGTTAAGTATGCGGACCAGAGGTAATGCAGGGCAAAAAGGTGGCCCAGCCGGCGATCTTATAATAAATATAGAGGAAAAAGAACACGAATTCTTACAAAGGGATGGTCAGAATATCCTTTTTGAACAGTTTTTGAGTTTTGCTGATGCATCTATCGGTACACAAGTCGAAGTGCCTACGCTGGACGGAAAAGTTAGAATTAAAATTCCTCCCGGCACACAATCTGGTAAAATATTTCGTTTACAAGACAAAGGGCTTCCAACGGTCCAAGGATATGGTAAGGGAGATCAACTGATTCATGTGAATGTATGGACGCCCAAAAAGCTAACGCAGGAGGAACGTGACCTTCTTGAAAAAATGAGGTCAATGCCTAATTTCACGCCTTCACCTCAGAAATCTGATCGCACGTTATATGAAAAATTACGCGATTATTTTAAATAATGGATGTTATGAATGTTCGCCATTTTTTTCTTCTTGTTTTAATATCTATCTCCTTTTCATGTAGTAAAGAAAAGGTTATTCTCGAAAAGGAGGTAGATGTCGAAGAATCTATTGGATGGATGTTCAGCGACAGTCTTTCAGTGGATTTTTCTATTTCAGATACTAACAGGCTGTATGCTATGCGCTTACAGCTAAATCATACGCCTGATTTTAATTTTGAAAATGTTTATACGCGTATTCATACCCTTTTCCCGGACGGGAAACTAAGTTCTCAACTTCTTTCTCTGGCGCTGACCAATGAGACCGGAGCCTGGGCTGGTCAATGCAATAAGACAGTCTGTAAAGTTGAAATTGCGCTTCAGGAACAAATTATATTCCCGGCAAAGGGTAATTACAAAATAACGATTGCGCAGTTTATGCGAACCGATACCTTGTCAGGTATCGGGAACATCCGGTTCCTACTAATAGACACTGGCGAGAGAAAGTATCCAACGAAATAAGCCTTTACTTAGCTACTTTACAACGAAAAATACGGGTAAAGCTTCGAGAAAATTTAAAATGAGTATATCAATGGCGAAGTCAGGATATAACTCACTAAAGCCATAATATACCGCCTTTTGCGTCTGATATTTAGGTGATAAGACTTATCGGCTTAAATACATGTTCCTTTGGTTGTTCAGCATGCGGAAAAAAGGATCACTCAAGTCTTTAATAAATCTGATTTCCTCTCCCGTAGATTTCATTTCAGGCCCTAAGTTTTTATCAACATTCGGAAATTTATCAAAAGAAAAGACAGGGACTTTTATAGCAAATCCGCGGGGTTGCGGTTTAATATCAAAATCTTTTAGTTTGTGTGTACCCAACATCACCTTAGTGGCTATTTGAAGATAAGGAACCTGATAGGCTTTTGCAATAAATGGGGTAGTTCTTGACGCCCGCGGATTAGCCTCTATGACATATACTTTGTTGTCTTTAATAGCAAACTGAACATTTATAAGTCCCTTAATATTTAGGGCAAACGCTAGTTTTTCTGTATATTCAACCATAGCTGTTACCGCTTCGACACTTAAACTGTAGGTAGGTAGAACAGCTGAAGAGTCTCCGGAATGAACACCTGCCGGCTCAATGTGTTCCATAATACCCATAATATGAACAGTTTCTCCATCGCAAATAGCATCTACCTCAGCCTCTTTAGCTCTATCGAGAAAATGGTCAATGAGAATGGTATCACCTGACAAGTTTTTAAGGATATGGAGCATTTGGTCTTCCAGTTCCTGGTCATTGATAACAATGCGCATACTTTGGCCACCTAAAACGTAAGAAGGTCTAACCAAAACGGGATATCCTACCCTTTTAGCAATCTCTATACCTTCATCGACTCCTTTGGCTGCACCATATTCTGGATATGGAATGCCCAGTTTTTTCAATAAATCGGAAAAGGCGCCTCTGTCCTCAGCCAGATCCATATTAGGGTAAGAAGTGCCAATGATAGGAATGCCCTTTTCATGGAAAGTTTTCGCCAGTTTCAGAGCGGTCTGTCCGCCCAATTGAACGATAATTCCTTCTGGTTTTTCCAATTCAATAATTTCCTCCAGGTGTTCCCAAAATACAGGTTCAAAATATAGTTTATCGGCAATATCAAAGTCTGTGGAAACGGTTTCCGGATTACAATTTACCATAATCGATTCAAAGCCAGCATCTTTGATGGCAAGTAAACCGTGAACACAACAATAATCGAATTCAATGCCCTGGCCAATCCTGTTTGGACCAGAACCCAGGA
Source organism: Haliscomenobacteraceae bacterium (assembly GCA_947501115.1). GTDB lineage: Bacteria > Bacteroidota > Bacteroidia > Chitinophagales > Saprospiraceae > BJGN01. The sequence continues at coordinate 3,314 of CANMVX010000124.1, forward strand.
CGATTACTTTCTTTTTATCACTTGGGATACTTTCATTTTCCTGATCGAAGGTAGAATAAAAGTAGGGTGTTTTAGCTTCAAATTCGGCAGCACAGGTATCTACCATTTTAAAGGTTCTCCTGATATTCAATGATTTTCTGTAAGCGCGAACATTTTCCTCCTCTTCGTGCATCAACCTGGCAATTTGGAGGTCGGAATAACCTACTTCTTTTAATTCTCTTAAGAAAGAAGCGGGAACATCTTGAATGGTATGGTATTTCTCTAAACTAATTTCATAGTTCAGCAAGCGCTTGATCTGTTTTAAGAACCATGGATCTATACGGGTCAAGTTTTGCAGTGTTTGGGTAGCAACACCAAGTTTCATAGCATCTTTTAATCTGAAAAGACGATCATCTGATACCTCTTCCATTCGCTTTAAAACGTCGGCAATATTTGTCCATTCCTTATTATCGGCGCCTAAGCCAATTTTCCCATTTTCCAGTGATTGGCAAGCCTTTTGAAGAGCCTCTAAGAAATTACGTCCAATGCCCATTACCTCACCTACCGACTTCATTTGAAGACCCAGGCGATGGTCTGCACCAGGGAATTTGTCAAAATTCCAACGGGGTATTTTAACAATGACATAATCTAAGGTAGGTTCAAAAAAGGCAGAAGTTGTTTTTGTAATCTGATTTTTAAGCTCATCCAAATGATAGCCTAAGGCCAGCTTAGAAGCAATTTTTGCAATGGGGTAACCCGTTGCTTTTGACGCCAGGGCTGAGGAACGGGAAACCCTGGGATTTATCTCAATGACGATTAACTTTTCAGTGATTGGATCTTGAGCAAATTGTATGTTACAACCTCCTGAAAAATTACCCAAAGAGCGCATGGCCTGAATCGCTTCATCCCTCATTTGCTGATAGGCTGTATCTGAAAGGGTCATCGCGGGTGCCACCGTAATGGAATCACCGGTATGAATACCCATGGGGTCAAGATTTTCAACGGTACATATAATAACGACATTATCATTTTTGTCACGCAGTAACTCCAGTTCGAACTCTTTCCAGCCTAAAACTGCTTTCTCAACAAGAACTTCATGTGTCGGAGAAGCATTTAAACCACGTCTTAGGGCAGCATCAAAGTCAATTTCCTGCATAATAATAGCACCTCCCGTCCCACCAAGGGTGTAGGATGGTCTGATAACTAAGGGGAATCCTATTTTTTGAGCAGCTTCTTTGCCCTCAAGGAAAGAGTTTGCAATGAAAGAAGGCGCTACAGAGAGCCCAATTTTAATCATGTGTTGACGAAAAGCTTCCCTGTTTTCTGTTAGTTCAATAGCTGCGACGTCAACGCCAATCATTTTAACGCCATACTTTTCCCATATCCCCATCTTGTCAATTTCAATGGCAAGATTCAATGCCGTTTGACCACCCATCGTCGGAAGCACCGCATCAATATTCCTTTCTTCCAGTATTTGAATGACACTTTCAGCCGTTAATGGCAGCAAATAGATGTAGTCTGCCATTATATTATCCGTCATAATGGTAGCCGGATTGGAATTAATGAGACTCACTTCGATGCCCTCTTCCCGCAATGAACGCGATGCTTGTGACCCTGAGTAATCAAATTCGCAGGCTTGTCCTATAACTATAGGTCCGCTGCCGATAATTAATACGGAACGTATGGAAGAATCTTTTGGCATGGGTTGGTTGTCGTTAAATCGGCGCTAATATAAGATTAACAACTTGGATTTGAGGGATTTTATAGTGCCTTTTTACATGCTAAAGAAAAAAATATATAGAACACAAAAAATGAATTATTGTAAATTCAATATAATTGGTGGTGAATAGTGTTCTAAATTAATTAAAATTTTACTATTGCCTTCTTTTAAAGAATAAATCTTCTTTTTTATCAAGTTTAATTCTAAATTTCCCCGTGAAAGATTATTTGTAAATCCTGCGGGAATAACAAACTCATTGTCCGGCTGAGGACCTTTTATTTCTAAATTTACTCCTTGTTGTTTCTCATCAATTAAAAGAATAACCAATGTTTCTTCCGATTGAAGTAATTGCTCGTCTTGTAAACTGAAGGTGAAGTCGTTCGAGGAGATTAACTTTTTATTGGTAACGATGAGATTTGGTTGTGTAAGGGACAAATTTACTTTTTGAAGCCCTTTGGGACAGTGAATCAAGTCAACCGTCATATTTTTTTGATAAGTGGCCAAAAATTCTCCAGCGTAGAATCTGGTAAATTCCGAGCGGGGCTTTTCTTGCAACAAAATATTATTGAAGGCGGGGACTGATTTCCAATCGGGCTTTTGTAAAATGCTATCTGATAATTGCTCGCCAAATTCTACCTGAACGGTATAGTAACCCTCTGGATTTAAGTATCGTACGTAAACACTGCCAATAGCTGCAGGTTCAACCGTTTTTTTTACTTCTTCTTTACAGGACAAAAGAAGAAACAGTAAGGTTACAGTAAGGATAAGGCTGCAGTGGTGTAATTTCATATTTCTAAAATATGTTTCAAATATAAGGCCTATTTACCATACAATTAAATTTAAGCCGACGAACTGTAAAACAAATTCGATTTTTCCTTTTTTTAATTTTTTGTTATATTGTATTATGCTTCATAAACAGACTCACAATGAAAAAAATAGATAGAAGAAAATTTATGACCACAGCAGCGGCGGCGGCTTCATTTATGGTAATACCCAGACATGTATTGGGTGGAAAGGGCTTTACCGCACCGAGTGATAAAGTAAATGTAGGATTGGTAGGTGCTGGAGGAAAA
>CANMVX010000125.1 GCA_947501115.1 Haliscomenobacteraceae bacterium
CGGCCAAATCATGAGGAACCTTAATATAGGAATTTTCCTTCAGGTTCAATAAATCATTCCCCTCCCTGACCGTATTCGATTTTAAATATTCAATACTTTTAATCTGTATTTTTTCCTTTTTTAAAATCTTATTATTATTTAAAATTGAATTTAAATTTAATGAAAACAAATAGCTATCTGATAAAACCCAAAGTAGATTGTTTTCATCGATAAGAGCATCCTTGAACTGCAAAGACGGCAATCCTTCCTCATAATTTAAAAAATAAACTACCTTATCATTTTTTAAAATATTAATTCCCTTATTTGTTCCAATAATTAAATAATCTCGAAAACACTTGTGGAACAGGGTAGAAGTTCCATTAAAGTCAATATTTGGAATCAATTTTTTCTCTACAATCAGGCTATCATCACCATGTTTACCTACTATCCAGATTCTGCCATCCTTCTCATTCAGAATAATTTTATTATCCTTATTTATATCCATATCGGAGAAATTTTCTCCTAGAAAGTGCTGCTGTTTTCTAATCAGTGTATCCCCCTCTTCTTGCCAGTGAAACAGGCCTTCCGTGAAGGATGAAAACCAGATATCTTTCCCGTTTTGAATCATCCTGGTTAAGTTACGGGGAGTGTCCGATTTGAAAGAATACAAGGTATGTTTATCGGGCCGGGGAATGTCTGGAAACAGATACATGCTACTGTAGGTAATACTATATATTAACGTATTGTTCGTTGTTTTTAAAACATGACCTCCTTCTTCAAAATCAAAAAAATCAATCTGAAAATCTTTTGACAACCTAAAGATACCCAGGGATGCTGAGACCCACAGCTTACCATCATTACCATTTATAAACTGGTTTACCCGAAAACCCTTTGTTGCCATAAATTCAGCTTTCTTTATATCAAAAAAAACATTTTTATCGGGATCCTCTACCCAGCTATAAGTATTCTCAGGGTGACGTTTAGCAAAATCTAATAATTCCTTTTTTAGTTCCTCTGCCTTATAATGTTTTATCAGTTTATTGTGCTCATAAACATATATATTATCCTGGGCTCCTATCCACATCCTCCCATATTGATCTTTAAACACAGCGTTATAAATAATTGGTTTTTCATTTGTTGAAGGGGTTGGGAAAATTTCAATTTCCTTATTTAAATTTATCACAACAAGCCCTTTATCGAGGGTGCTTAACCATAATTGCTTTTCCGCCTTATCATAAAATACAGACCAACAAAAGGTTGATGGCAATTTCCATTCCTGTGTTAAATCTATCAAATATTTGCCGTCATATTTAAACAAGCCACCTTTCGCATCAGAAATATTCCAGCTAGCCATAAAAACATCATTTCCTTCGCCCTTTTCCATTTTCCAGATAAACGGAGCTTCAAAAGAATCTAATTTTTCAAACTTTTTATTAAAAACTTGCAAACCATCCATACTGGTAGCAACGACAACCTGATTTTGATTATGAATGGACGAAAGAAATCTACCCTTGGTAATAAGAGACATTCTATTTTCCAATCGATAGGGCATTTTATTTTTAGTCATTAAAACGGCCATTTTAAAATCATAATTCGTCACATAAATGGAATCATTCCACTCTGTGATATCCATCACCATGGTTCCCTCCTTGTTAGGAACCATGGCGATATTTTGAAAAGAGAAACCATTATAGATACTTAAACCATTTCCCGTCCCAATAAAAACGCGGTCCATTTTTTTGGAATAGTACACCCTTCTTATCTTATTCCCGGCAAGGCCATTGGAGGTATTATAGTTAGTAAAGGATTTGCCATTATATTTCACCACTCCTTTGCCATAGGTACCCAACCATAAATTACCAAAGCCGTCTTCTGCAATACTCATTACTTCATTGGCTACCAATCCTGTAGATTCATCAAATACAAAAAAGTTTTTTCCATCATAGCGAACCAGTCCACTTTGGGTGCCAATCCAGATCAATCCTTTAGAATCTTTAAACACACAACGGACGGTATTGCTGGGTAAACCATTGTCAACATTAAATTCCTTGTAAGGAGGGCGTTGTGACCAAAGAGAAATAGTTAGGAAAAGACTTAGTATAATCAGATATTTGCACATTTCAATGGCTTATTTTTTTTAGTATTTGCAAAACCTTTTCGTTATTTCTATAGGAGACATCTAACATAGTGTCATTTGTCAAGGTAATTTTATATCCATTACTTCTTGAATATCTCAAGATATGATTATTATTAACCAAATAAGATTTATGAATTCTACAAAAATTATCGCCCAATAATAATTCTATGGTTTTCAATGTTTTAGACATTGTCATTTCTTTGCCTGTGGTCAGATAAATTTTGGTATAATTCCCCATTCCTTCACAATAAATAATAAGATCTTTGTTTTCTAAAGAATACCCATTAGGTGTTGGAATAACTAATTTACCCGTTTGTTTTGATATATTTTCAACTTCTTCCGAAGGCATAGCCTTAGCGGTATCAGTAATTTTTGAATTCAGATGAACTTCCAGTCTTTTCAACATGTCTGATAGGTCATTTATGGCAATTGGCTTCAGAATATAGTCGAAGGCACCACTCCGAATCGCTTTTATAGCATGTTCTTTGTGGGCGGTGGTAAAAACCACTTCAAAAGATCTTGGCTCCTCAAAATGGTTAAAAAGATCGAAACCTGTGACTCCCCGCAGCTGAATATCTAAGAAAACTAGCTGCGGTTGGTACTTTTGGATAAGAGAAACACCTTGTTTAACATTGGATGCTTCACCCAAAATATTGATTTTATCGCCAAAGAATTGTTCTAATAATGAAATCAAAACCTCCCGCGCTAGCTTTTCATCTTCTATAATTATGGCTGACAACATATATTAAATTTATAATTAAAATGATAACTTAAATAATGCTATTAAATATAGATGTATAATTTTGTAAATTTATATCTACGCAGAATATATAGCACCTATTTTTATTAAGCGTAGCTATAAAATTATTTACCGTAAATAAAGTGATCATGAAAAAAGTACTTTTCCCAGCTATTGTCTCCACCCTGATATTATTTATCTGGCAATTTATTTCCTGGGCTGCCGTTAATTTCCATGAAAAAGCACAATCGTACACCGATAAGCAAGACGAATTATTAAATGCCATAAAAGCCACTGGATTAAAAGAGGGTGCCTATTTCTTACCGCTGCCAAAACCAGGATCTTCGACAGCAGAGCAGGAGGCACATAATACCGCGATGGTGGGAAAACCATGGGTCATGATTCAATATCACGATGCTTTTAAGGTAAATATGGCCATGAATTTCACCCGAGGCTTAAGCATACATTTCATTTCTTCCCTTATTCTGATTTGGATGATAGGCCTGATGGCCAATCAAACTTTTATGAATATTCTAAAAGTTTCATTGGCCATTGGGTTTGTAGGTTTTTTATTTTATCCTTATACCAATGATATCTGGTACGAAACATTTGACACAGTAGCCAGCCTAATGGATGCGGTCGTTGCCTGGGGCCTTGTGGGTATTTTCCTGGGTTGGTATTTGAAAAAAGCCTAATCCATAAATGCCTGGTAAACCAATTGGCGCAAACGACCATGATATTCCCAGGAGAAATTAGCTTCCTGTGTCATAAGAATGGCGATTAGCTTTTCTTTTGGATCAATAAAAAAGTGCGTATTATAAGCGCCCTCCCAATAAAAAAGACCTTCGGAACCGGGGAATCTTGTTGCGGCAACATCTGTTACCACGGCAAAACCATAACCAAATCCCTCTCCAGGCCTGATAAACATATCCGCAGAATGATTGGCTGTCATCAGCTCAATTGTTTTTCTACTTAGTAACTGTTTACCGTTAAAAGAACCACCATTTAGCAGCATTTGGCAAAAATTACTATAATCTTTTGCCGACGAATACAGTGCGTTAACGCCGCTCCAAAGTTTAACCCCTTGTTTAGGCGGCTGATTGGCGGAGAGGGAAATTTTTTCTCCTTTGGTATGAACTTTTACTATTTTATTAAGGTCAGCGTCTGGCACATTATAAAACGTCTGATTCATATTCAATGGCTTGAAAACACGGGTTCTTAGAAATTCATCGGTAGAAAGACCCGAAAATTTTTCAATTAACGCAGATAGAATATCTGGTCCGGCACTGTAACGCCATTGCTTGCCTGGTTGACCATAGAGTGGAAAGGAAGAAATTTTTGATACTCTTCCCTGGATGTCCGGATACAGTTTGAAGAAATAATTTGCCATAAATTCCTTTTCAAACTTGTCAGCACCCAGTCCATGCGTAAGGCCGGAGGTATGGCTAAGTAGTTGGGAAATAGTCATTTCCGATTGTAAGGAATCAGTTTCACCAGAGATACCGTCTTCTCTATTTTTAATTACTCTGACTTTCTTAAATTCAGGAATATATTTAGAAACAGGATCGGACAGTAAAAATTTCCCTTCTTCGTAAAGCATCATAAAAGCGACGGTAATGATTGGCTTAGTCATGGATTGGATATAAAATAAATCATCCTTTTCCATGGGTAATTTAGCAACGGCATCTTTAAAACCTAACGCCTTATGCTGAACCACTTGACCGTCTTTAATAATCAGGGTAACAGCCCCTGGGATATTGCCTTTTGCTACTTCTGACAGCACAAAATCATCTAATCTGGTTAAACGCTCTGTTGATATGCCTGCAATTTGGCTAAAAACAGGTGAGAGGAACGCTAAGGCTACCACTCCCAGGAGAATAAATTTTTTCATAAAATAAGATTTAATAAAGGACTCTGAACCATATTGTTTCTTCAATATCTTTCATTTCAGCGAGCAGATTATCAGGATATTCTGTATCGACATCGGTGACAACGTAACCTAACGAATTGGTTGTCTTTAGCGATTGGGCTAAGATATTAATATGATGTGAGGCAAAAATCTGATTGATTCTTGCGAGCACATTGGGTACATTTTTGTGAATATGCAAAAGTCTGTGAGCATTTTTTACAGCGGGCACAAACAAATTTGGAAAATTGAGCGACCCCATGGTATTGCCAGAATCGAGGTATTCTGTAATTTTCTCCGGAATAAACCGGGCTCTATCCATTTCTGCTTCCAGGGTGTTGGCAGAAATACCGTCAGAAAAGAGGACCCTATCCATGGCTTTGATTTTATCTAACCAGATTAAAGCGTCTGGAGAAAGTTTATCGGGATTCAGGTCGAGGGCACAACTAAAAGCAGGATTTTCCACCAGATGATTATGAAGCGCTTCCAGTTTTACTGCTTCAATATTTCCACAATACAGCACTGCGGCCGATGGTTTCAATGCGTTGAAAAAGGATTCCCCGAAAAAATGTTTATTTTCAGGCAGCTCACTGACATGAATAGAAACAAAATCGACCTGCATTAGCAGACTATCCAACTGGCTACATTTTTTACTATTTCCCAGAGGAGATTTGTCGGCAATATCAAAAAACAGCACCTCCATGCCCAGGTTTTCGGCTAAAACACCCAGCTGCGAACCTATTTTACCGTAACCAACGATACCCAGCTTTTTTCCTCTAATCTCATGACCCATTTTGCCTGCACCCCCCCTGCTTAAAGCCAGCATATTTCCCAAGGTAAACTCACCTACAGAACGCACATGACTGAAAGGAGCGTTAAATACGGCCACGCCATGACTGGAGCAAGCGTCCATATCGATTTTTGAGGCATCGGAACTAAAAACGCCGAGACTAATCAGCCGTTTTGTATTTTTCAAGAGATCCTTTGTTATTTTTTGGCTGGAGGTAAGACCGAGGATATTCACCGTTTTTAATTTTCCAGCCAATTCCTGATCGTCCAAAGGTCTGTCAATAATTTCCACCTGATAAGCCTCCTTTTCAAAAGCAAGGGCAGCTTCCTTGTTAACGCCCTCCAATAAAAGAACCTTAATTCTTGTTTTTGGGTAAGAAAGGCTTCTGGCCAGATTCAACTCGTACAAAATTTCATCGACGGTAGAGGCAAAATGGTCTGCCTCTTTCTTTACCTTTTCGCGCTCAACATTTTCAGTGAA
>CANMVX010000126.1 GCA_947501115.1 Haliscomenobacteraceae bacterium
GTTTTAGATTTTCCAACAATTCAAGCTCGAGAAAATGAATTGATTAGAGACTATTTAACTGGAATGAAAAATAATTCAATTATTCTTGAATATGATTTAGAAAATATTGAAGTTACAAAATGCTCTTTAAAAGAAGATTCATTCTATGGCGTCAGAATAAATAAAATAATAGTAAATAAAAGAACAAATAAAATTCTTTCCTCAAAAGAAATAATTAGTATTTATATTAACGAGGAACAGGAAATAAAGATAAATTTTATAGTATCATCCATTTTTCCAACTACGTTTAATGCAACAATATGCCAACCCATTAACAATACTCCTACCTTAGAAATTAAATTAATCACTGAATCTATATCTGATATTCAACCAAGTAGCGCTAATATAAATGTAAGAATTGAATTAAACGGTTCAGCCGAACTTGAGCCAGATATTGCAAATAAAATATATACCAAAGGAGTAGTTATATCTAAAAACCCCAATACAAATATAGATCTTTGTACAATATTGTATTATGGCCAAAGTTTGAAAAACTTTATTTATAAATTAAATAATTTAACACCCAATACAACTTATTATGTAAGAGCTTACATAACGAATGGTACAAATATGATTTATGGAAATCAACAATCATTTACAACCTTGGCTGAAAAAGATTTAAAAATTCCTACCCTCTCAACTCGTTTTGATAGCTCTGAAAAGACAAATGAAGCCATAAGTGGTGGAAATATTATTTCTGATGGTGGTGATGAGATTTATTCAAAAGGTATATTATGGACAACTAACATTAAAAACGATATAGCCCTTTGGACAAAAACAAATGAAGGTGGGAATTCAAAAAGTTTTAGTTCTATGTTAACAAACCTAACCCCAAATACAACTTATTACGCAAGAGCCTTTGCGACTAACAGTATTGGAACAGGATATGGAAATATGATAAGTTTTATAAAAAGGGAGAATAAAAAAGAAGAATTCAGTTATATGAAAATAGGCTACCAAATTTGGATGAATAAAAATCTGGATATTGATAGATTTAAAAATGGTGACAAAATACCAATGGCAAAAACAGCTGAAGAGTGGCAAAGAGCTGCTGAAAGAAAACAACCAGCATGGTGTTATTACAATGATGATGTGACAAATGGTGAAATCTATGGTAAATTATACAATTGGTATGCTGTCAACGATTTAAGAGGAATTTGCCCTGAAGGTTGGCATATTGCTTCTGATAACGAATGGCTGTTACTAACTAATTATTTGGGCGGACTTAATACGGCAGGTGGTAAATTGAAAGCAACCAAAACAAATCATTGGCAGGTCCCCAATGTAGGAGCTACTAATATAAGTAACTTCTCAGCAATACCCGGAGGCTATCGTGATTTTGACGGAGGTTTTTATCTTAAAGGATATCAAGGTTTTTTTTGGAGCCATACCAAGAATAACTCTGAATATGCCTGGGGACGAACCATATTCAACAACAATGCAGGAGTAAACAGATACTATTACGAGATGTCATTAGGTGCCTCTATCCGTTGCCTCAAAGACTAATTTTTTTTATCGTCACAAAGTGGCCTTCCCAAATCCAATTAAATCTAACTTTAAATTGCTCTTTAACAAGAAAAAATTATGGCTACAAAAAGAAATATAATTTTCGAAGTCAAAAGGATAATGTTAAATAAAGTCAGGCTTTCTGGTATTAGCCTGATAATGATGGTGTGTTTTTCAACTATGTCTTTTGGCGAAATTGATTCCCCAAAAATGAATATCCAAGACACTACCTCAAATGAGTTATTATTTGGTTTTGTCAATGAGTATATCAATGCATTAAATTTATATGCAAAAAATAATTATCCGGCAAAAGAACAGTTAAATATAGCAGGTAATTTCTTTTTACAAAAGGGGGAAGGTAATGTCGTATTTGATTTTCCGGGAATTAAACCAGTAGAAAGTTTTCTCATAGGAAACTATCTAACCCAAATGAAACTTGAAAGTATTATTTTAAAGTATAAGGAAAATCTTACCATTCAAAGATGTCTAAACAATGATTTATTAAGCGAAGGAGTATTGATTGAAAAGATAATTATAAATAAGAAAAATAATGAAATTAAGGAAGTAAAGGAGTTTTTAAAAATAAAAAAAGACAATTTCGGCAAACTCAAAATAGAGTTGCTATTCTCTTCCATTTTCCCAAAAAGTTTTGAAGATGCACTGTGTGATGAGAATAAATTGAATAGCCTGGAAATCATACAACAATTATTTAACCCCACAGAGGAAAAAATCGATATAGATGTCTTAGAGAAGATCGACATCTTGCTTAAAAATAGAGATTATTCTGAGCTTTTTCCATTATTGAATAAACTAGCTCCAAGGAAGGAATTAACAGATTTTAATAAAAATAAAATAGCTGTTCTGATAAAAATTGCAGATTTATATTTTGAGTATAAAAGTTTCTCCCTTGCCAATTATCTATATACCAATATATTATCGCTTGGTTTGATATTAGAGGAAAGAACAAGAATAGATCTCAGTAAAAAAATAGCTATTTGTCAAAAAAATAATGATTCTGATAATATTGTAGATTTCGTTACGGATGTAGAAGGAAATTTTTATCCTACTTTTAAGTATGGGAATCAAGAGTGGTTTTTAAGAAATTTAAAAACGGCAAAATATAAGAATGGAGAATCAATAAATGAGGTCGCTCAAGAAATTATATGGAAAACGGCTAAGACCGGAGCTTGGTGTTACTATAAAAATGATAAAGGTTTTGATGATTTAGGTAAGTTGTATAATGGATTTGCTATTCTGGATAAAAGAGGTATTTGTCCGGAAGGCTGGAGTGTGCCTACCAACCAGGAATGGCAAAAATTAATAGATTTTCTTGGTGGGAGAAAAAATGCAGTCGATCAATTAAAATCATCCAATGGATGGTATCAGGGCAAAAACGGAAGTTCAAATTCTATTTTTTCCGGCTACCCCCTTGGTTCAAGAAATGTTAAAGGAGAATTTGCTGGAAATGCTAATTATACAGATTGGTGGACCTCAACAATGACAAGTACTTATAGTTTATATATCAGAAGTTTGTCCTTTTCTAGCGATGACGTCTATGAAGACATTTTTAATTATAATTATGGCCTCTCCGTGAGATGTGTAAAGAATAATAACTGAAAAACATGTATTTATCTAGTATTTAAACCAATAGAAGTAAATAATTCTATGGAATAACCTTGCGTAGAATTTACAAAGGGAATATTCCATAAAATGCCAGTTCTGATTTTAGGTTTAGTCCAACACCTGCATTTTTTAATATTTTGAATATTTAATCCAGCTTCAATACTAAAATTTCCTGATGTTCCAAAACCTGTTCCTGCCCAGAAATGTTCGTTTATAAAGTACCGCAAAGAAAAATCTGTACTGATTTTAGCATTTTCGCTTAAAAAATTAGAATAGACTAAATTAGGTATATACCTCAAAATAATGGTAGGTTCAAAATACGAAACAAGTCTTTTCCCAATGTATCTTCCTCCTAAAGTCATCCCACCAATAAAATTAAACTGCTTATAATCAGTATTTTGGTAAATATTTTTCCCAAATTGATATCGAATTAGCTGACCGCCAGAAAATCCCATATACCAGGAATCAACAATAGACCGATTATTCACTTGATGATTAATAAATATGCCAGAGTTAAAATGACCTATCCATCTAATTTGATTATTGATATTTACAGCAATTGGATCAGAATCAAAGCGTCTAAAACTTGATGGTTCAAGATCATATTTTATATTTTTAAAATTAAAAGTTAATCCAGTTACAAGTTCGGTAAAGTCATTAAGTTTGAAAGTATAAGCATAATTAAAATAGAATCCTGTGCTTTTAAGAGAACCCCAGGTTTCATTTTCAACGCCAACGCCCCATTTCATTTTGGGAAAATCATACTCTTCCTTATTTTTCTTATATATAATATTTTCAAAGCGTGCATTACTTTGTTGGGCACCTTCTACTACGCCGATCCACTGTTGCCTGTGCGAAGCATTTATCAATGTGGTTCTATCATTTTCTTCAAGATATAAATGATTATAAAAAGCCGGATTTAACAGAACCCAATTTTCTCGTAATACTGAGAAATAGGAACTTTGCTGACCATTTATTATTGAAAATGAGCTAATTATTAACAAAAAAGAGATTAAAGTTAGGTAAACTGTATCTTTCATAAATTTATTCCCTTAATAAAGTGACAAATCCTTTTAGAACTCTATTTTCGTTTCTATATGGTTTGAATAAATAATAATACACTCCCTGAGGCAGTTCATTTCCTTTCAAATCATGACCTTGCCAGGAATTATCATAAGGAATATTCAATTTTGATTTATAAACAATTTCAGACCATCTATTTAGTATAATTAATTCTCCCAGGTAATTACTATCAAAGGGTTTTGTTGGCACTATTTCAAAAAATTGATTTATACCATCTCCATTTGGAGTAAAAGACGTATAAATGACAAAATCATCTTCACAATCACCAGGTTTATTAAGAAATAATTCAAAAACATATTTACAGGCGTTTGCATCAATTACTTCAACCTCATAATCTCCCGTTGGTATTCCTTTTCTGGTAGAACTTGTAGATTGAGTTAGACTATCAAGCCACCTTATATTATAGGGCTTAGTTCCGCCCGAGATATTTAATGAAATTTCCCCATTACTTTTTGTACAGGAGGGTAAGACATAGGTTGGAAACAAATCTACTTTTGGAAAAACATCAAGAATAATTGATGTTTCCTTAGAGGTACAATACTTATTTTTAGCTCTAACGGAAATCGATCCTAAGTCACTACCTGAAACGAGAGTTATAGAATTACCAAACTTATCAGATTTTAGATCCCAGCCTTTCGGATAATTCCAAATATAGCTTTCATTATTACTATTTCGAGCGACTTTAAACGATTGAGTTACACCCTCACAAAACTTATTATTTCCCTCAATAAAAACCGGAGTTTTAGGTGTTTCAAAAACGACTAAATTTTTTGAAATTACCCTTGAGTTTCCACAAAAATTATTTGCCACCACTGACACAATGCCTGAATTATCATTAGGAACCACCTCAACTGAATGATTATTTAACATATCCTTTTGAATCCAGGCATCTGGAAATTTCCAAAAATAAGCCGAAGCATTATTTGATTTATTAACGCTAAAAACTTTAGAAACATTAGCACATATTGTATCCTCACCCAGGATTGAGCCAGAAATAATAGGAATTGTTTGTGTATTAATATTGAGGGAGGATTCCGGAGAACTACCACAGATATTGAATGCATTAACTCTTAATATTCCACTTTGAGTATTAGGAACCACCACAATGGAGTTGGTATTATCCCCTGATTTTTTAGTCCAGCCACTTGGAATAATCCAATTAAATTTCACATTATTGCTGATTAGATCTGTAGAATATACTTGATCCTTTCCCTCACAAACCTGTAAGGAACCGCTAATATTACCCGGTTTAGCAGGTATAGTATTCAAATTTATATTCAATGCACTTGGTAAAGATGTCCCACATTCATTTTTTGCGGTTACCTGTAAAATTCCACCATTAATTTTGGGAACAACACTTATTTGTCTGTTATTTAATGAGGTATTTGCTTGCCAACCATTTGGAATTCTCCATTCAAATGAGGCACCTTGTATATTATTTACCGAGTAAATTTGTGATGTATTATCACACACTTCAATGTTCCCAGCAATTATACCAGGTTTACCCGGGCTTTCATTGACATTGATAAAAAGTTTATTCATATCGGAAAAAGAACAACTATTTTTTGTACTCACGCTTATCTCACCGCTTTTTCCTGTAATTACAATGATTCGATTCGTATTTGCACCATTTGTAATTAACCAACCTTCAGGTAAAACCCACATATAATCATTAACTCCCACACCATTAACCCTGTCCACAAAGTAAATCTGAGTACTTTTA
>CANMVX010000127.1 GCA_947501115.1 Haliscomenobacteraceae bacterium
CAGCTGATTAAATATCGGCTGTCCGCTAAAATTCATATTTTTACCCATGTCTTTCTTTTTTGTGTGGTAACTCAAAAGTAGACATTACCGGGGGCAATTCAATAATTGTCCCCCCGGTTTTTTAAAATGTTTACCGGACAACAGTGATTATAAATATTTTATTCATCCATTCACTATAACACACCCTTTTCAATGAAGTTTCCTGTTAATAATAGTCCCAGTTCTTGGTCATTTATTGTTTGGAATAACTTTTTCCATTGCATTCAAAAATTTATCAAAAATGGGGGCCACCATTCCACCTCCCCAACCGCCTGAATAATTGGCCGCCAGGTATAGATCCATCTTTGGAATATAGAGGACTTGCGTTCCCCAAAAGCCCGAATGACAATACGCATCCATTCCTTTCACCTGTACTTTGTACATACCCATCTGGTAGTCTAATTTTGGCTTAATTGAATACGATACCGGCTTCAACATGAGATTTAAAGTTGCGGGGTTTTCAAAAATTTTGCCTTGAAAAAGAGCTTGGAAAAAGTCGATTAACTCTTCTGTGTTCGAAAGAATTCCTCCCCCACCATAATAATCGATGGTCGGGCTAAAGTTGTAAGTGTCTTTTCCCTGAAGGTATTGGTGAATTCGAAGTAAATCGGTTTGGGGGTCAATTTGTTCAAAATCTGTTCGGTCGAGACCTAATTTTTCAAAGCCAAGCAGTTCTTTGATGCCCCCGTCCAATGACTTTCCAGTATAGGTTTCAATGAGTTCCCCCAAAATCACATAGCCCATATCCGAATAGCTAAATTGAGTTCCTGGAGTACCAATCCGTTCCCCTTTTTCAACACCTAACTGAAGCTGGGCAGTTCGAGTCCACTCATAACTGGGAGTGGAGAATATTCTGTCGAAGAATTCAGGAGCATGTGTATGGTCAAAAAAACCTGCGGAGTGTCTTAATATTTGCTCGATGGTAATCTGCTCCAAGTCATAGTCTTGTGACAGGATTCCAGCGTGAGTGGGTGAGAGATGCTTTGAAATTGGGTCTTCCAAACGTAAAATCTTTTTTTCCATCAGCCTAAGAATCGCAGCTGCAACATAAGTTTTAGTAACGCTTGCAATTCGAAATGTTCGGCGAACCTGCAAGGAATCTCCAATGGATAGATCGTTGATTCCTGCCGCACCCGACCAAGAGATTTGTTTGTCTCCTGACTCGATCGAAAACAGGATTCCTGGATTGGTGGAACTGAGTTCGGATCGAAGGACCTGATTGAGATTTTGAGCCTTTACGGAA
The DNA here is from genome assembly GCA_947501115.1 of Haliscomenobacteraceae bacterium. Taxonomy (GTDB): domain Bacteria; phylum Bacteroidota; class Bacteroidia; order Chitinophagales; family Saprospiraceae; genus BJGN01. Next base: position 1,283 of record CANMVX010000127.1, read on the forward strand.
TTTAGGTAAATCCCGATAAGAATAATACTAAGTATGAGTTTGATTGGTTTCATTTGAAAAATTGAGAGAGGGCAGTTTTGAATGACCAGCAAAGGTTGGAGGGATGTAAGAAATTTCATGGCAACATTGAATTTTGAGGAAAACTCCTTAAAAATATAGATTTAATTTAAATCCTGTGAATGACGAATGAAAATACCAATTTAATTTGAGAGCTAATCTCTTTATTCTAGTTGCATCTTTCGTTTGTGTATCTTGAATTCGCAAAAGGAAAAATGGAGCCAGATGTTGTTGAAGAGAAATATAGCTTTGATATTCTTAAAGCTATTATTTCATCGAGCAATTGAATTTTAAGCTCTTGTTCATACTTATCTTGCTTAGGTGTTCCGATTTTGCCCAAATGCTTTTTCTATTTCATGCCTTGATGTTTTGTTAGTTTTCTTGTCTAGATCTGAATCCCAAAATGCAAAAATTCAATAAAATTTGGAAGAATCCCATGCTCTTAATTCCCAAATATTGGTAAATAAATTATATAAAAACTAAAGTTTCGGAGCAAATTAAGCGGCATTTTTAATCGGACATTTTAAAAATTCAAATTGAATACGTGCCAATTTTTTGATGTTAATTTCATTTTCGGCTTGCTTGTTCAGGAATATTTCCCAAACAACCCATTCGTTCTTAAGGAAGTCATAAAGCACATTCTTACCATAATTAAGTTTTGTTCGATAGTCAGAATACATCAACTGACTGATATTTTTTTGGTTTTAGCTTTATTTAGCCATTTATTGACCTATGTGAGACGGAACTGTCCGATGATGTTTTCAAACGTTTTTAATTAAATATTTTAATCTGATGAATAGTTACCTACTTCAGATATTTTTAATAACTTTATTTTATTGCATTTTTGACTGATTTGTAAATTTGCTTTTAACTCACTCAAAATTAACAAGTTATGTTCAAAAATGCAACTTTTTTATCATTTTATTTAGCTGATAATCAGCTTTTTAGTAACTCCTAAACTTTAGTTAATTTAATTACATTTAAAAAACGAAACTCTCTACGACCAAAAGTCTACATTGTTTTGACATCGGACAATATCCATAACCCTTACTTATGAAATACACTCCCCTATTGATTCTTAGCCTTTTTTACTTTACCTTGAAAGCACAAAAAAATGCCTCTGTTTCCTTTGAAAAATGGTTGAGTCTCAAGCAGGCGGGTTCACCTGTTATCTCATCAGACGGAAAGTATATTGCCTATACAGTCACTTCTACCGACTGGGCATCAAATGGATATGATGTTGAAATATGGCTATCAACGGATGCTCAAGAACCCATTCAGTTAACACGAACCATAAAAGGAAGCAGTGGGTCGGCAATGTTTACGCCCGACAATAAGTTTCTAAGTTTTCTGGCCGACAGAGGAGATAAAACCCAACTCTATATGATCCCCGTGAATGGAGGTGAAGCCATACAGATTACAAAAGATGAGGATGGCATTGGTGGATATGAATGGAGCCCTTTGGGTAATCAAATTGCCTATACAAAGGCCGAACCAGATAGCAAAAAAGAAAAGGGATTAAAAGAGCGATATGGAGCATTTGCTGTGGAGGGCGAAGAATTTAAACTTAGTCATTTGTGGATTATGAATTTTAACTATGATTCAATTATGTTGGCAGGACTTTATCCTTGTTATTCTTCAAAAGATTCTACAGCTAAAAATTTAGATTGTTATAAAGTTCCTACCGCTCAAAAGTTGACCAAAGGAAATTTTACAGTGGCAGGATTTTCCTGGCACCCCAATGGTAAGTCTATTATTTTTAATACCCAACCCAATTCATTAATCAATTCATCACAATACAGTGATATTGCAATAATAGATATGGAAAGCAAGAAAATAGAAGTCCTGGTAGCCAACAGTGCCAATGATGCTTTTATCAAATGGAGCCCTGAGGGAAATGCGTTTATTTATATAAGTTCCGTAAATGATTCTATTACCAATTTTTATAAAAACAATCGAACATTTATTTATGATATTTCATCAAAAAAAAGTCGGGAGGTTGCTGCAGAAATTGATGAAAATAAATCAGTATATGCCTGGACATCCAATGGAATTTATTTTGGCGCAGCCATAAAAATGAAATCGGGATTATATTTAATGGACCCAGTCAATGGCCAATCAAAAAATATTCCTACAACCCTTGATAATATTGGAAATATTAGTCTCTCAAAAAAATCGGATGTGATAGCTATTGTAGGCAGAAATTTTTCAGATTTGAATGAAGTGTATACAGGTACTATCACTTCAAATTGGAAAAAAATATCTAACCTAACTTCTCAAATTGCCAACTGGAATACACCTATTAATGAAATCATAGAATGGAAAAGTAAAGATGGATCAACCATTGAAGGGGTGCTACTTAAACCCAAAAATTTTGATGCAAAGAAAAAATATCCATTATTAGTTATGATACATGGAGGACCTACAGCTATTGACAGACCGGAACCTACACCCGGTGGTGTATATCCCATTTTACAATGGATTGAAAAAGGTGCCTTGGTCTTAAGAGTGAACTATCGTGGAAGCACCGGATATGGCGAAAAATTCCGTTCTCTCAATGTGAGAAATTTGGGAATTGGCGACATGTGGGATATAGTAAGTGGTGTAGAATACTTAAACAGTAAAGGTTTTATCGATACTACAAAAATGGGATGTATGGGTTGGAGTCAAGGGGGCTATATTTCTGCTTTTTTAACAACTAACACAACGATTTTTAAAGCAATTTCTGTTGGTGCCGGCATTTCTAACTGGATAACTTATTATGTGAGTACAGATATAACGCCTTTTACAAGGCAATATTTAAAAACAACACCTTGGCAAGACATGGATATCTATCAACGTACTTCACCCATGACAAATATCAATCTTGCAAAGACACCGACACTTATACAACATGGTGAATTTGACAAGCGGGTACCCATATCCAATGCCTACGAATTGTATAGAGGTTTGCAAGATCGAAAAATCCCATCCAAACTAATTGTATACAAAGGTTTTGGGCATGGCATCACTAAACCAAAAGAGCGATTAGCGGCCGTTTGGCATAACTGGCAATGGTTTAATCAGTATGTATTTAACGAAGTAGAAGAGACTTTGCCAGTTGAATAATTATTTCCAACACTTAATAACGAGTTGTCGGTCGTCCTCGCTTTCACCTAACGGCTGACGCTATGGCAAGTGCGGGAATAAATTGTTGCTCAACTGTCACCCAGCACAAATGTATGTAAAGATTTCAAATGTTTCAACGAACACGCAAACCCGCATTTGCTAACGCGTTTGATAGCGGCTGCCATTGTATTTATCAAGTCAAGTTATATAAATATTTTCTGTAGTTATCCATTCTGCTTTTCTAAGTCAAGTAACCATTTCTTTCTCCAAAGTCCACCTCCATAACCAATCAAGTTTCCATCTTCACCAATCACTCTATGACAAGGGATAATGATTGATATTCTATTCATTCCATTAGCATTGGCAACAGCACGAAAGGCATCAGGTTTTTTCAGGGCTATTGCTTGCTGTTTGTATGAATAAGTTGAACCATACGGTATCGTTTGTAATACTTTCCATACTGATTGTTGAAATTCTGTTCCAGGAGTAAATAACTGAATTGTAAATTCTTTCCGTTTTCCCTCAAAATACTCATCAAGTTGTCGTCTCAACAAATCAAAATGCTTATTAGCACCTTGAATGATATTTGCATTTAGTTGTTTTGCTAAACTCTTCAACTCTGTTTCTAACATTTTACGATCAGTGAATTCTAAAAGACAAATACCTTGTTCAGCTGCGCAGGCAAACATTGTCCCTAAAGGGGTTTCAAGTCGTGTAATGTTAATGATTTGTTTGTCTTTGCTATTTGAAGGGGATACACCAAAAATTGATTTAAAAGAATCCGTAAAACCGCTTAATGATTCATAACCTGTGTCAAATGCAACTGAAGTAACAGGTTCTCCATTTTGGATTTTTTTAAAGGCTGAATTTATCCTATACATTCGTTGGTATGCTTGAAAAGTAATGCCATGATTTTTCAGAAACCACCTTCTTATTTTGCTTGGTTCAACTCCTTGTTGAGTTAAATCCCAGTCCTTGAACTTTAAGGAAGGATTATCATTTAACTCTTTTAGTATATTTTTAATATAATTTGGAGTTTCTCCCAATTTTTCCAATGGATTACAAACTTTGCATGGTCTGTAACCTTTCAGAATAGCTTCTTTAGTTGTGCTATAAAACTCTACATTTTCCTTTTTAGGTTTCCTAGCAGTACAGGTTGGTCGACAAAATATACCCGTTGTTTTAACTGCTGCAATAAAAGTCCCTTCGTAAGAAACGTCTTTGTCAACAAGTGCTTTATACATTATTTGGTAAGTCAACATAATATCAATTTGTTGCAAAGCTAAATATGTCAAACAGATCTTGCAACCGAAAAATTGACAAGTATTTTTTAGTCAGGTTACAGGTTGTACTGTCGGTCAAAAGGGTTCTGACTAACGAAAACTTATCTGCCAAAAAATCAATCAGATGCAAATTTTAGGTCGTCATTAGTTAAGGCGAATTTATCAATTTGTTTTTGTATTCTTTTTACCAAACCTAATTTTCTTTTTTGGTCTAAGAACAAATAATTTTCAGG
>CANMVX010000128.1 GCA_947501115.1 Haliscomenobacteraceae bacterium
AATGATTCCTGTATTTGCTTATGGCCCGGGATCTTCTTTATTTCGTGGCATCTATGAAAACACCTCTATTTACCATAAAATGCGAGCTGCCCTTGGATTAAAGGAGAAAATTAATCTTCCTTCTCCCAATCCATCGTCCGAGTAACCGCTTTTTTCCACCCTTTATACCTTTTTTCTTTTTCAGTCTCAGGCATATCAGGAATAAATTCCTGATCAAGTTGCCATTGTTTAGATATATCTGGCATAGTCCAAAAGCCAGTAGCCAGGCCTGCCAGGTAAGCAGCACCCAAGGCGGTTGTCTCAAATATTCGTGGACGTTGAACGGGAACACCAAGAATATCAGCTTGAAACTGCATTAACAGGTTGTTTGCGCAAGCACCGCCATCGACTCTCAACAGAAGTAATTTTTGTCCCGCATCTAATTCCATAGCTTCGAGAACATCTCTGGTTTGAAAGGCTAACGACTCAAGCGTGGCCCTTATCAGGTGTGATTTTGATGTTCCGCGGGTCAAACCAAAAATAGCCCCTCTGGCGTACATATCCCAATACGGAGCACCTAAGCCTACAAAAGCAGGTACTACATAAACACCTTCAGAGTCAATGATTTTTGATGAATAAAACTCGGAATCAGCTGATTCATCTATTAATTTAAGACTATCACGCAACCATTGCACCGCCGCACCGGCAATAAAAACACTACCTTCTAAAGCATAAGATATTTTCCCGTTTAACCCCCAGGCGATCGTAGTTAATAAACCTGCTTTGGATACAATAGGTTTTTCCCCTGTATTCATTAGCATAAAACAGCCCGTTCCATAAGTGTTCTTTGCCTGACCAGGATTAAAACAGGCTTGACCAAATAAGGCTGCCTGTTGATCACCAGCTACGCCACTAACAGGAATTTCAATACCAAATAATGATGCCTCCGTATGACAAAACACACCACTACTTGAAAGCACATTAGGTAAAATGCATTTTGGAATATCTAATTCTTTGAGTAAATATTCATCCCATTCTAAAGACAAAATATTGAAAATCATTGTTCTGGATGCATTGGAATAGTCGGTAGCATGAACTTTACCGCCACTCAATTTCCATATAAGCCAACTATCAATGGTACCAAATAAAATATCCCCAGCTAGCGCCTTTTCTTTAAGATTGGGTATGTTTTCAAGTAACCAATGAATTTTTGTTGCACTAAAATAAGCATCAATAACCAATCCTGTATTTTCTCTTATATAGGATTGAAGATTATCTCTTTCTTTTAATTCGTCACAATAAGCAGCCGTTCTTCTGTCTTGCCAGACAATGGCATTCGCCACAGGCTTTCCCGTATGTTTATCCCAAATAACAGTGGTTTCTCTCTGATTTGTAATACCAATGGCTTCAATTTGCTCCGGCAGAATATTACTGTTCCTAAGAACTGTTTGAGTTACCTCCCATTGGGTAGCCCAAATTTCTTCCGCATCATGTTCCACCCAACCTGGTTGTGGGTAAAATTGGGTAAATTCCTTCTGAGCAACTTGTTGAATTTCTCCATTTTTATTAAACAGAATAGCTCTCGAACTGGTAGTACCCTGGTCCAACGATAAAATAAACTTTTCCATACTTTTCTTTATACTTCTAAGATAAGAATTAGGACCGATTAACAAAAGAGATCTGCTTAAATTTACTTACTTTTGTTTTTTTGCAAAATAAAAATGAGCAAAGTCTCCAACCATCATTATGAAAAAACTGGTCATTCCTTTCAATGATATACCTCAATTATCTTCTAAAGATAAAGCATATTCAACAGGAAATCAAAACCTTAAACCATTTTACAAACATGCAGTTAATATAGATACCTTTCAACGGGTTGTTTCTGATAAATCTATCCAGGACATTCCAAGAAAACTTATCGTTGAAGTATTAAAAGAACAATATGCATCGCTTCCTACCTCAGAGGAGACCTTAAAAAATATTGATTCTCTCCTTGAACCAAATACGTTCACGATAATAACAGCACACCAACCTGTTCTTTTTACGGGGCCATTATATTATATTTTCAAGATATGCTCTACCTTGAATTTATGTAAACAATTAAATGCTTATTACCCTTCAAATCATTTTGTTCCTTTATTCATAAATGGTGCCGAAGACCACGATTTTGACGAAATAAACCACGCTTTTTTATTTAATAAAAAATTGACCTGGGAACAGGATAAAGGCGGGTCAGTCGGTAAATTAAAATCAAATACGCTGGATATTGTATTGTCTGAGCTAAAAAATTTATTAGGAGATTCAACAGAAGCAGAGGAAATTTATCGTTTAGTCCATGTTGCTTACACAGAAAATGAACTGTATGAACAAGCTTCTTCTGCCCTTGTCAATGCCATTTTTGGAAAATACGGCTTGGTTGCCCTAAACATGAGCCATAAAAGGCTAAAACATTTTTTTAAACCTATTGTAGAAAAAGAATTATTTGAACAACCTTCTCAAGCCATCATAGAAAAAACACAGCAGGCTTTGGGGGATATTGGATTTAGTGTACAAGCTCATGTTCGCGAAATAAATCTATTTTATCTTAGTGAAAATGATAGAAATAGGATAGAAAAAATAGATAATCATTTTCATATCGTCGGGACAAATATCATCTTTACCGACGCTCAATTACGCGATGAACTAGATTTATATCCTGAAAAATTCAGCCCCAATGTGGTCCTTCGTCCACTATTCCAGGAATATATTTTACCCAATCTTGCCTATATTGGAGGAGGAGGGGAAATTGCCTACTGGTTAGAAAGAAAAGCGCAATTTGACTATTTCAATGTGCCATTTCCTATGTTAATCAGAAGGAATTCTGCCTTAATTTTAGAAGATGTTTGGGAGAAAAAATGGTTGAAACTAGATTTCAAATTAGAAGATTTATTTACTGATACAGATGCGTTAATTCGAGCATTTATCCAAAGACATTCAGGAAATGAATTATCTTTTGACAATGAAATTGAAGAATTTTCTAAGATTATAGATCAAATAAAAGAGAAAGCCATTAAAGTTGACCCTACTTTAGAAAAAACAATTATTGCAGAAGGGTTAAAGCAACTTAAATCTTGGGAACAAATTGCTACCAGGCTTACAAGAGCTGAAAAGTCAAAATATGATGTTCAAATACAACAAATAAGAAATATAAAAGAAAAACTATTCCCTGGAAATGGACTACAGGAAAGACATGATAACTTTATCCCTCTCTTTATGAGGTATGGATTAGGTATTTTAGACTTATTCATTGAGGAACTTAATCCATTAGAAGAGGGCTTCTTAGTCATTAGCCTGGGAGACTAAATAAAAGGGGGTAAATGTTCAACGAATAAACATTTACCCCCTTCTTTTTTAAAACTGTTTTAAAAGCATCACCGCGTTTTGAATCATTCGGGAGGGTCCTCTCCAAAACATTCTAAATTGAGTGTTATCCAGTAATAAAACCACTTTTCCGGCACCCATCGGAACCACGCCAGCAAAACATTTACCTGATAGATGTTTTAAAGATTCCTTCGAGGCATAACCACCTGTTAATAATTTTGCCGGATCTGTATGATAACTTCCAACTACTTGCATACCCGCGGTAGGTAAAAACGACGTTACATCTTGTTTTAATGAATGTAGCGTTGGTTCCATGCCAAATGCCAAAGGATTCGATACGTCTATATTGCTTAACAACGCTGAACCAGGGATTCTTTTCTTTCCAAAATAATCTTCTCTTTTATCGTAAGAAACATTTTTAGACATTAAGGAAGTATCTGTGGGAATTTCAGACCATTTTACCTGAGTAAATTTACTTCTGTCCTGAGTAAAAAATTCAACGGCATTTTCTAAAGCTATTAAAGTACCGCCTCTGTTGACCCAGTCTTGTAACTGAGAATAAGCTTCTCTATCAAATATATAACGTAAATTATTTCCTCCTCCAGGTAGTATGAGGACATCATAATCATTTAAGTCTGCGTAACCATATCGCTCACCAAATTTTGGCATTGCTGATTGTAATAAAATAGAGGATCTTATGCGATCGACAGGTAAACCAACCTCTTCATCAAAAAGAAACCAAACCTGACCAGCGGTTTGCATATTAAATGGAGCATCAACCATTAGAGCTACTCTTGGTTGTTGAACAGGTCTATTTTTAGTCGACCCCAAATCTAGCCCTTCTGTGGCACGACCTGTTGAAATGGAATGGATTGAAACATTATGTTTTAGACTAACTGCTTGTAATTCAGCAGATAAAGCTGCTTTTTTATCAATATTGGCACCAGTCAAAATAATTAATGTTCCCGCTGAAAACGAAATATTATCCATTTTAAAAGGTTTGGATGCTGATCTAACCTTATATCCAAACTTCCATAAATGAGCTAATGCAGCCGGTGCATTACGCTGATTCCAATCTATTGCATAGCCATACGCATTAGGTAAAACGGAATTATTTGCCTTAGTTTCGCTAAGAGCTTCTGAAGGAACTGACACATTTTCTTTGGTGAAATAGGCATGTAAGTTATAGGCTATGGGAAGCGCCCAAATAGCCATATCATACATAACTGAGTCTTCAATTTCCAATGATTTATCCATTACACTATTTATCAACAAATGCTGTGGTTGATTACAGGACAACAGAATGGTACCTTTGGGAAATGTTTTACGTGTCGAAGTATTTGTTTCATAATCAAATACGGTATTAACGGTAAATGATTCTTTGGCTTGTTCAAATTTGACACCATGACGTTGTAAGATTTGAACTACATCTGGCGTGTACATATCAGCTGGAGATAAAAAATAAGTTTTATTGGCCGATAATGATTTAGAAGGTTGCCAGGCATCATAACTGTAGCGTAAAAGCTCCTTTTTGTGTTTAACTCCTGTAAATAATGACTGAATAGAAGTAGTATAATGATCCCAAATTCTTTGTCTTAAGGTAAGAATAGTTCCATCCTCCGTTTCAATTGCGCGACCACCTGCAATACCTCCCTGTTCCGTTAACATAGCAATTGCACCCATAACACTTGGATAACTTGAACCATATCCTGGATAGAAAAAATCAAAAGCTTCACGGGTAAAATAGCTAATATCATTTTTATTGAAGGCAGCAATGTTTGCTCTTCCAAAGGTATCGGACCATGCCTCGTAGGTAGGTGGTAATATTTTATTTCGTGGCGTCGTGCCTGGCATGGTGAAATAATTACTATTGTAGCCTTGTTCATGATGATCTACATGTATCTGGGGCATCCAATTTTGATATTCTGTAGTCAAATTTCTTGTTTCAGGATGAATACCCCAAGACCAATCTCTGTTAACATCAAACCAATAATGATTAGAACGACCATTTGGCGCAGGCTCATAATGCTCTAAATCATTTTTAGAAGTAGCCAATTGCTTTCTTCTAACTGAATTATACCATTGAATGTAACGTTCTCGTCCATCAGGATTAATACAAACATAAATTTGAATAACGGAATTTTGCAACAACTGATTAGTAGCTTCATCTGTGGCAGCGGCTAACCGATAAGCAACTTGAAGCGCAGCTTCACTGGTGGATGTTTCATTTCCATGGATATTGTAACTCAGTGATAGAAAAACAGGGTCTTTTTCCATAATATCCTTTGCCTGAGCATCATTGGCCGTCATTAACTTTAAATGATTCGTACGAATACGCTCTAAATTCGCTAAATTTTCAGGAGATGAAAAAACTAATAAATAAAGAGAACGATTTTCATACGTTTTTCCATACTCCACTAATTTAAGTCTGTTAGACTTCTTGGAAAGGTCTTTAATATAGTTTTCAATACTCGAATAATACGTTGAA
>CANMVX010000129.1 GCA_947501115.1 Haliscomenobacteraceae bacterium
ATGCAAACGACGTTGATGGAAAACAACGGGTCGGGCGCACTTACTGCGAGTAATTTGGGAATGGCGTACAAGTACGATCAGTTGAACCGACTGAAGCAAGCCAAAGGGTTTACACAGTACACCCCCTCAACAAATAGTTGGTCAGCGGCGAGTGGAGCCGCAGGAGAGCACAACAATTTCTTTACCTTTGATGCTAACGGCAATATTGTAGCGCAGCAGCGTTATGAAGGAAGCACGTTAGTAGACGACCTCAGTTATCAGTATGCAACCAATAGCGCAGGAGACTTGTTAAGCAACCGATTGTATAGCGTAGATGACTCGGTAACTGTAGCCTCGTTATCGGCTACGGATATGGAGGACATGCCGCTGTACAACAATGCAACGCCTAATACGAGTAACAATTACACGTACACGCAGATTGGTGAGTTGAAGTCAGATGCTCAAGAAGAGATCTCTGAAATCCATTGGCGGGTAGACAGCAAGATATCAGAGATCGTGCGTACAAGTAGTTCTGCAAAGAAGAACTTGAAGTTCGAGTACGATGCCATGGGTAACAGGGTTGCTAAGCACGTGTATGCAGGCAGTGTGCTTGAGTCGAGCACGTATTACGTCCGCGATGCGCAGGGCAATGTTATGGGGGTTTATGAGCACAAGATGGACGCCGAGAACGCGGTAATGGAGTACAAGCTAATAGAGCGCAATATTTACGGCAGTGCACAGGTGGGTATCTGCAAAGACACGGTCGATTTAAATATTACGAACGCATCGGGCGCATTAACGCAAGCGACGTATTACCACGCAAGGCAGCTGAACCACCGTCAGTACAGCCTGAGCAATCACTTGGGCAACGTGCTAACGACCATTGGCGACGGGAAGGCTGCAACGGACAGCAACAGCGACGGGGTAATCGATTACTACACGGGGTACATCATCAGCGTCAGCGACTACTCTCCGTTCGGGGTTGAGCTAGCAAGCAGAACATGGAGCATCGAAGAGTATCGAAAAGGGTTTAATGGACAAGAAAAGACAGATGAAATAAGTGGCTCTGGAAACCACTACACGGCTGAATATTGGGAAATGGATCCACGCCTTGGCAGGCGTTGGAACTTGGACCCTAAACCCGTGGAATGGGAAAGTGGGTATGCAGTGAATAGGAATAACCCTATTTGGTATGAGGATCCAGAAGGTGATTTTCCTTTTAGGAGATATGAAAAAGGAGATGAAATAAAAATAAGAAGGTGGTTTAAGGTTGTAGCAGTAATAAAAGTTGTTGATTTTGAAGAAGTCAAAGGCAAAGGAGTTAGAATACAATTAGAATACACAGATAAAAAAACTGGTAAAACTTATTTTAATTGGATTCAGACAATAAGAACTACAGATCCATTAGGTACAGGCAAGCCGAACGAGCCTTACAATGACCCTAACCCATCAGATGATCCACCGGGTGCAGATAAACCATTCTATTATACAGATCAAGAAACGGCCGCAAAAGGACATAAACCAGGTGAAACAGATTTTTTTGACGCACCTCAAAGGCGACCTGGGAAAAAGACCATTAAATGGGAAGGGGAATTAAGTGTTGTTGGTAAAAATGCTAAAGGGGAATATGAGAACATTAAAAACCTCAAATACGGATTTAAGCTAAAATCTGATGGAACTATTAAGATTATAAAGCTCCGAGATAGAAAAGTTTCAAAATTTCAAAAAAAATCAATTGAATCCGCAAAGTAATGAAGCGAACTGTGCTTTTATATATAATCGTATTTATGTCGATGTTGTCTTATGGTCAGACTATGAGTAAGATTGAAATCAAACATATAGGAGAAATTGATAAGCCGTTTCCTGTAATCGAAATATATTCGAACAAGTATGATTATAAATTATCTAATGAGAAAGTTAACACGGGGAAATTAGTAATATCGGATACTCTTGTTTTTTCAAAGGTTATACAATATTTAGACAGTGAAATTATAGGGTTATTAGACACCTCTGATTTAAAGTACGGCACTTTTTCCGTATTATTTTTTGATAAAGAAAAATGTATCAAAACAATTTTCCTTAGTAAGGAAGGAGCTGTTTATTTGTTAATCAATCTCCAATTGTATGTTGCTGATAAGCCATTAATATTTACGTTACAAGGCATGGTGAGAAGGCTTCTGTAATTTGAAATAAAACAAAAGCCCCGTAAATCGGGGCTTTTATCATTTTTTGCTGTACGTTTTTTTTGTTTTGTAATGCCGTATGATTAAATCCATGTAGTGAAAAATACGCTGCTTCTCATCATCAGGCAGGTGTTCCAGTTCATCCAGTCTTTTTACCATCTCTTTATCATAGGCAGCGTTCAAGCCTTCGCCTAAAAGAAAATCTACGCTTACATCAAAGGCTTTAGCCAGTTTTACAATCACTTCAATAGAGGGCAAGTTATCGCCCCGCTCGTACTTCCCAATCATTACCGGGGAAGAATCAATCTCTTTGGCCAGTTCGTCCTGAGACCAGTTTTTGGCCTTGCGAAGCTCTGTTATAGCTAGATTTCTTCAATTTTGATTCGTAGTTCTTTAATCGAAAAGCGCTTGTGCTTTATATACAATTATCGAGGCTTTCGATCAGAGCAAATATTTCGCTATCTCTTCTTTCTTGCATTCATAATTCTAATGCTATTAATCACACGTCTTCAAGACTGCTCTGATTTTATTTAAGATCTAGCAAAACTGCTAAAGGCTTTTTTCCTAAAAAAGAAATATGTCATTTGGCGTATTGACAAGGAGACCTTTGCGGTTTAATATTGCAGTAAACATTTTGATTTATGAGCATAAAACCAGGACCAAAAAGAAAGGCAGATTCTACTGGTCAGCCAGACAAAAGACAACGTGATAATAAGAACACGCCAGGTAACACACCATCACTGAAACCCTCTAAAAGTACGAAGCCGAAAAAGTAGATTAAAGTTCAATTCACTAGATTGCTTCAATTGAAGTTTGACATGTCGATTTTGTATACTAGACAGCGTTTGAACTTTTTAGAGTTATCAAGTCTTTTCGTTCTGAGCAAATATTTCCTAATCTCTTCTTTCTTGCTTCGTAATTCTAAGGCTGTTAATCACATGTCTTCAAGACGGCTCTGATTTTTATTTAAGATCTAGCAAAACTGCTAAAGGCTTTTTCCCTAAAAAAGAAATATGTCATTTGGCGTATTGACAAAGTTGGAGTTTCATTAGAAATTTACCATCGCATTTGAGGGTATTTCGACAATATTCATATGGTTTTGCATTGGATTCGGAGTATTTGAGTGATGTGAAAAATAGTTTTAATTGACTAAGGATTTTTAACAAATAATAGACTAAAGTATGAAGGTTATTGGCTTCAATTTTACGAAAAGCGATTTTAGATTTTGTGTTCTTAACGGAACGACGAATCCACCTACTATCATTGAGAAGAACAGGATTGTTTATCCCAAAAGTTTGGATACAGCCGCTTTAATGGAATGGTTTGAAGTTCAACTTTCATTGATTATAGATAAGCATGAACCTAGCCAAATTGCTCATAAGATTTCTTTGAATTTAAGGACGTTAGATCAAATCAAAACGTCATGCTATCCTCAAGCAATTTTGAATCTGCTTGCGAAAAAGAAAAGTGTTTTAATAAAAAATTATTCTGCACAAGCCATTAATGCTACTAAGTTTGGACAACCCAAAAAAACAGATGTGTTCGCTTACATTGACCCAATTATTGGAACTCATAAACCTTATTGGGATAAATCGACAAAAGAAGCTGTATTAGTTGCTTGGTTCAATCTATTGTGATATGATAGGCACGACTATAGACAAATTTCAAATAATAGACCATTTGGGTAATGGTTGTTTCGGACACGTTTTTTTGTGTTACGATCCTTTCCTGCAAAAAGAGGTTGCTGTGAAAGTAATAAAAGTTCCTGACCCTGATAAATTTGTAAATGCAGTTAAAGAAGGACTGACTCTAGAAATATGCAGACACAATCATATTGTTGATGTAAAAGATGTAAGGGCAACACTTTACAATGCTGAACCGGTTGTAATAATTGTAATGGAATATTTATCCAGAGGTTCAATCCAAAAGCATATAGAAAAGAGGTTTATTTCTGTAAAGGAAGCCTGTAAAATTGTACAGGAAAGTTTGTTGGGGCTTGAACAAGCGCACAATAACAATGTTTTACATCGGGACGTAAAGCCTGGAAATATTATGTTTGGAGACAATGGGGAAGCTAAACTAGCTGATTTTGGTTTAGCTATAAATTATCATTCAGATCCAAGCGACGTTATAGGTTATAGACCTCACCAACCTCTAGAAGTAATTGAAGGAAATCCGATGGATAAATTAAGTGATATTTATGCAACGGGTATCACTTTTTACAGGTTGTTAAATAACACGAACAAACTTTCTTTTACCTTCAATTCAAAAGAAGAATGGTTGAGGGCGGTAAAAAAAGATCAATTTCCAGCACGAGATTTTTTACAGCATATTCCTGACAAAGTTTTAAAAATCCTAAATAAATCTATACACAAAAGTAAAGCGACACGTTTTCAGACTTGTACGAAATTTAGACAAGCATTAGAAAAATTAGACTTTAATGTTGACTGGGTTTATCTTAACAAAGACAACTGGGCAGGTCATAACAACGGAGATACCTTTACTCTTAATAAATATAAAAAAAGGACTGGTTGGGTTATTGACTTTAAAAAGAACGGTTCTCGCAGAAATGAACATTGTTTTACCAATTTACTTGACGAAAAAGTAGAAGAAGTTTTTTTTAATGTAATATAAAGACACGAACCTATTCTAGGTTTAATTCAAATTACAAACATAATCTAGCACCGAACTGATAACAGCATATCATATCGTATTGAATTATCAATTGTTCAAGCCAAAACGGCATAATTGTCATACGTCTTTTGGCGTATTCTCTTTCAATGAATAACACTAAATCAATAACCCTTGTATCCTGATTTTGAAATACATATTAACCATTCATTCTATTTCACGTGTCTTTTCATCAAGAGTAGGACCAGCTCAGTTTGGATCTTTCCTATTTTAGCTGAAATCAATAAAATTTAATATTATGACATTCACAGGAAACGAAGGTGCAGTGATTACACTTGCAGAAGGATCAAAAATGACAGCCGCCTACCGCGCTACAATCTCTACTGGAGATACTATTTCGCTAGCTGTTGGAAAGAACTTGGTTAACTCCATTCTCGGACAAACCGGTTGCATGGGAATTCGTATGTATTTCGCCTTAGACGAAGACGGGAATAAACAACTGGTTTTGGTTGGAGTAGATGCAAACGGGGATGATATGGCAGCGGGTGTAATAGTAGATAACATGATGACTTGTCCGAGTATTTGCTCAAAAAAGAATAGTTTGAATTCTTGATATATTTAGCCTACATAGCCTTATTTCTGCGTTTAGTGCCTTTGTTTTTACAAGTGTTTTCTTTTGCTAATAAAAATTTAGGCTCATTCTATTTTATGGCTTTTACTTTTTTTTCTTTTAGTGCAGATATAGCTGGAGTATTTTTCATATCCTTAGAAATTGGTACAAATGTAATTCACAATTATTATCAGATTCTAGAAACGATAATTGTTACTTTTCTTGCCATTGAAATAGGAAAGTTCAGCTCGAGAATTAGGTATATTCTATACTCGTTTTGTGTCTTTTTTGTTATTTCTGTTGTTTCAAGCACCTTTATTTACCATTTTGATTTTCCCCAAGACTTCAATTGGGGAATTTCAAGATTTTATATTCTTATTATTACTTTTATTTCGGCGTTACATTATGTTAGAAAAAT
>CANMVX010000130.1 GCA_947501115.1 Haliscomenobacteraceae bacterium
GAATGGAATCATGAAAAAGATCTCATCGTGAACGATAAAGAGGCCAATCGCGGCTTAGAAAGGGAGTATCGGGCCCCATGGAAATACCCAAGCTAAATTTTTTTTGATTTTTTTAATCGCTAAGTGCTTGAAAGTATTACTATTTTCAGGCACTTATTTTGTTTACGTATTTTTAATGAAATAATAACTATGCTTTTCTTAAGAAAATAAATAAAAACCATTATCTTGTTTCGTAAATTATTTTATAAATACCTAAAAACAATTGTATTTATGCAAGCAAAAAGTCACCCTAAAATGGCGGCAATACTAGTTGCCTGTTTGTTGTCCCTGGGTTGGATGACGACAGCAACGGGTCAAACCGTGAAGGGAAAGGTTACAGACGAGAGGGGAGAAGCCCTTATCGGTGTTAACATTATTGTAAAGGAAACGTCAAAAGGTACGACCACTGATCTGGACGGTATGTACAGCATTGAGGTATCAGGACCAAGCAGCGTTTTGACGTTTACTTATCTCGGTTACGAACCGAAAGATGTGGTTGTTAATAACCAAACCGTTATTAACGTAACTTTATCTCCCGATTCAAAAGTACTCTCTGAAGTAGTCGTTATCGGTTACGGTACGCAGAGAAAATCGGATTTAACGGGTTCGGTAAGTTCCGTTAAAGAAAATGACCTTCTTGAGCGTCCAAGCCCTTCTTTAAACCAGGCACTTGCTGGTAGAATGGCGGGTGTACAGGTGAACAACAACTCTGGTCGTCCAGGTGGTCGTACCACTGTACGTGTTCGTGGTTTTAGTTCTATCAACTCTTCTAACAACCCATTATATGTGGTTGACGGAGTTATGTTGCCACAGGGAACGCAAAATCAGTTTTCAAACGCGATTGACTATATCAATCCAAATGATATAGTATCTGTTGAAGTACTGAAAGATGCTTCTTCTACCGCTATTTATGGTGCCAGAGGTGCTAATGGTGTAATCCTCATTACCACCAAAAAAGGTAAGGCAGGAGAAGGTATGGTTACTTATAATGTTGACATGAGTGTCAACACGACAGGACCTAACAAACCAGATGTATTGAATTCAGCTGAGTATATTGCAGTAGAAGATTTAGCTTGGAGAAATATGGAGAAATATGATCCGGCTGGTTGGAAAGCAGGTAAATGGGCTTATCTTAATCCAAAACTTCGCCGTATCGATCCTCGTGTATGGAATGCTGATGGTAGTCCTAAGTTTGATACTGACTGGTTTGAAGAATCAACGCAGGCAAGTTTATCTCAAAATCACAATTTAGGTTTCAATGGTGGTAATGAGCGCACCCAATATGCTTTCTCTATGGGCTATCGCGATGATCAGGGTCTTGTAAAGACAACCTTCATGAAACGTTACTCCGGTCGTTTTACTATCGATGATCAGATTAAGCCATGGTTAAAAGTGGGAGGAACGCTATCTTATAACAATCAGGCGGAAAGACTTTCAGATGTAAATGACGCGGTTTCTCGTCAGATTGTAGAAGATTTCCCTTTCCTTCCTGTAAAATATGAGGACGGTACTTATGCAAACAACAGAGATTTCCCTTTTGCTGAAGGTACTTTTAGCTCTGTTCACCGTTTAATGGGTCGTCAGTTTATATTGAATACCCAAACTACTTTAGGTAGTTTCTATGCTAATATCAAATTGGCTGAAGGCCTTGAATTTAGATCCGTTGCAGGTGTTAATATTCAAACGCAGGAAAACAATTCTTCTCAAACGAGGACATTGGCTATTGCAAACAGAGGAGAAGCTTCTGTTTCTAATAGAAAGGAAACTTTCTGGTCGTTGGAAAATTATTTGACTTACAATAAGTCAATCAATAAGATTCACAACATCAATGCACTATTAGGAGTTTCCTGGCAGCAGACAGATATCTTTGGTATCTCTGGTAACTCAAGAACTTTTGCTACAGATTACTTCGGATTTAACAATTTGGGTGCAGCGGGTGTTATTGGCGGCGTGGGCTCTGATGGGGCTCAGTTTTCGTTCAATTCTTATTTTGGAAGGGTTAACTATAGCTTGAAAAACAAATATTTAGTTACGGTTACGGGCAGAAGTGATGGATCGTCTAAATTTGGTGAGAATGAAAAGTTTGCCTTCTTCCCTTCAGGTGCCTTAGCCTGGAGAGTTTCTGAAGAAGATTTCTTAAAAGGAAATTCTGTTATATCTAACTTGAAGTTAAGAACCAGCTACGGTCTGACAGGTAACTCTGAAATTCCTGCCTACTCTTCTCTTTCGTTATTGTCTTCCAACTATGCAACCATCATTGGTGATGCTCGTGTTTCAGGAACAGGTATTTCCCGTTTGGCTAACCCTAACTTACAATGGGAGAAAACAGCTCAAACAGACATAGGTGTTGAACTTGGTTTGTTCAATAATCGATTAAACATTGAACTTGACTACTACTATCGTTTAACTACCGATATGCTTCTTGACGCTCCCGTGCCTTCTACCAGTGGTTATACAACCATTCGTCGTAACGTAGGGTCTATGGAGAATCAGGGATTGGAATTCTCATTAAATGCAACAATTGCTGACAGAGGTAAATTCCAGTGGACTTCTTTCTTTAATATATCAGCCAATAGAAATAAAGTGTTGTCTTTGGCTACGCCATCTGATATATTCAACGTAGGTGGACCTAACTTTACTAATCCAACGAATATTATTCGTATTGGCGAACCAGTAGGTTCTTTCTGGGGACTCACCCGTTTGGGTATCTGGAGCGAAGCGGAAAGAGCTCAAGCTGCTAAATTTACCTCTTACCGTAACGGTTTGACTATCTTGCCAGGTGATATTAAGTATCAGGACGTTAATGGTGATTTCGCCATTACCGATGCAGATCGCAGTATCATTGGAAATGGTAGCCCTGATTTCTGGGGAACGCTTTCTAATACCTTTCGTTTTGGAAATCTGGACTTAACACTCGATTTACAATATAGCTATGGAAATGATGTAATGTTGATGAATCTTCACCCAAGTGAAGACCGTCAGGCTTTGGCAAATAGCTACAGTTCTGTCTTAAATGCATGGACGCCAACCAATCAAAATACGATGATTGCAGAAGTTCGCGATACCAGAGCTGGTTATGTAACAAATGTGGATACCTGGTGGATTAAGGACGGTTCTTTCCTCAGAGGAAGAAATTTATTGCTGGGTTATAACTTCCCGGCTGAAACATTAAGTAAATTGCGTTTGAGCAAATTACGTGTATATGCTTCAGCACAAAACTTCTTCCTGATTGTTTCAGACAAGATTATCGGCGATCCTGAGGTTACGCCTACCAATCAAGGTGGTGGAAACAGTGCCTTTTCTCAAGGTATGATCTGGCACAATTATCCGAAGCCAACTGTATTATTAATTGGTGCTCAGGTTGCATTCTAAATTAGATATCTTAAAATTTTTGAAAGTCATGAAAATAAAAAATATATCAAGTGCAGCTAAACGGTTTTGGTTACTCTTGTTTGTCGTTGTACAAATGGGTTGTAACGATTTTTTAACCGAAGTAGCTCCTTCAGCCCTTACGCCGGAAAGTTTCTACACGATCCCCGATCACGCCGAAGCGGCCATTGCTTCTGTTTATGCAGATCTTCGATTTATGGGTAATGGTGCAGGTATCTTCTCTGCTAACTGGCAGTTATTGGAGGCGATGACAGGTACTTCTACCACAGAAACGGCTCAAAATTCAGATTTGAACAACCTTTATGGTTTGGTTCACGACGGAAATACTATACACATCCGTAACTATTACATTGGCTTGTACAGAGTGATCGCTCAAGCAAACCAGGTGTTGGATAAAGTGCCTGCTATTACGCCGATGGATGCAGCTCAGAAAAAACGTATTTTAGGTGAGGCGCAATTCCTTCGTGCCTCTGCTTACTTTACGGCAGTACAATTGTGGGGAGATATTCCTTTGATTACTAAGCCTCAAACGGCCTCTTCTGAAGATTTCAACCCTTCCCGTGCTTCTGTGGAAAGTGTGTATAAAGTAATTGTAGATGATTTAGTGGCTGCTGAAGCTGCTGGATTACCATGGATGGACGCTTCCGGAAGAGTTGGCTCCGCTGCAATAAAAGCGCAATTAGCTAAAGTTTATCTTACTATGGCTGGTTTTCCTTTGAAAAAAGGGGCTTCTCACTTTAAATTAGCCGCTGACAAAGCGTTTGAGGTGATTACTTACGCAAATAGTAATCCAAATGTGATCAATCTGTTTACTACCTATTATGATGTCCACAGAGAAAGTACTGAAAACAAGTTAGAGCACTTATTTATGTTACAGTACAATAATTCGGTGGCAAGTAACCCTATGGGTAACTTCTTCCCTAACTTTAAACCAGTTACTTTCAACGGTCCTGGTGGAACAGGTAGTTCTGTGCCTACTTCTGCTTTTTATAAGTCTTACGAAACAGGTGATTTAAGAGCTAAAAATCAAGAGGGTTATTTCTATACCAGCTATTTTACTAACGGAAATGGTGCGCCATTCGAGTTAGGTGCTCCTTACGTGTTTAAACATTTCAACCAGACATCAAACGGTTCTGCTGGTATAGCTGGTTCCAGAAATGATAACTTGAATGTTCCTCAAATTCGTTATGCTGAAGTACTTCTTACTTATGCCGAAGCGCAAAACGAAGTAGGTGGTCCAACACAGGCAGCCTATGATGCATTGAAACGTATTAGAAACCGTGCGCAATTAACTACCCCTGATTTAGGGACGCTTAACGCTAATTCTTTCAGAGAATTGGTTTGGAAAGAGCGTTGGTACGAGCTTTGCTACGAGCAAATTACCTGGTTTGATATGGTTCGCTTACGTAAAGCGTTCAATGAAAATACTAAAGGTTTCGATGAGTTCGTAGGTCATACTAACTTGAGCTCTAACCAAAAGTTGCAGCAAAAACACCTTCTTCTGCCTCTTCCAATTCCGGAAATGCAGAATAACCCAAATCTTAAGCCGCAAAATCCTGGTTATTAATTAACCGATTTTTGGTAAAATGATTTGAAAGGCATTGTAGTTCTTAAAATGAGCTGCAATGCCTTTTTTCTTTTACACCTCAAAAAAGATTGTATTTTTGCATCATGCAGAAGAATCCTTACTTTATCATTGATTTCGATAGTACTTTCACCCGCGTGGAAGCCTTAGATGTCCTGGCTGAAATTGTCCTGGCGCATTCCTCAAAAAAGGATGCCGTCGTTCAGGCTATTCACGAAATTACCAACCGGGGTATGAATGGCGAACTCGATTTTCGCGAATCCCTGACCCTCAGGCTCGATCTCCTGAAGGCAAATAAAGATGATATTCATCATCTGGCGGAAAGATTGAAAGCTCAAATCTCTCCTTCTTTTGAACGGAACCAAAAACATCTATCAGCCCTTAAAGATACCGTTTATGTGGTGTCAAATGGTTTCAAGGAGTTTATTGTCCCCGTAATTGAAGCCTACGGCCTTTTACCCGACAACGTATATGCCAATACCTTCGTTTATGACGAGGAGGGGAATATTGTTGGGTTCGATACAGAAAATCCGCTCTCGCGAAATGGGGGAAAATCACTGGTCATTAAAGATTTACACCTGAACGGTGACGTTTATGTCATCGGGGATGGTGCTAATGATCTCGAAATATGGAAGGCTGGTTATGCTAATAAGTTTTATCTCTTCACTGAAAATGTTGAGCGCGAAAAGGTAAAGAAAGAGGCAGACCATTTTGCCTCTACCGTCGATGAAATTTTGTACGAGTTGAATCTGGCCAGAAGCCTTTCTTA
>CANMVX010000131.1 GCA_947501115.1 Haliscomenobacteraceae bacterium
ATTTGCTCAGATTATGAGAAGTCAAAACGATTTTATACAGAAATTTTGGGCTTTCAGGTCAAAAATGAGGTCTATAGGGAGGAAAGACAATCCTTTAAACTGGATCTTTCTTTGAATGGGCAATATTTGATTGAACTATTCTCCTTCCCAAATCCTCCAAATAGATTATCCAGACCGGAATCAACCGGGTTAAGACATATTGCCTTTGGGGTAAATAATATAGAAGCGTCTTGTCTTTTTTTAAAAGATAACCAAATAGATACAGAAGACATTAGAATAGACGAATATACGGGTAGGAAATTCACCTTTTTTTCTGATCCCGATAATTTACCCATTGAGTTATACGAAATATAACTATGGGTCAGTAGGTATTTAATACCACTTCTTCCAGATTAGCTGCTTCCTCTTCTGTAAAAAGTCGATAAATGACTTTGAAGGTTTTGCCATAAGGGGTTTCTAATGAAAATCCTCCAGCTCCAATGCCATCAGTGACATCAAGGGTGAAATGCGCATGTTTCCAGTACTCAAAGAGGTCTTTATCTAACCAAAAATCGAACCCTTTTATGTTTCCAATACAAACATCATTGGTTCTTGTGAAAAATCCACCTTTCTCAAAACACTGAGGTTGAGTGCCTTCACAACAGCCACCCGCTTGATAGAACATAAGAGGCCCAAATTTGCTTTCCAACATATCGATGAGATCTAACGCTTTTTGTGTGGCGTCCAACCTTTTAATTTTTTCCATTTCCTATTGATTTAATAAGGGGATACAACAAATATAAACATTCCTTGTATCCCCCGTTGGCATTTTATTTAGAAGAATCCTAGTTTATTCTTGTTGTAGGATATCAACATATTTTTGGTTTGGCGATAATGTCCAAGCATCATCTTATGATTTTCTCTGCCAATACCCGATTGTTTATAGCCGCCAAATGGTGCACCTGCCGGGTAAGCATGATATTGGTTTACCCAAACCCTACCTGCTTTAATAGCTCTTGGAACCTGATATAATTCGTGGGCATCCCGTGTCCAAACCCCAGCACCTAGTCCGTAAAGGGTGTCATTGGCAATTTCAATGGCTTCTTCCGTAGTTTTGAAAGTAGTTACCGCTAAAACAGGTCCGAATATTTCTTCCTGGAAGATTCTCATTTTATTATGTCCCTTAAACAAGGTGGGTTGTATGTAGTATCCTCCTTCTAAATCACCGCCGAGATGATTAACTTCTCCACCACATAATAACGTTGCGCCTTCTTCTATACCCAATTTAATATAAGAAAGGATTTTATCTTTTTGAATCTGAGAGGCTTGTGCTCCCATCATCACGGTAGGATCCAATGGATGTCCCATTTTAATGGCAGCCACTCTCTCTAATACTCTCTCAATGAATGCATCATATATAGACTCATGGACCAGTAATCTGGACGGACAGGTACAAACTTCACCTTGATTTAGGGCAAATAGTACTACACCCTCAATGGTTTTATCGAGAAATGCGTCATCCGCTTCCATCACAGAAGGAAGAATAATATTGGGTGATTTTCCACCCAGTTCAAGCGTAACTGGGATAATATTTTCGGTAGCATATTGCATAACCAAACGACCTGTTGCTGTTGAACCGGTGAAGGCTGCTTTGGAAACTTTTGGATTGGTCACTAACGCTCTGCCAAGTTCCGCTCCAAAGCCGTTAATGATATTTATAACCCCTGCAGGAATCAAATCTTCAATTAATTCCATGAGCACCATGATAGAAATGGGGGTACTTTCCGCTGGTTTTAACACCACGCAATTGCCGGCAGCCAGAGCCGGTGCCAATTTCCAGACAGCCATAAGAATGGGGAAATTCCATGGAATGATCTGGGCAATAACGCCAAGTGGTTCATTGACAATAATGGAAACGGTATCTTTGTCCAGTTCAGTAATACTTCCTTCTTCTGCCCGGATAACCCCAGCAAAATAACGAAAATGGTCGATAGCTAAAGGCATATCAGCGGCCATGGTTTCCCTAACCGCTTTTCCATTGTCCATCGTTTCCACCGCAGCCAGGTAGGGCAAATTTGCCTCCATCCGGTCAGCAATCTTATTTAGAATAATACTTCTTTCGGTAGCAGAAGTCAGACTCCAGGTCTTGAACGCTTCATCAGCGGCATTTACCGCTAATTCAATATCCATTCTGCTGGAATGCGCCGCTTTCGACATTATTTTTCCGTCAATGGGTGAAAGCACTTCAAAATATTGCCCAGTAGAGGGTGCTGTCCATTTCCCGTTAATGAAGTTGTCATAATGGGGTTTTAAGGCTGGTCTCTCAACCAGCACATTGTTTGGTGATGTTCCTGATGACATGATATTTAATTTGGTTATTTATTAATTATATGTAAATTAACATTGTTTTTTTTGTTAAGAGTGGTACAAATCTACTTTATGATATCATTTATTCTGGCAAATAGTTGTACTATTCTGCTCCCAGGTAGATATGGCCATTTTTATTTGTGTTAAGCCGAAAAATAATATGTTTTATTAGTTGTTTCTATCGAAAATAGGACGTATATTAAAGAAAATATTTAGTCATGCTAGTGTTAGATTCCTCCCATTATAAAAATCGAAAACTTGAAAATCTGATAGAAAACAGAACCGTTCATACCCTGAAAAATGCTGAATTGAATATTTTTGAAACGCATCAAAAGGCTTCTCAGGTTCTCCTCAGATTTAATCAGGCGGTGTTGGCAAGCATGATTAAAGGTAAAAAAATAATGCACCTGAACGGGAAGCCTTCTTTCGGTTTTTTTCCAGGCGAATCGGTCATATTACCATCTAATGAATTGATGAGCATTGATTTTCCTGAAGCCACTACCCTGAATCCTACCCAGTGTCTTGCCCTTGCCTTGTCAGAGGAAAAGCTTCAGGAAGCGGTTGATTTGTTAAATAATAAAGGTACAAAGCAAAATGGACTGGAATGGTCCGTTCTGGATTATAACTATCACTTTACCAATGATGTAGCCATTAATCAGATATTACAACGGCTCATTTTTATCTTTACTGAAAATCATCCCTCAAAAGATATTTTTTCAGATTTTTTAATTCAGGAATTGGTTATCAGAATCTTACAAACAGAGACTAAGGCCATGTATTTGGATAAATCTGAAACGGATGCCAATAACAACCGATTTACTTTCATCATTAAATACATTCGGGATAATTTGACCAATGAGCTGACTATTGAGCAGTTAAGTAAAAAAGTACACATGAGTGAATCTAATTTTTACAGGACGTTCAAACATGAGACGGGCACTTCTCCAAATGAATTTATCATTGAAGAAAGGTTGAAAGTGGCGGAAAATTTACTTAGAAATCCACGTATCAGTATAAAAGAAGCCTATCTTTCCGCAGGTTTCAATAGCTTTTCGTATTTCCATCGGATTTTTAAAAAGAAGAAACATCTTTCCCCTTCGGCATTTAAAGAAAGTGCTATCTGATTTTTTTATAGCAAAACTTAAATTAAGGTTAATAATTTTTTAGTACTTTCACTTCATTATTAACCTCTTGAAAGTTTTGCCATCCAATATGTCTGAAAGCCCTTTCTCCAAGTCATTCTCTCCATTTCAGCGAACTCAAATTCTGTCTAAAGACGTAAAATTTGTACAGGATTTGTTTTTTCAAATTGGCTTCGACCCCTTTGGGGCATACCTGCAGGTAAGGAATAAAAAAGGTATCATAGAAACCAGTTATATCCAGTATCAGGGGGCCGTCAGAAATGTACTTCAAGCGCTGGAACAGATAAAAAGTAAGCAGGATTTTGTCATCGATTGGGAAAAAACACCTGGGAATATTTATCTGAATGAGCATCCATACCTGATGAATGCGTTGCGTTACTGTGATAATATAAGGGATGAATCTGGCAACCTAATTTCTTTTTCGACACAAGAGGGACGTTTAGTTGCACAGATCAATGAGGGAATTGTTGAAAATACCCTGGAATCAAAAATGGTGCTTCAACTGCCAAACCGTATTTTGACAGATTTTATTTTGATAACAGAACATTTTGCATTAGCTAATCATGAGCTTATTGAGATACCACCAGCCAATATTCCTTTTCACGTTCTGGCGAATTTTAACATGCAATTTGACCGTAGCGACCTGACTTTATTCCTTTCTTTGCTTTATTCGAGCCTGGAACAGGTTGGGCTTCAATATGAAGATTATAAGGATGTTGTCTTTTCAGATGAAAATATCAAACCTGCACCTTGTCTTATTTTTGAGAAAATTGATGAATCAAATTCCCTTTACCTTCGGGTAGCTCAGCAACTTCCTAATTTGTCCATGGAGGTCCTGGAGCAATTCAACTTATACCGGTTTGCGGAAATTAACGAAATGGAAAAACGCATTCGTATCCGCAATCTGGACCTTGAACCCATTGAATCTTTAAATGCGCATATATTAAGCTTGCTAAACAAATATAGCGGCAAAAAAGGGAAGGGAGAAACGCCTTTAGTGGTAGATAATTTGATTATTATCTCGGAAACCGTTGCGGCAGCTTTCATTTATCAGGAACTCCCCCAACTATTGACACAGTACACCATCATGGGAGCAGAAAAATTGCGCGAATATAAGATATGGGCAAAACAACCTACTCTGAAGGTGTCTATGAATCATAAGATTGATTTTTTTGAGGGTACCGCAGATCTGGATTTTGAAGGGGAGAAAATTAATTTATTTGACGCCATTCAACAATATAATAAAAACCGCTATGTCCTGTTGAGTGATGGTTCGCACGCGCTCCTCAATGAAAGTTATGTGAAAAGACTGGAACGCCTGTTCAAGAAAAAGGGGAAAACAGCCCGGATCTCATTTTTCGATTATCCTTTTCTCGATGAGGTGATTGAAGAGGTGGCCAGTGAAAAAACCTTTCAAAAATCACGCGCCTTTTTTGAAGGTTTCAATGACCTCGATAAAGGCAGGACTAAATTACCTTCTATTAACGCCAAATTAAGACCTTATCAGGTTCAAGGTTATAAATGGCTGCAGTATATGCATAAAAATCATACGGGAGGTTGTCTGGCTGATGATATGGGTCTTGGAAAAACACTGCAAACGCTCTCTTTGCTGGCTAGCTTTTACCCTAATCAGAAAAAACCGAGCCTTATTGTTATGCCTAAAAGTTTGCTCTTTAACTGGGAAAGGGAGGTTCGTCGCTTTACCCCTCAACTCACTACGTACACGTTGTATGGAAACACGAAGGATATTGAGAATATGCGCAATGCAAATCTGGTTTTTACAACCTATGCAACGCTGCGGAATTCGATAGAGGAATTGAAAGAGGAGTTGTTTTTCTATGTCATCCTGGACGAGTCGCAAAATATTAAAAATCTGAATGCCCAGACCACTAAAGCCGTATTGTTACTGCACAGCGAACACAGATTGGCGCTGAGTGGAACGCCCATTGAAAATAATCTGGGCGAACTATACTCCCTTTTTCATTTCCTCAATCCTTCGCTTTTTGGCAGCTTAACCCAATTTACCGAGGATTATCTGAATCCTATCCAGAAATATAATGATGTTGAGGTCACCCGCCATTTAAGAAGAAAAATTTATCCTTTCGTTTTGCGCAGACTTAAAAAAGAGGTACTAAAAGAATTGCCTGATAAAGTGGAACAAACGATTGTCGTTCCTATGGGTGAGGAGCAAAAACGTTATTATGAGCAGCGAAGGCAATATTATGCCGCGGAAATACCAAAACA
>CANMVX010000132.1 GCA_947501115.1 Haliscomenobacteraceae bacterium
TGAGCAATCAAAGAAATTTGGCGTTGATTATACCTATCTTAGTATTGAAGCTTTAAAATCCGGATCAGCTACGGATTTCAAAAATAACCATCCTTTTCATGGCCTGATTGAAACTACAGGCGTACCATCGATGATTGAGCAATCAATGGATGTATTAAGAATTGGAGGCACAGCGGTTTGGGTGGGTGCCGTTTTTCCAGATCGGAATATTAGTTTAAGTGCTGAAAAGATAGTGCGAAATCTATTGAATA
This sequence comes from Haliscomenobacteraceae bacterium, assembly GCA_947501115.1. GTDB lineage: Bacteria > Bacteroidota > Bacteroidia > Chitinophagales > Saprospiraceae > BJGN01. Next base: position 252 of record CANMVX010000132.1, read on the forward strand.
TAAAAGGATTACATAATTATAATATCCAGGATTTTATTCACGCGGTTCAATTTGTTGAGGACCATCATACTAAATTTCCTTTTCTCCAGTTAGTGGAAGGTACGTTTTCCTTAAAGGAAGTGAATGAGGCTTTTAATTTTGCATTATCAAATAATTCGATGAGAGTTGGTATTCAAATAGCTGAATAAATGGGCGAATTCTTAGAATGATTCCTTATACTCGATCCATATTTTAGAAGTATAAAGGTCTGAACTTAATAGATTTGGTACTTTAGCGCTAAATCTTAATGGCATTCCAGCTTCGTCGGGTGTGCGATCTCCTTTTTTCAAATTACAAGACAAACAACTGGAAATGAGATTATTCCAGGTATTCTTACCTCCTCTCGATTTAGGAATGATATGGTCAATGGTCAGTTGTTTTTTAGAACCACAATAGGCACATTCATGATTATCTCTTTTGTAAATACGGCTGCGGTTAACTTTAAATGTCTTTATTTTACTTTTGATGTAATTTAAAAGGCGTATAATCAATGGTTTTGGATAAGCCAGTTTTTCACTTCTTACCACCTCTACCTCCTCATTTTTAACAATTTCAGCTTTACCCTTCATTATAAGTTTTAACGCTCTTCGGAAAGTCGTTAGATTTAGCGGCGTGTAATCGGCGTTAAGCACCAAAATAGTTTCCATGTTCATTCACTTTTTTAAAATATTTGTTTAATTTGGAGTTTTATTACCTTTCGGAAGGTACGGAATTATTAAAATAAAGGAATGCTATATTACCTTTTTTTATTTCCTTTTTTACTTATAATCAATTATTTAACGTTAAATTAATAATAAATTTGAACAACAAGTCATCTGGTTTTCAATACACTCTTGTTTTGGAACTTCTAATATTGGTTTTTACCATTGTTTTAGCTTTTTTAGTGATTTTACCACTGACAAATTCAAAGGTTGATTATCCCTTTTTTACCGAAAACATCGTTTTTATCTTTACTTTTATTCTTGTCACCCGATATGTATTTTTACTGAAATATTCGTTGCTGGCTAAACAACAAGCCGTAAAAGTGGCGTTGGTATTTATTTTTATTCCTTTTATCTTCTACCTGATTAGCGGGTTACATGGTTTTCGTACTTTTTTAGATGAGGAAGGAATGTATTATCCAATGCGAAATTTATCAGCCGATGATGCACAGCGATTAGGTAATTATATGTACTATGAAATGGTGTTTTTTGGTTCCGGTGCTATTGTGGCCAGTATTATTTTTCCTTTCCGAATGATTATATCCGTCTGGACTTTAAAAAATAGAGGGAAAGTATAAATAGGTTTTTTCGCTAAATTGATACACGGTGGAATTTTATTGTAAGGAGGAAATGGGCGATTCAGAGGTAATTAAAATGTATCTCAAATACCAGTCGGAACAATGTTTCTCCTTACTTTATAATCGTTATGTTAAGAAGGTGTATGCAAAATGTATTTCTATTCTCAAAGAAGAAAGCTTAGCCAGAGATGCAACACAGGAAATTTTCCTTAAAATTTTTCTCAATCTGATTCGTTTTGAAGAAAAGGCAAGATTCTCGACCTGGGTTTATGCCATCACTTATAATTATTGTATCGATTTTTTAAGGCGATCCAAAAAAGCGGTGGAACTATTTTCTGACGATTTTGATAAAATCACAGATATAGAAGACGAGGTTTCTGACGAAGTCTTATTAAATATGGAAATTGGTCAACTGAAATCTGTTCTGGATTCACTGGCTCTTGGGGACAGACTTATGTTATTAATGAAATATCAAGATGATTTATCTATAAAGGAAATTTCTCTAATTGTGTCAAAATCGGAAAGTGCTGTAAAAATGCAGCTAAAAAGAGCTAAGGCAAAAGCACAAAAAAATCGAATGATATTGGAAGAAAAAGAAAAAAAATCGAAATGAGTCGGAATAATTTTCAAAAACTAATCGATGAGAATGAACTTTTCTTAGAACCTTTTCAACAGGAGGTCATAAGAAAAAGTATTCATAGCAGAATTTCCCTTTTTCGAATGGTTGGTCAAATGGTTGATTTATTTGTACCTAATTTCTTTTTGACTTTCTCAGATTTACTTGACACAAATAAATCAAATGTTAAGAACAGATTTCCAAATCCACCTGAATTAAAGGATTAAAATTATCGTTATGGAAAATTTAATGGTCAATATATCTGCAAATTCTTTTTGGCTTCGTTGGGAGCAATCTTTAAATCAAACACTTAATTATGGCATCAATTTATTCCCGAGGATATTACTTGCCACAATATTAGTATTACTTGGTGTACTTATTGGAAAAATTATTGCCAAACTGGTATCCAGATTTTTTGATAAAATCGGGGTAGATCATTTTTTAGGACGATTGGGAAATATAGAGGTATTAAATAAAACACCTTTACGCTTCAGATCAGGTAAAATTATTGCCAAACTCATTTATTATTTTTTCTTTTTCCTCTTTGTTTTAATTGCAGTAGATGTATTGGAAGTTCAGGCACTTTCCGAAATAATAACGTTGGTATTTACTTATTTACCCCGTCTAATTTCTGCTATTTTTGTCTTTTTACTTGGCATTTTTCTGGCAGATTTACTAAGAGGTTTTGTTAGAACAGCTTGTTATTCTATGGATATTCCTGCGGCAAGCCTCATTTCTAACTTAGTCTTTTATTTTATATTTGTCAATATTGCGCTCATCGCTGTGGAACAGTCTGGTATTGAAACAGGATTTATTCAAATCAATCTATCGATCATTTTGGCGGGGATTATGCTCGCTTTTGCTATTGGTTATGGTGCTGCTTCAAAACCATTATTGTCAAATATTTTAAGTGGCTATTATAATCGAAATAAAATTCAAGTGGGAGATACCATCAAAATTGACGAGGTTGAAGGTATCGTTGTTGCCATTGATTCAGGATCTTTTACCGTTAAAACAGACGAAAAAACGTGGGTTACCTTACCCTTGCATAAGTTGACGACCGAAAAATATGCTTTAATTAAAACAGATGATTCAGATGAAATGGATAGGTAAATTGTTCCTTTGCGTATCTTTTTGTTTCCTTCTAATCCCTTCTATATTTGCCCAAAAAAAAGAAGAGGGAAAAAAAACAAAAAAAGATTCAATCTGGGATATTGGTTTGGGTATCGGCGTTGATGGTGCTCAACTTTTACAACTAAATCCAAGAGTTGGTTCAGGTCAAAATAGAGTAGGATTTGGCGGTGCAATTAATTTCAGTGCAAAATATAAAAAAAAGAGAGCAGTTTGGGATAATACCTTTGTTTCCCAATTTGGTGTACAACGATTAGGTGCAGGTGTCATTGGGCAAGGAACTCTTACCAAAGTTCCCTTTCAAAAATCAATTGATGAAATAAGAATGGACTCCAGGCTGGGTATTAAGGCATCGGGGAAATCCAAATTATCTTATGCTTCTGGTGTTAATTTTATTAGCCAGATTGCTCCTACTTATAAAGGGCCCGCTTCTTTTCCTGGAAATTTCCTCAAAAAATTAGCTGGGAAAGACACCCGATTACAATCCTTGTTTTTTTCACCTGCTCAGATAAGTGTCTCAGCCGGAATGGATTTTAGGCCCAATGATAAATGGGCTATTTATTATTCACCTCTGGCAGGTCGATTTATTATTGTTAATAATGATGAGATTGCCTTCTTAGGTGTTCATGGTAATCCTGTAGAAAAATCATCCACTGGAACCATTGTTTCAGCAGAAAACATTGATAAACAGTTAGGTACCTTGTTAAGATTAAGTTATAAAACGAAATTTTGGGAAAATAAATTCACTTACGCTTCTGCTATTCAATTGTATTCAAACTATCTAAAGGATTTTAAATACGTAGATTTACAGTATTGGACAAATGATTTAAGTATGAAAATAATTAAGGGATTTCAACTTTCTTTAACAGTAAATGCTTATTATGACCGTGATGTGTTAGTGCAAATTACCGATTACAGCCAACCAAATGGCGTAAGAGGTCTGGGAAGAGCCATAAGTATTAATCAGCAAATGCTTATGAAATATGCCCTAACATTTTAAAACGAGTCAAAAACACCTGAAAATATTATTTGGATGAATGAGAAAAAATTATTCCTTTTGGATGGACACGCATTGGTATATCGCGCTCATTTTGCGTTTATCACCAGGCCACTGATAAATTCAAAAGGTTTGAATACCTCTGCCATTAACGGATTTACCCGAATGTTATGGGATCTTTTAAGGACAGAAAAACCTACCCATATAGCTGTTGCTTTTGACCCTCATGGTCCAACTTTCAGACATGAACAATATCCAAAGTACAAAGCAAACAGAGAGGAACAGCCAGAAGATATTGGTGTGGCAATTCCCTGGATTCAAAAAATATTGAAGGGTTTTCATATTCCTATTCTTTGTGTTCCCGGTTTCGAAGCAGATGATGTCATTGGGACCATCGCCAAAAGAGCGGGTGATGATGGTTTTACCGTTTATATGGTCACTCCTGATAAGGATTATGGTCAGTTGGTTTCGCCTAATATTATCATGTATAAACCTTCCCGACAAGGCAATGGTATAGAATTACTCGGGGAAAAGGAAATTTGTGAAATGTGGGATATTCAAAACGTAAATCAGGTCATTGATATTCTTGGTTTACAAGGGGATAGTGTCGATAATATTCCCGGTGTTCCCGGTATTGGTCCTAAAACGGCGGCGGCATTATTAAAGGAATATGGTACGCTCGAAAATATATTAGCTAATGCTCAAAATATAAAGGGTAAAAATGGGGAACGATTGGTAACATTTGCTGATCAGGCCCGATTGTCCTATCAGTTGGCGACGATTGACATAAATGTGCCCATAGAATTTAATGTAACAGATCTGCACCTCGATCCTCTCGATAGAACAGTATTGGCCGATCTCTTTAAGGAGTTAGAGTTTCGTTCTATTTCTATGAATATTTTAGGTCCTGACCCTACGACAAAACCTATTCCTGCAAATACTTCAGCCCAAGGTTCGTTTGATTTTCCCGAAGAAAAAGAAGTTGAACCCGCTACTGAAAATATACCTGAAAAAACAGCGCGTATTGCCAATTTTAATATTGAAAATACACCCCATACCTATTATTTGGTTGAGGAGCATGCAGAAATAAAAAAGTTGGTCGAGGAACTTTTACAACAAGATACTATCTGCTTTGATACAGAAACAGATAATATTGACGCTACCTTAGCTAATCTGGTGGGTATTTCTTTTGCTTACAAAAAGGGCATCGCCTGGTATATTTCTATTCCGGCAGATAGAAAAATCGCTATGGAAATAGTTGATTTATTAAGACCTGTGCTGGAAAATAATCGAATAATATTGGTCGGACAGAATATTAA
>CANMVX010000133.1 GCA_947501115.1 Haliscomenobacteraceae bacterium
GACCCGCCATAACTTCAGCGACAAAAATACCTTCCTCTTCTGCTTTATGCGCCAACATAGGGCCTTGTATAACGTCACCAACAGCATAAATAGTAGGGACAGCCGTTTGTAAATGCTCATTTACTTTTATCTTTCCTTTTGCATCTACCGCTATACCAACATTTTCCAATCCAAGATTATCGGTATATGGCCTTCTACCGATAGAAACCAGGCAATAATCTGCTGAAATTTCCACTTCCGTTTCGGTTCCCTTTTTTTTGTAAAAAACAGCTACCGATTTCTCAGAAGGCATAACCCGGGTAACCTGGGCACTCAAATGGAATGTTACTCCCATTTTTTGCATTGATTTTTGTAATTCTTTTACACATTCCGTGTCCATGGAAGGGACTAAGGTATCCATAAACTCAATGACCTCAACTTTAGTGCCTAGTCTGGCATATACTGAACCTAGTTCCAAACCAATAACCCCTCCTCCTATTACAACCATTTTTGCAGGAACCTCCTGAATACCTAAAGCCTCCGTTGAGGTAATCACTCTTTTCTTATCATAATTAAAAGCTTCCGGAACGATAGGTTTTGAACCAGTAGCGATGATAAATTTATGAGATTCCACGACTAAGGCTTCGCCGTCATTTTTTAAGACCTTAATTTTATTACTATCAGTAAATGAGGCATGGCCATGAAAAACATCAATCTTGTTTTTTTTCATCAAGAAATCAATGCCTTTTACCGTTTGTTCAACTACCTCATTTTTACGTTGGATCATTTTGGGCATATCCACACTCAGACTACCCACGTTTATTCCGTGATTACTGAATTTTTCCTTAGCTGCAAAATAGTGTTCTGAAGAGTCTAACAACGCTTTTGAAGGGATACAACCTACATTTAAACAAGTGCCCCCCAATGAATTATACTTTTCTACCAGTGCTGTTTTCATACCTAATTGCGCACATCTGATAGCGGCTACGTACCCTCCCGGACCTGCACCAATAACTGTTACATCATATTTCATTACTGTCAAAAATTTTTACGAATTTACAAACGAACCATACGATTTACTACTGCAAACAACAATATCTGCTAAATATTTGTTCCCTGACACATTACATTTAGCATTCAAAAAGCTAAGCTTCACCTTTTGGGCTATTATCCTCTCTCCTATTTTCATTTGGTTTATTTTCCGGTCTGGTACCACCGCCCTGGCGAAATGGAGGACGATTCCCTTGTGGACGATTCCCTTGTGGAGGTCTGTTTCCTTGCGGCCTGTTTCCTTGCGGACGATTTTCACCAGGCGCTCTTTGTTCTGGTCTTGGCCCCTCATTCTGTCTGTTCCCGGTAGGTCTTTCACCTATGTTTGGCCTTTCGCCAGTATTTGGTCTTTCTGCAGGGTTTGGTCGGTTACTTTGTTGGGGCCTGTTTCCTTGCACAGGTCTTTGGTCAGACCTATTATTTTCATGGGGACGGCCACCTTCCGGACGATTTCCTGGTTGCTGTCTATTATCAGGCCTATTTGGTCCCGGTCTGTTTGTCGCTTGCTGAGGACGATTATCCGATTCATTCCTGTCTTGATAACGGCTACTTTTCTTTTTCTTTCTGCGAATTTCTTCTGGCAGTTCAACTGCGCCGGTGACATCGGAATAATCCTTTCCACCACCTTCGAACTCCTCTGGTTTGACTAAGCCCTCCATTTCTTTAAAGTCAGGTAAAAAGTTCCCTCTCATGGCAGCATGCTGAATTTCTTTAACCATGTCTATCGTCTGAGGGTATAATTTACCTCTTCCGTGGTCTTGTTCGTATGCATAAAAAAGAAGACCTTTAAAGATATCCGTTTTAACTAAAATAGCTTTTCCCTTTAATGTTTCTATTCTATCTGCACGTTCCGGGAACGATTCTATGGCTTCCATGTAGGTATCCAGTTCAAAATTGAGGCAGCATTTTAACCTACCACACTGACCTGATAATTTTGCCTGATTAATAGCCAGGTTCTGATATCTGGCTGCTGTAGTTGACACTGATTTGAAATCGGACAACCAGGTGGAACAGCACAATTCTCTTCCACAAGAGCCTATGCCCCCAATTCTGGAAGATTCTTGCCTCGCTCCAATTTGCCTCATTTCAATTTTAACTCTAAATTCTCTAGCAAAGATTCTAATCAATTCACGGAAATCCACTCTGCCATCAGCCGTATAATAAAAGGTAGCCTTTCTTTTATCTCCCTGATATTCAACATCTCCGATCTTCATATCTAAATCTAAAGACCTGGAAATGGCTCTGGCTTTAATTAGCGTTGGAATATCCTGTTGACGGGCATCATCCAATCTTTCCAGGTCACGTTCATTAGCTAATCGAATAACCGACGTAAAGACCGTATTTTCTCTTACCCTTTTTTTCTTTAATTGTAAGCGAACAAGCTCCCCCATCAAGGTAACTCTGCCAACGTCATACCCTGTTCCGGTTTCTACGACAACATCGGCGCCAACATAAATTTCAGGTAAATTTTCGAGAATAAAGAAGCCTTTATGTGAGCCATTTTTGAAACTCACCTCCACTAAATCGAACGGGTAAGCATCGCGAACATCCAAAGCAGACAACCAATCATAAGTATTGAGTCTATTACATGAACCTGTAGCACAACTACCGTTACTTTTACAACCTTTTACCTCACCATCACTTGTATTACACACTGTACAACCTGCACATCCCATAATTTATTATTTATAATTGTTCCCTATACGGCCTTCCCCCAAATTAACTATGGATAAAAAGGCTATACATTAAAATTTTTATTTTGCATAATCTGATGAAATTTAATGGACAAATCTAAAAACAAAATTTTAGGATTTGCATTTCTTTCCAAATGTGCAAAATTCTCATCGGCTAAATGAGTCATTCGTTCCAACTGTTTATCGGTCAGAATGGCTCTTAACTTTTCTGAAGTAGCTATCATTTCCTTAGGTATATTTGATTTTTCCTGACCTAAAATTGGTAAAACCAAAAGACCTCTAAAAAAATGTAAACTATATCTGATAAATATTTTTTGTTTCTCCTTTGTCCAAACTGCTATTTCATCTACCCATCGGCTCATTTCCAATCCATTTCCCTTATAACATTTTCTCATCCAGTCAATTAGAATACCAGCATTCAGATCTTCCTGTTCTGCCATTAAAGCAATGGCTTCAGAGAAACTACCGTTAGCCAGTTGAATAACGGTATTGAGTTGTAAGTTGGTAACGGAAGGATAAATGCTCTTCAGTGTTTTATCCAATACCTCGTCTGTCAACAAAGGTACTTTAATCAATTGGCAACGAGACATAATCGTTTGCAATATTTGATCTGATTGTTCTGCAACTAGAATAAAATGAGTATCTGGTGGAGGTTCCTCCAGTATTTTCAGCAATCTATTGCCCTCTTTACCTAAGTATTCCGGCAACCAGATAATCATTACGCGCACCTCAGCCTCGGCACATTTAAGGCTTAATTTTCTTCTAATATTAAAACATTCCTCTTTATTGATGTTAGCCTGTTTATTGTCGGCGGCAATTTCATTAATCCAGTCATCTTTTGTAAAATAATGCTTTTTCATCAAAAGGTTTCGCCAAACTGGCAATAGATTATCACTGGTGACATCTTTTCCTGTTGTTGGAAAAGCAAAATGAACGTCTGGATGAAGGTATTTAAAAGAGCGGTTACAAGACGGACAGGCCCCACAGGCTTCTCCCTGAATCGGGCTTGGGCAAACCATGGCATGCGCCATAGCGATAGCCAAAGGCAAAGCGCCAACACCTGAAGAACCTAAAAGCAACACAGCATGAGGAACTTTATGCTGTATTATCATGCTTCGAATATTGTCCTTAACCCTTTCCTGACCTACAACCTCTGAAAATTTCATTTGTGACGTAATATTTTCCCATTCAATGCAAAAATAAGGATAATAATGGCTAATGCGCCTCCAGCCAATTATTTCCACTTTTCACCTCAACCTCGATAGGAACTTTCAAAGAAGGCATGGCATGACACATTTTATCTCTAATAAGCACTGATAATTTTTCAACTTCCGCTTTTGGCACATCAAAAACTAATTCGTCATGTACCTGAAGAATCATTTTCGCACCCCAGTTTCCATTTTTTAATTCTTTATGAATAGAAAGCATGGCCATTTTAATTAAATCGGCGGCTGAACCCTGAATAGGCGTATTGATGGCCATTCTTTCCGCATTACTTTTTTCCAGCGAGCTATTTGAATGAATATCCCTTAATATTCTTTTTCTACCCATTAATGTCATGACATAACCTTTTTTACGAGCCATATCTACGGTTTTCTCCATATAGGATTTTAGACCATGATATTGTAAAAAATAGGCGTCAATCAACGCTTTCGATTCATTGCGGGAAATTCCCAACTGCTTTGAAAGGTTAGTGGATCCGGCACCATAAATAATACTAAAATTAACTGTTTTCGCTCTATACCTTTGCTCTTTAGAAACCTCGTCATAAGGAATGCCAAATACTTTGGCCGCTGTTGCCCTATGAATATCCTGCCCTTTTTGAAAAGCCTCCAGCATACCTTCATCCCCACTTATTTCCGCAATAATCCTTAGCTCTATTTGTGAATAATCCGCCGCTACTAACACATGATTTTCGTCCCGTGGTATGAACGCTTCCCTCACTTTGGCGCCTTCCTCTGTTCGAATAGGAATGTTCTGTAAATTTGGATTATTGGAACTAAGCCTTCCCGTTGCAGTCAATGCCTGATTAAATGAAGAGTGAATTCTTTTGGAGTTCGGATTCACCATATTGGGAAGAGCGTCAACGTAGGTAGATTTGAGTTTTGACAGACCCCTGTGGTTAAGAATTTCTCCAATGATGGCATGTTGCCCGTTCAGTTCCGCCAGTTTTTCCTCGTCCGTAGCATATTGCCCCGATTTAGTTTTCCTCCATTTGTAAGGTATTTTTAATTTGTCAAACAAAATTTCCCCTACTTGCTTAGGCGAAGCAATATTGAATGAAACGCCTGCGAGCTCGTAAATTTTATTTTCAAGAAGTTTTATCTCCTCCTTGAGTTGAACAGAATAAGTATTTAAAAAATCGACATCTACACGGATACCTTCATATTCCATATCCGCTAAAACCTTTAATAACGGCGCTTCCAAATTATTAAATAGCTCAAACAAATTTTCTTTTATCAACAAAGGCTCTAAATGATTTTTCAGCTGCATAGTTATATCTGCGTCTTCCGCTGCATATTCTTTAACATCATTTACTTCAATATCTCTCATGGTCTTTTGCCCCGCCCCTTTTTTACCAATCAGCGAAGTAATAGAAACAGGTTTATAATCGAGGTAAGACTCTGAAAGATAATCCATGTTATGCCTCATTTCAGGTTCCAGAAGATAATGGGCAATCATAGTATCAAAGAATGGACCTGGGAGTTCCACGCCATAATTTTTCATGACCATGGCATCGAACTTAATATTCTGTCCGACCAATATTATTCGATTATTTTCCAGCACAGGTCTTAATAAATCAACTATTTCCATAGCGATTTTTCTATCTGCCGGAATAGAAATATACCA
>CANMVX010000134.1 GCA_947501115.1 Haliscomenobacteraceae bacterium
ATCCCCACTCCCCTCATCTGACCAGCCACATAAGTAAAAGAAATAAAAATGGCTGCGACAACGGCTACTAACCTGGCTGTTTGGGAATAATACCTGTCACCAACAAAATCAGGCACGGTATATTTTCCAAATTTCCTTAAATAAGGGGCCAGCAAAAGAGCTAACAGAACATAGCCACCGGTCCAACCCATTAAATAAACGCTGCCATCATAGCCCATAAAAGAAATGAGTCCAGCCATTGAGATAAAAGAAGCTGCTGACATCCAGTCAGCTGCCGTAGCGATACCATTAGCTAGCGGAGAAACACCTCCTCCAGCAATATAAAACTCCTTTGTACTTGACGCTCTTGTTTTAATAGCTATACCTATGTAAAGAACAAAAGTTAATCCTACGATAATATAGGTCCAGGTTAGAATATCCATTACAAAATTTTAAATTCGTGAAATAGGTTAAAAGAAGAATCAAACTTATTCATCCACATCGAATTCCTTATCTAACTTATTCATTCTCCAAACGTAGTAAAAAATAATAAGAAGGAAAACATAAATTGAGCCTTGTTGAGCGAACCAAAAACCTATTTTAAATCCGCCCATTCTGAACTGATTTAATTCCTTGACAAAAACGATACCCAATAAAAAGGAGGAAATGAACCAAATAAGTAATAAACCGGCTAAAATTTTAATGTTAGCGCGCCAATAAGCAGATCTACTATGATCTTCTTGTTTTAGGTTATTCATAAAAAATCATTTTATTTACCGTCTTTACGACCTTAAAGCTTCGACATCTGAGATAGATTTAGGTATTGGATTACCCAAAATTTCATGTCCATCTGGAATTACGAGCACATTATCTTCAATTCTTACGCCAGTAAAATCCCGGTAGGCTGACAACTTATCATAGGCGATAAAATCTGAAAACATTTTATCATTGCCCCATTTATCCATTAATTGAGGAATAAAATAGACCCCTGGCTCAACGGTAAGGACAAATCCCTCTTCCAATTTCTTTCCTAGTCTCAAAGATTTCAAACCAAACTGAGTACTTCTTGATACCGAGTCATCATAACCTACATAAGCCTCGCCTAAGTCTTCCATGTCATGAACATCCAAACCAATCATGTGACCGAGGCCATGTGGAAAGAACAAGGCATGAGCGCCAGCAGCCACTGCATCCTGCGGATTTCCTTTCATGAGGCCTAACTGAGTAAGACCTTCTGCAATGTTCAATGCCGCTTGCAGGTGAATATCTTTATAGCTAATCCCAGGTTTAATCTGGTTAATCGCTTTTATTTCCGTGTCAAGGACGATTTCATAAATGTCCCTTTGCATGGAAGAGAAAGATTTTGAGACAGGAAAGGTTCTGGTTATATCCCCTGCATAATGACCAGCTGATTCAGAACCGAAGTCACCTAAAACTAATCCACCTTCCTTTAACCTACCACTATAACTATGATTATGAAGGGTTTGACCTTGCGTTGTTAAAATGACAGGATATGAAATTCTCCCTCCATTACCAACAGAAATACCTTCAACTAAACCCGTTAACTCATATTCATACATACCTGCTTTAGCGGCAATCATTGCAGCCACATGCATTTTACCTGAAATATTGACAGCGTCAATCATTTCCTGAATTTCATAAGCATCTTTCACCGACCTTTGGGCGACCACTTGTCTGATTAATTCTTCAGAAATAAGATGCTGATAAGATTTATTTGATTTTTTAATAAAATCATTAATAAAAAGCATGCTTTCAGCTCTGTATGGAGGTAGAATATGAACATTTCTGCCTTGATTCAATGCGTCTGATAAATAGTCCTCTAAACCTGATGTTGGTTTTACGAGGGCAATACCAGATTTCTCTGCTAATGATTCCAAGGTTGGCAAAGCACCGAGCCAAACAATCTGATCAAGGGTAAAGTTATCGCCAAATAAGATGGTTTCCCCTGTATTGGTATCTAGAACAACGGACAAATCGGGCCTATCTATCCCAATATAATATAGAAAATTACTATCCTGCCTGAAGTGGTAAGTATTATCAGGATAATTCATTGGACTTTCCCTATTTCCGGGAAAAAAGATGAGTCCATCTTTCACATTATTCAAAAGAATTTTTCTTCTTTGAACATACACAGCGGTTGGTATAATTACAGCCATTACAAAATATATTTAACACAAATTAACTAAATTTTGGGTTTAAACATATATACCATTCCACATTCTGCGTAATTATATAAATTATCCTCATGACCTTTACTCAAAACGGTAAAAATCTGCCAGTTCTTTAGCTTATAGTTAATTTTTAACGAAGAAGCCACATTATCGTCACCGTCACCAATATAGCCCCAATAACCTCTGTATTGAGGAGAAAAAGACCAGTTTCCTACATTATACCTGGCACCGAGGCCAAATAAAAAAGCATCGTTTTGCAAATAATCATCTCTGTTTGTTTGCCAGACGTAAAATCCGAGCATGCCAAAAAGTCTCAGACGAGCAGAAATAGTCTTACCCGTTGTTATATCAAAAGAATAGCCTGGTGCATCAGTGCCCCTTGCAGCATTTACATGAGTGGAAGTGGCAAAACGGAAGGAAACTCTAAAAGCAGCATCTAACCAATGGGTACTTTCTTTACTTAGCTGTAATAAAGAATTAAAAATTATGTCAGCCATTGCATGACTTTCGTAATAGGCAGGAAAGTGAACTTTTCGTACTGTTTTCCACTCATGACTTGTTGTATAGACTTCCCTGGGAACCCATGAAATATCGAAGCTCATTTTTTTATTTTCCGTTGGATAAGTCAGGAAAAAAGACTGAGCGTAAGTAAAATCACCTATCGACCGTAAAAAGCGCGCAGAAGAACCAAGCGTTAACAGGCTATCCGTCCGTCCTTCATTTAAGGTAGGAATAGGTAATGCATTGGGCCCTAAATATTTAGGTGAATAGGTAATATAATTTCTCCAATGCGTTGTACCATCCCAATTCACATTATTCGCCCACCATTGATAATCCTGGCTAAGCAGCGAAAAGGGAAATAAAAGCGAAACTAAAATAAAATAGTTCAGTAAAGACTTAAACCTTCTTAAGAACATAAACCAAAGAACTAGCTTTTGAGGAATCCACCCAGCTCATAACAGAAGAATACAGACCAGAAAATACACCGCCAATGAAACTACCTTTGCCCTGATTTTTGTACTTTTCACTTAAGAGACTGACATAAAATGGATCCAGAGGCAAACTTTTCTTAGTGATAAGTTTAAAGCCATAAGTTAGCAACCATTTTTCCATAAATTGAGGAGAAAAATGCCATAAGTGCCTTGGAACATCGTAAGCAGCCCAATAATCTCCATAAAATGCTGCATCGGTACTTTTAAAATTAGGAACAGCTATCATTAATAAGCCGTCATCCAAAAGAGACAGGTTAATTTTTTCTAAAAAATCTTTAGGTTGATGAATATGCTCCAAGACATGCCAAAGAGTAATGACACCATATTTATCAGCCGTTGAATCAGATAAAAAATCGTCCGGAGTCATTACCTCCAAGCCGAACTGAGTAATGGCGAAATTTCGAGCCCCTTCATCAACTTCTACCCCTTTAACCTGAAAACCATTTTGTTTTAAGGAATGCATAAAATGTCCGGTACCACAACCGATATCCAATAACTTTTTATGAGACGAAAAAGATTTAATCCAATTAATTTTTTGTTGGATCATAAAATCTCTTGCTGCATGATAGAGTGTATTGACAATTCCCTTTTTAGTATTTGAGTGAGAGATATAATCTTCACTTTGATAATATTTCCCAATGGACGAAGCGTCAGGAATAGGATTTGTAAATCTCAATCCACAATCTTCGCAATCGAAAAGACTAAACGTTTCTTTTGAAACGGAATGATCTTTAAGGAAAAAAGCAATTTTTGTTTTTTCACTTTTACAAAATGGGCAACACAAGGTTTGTTCGTTCGAAATAGACATTAAAATATATATTTAATCAATTCTAATTTTTCTTAATTCGGAGATTACCAGAGGTCTCAATTTTCTGGCAGCCTCCAGAAGCAGGACTGCATCGGTAGGAAATACGGCAGGTCTATTGCCCAGTCTCTTTTTTGTATCCTCTGTTAAAGCTCTTTCATCACCTTTAAAGGAGGCTGCTCTATTTTCAAAAATAGCAACGGCATTAATATCTCTGCTTTCTCTTACCCCTTTGGTATGTAAATCAATTACTTCAAGACGGCCAGATAAGCCAGCGGATTTAGATTGAAAAACTTCTAAAATCTGAGCCTCAATCACCTTATTTTTAGGTAATTTGATATCATTTCCAGCGGTATCCTTTTTAACATTTCCCTTTTCATCTAATAGATATTGAAATCCATCGGGAATTTCCTTTTTCTCACTAAATGATTTTTCACTCACTGATCCGGGACTAACCTGTACATTAGAAAGGATTAAGGTAATACCCAGGTCATATTCTCTATTTCTCTCAGGATAGGCATCAAATTTCTGCCATTCCCTATCGAGGTCTCTGAAACCAAGTCTCAAAATTTCATCTTCCAAGCCTGCTGGAAAAACAGCTTGAGAATAATTTTGCACATTAACCAATATCTTAGTAGTGCCTAACTCTCTTGCCTCCCTTTCCAATTGGGGCACATCCATGAATCTTGCCGAATAATTTTTCAATCTTAACAAAGCGTCATAAGCTTTTCGAGCAGGGATTCTATCTTTTGTACTTCTTGCTTCCTGCAAAAAATCTTTAGCAGAAGAGTATAAAAAGTTTATGGTTTGTTCCTTTGCTTCTTTTTCTAAATCATTGGTATTTACGAATAAGAAATTAGCCTTTTTACCATTTTCATCCGTTAGTGGTAACAAGGGTCTAATACTTTCCTGCCTATTTGAAATAGTAGCATAAACGGAGAGAATAGTTTCCCAAGATTCAGGATTCCCCTCATTTTTCAACTTTTCAATATAGGCCATATCCTTGTCTGTAACTTTCTTAAAAGCGGTTTCAAGACCTCTAACATATTCCACTTTATTTACTTTTGCCCCAGATAACTTATTTGTTGCAAAATAAATGGCCTTATCATATTGACCCGAATCAACCAATTTTTCTATGGAGGTACAACTAAAGGAGGACATCAATAAAAAAAATACACAAAATGGTATGGTTATATTTTTCATAAATAATGGTTTTGTTCAAAATTACAATTATTTTTTATGATTCGCCCAGATACCAGCCAAATGCACTATCATTTCAGAAGATTTTTCCATATCCTGCACTGAAACCCATTCTTCAAGAGAATGAAAAGCATGTTCACCGGCAAATAAATTGGGACAAGGAAGACCCATGAACGACAATCTTGATCCGTCAGTCCCTCCTCTAATAAATGACTTAACAGGTTTTAGTCCAGCCTGTTCTATGGCCTTATAAGCATAATCGGATACAAAGGGATAATTTTTCAGCACTTCATACATATTGCGATATTGCTCAGTAACTATAATTTCTGCCGACGACTGTGGAAATTTTTCAAGGACAAGATCTACCGTGCTTTTTATATAATTTTCCATGTCAAT
>CANMVX010000135.1 GCA_947501115.1 Haliscomenobacteraceae bacterium
AATGGAAGTCATAAAAGATTATAAGGCTGATATTCCTGAAACACCTCGTTTTGAATTAAATGCCAGTTTCCTTCCTTCTGATACAAGTGGTAGAAAGCAAAAGTATAACTTACTATTACGTCCTTTCGAGGTTTCTTATATAACCCCAAATCTTAAGCCTTTAAGAATGATTAGTGAGGAAAATCCTGAAAATTACCCTGGATTTTTGTCTCTGGGTCTTGGATTACCCTTGAACAGAGCGCTAATAGGTCATTATGCTTTATCGCCGAATCCGCAATCTATGGTAAGTATAGATGTAGAGCATCGTGGTATGAATAACCATAAAGCAGTGGAGAATCAAAGGTATTCTCAATCTTTGGGTATTGTAAAAGCGGAGGTCTTTACAAAAGCCGGATATACTATTTCCGGAGATTTTAATTACGCCCAGCAGAACAGGTATTTTTATGGATATAATCAATATAACATTGAAAAAAACAAAACATCAACCTTTTTGCCAGCTGATGTAAGACGTCAATTTCAGGATTTTGGAGGGAAAATTTCATTTTATAATCATTTACCAACTGTTGGTAAATTTGATTATCGTGCCGATTTGGCTACCTATTCCTTTGGCGACAATCTGAAAAACAAGGAAAATGGACTAGCAGCACAATTTAATTTGGCTTATAATCTTTCAGAATCTAATGTGCTATCGGTAGGATTATTAAGTGATCTTACAAAATATAGCTTTGAAACGGATACGGCACAAAGATTAAATCAATTTTTCATTGCACCGTCGTACTCCTTTCATTCTGATAAATTTAAAATCAATGTAGGGGCAAAACTTGGATTAAATAATGGACAGGCCGTAGTTCTTCCGAATGTAGAGACGGATTTTCAAATAATGGCTGACAAGTTATCCATCTTTTTAGGGGTAAAAGGGGCTATTGAAAAACAAAACTTCAGACTCTTAGCCACTGAAAATCCTTTCATTGTAAATAATATATCTATTGAGAATGCTAATAATACGGACATATATGCCGGAATAAAAGGGCAAACCGGAGGTATCTCCTTTAGGATTGAAGGAAGTCACAGATCAGTTGATAATCTGGCATTATATTTAACCAATAGAGATAGTATTCCAAGATTTGATGTGGTGTACGATACCGCCAGAATTCTATCCTTTGGTGGTGAAATTATGTACCAGCTACAAGAGGGTATAAATATTAGAGCGGCTATAAAACAAAGAATTTACCAACTAAATACAGAGTTAAAAGCCTGGCATTTGCCTTCATTTACCGCTATGTTCGGGGTAGGTTATACTAAAAACAAAATAAAACTAAACCTCGATGTGAACTCCGAAAATGGAGTTCCTTATCTTGGTTCTGAAGGCCCATTGAATTTAGATCCACTTATTGAGGTAAATCTAGGAGGTCGTTACAGCATAACGAAACAAATGGAAGCATTTATCCAGCTCAACAATCTTTTAAATAATAAACGCCAAAGGTGGCAATATTATGAAAATTTTGGCATCAATTTTCTGGCTGGTTTACAGATGAGATTTTAATATATAAAATTAACGTCCCATCCAGCCACCATCGACGGTTAAAATAGTACCGTGAACATAATTCGCTGCATCAGAAGCTAAAAATATAGCTGGTCCCGCAAAATCGGATGGTTTACCCCACCGGTTTGCAGGAATCCGTTGTAAGATAGAGGTACTTCTATCTGGATCATTTCTCAGGGCATAGGTATTATCCGTTTCAATATAGCCAGGCGCAATAGCATTTACATTCACCCCTTTGCTTGCCCATTCGTTGGCCAAAGCTTTGGTTAAAGAGGCGATGCCCCCTTTTGCTGCCGCATAACCAGGCACATTAATACCCCCTTGAAAAGACAATAAAGAGGCTATAAATATTATTTTGCCTTGCCCGTTTTCAATCATTTTAGCTCCTAAGGCTCTACTTAAAATAAACTGTGCCGATAGGTTTATTTCTAGCACAGTGTCCCAATATTCATCAGAATGATCTACGGCAGGGTTTCTCAAAATAGTACCTGCATTATTGACAAGAATATCAATGACCTTATGATCTTTTGACACTATTTCCAGGAAAGTATAAAGTTGGGACCGGTCAGCAAAATCACATTGGTAGGCATAAAATTTTCTACCTAAAGCAATAACCGATTTTTCAATATCGGATTGCTGCAGTTCTAAGGTAGCAGAGACACCTATAATATCAGCACCGGCCGCTGCGAGACCTTCCGCAATAGCAAATCCAATACCCCTTTTACAGCCTGTCACTAAGGCCACTTTACCGGTCAAATCAAAAATCGGCAACATATATAATTATTTAAGGTCCATTGGATTAACTTTGTCCATATCACCATATTCAAGATTTTCACCACCCATACCCCAGATAAATGAATAAGCGGCAGTACCTACGCCAGAGTGTATAGACCATTCTGGTGAAATAACAGCTTCATGATTATGGCAAATCAAATGTCGGGTATGATCGGGCTCTCCCATTAAATGAATAAGAATCTGATCTTTAGGAATATCAAAATAGAAATAAACCTCATTTCTCCTTATGTGGGTATGTGGAGGAAAAGTATTCCAGATACTTGGAGAGAGAAGGTCAGTCAATCCCATAACCAATTGACAAGTTTGCAATCTTTCCTTTACAATGATCTTGTAAATATTTCTTCTGTTAGCCGTTTCAAATTCACCCATTTCAGCGGGAACCACTTCTTTTATAGGTATAAATACATCTGGATAAACAGCGTGAGCCAACACTGAATTAAGATAAAACATAGCAGGATCAGCTTCGTTTTCAGACGAAAAAACAATATGCTGCTTACCTCTTCCAATGTAAAGGGCATCCTTTTTACCCAATTCATGCTTTGTGCCATCCACTTCAACTATGCCCTTGCCACCTACATTTATGATGCCCAATTCTCTTCTTTCCAAAAAGAAATCAGCTTTAGTTATTTCTTCGAAAGGCAATAATTCAAGCTTTGATTTCACCGGCATTACCCCTGCTAATACAAAGCGATCTTGAAGGGAATATACTAATTCTATATGATCAGGTTGAAACAAATTGGATACTAAAAATTTAGATCTTAAATCATCCGTTCCCATATTTCGGACTTCACTAATGCCACTGGAAAATCTAATTTGGTATGAATTTGACATAAAACGAGGTATTTATGAACATTTAAAATGAAAATCGACCGAAAGTAAGTAAAATAAAATTAATTTAGAGGAATTAGATTTTGAATTCGCAAAAAATTAGATCTCAATGAATAGTAGCATTACTTTTAAAAGGATTGTTTACCTTTCTTTTATTTTATGTTTGCCATTTATCACCATTGCACAAATCAAGTTGCAAACCATAAAAGGAACGGTAAAGGATAGAACGACAAAAAGTCCATTAGCTTTTGCCACCGTAAATGTGGAGAAAAGTGAAAAACAAATAGGAACTGTGACAGATGAGAACGGAAATTTCATATTGATAGGTGTTCCTGTTGGCAGACAAAGTATCAGATGTACTTATTTGGGGTATGCTACCTTTCTTTCAGAGGAATTCATATTAACCTCTGCCAAAGAAACGGTTATAAATATTGAACTTCAGGAGGAAATTCAGTCTCTTTCAGCGGTAGAAGTCGTAGCATCTCAAAATACCAATGCCCCGGTGAATGAATCGGCTATGGTCAGTACAAGATCCTTTTCCGCAGAAGAAACAGAGAGAATGCCGGCAGGTGTAAATGATTTAGGAAGAATGGCTATATCTTATCCTGGGGTTACGAGAGGAGGCGATGATACAGAAAATGACATTATCATCAGGGGAAATTCTTCTTTTGGTATGCTTTGGCGACTGGAAGGAATTGATATTCCAAATCCAAATCACTTTGCCAGACCTGGAACATCGGGCGGTGGCGTTACTGTTTTTAGTGCTCAATTACTTTCAAGATCCGATTTTTCCACAGGAGGCATGTCTGCTGAATATGGCAATGCGTTGTCCGGAACATTTGATGTTCATTTTAGAAAAGGAAACATGGAAAAAAGAGAACATAGGGTTAAAATAGGTTTACTTGGTCTTGATTTTGCCACTGAAGGTCCGATAAAATCTCAACAGGCTTCCTATCTTATAAATTATAGATATTCTACCTTAGGTTTACTTAATAAAATGGGCTTCCAACTTATTGGAGAAAGAGTTTCCAATGATTTTCAGGATTTATGTTTTAATCTCGCCTATCAAAGTAAAGACAAAAAAACTTTCTATACCCTATTTGGAATGGGCGGTTTAAGTGTTGAAAATTACACCCCGGTCGTAGATCCTTTAGAAAGGAAACCGGGTAATTCCAATCATTGGGAAGACAGAATACAAGGAAGTAATATGGGTGCTGCCGGCTTTACTTTAACCAGACTCATTAATAAATCTTCCTTTATAAAAGCAGTTCTCTCCGTGAACTCCAGTCATATTTTTAGACAATATGATACTTTATCATTGAAAGATGAGCGTTACAGATATAATACCCAAAAATATCTGGAAGATAGAATTTCAACTTCGGTTACCTATCAGAAGAAATTAAGTGATGGAACAACCTGGAAGAGTGGAATAATGTTTCACCAGATCTTCTTTGATTATAATGTCGAAACTGCACCAAGAAGGTCTCTAAGTGATGTTACACAACAAATAAACAATAGAAAAAATACAGTATTTGGCAACGGCAGCACGCAACAGGGTCAAATATATACGCAAATTTCTAAAAGATTATCCGAAAAAGTTACTTTACAAACAGGATTACATTATCTGCACTTCTTTTTAAACAATACGTCAAGCATAGAGCCGAGAGCAGCTATTTCATATAAGGTCGCCCAAAACCAAACTTTAAATTTAGCCTTTAGTAGATTAGGGAAAATGCTTCCCTTAGCTTCCTATTTTTACAGTCAGAAAATAGGTAATGAAATTGTCCAACCCAATAAGGATTTAAAGCTAATTCAGGCAAATCATCTTATCTTAAGCTATCAAACGGTTAGCAAATCTCAGATAAAATTTAGTTTAGAAGGATATCTTCAAACATTGGGTAAAGTTCCCGTTGAATTAAATACGGAATCATTGTATTGGATGTTGAATAATCAAGACCAATTTCCGGAATTTTCAGTAGTCAGTAAAGGCAGAGGATTAAATTATGGTCTTGATGCATTGGTTGAAAAGTTTTTCAGCAATAAAATTTACTTTTTAGTAACCGCTTCTACTTTTCGATCTCAATATTCTCCTTTCAATCAGCAATGGTACAACTCAAAATTCAATACCAGATTTACAAGTTCCTTAACTTTTGGAAAAGAATTTACTTTTAGAAACCAATCTGTCTTACAGGGAGGTTTCAGGGTTTTATACAATGGTGGATTCAGATATTCCCCAATTGACCCCGTGTTGTCTGCAAA
>CANMVX010000136.1 GCA_947501115.1 Haliscomenobacteraceae bacterium
AAGGCTATTTGCTTTATTTTAAGTGATTTTCAAGCAGACAATTATGAAACTGCTTTGAAAATAGCCGCTAAAAAACATGATATTATCGGATTCAGGGTTTCCGACCCTCGTGAAGCTGAACTCCCCGATGTCGGACTATTGCAAATAAGGGATCCTGAAACAGGTGAAACAGGTTGGATTGACACCCATGACCGGGATGCTATGGCTTCCTATACCCTCACCTTCAGAAAAAATAAAGATGCTTTTTACCGACATTTTAAAAAAAGTAAAACGGGCGTCATAGATATGAGTATTCAAGATTCCTACGTTCTTGCTCTCCTCCAGTTTTTCAAAAAAAGAGCCTCTTGATGAATACCAGACTAGTTGCATATTTTATTGGTTTCCTTTTCTCTTTTACGCTGAATGCACAAAAGACGATTTCTATATCCACAGACAAGCAACAATTAATTATTGGCGACCCTCTTTCCGTTAAAATCAGTGTAACTTATGGGTTGGAAGAAAATATTACTTTTCCTTCGTTTAAACAAATGATAGGTGACAGTCCTTTCGAACTGTTAAAAACGATCTCCACTGATACCATTTTACTCGATAACGGAGAACAACAATTCATTCGCGAATTACTATTAACTTCATTTGAACCAGGACAATATACTTTAGGTCCTATTAGATTTCCCGTAGCAGGTAACCAAACATCTTTTGACTCCATTTCGTCGAATAGTGTTCAAATTAAGGTCTTGCCTCTCCCAATGAAAAAAGACTCCTCGGAAATAAAACCAATCAGAGATATTTGGAACGAAAATAAAAACTGGCAAGATTGGTTACCGTTAATCTATGTTTTGTGCGGACTTTTTATACTATTTTTAATTGTTTTATGGCTTAGAAAAAGAAGGAAAATCAAGATTACTACCCCTGAAATTCCGCTTGAAATAGTTTCCCCGGTAAAAGAGGCGCTTGAAAAAATGGATTGGTTGTCTAAGCAAAATTTCCTTGAACAGAAGGATTTTGTCAATTATCATTATGAATTGGGTGTTATTTTTCGGGCATTCCTGGAGAAACAATTTGAGGTTAATTTATTGGATTTACCCACCGCTGAAGTGTTGGAAAAAATACAGCATTTACCCATATCATCTCTTCTCTCTGAAAAAATGATAGCCTGGATGAAAACCGTAGATTTAGTAAAATTTGCAAAATATGAACCTACTTATTCTTTCCATGAAGAAGCGTTTCAAGAGGTGAAACTATTTTTAACCCAATTTCTGTCAGAGGAAAGTTCAATCACCTCTGAAAATAAATAATTACCCTTATTATTATGATTGAACTAATCAAAGAATTATCGTTTAGAAATCCATACTATCTGCTCTTATGGGCTCTTATTCCACTTATTTATTTTATCCTAAAGAAGTATTACACAAAAAAAATAGGCACTATTAATTTACCTGAAAGTAGTAGTCTATTAAAATTTAAAAAAAACTGGCGGGTTACCCTACTGCCTTATCTGATTATATTTCGCTTGCTGGCTTTTCTTTTTTTCATTTTGGCACTGGCAAGACCTCAATTAGCACTGCAAGAAGAAAAAGTCAATGCGGAAGGTATTGATATCATGTTAACAGTGGATCTTTCAAGTAGTATGCTGGCCCAAGATTTTAAACCTGACCGCCTGGAGGTTTGTAAACGGGTAGCTGCCCAATTTATAGACAAGAGAAAGTATGATCGCCTTGGACTGGTAAGTTTTTCAGGCGAAGCTTTTACTCCTTGTCCACTTACGAGTGATCACGATATTTTAAAAGAATATTTAGCCAATTTGCAATGTGGTCTTTTAGAAGACGGAACAGCTATTGGCATGGGTTTGGGTACGGCAGTAAATAGGATTAAAGACAGTGACGCCAAAAGTAAAGTGGTTATATTACTTACCGACGGCGTCAATAATGCAGGTTATTTGAAACCTATAACGGCCGCTGAAATTGCCCTTAAATACAATGTTAAAGTTTATACTATTGGCGTGGGAACTTCCGGCGCTGCTTTAACGCCTGTTAGCCGAAGAAGTGATGGGGAATATATTTTCGGTTTGGCTCAAGTTGAAATTGATGAACCTTTATTGCGCGAAATGGCTACGCTTACCGGTGGAAAATATTATAGGGCAACCAACGAACGTTCCCTGGAAAATATTTACGCTGAAATTGATAAATTAGAGAAAACTACGTTAGAAGTAACTCGATTTAAAAGATTTAAAGATCTTTATTTTTGGTTTACCGGTTTTGCACTCTTCCTTTTAATAACGGAAAGATTGCTAAGAATAACCGTGTTTCGAAGTACTCCATAAATGTTTTTTATGTTTAGATTCGAACATCCTGCTTTTTTATTTGGCCTCTGTATTTTGCCCATATTAGGTCTTATTCACTTCCTTGTCTTACGGAAAAAGAAAAAGGAGTTAGCTCGTATTGGCAATGCTTCTTTATTATTAAACGACAGCCCTACGATTAATAAGTTAAACAAACGAAAGATAGTCTTCTTTACTTTAGGGATATTTTTCGTCCTCATTTCTTTGGCTAATCCTCAAATGGGTACCAAATCGGAGGTTGTAAAAACCAATGGTTTTGATGTTTTTCTTGCGCTGGATATTTCAAAATCAATGATGGCGGCTGATATGCCTCCCAGTAGACTCGACCGTCTAAAACGTCTTTCCGAGGAACTTATCCGATCTTTGACGGGAAACAGAATCGGTCTAATTGTTTTTGCTGGCAATGCCTATCTTCAAACACCCTTAACAACAGATTACAGAGCCCTCCTGCTTTTTCTTCAAACGCTTTCTCCTGATATAGTAAGTAATCAAGGTACCAATTTTTCTTCCGCTATTTCCGTCGCACTCCGTTACTTTTCTTATAAAAAGGCCAATGGCAAAGCATTGATTATTTTGAGTGATGGGGAAAATCACGAACCAGGTTTAGAAGACGCAGCAAGGCAAGCTGCTCAAAAAGGAATTTCTGCGTTTACTATCGGAATTGGTACGCCAGAAGGGGCAAAAATTCCTGATTATTCCAGTGGCTTTAATTCATTTAAAACAGACGAAAATGGTAATCCAGTCATTTCTAAACTGGAAGAAGAAAATTTACAAACCATAGCCAGGATTACCCGGGGAAATTATTATGCCTTAAGTATGGATCAATCGTCAACGTTGAATAGTTTACTGTCAGATCTAAACCGTTTCGAAAAAACAGGCTTAGAAACAAGGGTTTATTCAGAATATAGGTCGTTCTATCAACTTTTTCTGGCCATTGCCTGTTTTTTCCTCCTCTTCGAATTTTTACTTTCTTATAGAAAAATGAGCATTACCATGGTCTTAGCTCTTTTGTCAACCTCCCTTTTTTCCCAAAATGACCATAAAGACCTCAGAGAAGGGGATCGTTTATACAGACAAAAAGAAACAGTTGCCGCAGAGGAAGCTTACAGAAAAGCTTTGGAGAAAAAGGCTACGCCAAAAGCCTGGTATAACCTTGGAAATGCGGTATATAATCAAGGAAGATTTGAAGAATCCGCCAATAATTATCAACAATCTATTGATAAATTAAATCCATCCGGACAAAAAGCAAATGCTTACTATAATTTAGGAAATGCACTCTACCAAAAAGGAAATTTTAAGGGTAGCATTGATGCCTATAAACAAGCGCTTAGAATTAAACCGGGAGATCAGGAAACGCAGCACAATCTATCCGTTGCTTTAAAAAAACAGCAGCAGAAAGAACAACAGCAACAGCAGCAGGAAAATAAACAAAAACAAGATCAGCAAAAGCAAGATCAAAATCAAGATCAAAAAAATAGTAACCCAAATAAAAATCAACAAGAGCAGGGTGAAAATACACAAAGAAAATTATCAAAGGAAGAAGCGGAAGCTCTTCTAAATATTATGGATGAAGAAGAAAAAAAAGTGCAATCAAAACTTCGACAAGCTGGAAAAACAAATAGTCAAGTCAAAAAAGATTGGTAAAATGCGCCCATTTTTATGTAGTCTAATCCTTTTTGTAAGTAGCTTCCTATACGGTCAAACTTCCTTCTTTGCCGTTGCCGATGCTGAGAAAGTACGACCTGGAAATTTAGTGGAAGTCTCCTTTATCTTAAAAAATGGGGAAGGGGAAGATTTTATTTCACCAGACTTTTCAAACGATTTTTATATCCTTTCCGGGCCCAACAGAGGGCTTAGTACAGTAATTCAAAATGGTCAAATGCAAAGGGAAATGAGCTTTTCCTATACCTTGCAGCCTAAGAGAAATGGAAAACTAACCATTCGTCCCGCCAGAATAAAAGTGCGGGGAAAAACATTGAAAAGTAATTCCCTGGTCATTTTAGTGACATCAGATGGAAAACAGGAAAATAATAATGACCAGGATTTTTTTATCCGTGCTGAACTTGCTCAAAATACAATTTATCTGGGCCAGCAGGTTCGACTTGATTATAAAATCTACACCAGAAAAGAAATTCAAAATTATAGCATCCTTCAGGAAAGTGATTACGGAGGCTTTTATGCAGCAGATATTCAGAGAATGGATAATATGGTGCAAACCACTAATATAAAGGGTAAAACGTATTATACAAAAGTATTAAGAAGCGTTGCCCTTTTCCCACAACAAACAGGAAAACAAAGTATTTCTCCTCTTGTATTACAAGTAGGACTTTTGGAAGAAGATCCTCAAAGACCCAGTTCCCTTTTTTTTAACGGCGATGTGAAATACGTAAACGTAGAAAGTAATGTCTTAAATGTTACCGTAAAAGATCTACCAAAACCTGTTCCGGCCAATTTTAATGGCGGTATTGGCAACTTTTCAGCGTCGTCTGTCATAGACAAAACATCTGCCTCAACAAATGAAACTTTTTATTTAACCATTACCATTTTAGGTGACGGCGATGCTAAAAGAATAAAAAGCCCAAATCTCAACTTACCTCCATCCTTTCAATTATATGACACCAAGTCTGAAGAAGAGGAAAGAGGTGAAAATGAGGGTAAAAAGTTTAGTCAGAAGTCATTTACCTACGTTATT
>CANMVX010000137.1 GCA_947501115.1 Haliscomenobacteraceae bacterium
GGTGATTTAGTGGATATGCCGATTGATGAACTGGCTGTTTTTTTTGAATCTATCCAGTTATCAGAAACGGATACTAAGGTATCAGCCAGATTGTTACACGAGTTAAGGACAAGACTAAAATTCATGAACTTATTGGGGCTCAGCTATTTAACCTTAAATAGAATTTCCGCCACCTTAAGTGGTGGGGAAACCCAACGAATCAATTTGACCAGACTTTTAGGGAGTAATCTAACCGATTCACTATATATTCTGGACGAACCTAGCGTTGGACTTCATCCAAGAGATTCAAAAAGATTGGTAAATGTCCTGAAACATCTTAAAAACCTCGGAAATACAGTATTAATTGTCGAGCATGAGGAAGATATTATAAAAGAATCCGAATATTTAATTGATATAGGACCTCATGCCGGAGTGCATGGAGGAGAAGTAATTTTTGCTGGTGCTTATGAAAACATTTATACTGAAGCTTCAGAGAGTTTAACTACCGGCTATTTAACCGGCCGATTATCTATCCCCATTCCATCATTCAGAAGAAAGGGCATTGACAAAATAATAGTGCATGGTGCTACCCATCACAACTTAAAAAATATAACCGTAACCTTTCCATTAAATACGTTTATTGTTGTTTCCGGAGTGTCCGGTTCAGGTAAAACTACCCTGGTCAAACATATTTTATTCCCTGCGTTGAAAGCTGCATTGGGTGAGGTAGGTGTAAAATCAGTAGGCTCTTTTTCTTCTTTAAGTGGTGATTTGAAAAAAATAACCCAGGTGGAAATGGTAAACCAAAATCCTATTGGTAAATCATCGAGATCGAATCCAGTAACTTATGTTAAAGCTTACGACGCCATCCGAGAACTTATGGCCAGTCAACCTTTGTCAAAACTGCGGGATTATAAGGCAAAGCACTTTTCATTTAACGTGGATGGCGGCCGCTGCGATACTTGCAAAGGTGAAGGTGAACAAGTTATTGAAATGCAGTTTTTAGCCGATATGCGTTTGGAATGTGAAAGTTGTGGGGGAAAGCGATTTAAAAATGAAGTGCTTGAAGTACGATACCGTGAAAAAAATATTTTCGATATTCTAAAAATGACTATTGAGGAATCTCTAGTATTTTTCAAAGATTCAAAAGAAATTATCACCAAACTAAACCCTCTGATGCAAGTTGGTCTGGGTTATGTTTGCTTAGGCCAGTCTTCAAATACCCTCTCTGGTGGAGAAGCACAACGAGTAAAATTAGCCTCATTTTTAGGGCAGGAAAAAACGACAGAAAAATATTTATTCATTTTTGACGAACCTACTACGGGGCTTCATTTCCACGATGTAAGAAAATTATTGGAAGCCTTACAGGCTTTAGTTGAAAAAAGCCATACCGTTTTAGTTATTGAACACAATATGGAAATCATAAAGTCGGCAGACTGGGTGATTGATTTAGGTCCGGAAGGTGGAAAAATGGGTGGTAATTTAGTTTTCCAGGGTACTCCTGAAGATTTAGTTCATTGCCTCGATTCCCCAACAGCTCCTTTTTTGGCTGAAAAGTTATCTTTAAAAAATAATCATTGAGTTAAATTATTGCCATGGGATATAAGAATATGTGGTCTTGTGTAGCAGATCTCGAAAAAAATAAAGAGCTTATTCGTATTAAATCTCCTGTTGATCCAAATCTGGAGATAGCAGAAATCCATCGAAGAATATATGATCAGGGTGGGCCAGCTATATTATTTGAAAATGTGAAGGATAGCCCGTTTCCAGCACTTTCTAATTTGTATGGAACCATAAAACGCACTGAGTTTTTGTTCAAAGATACCTTAGCAGACGTAAAAAAAATCATTGAGCTAAAAGCTGATCCAACGAATTTTTTGCGAAATCCGTTAAGATATTGGAAAGCCCCTTTCACGGCTTTAAAAGCATTACCTCAAAAAACGTTTTTCCCCGCCAGCACATGGGGCAAAACAACGATTAGCCAATTACCACAGATAAAATCGTGGCCCATGGATGGTGGGGCCTTCATCACTCTTCCCCAGGTCTTCTCGTTACCTCCCGGCGGAAAAAATATGATGAAATCCAATATTGGTATGTATAGAGTTCAATTATCTGGTAATCAATATGTACAAGACAAAGAAATTGGACTTCATTATCAATTACACCGCGGAATTGGCGTTCATCACACGGAATATAATACATTGGAGGAACCTTTTAGAGTATCCATTTTTGTTGGAGGTCTTCCTTCACACGCATTTTCAGCCATTATGCCTTTGCCCGAGGGACTAAGTGAAATGACTTTTGCCGGACTTTTGGCTGGAAGAAGATTCCAATATGCCTGGAAAGATGATTATGTAGTCTCCGGGGATGCGGATTTTGTAATTACAGGCATTATAAGGAAAAATACGACCAAACCGGAGGGACCTTTTGGCGATCATTTGGGATATTATAGTTTGGAACATCCTTTTCCCGTCATGAATGTAGAGCATGTTTGGCATAGAAAAAATCCTATCTGGCATTTTTCTGTAGTGGGCAGGCCACCTCAGGAAGACTCAAGTTTTGGATATTTAATTCATGAACTTGTAAAAGATTTAACTTCCGGAGAATTTCCCGGAGTAAAACAAATTCACGCTGTTGATGAGGCTGGGGTGCACCCACTTTTGTTAGCTATTGGAAGTGAGCGATATATGCCTTTTAGAGAAAAAAGACCTGAAGAAATTCTCATCCAGGCAAATCGTATATTGGGCTCTGGACAGACCTCATTGGCAAAATTTTTAATTATTGCCGACGGTTCCGATAACCCTCATTTAGATACTCACGACTATGTTCCTTTTCTCTCTCATATTTTAGAAAGAACTGACTGGACACGAGATCTGCATTTTCAAACTAAAACAACTATTGATACCCTTGATTATTCTGGCGATGGTTGGAATGCCGGCTCTAAGGTAATCATCGCTGCCTGCGGACCTAAATTGCGAAGTCTGGGAACTACGCTGCCTCCATTTAATACTCTACCTCTAGGTTTTTCCAATCCTAAGGTTATCATTCCCGGTGTTTTTGCCGTTGTAGCTCCAAACTTTAAAAATCAGGACAGTTACGCAGACCATGCCGCTCTTAGTAGCTTTCTCGAAAACTATGATTTACACGAATTTCCCCTTTGTATTCTTTGTGACGACAGTGATTTCCTTAGCTATACCGTCTCCAATTTTATATGGGCTACTTTTACCAGAACCAATCCTTCTCACGACATTCATGGGGTACATGCATTTACAGAGAATAAACACTGGGGCTGTAAGGGAACGCTGCTATTCGATGCACGGATAAAACCGCATCACGCACCTCCTTTAATAATCGATGCTAATGTATCGAATAAGGTAGATACTTTATTTAAAAATGGGGGTGAATTAGCCTCATTTGGTTAAACGATAAATATGTTTGCAGATAAACATTATCCTGAAAATTTAAACCTTTGGGAATTAGACCATTACCTTGAGAAAGGTTGGTATAGAATGGGACAGGTTATTTTTACCACCCACTTCCTGTTTTTTGGTTCCAATGTTTACTCCGCGCTATGGATACGTTTACCCCTTTTAAACTATCAATTTAAAGGCACTAATCGTAAACTATTAAATAAAATCACCTCACAATTTAAAATTATTGTAAGGCCTGCAGAGATTAATGACGAAAAAGATAATCTATACGACATTTACGCCGAAAATTTTGATGGTAATTTGGCTCCAAATCTTAATGATATGTTGCTCGAATTTTCAGAAGAAAGTATCTACGACACTTGGGAAATTGCCGTTTATGACCAGAGAAATTTAATTGCCTGTAGCTTTTTTGACCGTGGCTTCAATTCTATCGCCAGCATTTTTGCTATGTACCATCCCGATTATGAGAAGTTTAGCCTGGGGTATTTTACCCTACTCGCTGAAATTGACTATGCAAAAAATCATGGATACACTTATTTTTATCCAGGGTATGTGGTACCAGGAAATAAACGATTTGATTATAAGCTTAGGATTGGTCAAGTAGAGTATTATGATTTAAAAACTGAAAACTGGATAGAATATAGCTCTTTGAATATGGATAATATCCCTATTCACCAAATTGACAGAAAAATAGATTCTATGAAGGAATACTTTGCAGGGAAAAATTTTCCTGCAAAAAAGATGTATTACACCTTCTTTGAAATTAATTTAGTTAGTCTGGGGTTAGTGAGCAAAAGTGATTATCTGGAATATCCAATGGTTTTACTCATTCCCGACACCAATTACCTACTTATCTCTTTTGACCCCAGAACAGAGTTGTTCCACCTGCTAAAATGTAAAGATCTTTTTGAAGAAAAACAGTTTCTTATCGATTACATAATGCATAAATATGAACCTGATAGTTTTTTCAATCACCTGGTTATCATAGAATCAATCCTGGAGTCTTCGCCAAATATCCATACGATTTACAACGCCGTTTTATCTGTTATAACACAACGTGAATAATTGGATTTAGACGATGCATCATGCATCAACTGATCTGGTTGAGTTGAGGGTTAGAATTTGTAATTATAACCAAGTCTTATTACTTGCGTCTCGTAATAATCAGTACTAAGATATTTGAAACCCTGACCCTGAATTTCTTTTTTTATTATCATCGTATTTAACCCACATTGCGCAGAAAGGCCAAATTTAGCTTTGAAAAAAAATATTTTCGTTAAATTTCAGACTATTTTAGGGTGAAAACGGAGAGGTAAAATTCTTAAATCATTGATATTCATTATATTAATTTTTTATAAATCGGTTTGTAGTACACAGGGGAGTTGACTGGGTCGATGGAGTTACA
>CANMVX010000138.1 GCA_947501115.1 Haliscomenobacteraceae bacterium
AATATTTAAATTAAAGTTTCACTACCATTTAAATTTTTTAAAATAAACTAAATTCCTTAGGTTGTTAAAAACCCAGGCTATTTATTCAAATGTTGAGTAGATCTGCCTTATGGTCTCCTTAACACTACTCCAGCGCGAACATCTTTATACATACCACGATCAACCACTAATTTACCATTTACCAATACATACGGGATTCCTATGGGATATTGATGTGGATTTTCAAAGGTACTCTGATCTTTAATGGTTTGAGGATTAAAAATAGTGATATCAGCATAATTTCCAACTTTTAAAATTCCCCTATCTTTTAAACCCATGCGTTGAGCGGGTAAAGCCGTCATTTTATAAAGAGCCTGACTTAAGGTAATTACCTTTTCTTCGCGAACGTAATGACCTAAAACTCTCGGAAATGTGCCATAAGCTCTGGGATGAGGATGCCCCTTACCTGGCACACTTAATCGTCCGTCGGAGGCTATCATGGTCATAGGATGTTTCATAATACGTCGAACGTCTTCTTCCGAAATAACATGAAAAATACAGCCCGCACCCTGATGCAATTGTGCCTTAATAACTAAATCAGCGCCATTTTCCATGGTCGGTTCCAATTTTTCCTGTATCGCCCAATCATACAAGGTTTTTCCCTCCAATTCCGGCTTCCAGCTAAACTGACCAAATTGAATCCTTTTCAAATCCCCTCCCCCTCTGTCATTTAACAGATTGAAAATAATGCCCTTTCTTACCGAATCTCTTAAAATGGGATCTGCCATTCTTGATGTAAAATCAATATTTTTATTTTTCTCCATTGCCCAGGCAGGAATTAAAACGCCGATATTTGTATAACTTGCCGTGTAAGGATATTGATCCATCATAATATCGAGGTTCACTTTCCTGGCAGAATCAACCAAGGCTAAAGTTAATTTACTGGCTCCCCACATAGGAATACCAATGGCTTTATGGTGGGTTAAAACTACAGGAATATTGGCTTCCCGTGAAATAAGAATAGCCTCCTGCACCCCTTCGATCAGACCAAGCCCCTCTTCTCGTAGGTGGGAAGTATAAATACCCCCCAGATTTGACACCACTTTGGAAAGCTCAATCACTTCTTCTACTTTAGAAAATGAGCCAGGCAAGTATTTAAGCCCAGTGGAAATACCAAAGGCGCCCGCCTTCATATTTTCTGCCATAAGCCCCTTCATTTTTTCAAGTTCAGCTGATGTAGGCGCTCTGTTTTCCATACCCATTACCTCATTTCTAACGGAGTTATGACCTACCAGATAGCCAACATTTAAACCTATTCCCAATGTTTCCAGCTCTTTAAAATAATCTGACAACGGAAGTGGACCGCCACCATCGGGTCCTCCAAGAGCTGTTGTTACCCCTTGCATCACATGACTTTTTGCCTCTGGGTCGAGCGTCAATGGTTCCAGATGGGCGTGAAGGTCTATAAATCCGGGGGAAACTATCAACCCTCTCGCATCAATTATCTTCTTCGCGAAACCTTTAATCCTTGGGGCTATTTTAACTATTTTACCCCCTATTACACCTATAGAAGCCTGTATAAAGGGTTTCGGTGAGGAGGCCTGATATAAGGTTCCATTTTTTATAATAATATCAAATGTCTGTGAAAAACTCACTTTCGTATAAGATAGAAAGAGGAACAGATAAATAATTCGCTTCATTTTAAAAATATTTCGTATTTTGATTTTGCAAAATAATCTAAAAAATAAGTATTTCAGACATGAATGAATCAAATATTTCCTTAGACCCTAAAATCGCTGGTATTATCAGCCATTTTACCATCGTTGGCTGGTTTATTGCCTTTGTCTCCAAAAAAGATGATCAGGAAAATGTATATTTTTATTTAAGACAAACCCTGGGCATTCATCTCCTATCTATAGCTCTTTATTGGATTCCCACTTTTATGTTCTTTGGTGGCACGCTCAGACTTATTGGCGGATTAGGTATTTTCGCCTGTTGGGTCATTTCCCTTTTGGGCGCAATAAATGACGAGCAAAGAAAGATTCCCGTTTTAGGTAATTTTTTTCAGGAACAATTCAGGAATCTTTAATTTGCTTCATTTTTTTCAATGAGCGCTTGTATGACGTGGGCTGCGACATGAAGACCAAAAAGAGCAGGTAAATAGGAAATTGTACCGTAAAATGACTTTTTATACCTATTCCCATCCGTTAATTGAAGAGAGGAGGGTATCACCGGAGCATTGGATGCTACGACGGGTATATTCCTTTTCCAACCCATTTTCCTGTATGATTTCCTTATTTGATGGGCAAATGGACAGTTTTTCGTTTCAAAAAGGGAATAAACACCCACGCCAACAGGATTTATTCTACCCCCGGCTCCCATAGAACTTATGATAGGTGTGTCAGAATGTTGACAACAAGCCAGTAAATTAAGTTTAGGTTGAACACTATCAATGCAGTCCAAAATGTAATCAAATGGTTCGTTTAACAGTTTTTGCATATCCTCCGGCTCCTGAAAATGGGATATTAACGATAGCTTAATATCTTTATTAATGTCTAGAAGTCGTTGAGCCATTACCTCCGTTTTATGTAATCCCAGGGTAGAATCTAAGGCTATCAGCTGCCTGTTTTTATTTGAAACATCCACACAGTCACCATCCACCAGGGTCATCGAACCTATACCAGCCCGGCCTAAAAATTCCGCTGCAAAACTTCCAACGCCTCCCAATCCTACAATTAACACCTTAGAAGCTTTCAATGTATTTACAGCTTCTTGTCCAATTAAAAGAAGGGTTCTCTCCAACCATGCATCTACCATAATAGACTATTTTTGTAATGATTCTATTGTAAAATTTCAAAGTTGATAAATTTTTCTTGAATTATAATAAAATAATATAGATTTGCACGAAACTACTCAAGCTAAACAAGTTACTATTTCATGACACCACCTAACGAAAGCATTCATCAGAACGGCTTTACTAAAGTCCTTTTAAATATTTTGCTTATCGTTCCACTGGTTATAGCAGGTTATTTTTATGGATTAGCTAATATTAATGCGAACAAGAATGCTACTTCGGACGATTTTTTTTATGATTATCGTGAAATATACGCTAATCATGTTCAATATCGAAAAGAATGGGGCACAGATACCTTTTTACTGTTCAAGGTAAAAAAATACTACTTTGGGGTTTTAAAATATGAAAGACCCAGCCTTACAGACCAAACATACGCTGGACTGGATTTATTATCATCATTTTTTAATAAGCTTGCAGAAAAAAAATCACAGGTAAGAATCGCTTATTATGGTGATTCCGGCGTTGAAGCTGATTTGGTTACCCAAACATTAAGAGATAGTTTACAACAAATATTTGGAGGATCCGGTGTTGGATTTATTCCTGTTGTTTCCCGCGATCCGGGATTCAGGCAATCTATTACCCACTATTTTTCCAATCTGTGGCGATGGGAATCATTGGAAAATCCCAGACCCATGAGAAAGCATCCCGGGATTTCCGGAAATTCTTTCTATACACAGCAAATTGATTCGATTTCTGACCAAACCGCCTGGATATCCTATCGGGGAAAATCTTTTTCATCGAGAACGGCTACTTTTCCCACTATGCGCTTTTTTTATGGTAAAAATGAAATTGACCAATCCAATGGATTTCTAGAATGGGAAATAAATAAAACCCAAAAATCGAGTCCCTTAGATAAAAATGAGTTGCTCAATGAGATTTCATTGTTTGACTTTCCAGTTTCACAAATACGCATAAAAGCTAACCTTCCAAATAGTTTACCTGTTTATGGTTGTAGTATTGAAAGCACAAATGGGGTAATTCTCGATAATTTTGCCTTAAGGGGTATAGATGGTAGCAGATTAACAAGAATTCCCATTGCCTTATTGAAGGAGTTTCAACATACTTTGAATTATGATTTGCTCATTTTTTCTTATGGATTAAATGTAACGAATCCGGCCAGAAGGGATTATTCAGAATATGAGGAAAAAATACTCCAACTGATAAAGCATTATCGGAAAGCATTCCCCGACGTTCCCATATTAATCATCGGTCCACCAGACAAAGGAATGGGAGGCCCTGGGAATTGGGTATCTGACCCCAGTGTTCCCCGTATCACTAAGGCAATGAGAAAAGCAGCCATAAAAAGTGAAACGGCTTTTATCAGTTTATATGAAGTGATGGGCGGTCAGGGAAGCATGGTAAGATGGGTGGAAAAGGAACGACCCAGATTAGCAAGCACCGATTATACGCATTTTAATTATGAGGGCGCAGATAAAATAAGTCGGGAATTATTGCATATTTTTCTTGCTCAGACCAGTACAACACATCGAATAGAACAAAATTAATCAGGGTACAATGACCACCATATTTTCAACATTTTTCCATGAACTCTGGCAATATGACCCACATAATCCGCTACAATTTAGTAGTATTACTTTCTTAATATTATTTGTTGTCGTTTATTTATTATACTACCTGATAAAAAAAAATATTCCCCTAAGGAATATATACATACTTATATTTTCTCTTTTTTTCTACTATAAAAGCAGTGGTTGGTATTTTTTACTTCTCCTGAGTACAGCCTGGGTCGATTTTACCATTGCGCACTTTTTATTTTACCAAAAGGGAAGAACTAAAAAACTGCTCATCGCATTAAGTCTATTCATTAATTTGGGCGTTTTAGCTTATTTTAAATATTCTCATTTCTTTAGTGAGGTATTTAATGAATTTTTTGGAGCCACCTTTAAATGGGAAGCCCTTTTCCTGCCCGTTGGCATTTCATTTTTCACCTTTCAATCCCTGAGTTATAGCATCGA
>CANMVX010000139.1 GCA_947501115.1 Haliscomenobacteraceae bacterium
GACCTCACAAACGGTATTTCCAGGTTTTTTAAATCCTAATGCACCTGCTGATATGTTTGTAGCTATGGGCAGAGATGGCCAGTTTTTAAACGTAATTCCAGGTCAGCAGATGGTCATGATAAGAATGGGAGAAGCGCCGGATAATCTTCCGGTGCCATTGTTACTTAATGACAACATCTGGAAATATGTAAATGAATTGCAATGTACCACAACAGCAACTGAAAATGAATTTTATAAGGAAACGGTTGTGCAGATTTTCCCTAATCCTGCCAGTGATATGATTGTGATAGCATCGGAACAATCCATTGAAAAAGTGGTAATCCTTAATATTCATGGCCAAATATTAAAAGCAGTAACCAGCGCATCGAAGGAAATAATCATACCCATTGGAGAAATGCAAAAAGGTATTTATATGGTACAGGCAAAAATGAAAGACGGCAGAAGATGGACTGGAAGATTTGTTAAACAATAAGGCTGGTTAAAAATTAAAATTTGAAATAAATTTGCATATTTTGATTTTTGACGTATATTTGGAGTCTAAAACAAACGGACAAAAATATACATGTTAATAGAATTCAGCATAGAGAATTTTCTATCCTTTAAAGACTCAACAACACTTTCAATGGTGGCCGCTAAGTCGTTTAAAGAACACCCTGACACTCATGTTATTGAATCAGGTAGTAATTTCAAGCTTCTAAAATCGGCAGTGATTTATG
Source organism: Haliscomenobacteraceae bacterium (assembly GCA_947501115.1). Taxonomy (GTDB): domain Bacteria; phylum Bacteroidota; class Bacteroidia; order Chitinophagales; family Saprospiraceae; genus BJGN01. The sequence continues at coordinate 717 of CANMVX010000139.1, forward strand.
GAAATAATGCCAGCGGAAAGAGTAACCTTCTGGAAGCTATGGGATTCATGAAGCAAACCATTTTGAATTCGTTCAGAGATGCTTTATTGGAAAATAACGAAAAGAAATTCCCTTTAGAAAAATTTGCTCTCAACACCAGGACGGAAAAGGAAACGAGTTTCTTTGAAATATCATTCATTCAAAAAGGTACTAAATATCGGTATGGTTTTGAAATTGACTATGACAAAGTTGTTTCTGAGTGGCTTTTCCATACGACAACTAAAGAAGTATATCTGTTTAAACGAGATAATCAAACAATTGAAGTAAATAAATCAGCATTTAAAGAAGGATTGGGAAAGGAAGAAGATGTTAAAGAAAACGTTTTGTTTCTTTCACTTTTGGCTACATTAGGGAAAGAGATTTCTACCAATGTTGTTGATTGGTTCAAAAAATTCAGTTTCGTTAATGGTATTCATGATCGTGGACACAAAAGGTACACCATTGACAAATTAAAATCAGATAAACAATTCCTGCATTGGGTTTTACATTTCATAAAATATTTAGAAATAGCAAATCTTTCAACAACGGAAGAAGATGTTGATGAAATAGATTTCGAAACGTTAAGGGAAAAGGAGAAGGACGAAGAAATAATCAATCTGCTCACCAGCATCCAAAAGATACAATCCAAGCAACCTAAAAGAGACCAGTTAATTACTTTTCACAGGAAATATGATGAAAATAACTTATTAGTTGACACCGTACCATTCAATTTTGACAAACAGGAATCGGAAGGAACTAAAAAACTTTTATATCTGCTCGGTCCATGGTATGATACTTTAAAGAATGGTAAAGTATTAATCATAGACGAACTTGACTCCAGATTACACCGTCATTTAACCTTGCGACTTATTGATTTCTTTCACAAATTTAACAAAAGTAATGCTCAACTTATTTGTGCTGTTCACGACGTTTCATTGCTTAACAAAGAAATATTCAGAAGAGATCAAATTTGGTTCGTAGAAAAAAATCAATTTGGTGCTTCCGGGTTATTTTCATTGGCAGATTTTAAAACGGATAAAGTCAGAAATAAATCCGCTTTTGACAAAAATTATTTGGAAGGTAAATATGGAGCAATTCCGTTTTTTGACATTGATGAAAAATTAAAAGATTTACTCTATGCTCCTATTGAAAGTTTGAAATAAAGTGGCAAATTTTTTAACAGAACCGAATTAACAAAAAAATATTTATGTCGACGGTAGAAAAATGCTTTACGTTGTTATTAGTCTTACTGACGACGGCATTACAGGGCCAAACCACTGAGCCAAAACGAAGCGAGCGCTATGCCAAAGCTTATGAAAAATACCTCGGTGCTACTTGCCCGGTTCCCAAAGACAGTATCCAACATTTCGTTTATTTTGCCAGAGACAGGGAATTAATAAAGGATCATCCTTTACTTTCCCATCCCATGTTCAAGGGCGCGCAAATCATGTACTCATGGCGTGAATTAGAGCCTGAGAAAGGAAAATATGATTTTACAATACTGAGAGAGGACTTGGAGTATCTCAAAAGCTATCGTAAAAGACTATTTATTCAGCTTCAGGATGTTACGTTTAACATTAAATATAAGGCGGTTCCTGATTATTTATTGACTGAGGAATATGATGGTGGTGTGGTTATGCAATACAATGATGATGATAGTCCGGGTGGTTGGGTTGCCCAACGATGGAACAAGAAAGTGAGGGCACAATTTTCCTTGCTTCTTCAAGCGTTAGGAAAAGAATTTGACGGGAAAATAGAAGGGATAAATCTTCAGGAAACTTCAATAGGAGTGAGAGATTCGGTTTTTTCTGAGCAGGATTATGTTGTGGCATTGAAAGAGAATATGCTTTCTTTAAAGAAGAGTTTCCCCACGTCAACGACCATGATTTATGCTAATTTCATTCCCGGTGAATGGCTGCCCGGTGATGATAAAGGCTACCTGCGCGGCATTTATCAATATGGGGAACAAATAGGGGTTGGACTTGGTGGACCCGATTTAATGGTTAAAAGAAAAGGTCAACTAAATCATGCCCTTGCTATGATGCATGAGGGCCAATACACTGTTCCTCTTGGCATTGCAGTTCAAGACGGCAATTACATTGGTGAGACAGGCGACATAGATAATGAAAAAAAGAATAGCACACACCATAGTATTGTTCCGCTATTGCATGCCTTCGCCAAAGATTTCCTGAAGATAAATTATATGTTTTGGGTTGACCAGGAACCTTATTTTAAAACGGATGTGCTGACTTGTTTTTCGAGGGAATGAGACAGAGATTTAAGTCCGGAATCGGGCTACATATTATGATAAATAATCATTTGTTTAATTGCCAGCCAGTGAATTAATTACTGGCGCACATTTTATATCCTCTGGGGAGTTTGTAATCAATAGGTCATTATTGGTTTGTCGTGATGTATGAAATTTTACCTTAAATGGGTTTATGCTTCCTGAAAAAGGGGAGTATCTCATTTCTGAATAATTCAAGCTTTTAAGTATTAAATTCAACAACTTATTGTCACAATTATTTTTATATTTGTGACATGAAAGAATCGGTAAACCATATTATTGAACTGAAAATCAGAGGATTTAAGCCCGGTCAGGTCTTTTTCCCTTCAGATTTTAAGGAATTAGGTACTTCAACTGCTATTAGAAAAGCACTTTCCAGGCTTGTTGAGTCTGGACAAGTGGAAAGAATGGGACAGGGAATATATGTAATACCAAAAAATGACAAGGTTTTTGGAAAAGTACTGCCATCCATGGAGCAGTTAGCTGAAGTATTGGCAAAAAAGGAACATGTTAAAATAAAACCGTCGGGGCAATACGCTTTAAATAAAGTGGGACTATCTACCCAGGTCCCTATGAAGTTAGTATTCCTGACTACTGGATATTCAAAAAAAATTCAGATTGGTAAAAACGCCATAATATTCAAATCTACGACAGCCAAAAAACTATCCATGAAAGGAGACATTACGAGTCTGTTGTTTTTAGGATTAGAAGAACTTGATTTACAAAAGTTATCACCGACACAAATGGGCAGAATACGGGAGCTTTTGAAACAAGAAAGTTCTGAGAACTTGAAATATAATTTACGCTTGGCTCCAACAAAAGTGAGCGATTTTGTTGTGAAAAATCTTTTAAACCAGGCAATATGATTGGTTGGTTAATAATGAGAGCAGAAATGATTTATGGTCATCCACCAACATTTGAGGAAATTATCCAATCGATGAAAAACCTGCAAGATGAAATCAATAGTGAAATTTAAAGTTTAATAAAACATGCTTTTTAATGTGCACCATAAAAGCGCTACAGGAAATTGCCCGTGCTATGGATATGTAATTAGTATATGGTTTTGTGCCAAATGAAGGCTCGCTGGATGCCCTCATTGAAAAACAGGCTACAGAATTGGGAAGCATTATGTTTGAAGGATTTAACCCTACGCCAAAAGGAATTGAAATTATTAGGGATTATGTAACATGAAAAATATCACTAACTGAACTTATGGCGTTTGCTAAACAAAAGTATCCGCCTGAGAGTAGGGATTGACCCCGAAAATAGGAAGTTTTTTCTCCCCAGTGCCAGGGACTTATCTTGTTTTCTTTATTACATCACTATTCAATTTTTTCAACTATCAGTATTTAATGTTTTTCAAGGGAATGAGACTGAGATAAGTCCGGAATCGAGCTACATATTATGATAAATAATCATTTGTTTAAGTGCCAGTGAATTAATTACTGGCGCACATTTTATATCCTCTCGGGATTCTATAGTCAACAGGTCAATACTGGTTTGTCGTGATGTAAGAAATTTTACCTTAAATGGTTTTATGCTTAAATTTATCGCAGCCGCCCTTTTTTTTCAAGGCTCAATGACGCTAATTTTCCCATCTTCGCTTATTACAAGCTTTTGTCCAAGAGCTCTTTTTTTCTCAATTAATTTCTGAGAAGATATTTTTATGGCTCTTTTGATTTTTTCCTTTAGAATTTCTTTTTCATCGTTGCTCATCGGAAATTATTTTTATTGTGTTGAATTTTTGA
>CANMVX010000140.1 GCA_947501115.1 Haliscomenobacteraceae bacterium
TAATAACCTTGGCCAAAAGCAAATTAAAACGTTCTTGGGCATTTTCAAATCTTGTATCGGTAATACGCCAACAATTAATGAATTATATCGATATGTATGGCTTTTTGGAAGACCCTGAAGAAAGTTGGCGCGCTATTATCAAGGAAAATACGGATAAATATAAATATTCGCTATTCCCAGAAATGAGGGGGGCTTACTTTTGAAAAACCAAAAAACAGGTATTCATTATCAGAATGTTATGCCAGTTTTTTAACCATTTTACGGATTTACCGGACAACAGTGAATAAGAATAGTTAATTTAAGCAGAAAACTAAAGATGTTGATAAAAGCGCCCAAGTGAACAGTATAAATGATTCACTTGGGTGTTTTTATTTTGAAAAATGGGATAGACAAGATACCATTGAGTCAAAAGGTATGGAATGCGGCTTCATTTCTTAACCCACCTTTATTCAAAGTTTCAAACAAAGGACAGGAAAATCAATTCCGTAGAGACGCGATGCTTCGCGTCTTCTCCCTGGCGGGTTTCCCTTTTAATAATCTATCATATAAATCAAAAAAATCATAACAATCAAAGTTCAGACGGGTAATGCACACTTAAGTTGTTAGCGTATTTTGTATTATTCTTGCTCATTTTTTGTTGCGTTTTAAAATTTCTAACACCAATCTGCCTTTTAGGGTGGTAAGGTATTTTTGGTTAGGGCTTGTGGGTTTATCCGGAATGGTCATGGTTATCCAGTTTAGCTCTACTAAGGGAAGCATATAATCAACATATTTTTTACGTTGATTACTTAAATTAATTGCATATAAATACCTCTCGCTATGGCCCTAACTTGGTTACTATCCAACAGCTCAAACATCATTTTATATTGATTATCAGTTATTTGAAATAAATAAGCTTGGTCACTGGCTTGGTTACCAACTATACCTCCTGCAAGTTCTAATTCGCTTTTGTCAACCATGCCATTCAACAAAATATTTATACCCTCTAAGTCCCATTTGACATTTTGAAGATTGACTGGAATAGATTGTTTAATATTAAAAGCCCAATGAATAAATAGTTCCACTTCAAAAAAAGAACGGTCTTCATCGGTATTAAACTTTGGAAACGGACACCTAACCTTTGTTATAAAAACAATGGAGTTGGGATAAATTCTTATTTCAATAGGTTCTCTTTGTTGATAATCTCTGTGGTAAAATGCATTTACTAATGTTTCTTCAATTGCCTGAAAAAACATCTGACACTGTGAAATTTATGCGTCAAGAGCGTGACAAATTGAGCGAGAAGTTATCCAAAATGACAAAAGAAGAAATCATTTAATACTTCAATAAACGCAAATCGCAGACGAAAATGAAGCCCTCAGCATAAAAACATGGGTTTTATGTCATCTAAGTTGTCTTACATACATAAAGCTTTGTGCTGCGTAATCGGCATTAGCTTAAAGTGAAAAAACGCTGTAAGGGTTTTAATACATTAATTAAAAAGGATTGATGTAATCTGAAAAATAAGCATTGAACACCTTTTAGATTTAAGATTTGAAACCAGGTTTTTTAAATTCACTTCATCATACGCTCTTTCCTGTGAAACACCATCGAGTGAAATATCCGCCCCATTGATATAGGAATAAGCCAGGGCAATAAACTCCTAAATAACGATTTGTTCGATATGGTCTTCGGATATTACAGCCATGGGGTTTCGCTTAATTAGCTAAAAACAAGTTCTTCAAACTCCACCTTTGATTTTAGACTGATCGCAGTAAAATCATTATACATTATTTTGTTTAATTGTTGTAACTGAGAAATCAAAATACTTAAATTAATTTTATTCTCTATCGAAAATGATTTCAACTTTTCTACGGTATTGAGATTTTGATTAAGCGCTTTATCCTTTACAGTATCGTTGAATATCATTTTTGACGCAAAAGCGTCTGCTTCTTTTTCTTTATCAACGTCTGGCAGAATATTTTCTAGTCCATCAATAAAAATATCTGACTTGTTATGATACCTAATGTGGGCTAATTCGTGGTAAAAAGCAAACCAAAAAGCATTATAATCCTTCTTTCTGTCTGTTAATTGGATAAGAGGAACTGATTTGTTTTTAATCCAACGTGCTGCACCATAAATTGGCGCTTTTGATAAGCAAGGAGAATAAACCAAGGCCACACCAAAGGAGGCACAAACAGTTTGTAATTCTTCTTTCCAATTTGGGTTTTCATTAAATGCTATGTTTTGAATAAAAGGCAGAGCATCTGTGAGTTTCTTTTTATCAAATGCTTGTAAATCAATTTTATTGGCTTGTAACTCACCTATGCGAAGCCAAGCGGATATCGCTTTGGGATCAGAAGTAAGATTTAATTCTATTTTAAAAGCCATTGAATGACCTTCATAAATGGTTGACCATTCGACAGGTGATGCAACTCTAAAAAACTTTAGCAATCCTTCTGCCAATTCAGGTTTTTTATTGGAATGAGGTAATAATTTCATTTTTTTAAGAGCAACAACAGGGAAACCTGTTACCCAAGAGGTACAAGTTTCTAAAAATTCCAATTGTTTTATTTCCAACAATTCCTCCTGGTAGTGTTTTTCCAAATTGAGCCAAAAACTGGCATCAATACCCAATACATATTCTAACTTGGCAGCTGTTTCTTTTGTAATAGGTGCTTTACCCTTGATCAATTCGTTTAATTTAGGTATTGACCTCCCCAAACGCTCTGCCAATTCTGCTTGAGACATCCCAATAAAATCTATATGTTCCTGAATTCTGTCTCCAGGAGCACTTAATAATGATTTTTTTAATGCTAAAGCATTCATAACTTTCTTATTAATGAGGGTCTTCTACGGATTCTATTTTTATTATCTCAATAGCTCTCAGGTTTACACCGCCGTCCTCAAAGGTTGGGATAGGGTGTTGATTGACGATAAATAAAATTCTCCAATTTTTAATAATATCAACTGACCAAATGCCACTATTTCCTTTGTATGGATGCAGCCGCATCGCGGGGTATTGAGAAATGACGAAAAGATTATCAGCCAATTTTAAGTCTTCATACCTTTGTTTTACCTTTTTAGCCATGGGGCCATAAGTCTTTGATAAAAGATTATCATCAGTAAAAGACTTTTCCAACTTATTGTTCTTGAACGATATTTCCAATACAAATATACAATTTATTTACCTAATCGGTTAATGATTTTTAAAAATTAATGTTTTGACTTCCAACTCACCGGAGATGAGTTTTGGGAAGTTCTAAATGCTCCTGGTTGCTTGTTTTTACCTCTGGCACTGTCTAAAAGTATTTGATGTGTTTTTTTAATTAATCGGGATGAAACAGGTAATTCCTCTAATTCTGTGATGGCTTGATTTAAAGCTTTAATATAATTACTAACCTCTACCCAATTATTTTTTCTCTCAGGAGAAATTTCATCTTCATCCAATAGCGCTTCATCTATTTGCGTTTGAGTTCCATCAATGCTACTTGATACTACGGCTTCTTTTGTAACAATGTAGTTGAATGAACAAATCTATATTGGGGACTAATTTTGAAAAAGCATAGCCAGTTTGACATTTTACAATATTACCTGCTATAAATTTCTCTAAGATTATCATCCCATTTGTATTTTTCTAAACTAACATACAATTTACGTTATTTAACTTTAACATATTTAAACTAAAATAAAAATATTATATGTTAGTTTGTATTTATAACTCTATCCCCACTTTTTTAAGATTCTCTTTAATCCGTTCCCACATACTGACCCGGGGTTAAAACAAAGTTATTTTCTTCCAATTCCTTGAAAGTGGCAGACTTAAAAATGATCAAATCACGGAAGATAACATCAGAATTTTGATGGGACATTCCTCCATCCATACCAAAAAAATCTATCTGAAGGAAAAACACGGATTTGGAGCGACACATCAGATCATGAAAAAAATTCTTAGAATCAAATATTAGGAACTGATATATTGAAAGGGATTATCGTAAATCTGGCAGTAAATCTTTAATGAAATTTGAGTAAAGTGACGAGGAATTTTAGGATTTAATATGAGTTGAAAATATAACCAATTGTTTCAGACTTTGATTTCCAAAGATAATGAAATTATCACAGAGCCACGTAGAGACGCGATGCTTCGCGTCTTCTCCCTGGCAGGTTTCCATATTAAAAATCAAAGTTCAGACAGGAAATGCACGCTTAAGTTGTTAGCGTATTTTGTATTCTCAGCCCTTTTTTTTCTCCATTTTATGTTTAATCGAAGGTAGATAAATCTACTTTTCATTCAATTTGGGGGTCCTTTTGGAACAAATTCCTTTGAATTCTGAGAATTCAAAGGAATTGGAGGCTGTGATTTTAGGTTTTACCTATTAATGCATCCACATTTGTGCTTTATCATATTTGAAAAATCATAAAATGACAATGAGAATTTTACTATTTACAATGCTCCCTATTTTGTGTGTTGCACAGGTAAGCCCCAAGGAGGATATTTTGAGTAATAACAACCCATCCATTGAAAGGGAAAATTTGGCAACAAAACGTAATGCCATGTATAATCTGGAAGAGATTAAGGTACGCTGGAAGAAGGCAGCATTGGAGAATTGTTCTGGGGTTCCGTGTGTGGTTGCACCTTCCTTTACCTGCGGTACCTCTACCGTTTCAGACTTTGATGGAAACGCATATAATACGGTTGCTATTGGCGCCCAATGCTGGACAAAGGAAAATTTAAAGGTTACTAAGTATAATGATGGTACCTTGATTGGTGACTCA
>CANMVX010000141.1 GCA_947501115.1 Haliscomenobacteraceae bacterium
CGTGTAAGGCAAAGTTCTTTTCCTTACTTACAAAAGGTAAAATCGTCAACATTAATTTTACCTGATCTTTATACTTCTGGTAACTCATAATCCTCTAAATCTTTGGATACCGTTATTTGATATTGAGGAATATATACCCCTTTTTTTGCGAAACTCCGTTTTCCTTTTCCTAAATCAATTTTTTCTTTGTTTAAAAATTTCACCCATTCGTGGTCTGATTTTTCCGCTAAATATAAAAATAGTCTTTTTACTTTCACCGAAGTACAGTTTTCTAATAATTGCTGCACCTGATTGGGTACCAAATTGTTTAAACCCTCCATCAATTCATAACACTCATATAGACTTATTTCTTTAGGCATCAGATACAAACATTCCATCATTGCTCTTGCTGGCGATGAAACCAATAGGCTGAAGTTTTTATGTGAAAATTCTGTCATTCCCAGTGCTGGAGGCAAAAAAGAGGAGGTGTAAAAATTTATCTGTTGCCCCCATGGGTATTTTTTAAACCAAGTGGGCAGATTTTCTTTTTCATTTCCAAATAAATATACCACTTGTTGGTTCATTTCTAAATAATGGGCACGGCCTAACAAACCCAATGCTGTCTTTGCTCCCGGATGAACTGATAATTCCAGTTGCTTTTGTAAAGTACAAACCCCACCAAGATAATCAATTGGATCATTGTATCTTTTTACTGCTCCATTTCCAAAGGTTGCTAACCATTTGCTGTTTTTATAATTCCTTATGAGTTCTGGGCTATAACCCTGTTGACTAAGCCAATGGCTCGCCAAAACTACACCTGAAGGCGTCTTTTGTAATAAACGGTTTATTTTAGTCGAATTACCTGTATTCATTGTACTTTTTTTTTCACTACAATAAACGAATATAAGAGTAAAGTTTGAATTGAATCAAAATAATGTATTAATTATGCATTTTTTATTTTCAAAACAAACAGTGGATAATCCGGTTGCCATTGGGTTCTTCGTCAATTTTGGTGAAAATTTCTTATTTTGTTTTAATTAGAAAAATAGGAATGATCAAGAACCGGCTAATTTTAACAGGAATCTTTATTGAAAAGGGTGTGATTGAAATAGAATATGAGCTTAATAAAATTAATGTATTCACCAACTATTGTGCAAATTTAAGGCTTTTTATTGTGCAAATTTGAGACTTGCTATTAGTCGTTATAGCGTTGAAGGGTTTCGACGATGTGACTGCATGGCTATTCCGGTTGAAAGGGAGCCACTCAGATTAAACTGACTCAACATAAAAATCTAAACATTAGGATGATATCCAGAGCCTTTTTATGAACTCCTTGTTGGCAGCGAATTCTAAATGAAGATTCGAGGCGAAGTGGATTAACATTGTCTGCACTATGATTTTTTTGATTCTTATGATTTGATATTTCTAAATCAAGTAAATCATAGTTCAGACGTTTATTATTTTCCATCTCCAAATTTTTTAAGATTCGAGCTTCCATTCCCATGAGAGCCAGCGGTTTTCATCCTCTTTAAGGCGTTGAAACGCTACAAATAAGGTAGTGAGGGAAAAGCTATTGGAACCTGCCATGTTTTTATTTCCATTAAATTCTATGGAATTAAAATAAGGATTTCGCCATTGTTCCCTAAGTCCAATGAACTCAATAGTACTTCTGTTGCGTAGCCAGTTTTGGAGAAGATAGTCACTCCGCTCAGTATACCGGTGCTACAATGATTTTTAATGAGTAAAAAAACAGGGAATAAGCGAAAACAGTAAATTAGCAATAATAATGTTAGGCACAGTTTTTAATCTTTTTCGATGCGGAGATCTTCTATTTGCTCAACAGTTAAACCTGTCCCTTTTGCAATAGTAATATTATCTAAACCCATAACAATAAAATTTTTAGCTATCTCAACATTTCTGTCTTGTCTTACTTTATCTTCTGCCTCTAATCTTAAAGAGAGTATTTCACTCGCTTTGTAATGTAGATAATCTAAATATCGATTAAAACCGTACTGTTGTTCTTTATCCAAACGCATAATGTCTAATACTTCTTTTGCCTCTGCTAAGCCTTTAGCTTTAAATTCGTCTTTGACCTCGCTGTTTTTCAAGAAGTAAACCCATTCATCAAGCGTATCTTTAGCTATGTCGTTAAATTTATTGACTTTGATAATATAGTATTCAGGAAAAAAGTCCGAAATTTCTTTTTTAGTAAAAGTTTGTTTCTGTTGTATAGAAAGTTGTAAGGTATCGTTTTCGTGCAAGCCCTCAAAATTCGTCTTACCTTTATAAATATAATCTTTCCCTTGCCCTAAATCAAAGTAAACAACATTGATAGAAATTACTTTTTTGATTTCAGAATAAGGTTGTCCTAATGATATATTTTCTATTAAAGCCTTTGAAGTACCATAGATCATCTGGTGAAAAAAATCAATCTCGTAAGTATTTTGAATCTCAACGATAATTAGCTCATTTTTTGAATTTTGTATCAGGATATCTACCCTGTTATACTTGTCATTCTCTGTTTCTTGATTGTTCTCGCTTTCTAAAATCTTTTGGATTTTGATGTCATCAAACAAAAGTTCAGACAAAAAGCCCTCTAAGACTACAAAGTTAGCCTTGTTTCGAAGTAATTTTTTCACTGCCCAATCAAAACGAATTAGTCTTTTGCTCATACTTTTGTATTTTAGCTAAAGTACGAAAAAACAATAAGCAAGGCTACTTTTACTTGTTTTTCAACTATTTAATAGCTGGGTTCAATTATCCTGAGATATCCGGTTTTTTAAAAAAATCATAATAGATGGATTATGTATAGTTTATTTTTCTAAAAATGCGTTAAATCTTAACTAAAATTCAATGGAAAAACAAACAATAGATTATATTTTTAGAATGTGCATGAGGACTTCTTATTGGATAAAGAAAGATTTGAAAATGTAATTATAGCTAACCGAAAGCGCTTGTTATGGTCAGATTCACTTCATTTGGAGATTATCAAAGCCACTTCTTATCTGATCAGATAAGCTAATCAGACTATTTTACCCTACCGCCGGAATCCCTTATTTTTGCCACTAAATCATCTTCCACCAATCTTTTGATATAACGCATAAAACGCATAAATTTCTCCTTTATTTGGTTTAATGTGCTTTAAAATACACTATTGTGCAAATTTAAGGTTTTTTATTGTGCAAATTTAAGACTTGCTATTCGTCGTTGTGGCGTAGATGGGTTTCGACGATGTGACTACATGTCTATTCCGGGTGAAAGTGAGCCATTCAGATTAAACTGACTCAACATAAAAATCTAAACATTAGGATGATATCCATAAGCATTTATAACTGCCATTCGGGCGTATGCTGCCCAACCTTATCCATATTAAAAAGGGTATTATTGGTAAGTTTGACTATTTCTAATTGCCTATCTTACCTTAGGGAATAAAAAAGGTCTTACGGAATGTTTAATCCCTTGAATGCAAATAAAAAATTTGGGGAAATTTTAAAGCTCTTTTGACTTTTTTAGCTTATAATGTTTAAATTTGTAAAAATGACAAACATAAACCTTCACTTATAAGAGCCAATTTGGGTGAGAAAAAAATATGAATTCTTACGCTGACAAAACGGAGGAGAAAAAAAACAATCGGCTTCGAACGGGAACACTCAGATAAAGAGGGGTGGTGAGTCAACTTATCAGTTTGTTGACAATCGCCCTAAAGCTGTTGCGCAAAGAAAACTGCAAGAGATGGCTAATAATAGTCCAAAAGTTTTACAGCGGAGATCTTTACAACTAATGGCAAATAACAGTCCCCAAACCAAACAATTAGCACAATTGCAGGCCGTGTCAAATTCGGTAGCCGCATCGCCAATTCAAAGAATTGTTGAACCTGTTAAAAAAAATAAAGTATATTCTAAAGATGATGCCGTCACAAATTTACAGGAGTCTCGGAAGGAAGGTACAAATAATATTACGGCATCCTGGATTGGGTACATCATCACGAAAATTAAGCCGAAGGCTGGGGAAGTGAAATCGACTTACGTGTCCTCTTTCGATACCAAAAAAGGTGGGTTCTCCGCTTCCCGAGAGCTGCCTGATGTAAATGATTTGGTGGTTCATGCTCACTATAAACGAGAGAAAGGTGATCGTGATAAAGCACAGGTTAATTCGGCGCAGGTTAAATGGGCCGATAATGAAGCAGGTTCTGCCCCTCCTGGACAAACTAAGCTACAAAAGGGGAAAGAGACTGAAGTACTGGGCAATGATCATGACAAAGTGGCTATCAAAGCATGGGAGGAAAATCCAGAGCGCCACAAGATGCGTATGGATGCCGAAGCGAAAAAAGCTTCCAAGCAAGAAGATGAATCACTCGACTTAGATTGGATGTTTTAAAACATCCTCTAGCTGTAAATGATGTTTTGTATAATTGAGGTATCCGTCTACCCAAGTGGATCTTTTATAATTTCTGGAAATTATAAAAGAGTAACTCGGAGAATTTATTGATTGGATGGTTTGATTGATATCCTATTCAGGGTTTTTGTCATAAAAGAGAAGGATAAACAACTGCCAATTTGCAGAAAACAAAAATGTAGTTTATTATTTCGAGCATTTTTTCCCACATGATTTAGGCCCTTTTATCAATACAGCGCCAGATGCAGCCATTTTTGCCACTAAATCATCTTCAACCAATCTTTTGATATAAGGCATAAATTTCTCCTTTATCTGGCTTAATGTACTTTAAAAAACACAATTGTGCAAA
>CANMVX010000142.1 GCA_947501115.1 Haliscomenobacteraceae bacterium
GCATGTTTCCACCTCTTTTTACCTTTAAATTCCAATGGAAGCACAGGTGTATCTATCAGATGTATGAAGGACGATTTTCTTGATTGCTGATAAACAGCAATATCAAGAATTTCTTCATTTATTTTTAACTTTAATTGAGCCTCTTCTATATTTTTTTCCAGCTTTTCAAGAAGAAACTGATCTTCAAAAAAAACCAGGTTTCTTGATCGATTTTTTTTAGCGTACCATACCATCTGAGCATTTTTTATTTCAGCTTTGATATTGACCCATTGCCTGCGAAGCATTGTAATATACCTTTCAAGCTCCTTAGATTTTTCGGCTTCATAAAATTTTAATAAACTTTCCAGCAGCTTTTCGGGAAAATAATAACAAAAAAGTGGTTGGTCATGATGCATTTCAATAAAGTACATAGAACCCATTTCTTCTAATTTACCAACGAGCAAATGACTTTTTTTTAATTTTTTAATAGTCATATTGGTCAGGCTATCTTTTGTGGTTGCCGACAAGGAAATAAAACTTTCCTTCCCTAAAAGAGATAACAGATTCCTTCCCTTCAATGCAATAATTGGGCTGAGAAGCGCCTCTTTTATGATCTTATCTGATTGAAGAATAATTCGAAGATTATCGCCATTTAACAGTTTTGAGGAAGGATTTCCCGTCGTATTCACCCCAGAATAATGTAAAAGATGCTCTTCTTCCGTATTAACCGCTGGTTTGTCAATAACAAAAGTAAGCCGGGATAAATATTGTACCTTTTTAAGAAAATGGGCATAGGAAAATCCTACAGCCCCACCAATTACAAAAAACAATAAAAATGTAAACTTATTTTTTAATATCTGATTATACCAGCTCACCAATACATCTAACAAATAATCTATGGTAATGGTATTGGTAGGCTTCATTGTTATATTTTCGCCTTTTGGGGTATCAACTATTGCTTTCATCTGTTCAGATATACCAAAAACAGAGAAAGAGTAGTCGTTATGCCTAATATTCTATCTGTTATTTTACCCCAATCGATTTGGTTTCTTTCCCGGCTATCTGGTCTGTTTTCCGCCAATACTTTAATGATATCACCTGACATTACCTTTAACCCGTTTTTTGACAAATCCTTTAAGGATGCAGATATCAACTCTCCTGTCAATCTTGAAATAGTAACCGTCCCATTGATTTTCGACGTTAGAATTGGGCCACCATATTGATCCAAATACCATTGGACTCCATAATTACCTTTAAATGCTACCGGGATAAATTGCATGGAAGTATCCATTCCAAATTGCTTGTAATCAGGCACTTCTAAAAAAACGATATTGTTTGTTTCCTCTATATATACTGAATCATTGTGCTGCAAAATAGGGTCATAATTTACGTTATGGGGAAAATTAAGGGCTGATTGAAGATTAAATGGTAGTTCAAAACGCCCCTTTATATTTCTTATCAGTTTGCCATGCAAAATTGTTGAATGTACGGTAAGACCGCCTGCATCCAATATCAAATCAGACAGAAAATAAGGTTGTTTGTCTGAAAAATGGTTCCCATACCGTTGTATATTTCCGGATAAGAAAACGGTTTTTGTAGCTGCGAGATTTTTCTTACTTCTTACCATTATCTTATCTCCAGGCATTAATTTGTAGATACTTGTTTCATCTTTAAATGAAAATGAATCAGATAATGGTATAATTATTCTAGTAAGTGTAGGTATATCTTCCTTATAAATAGTCCGAAAAACCTCAACGTTACTGATATCGGCACCATCAGTTATTCCACCAGAAAGCCGGAACATATCCTGAAGTTTCAGGGAAGGATGAAATGTAAACTCCTGTGGGAATTTCACGGCACCAAACAGACCGATTTGCGTTGGAAAATGCAGGTAAGTCTTATCTGGTATAAATAATTTATCTCCCGTTTCAAGCCATACATCCTTAACTGACAATGGATTATCAAGCATTGAATTGATATCCAAGGTCAGATAAATGGTCTGTTGTGGTGTATTCGGATTCGTTCGGAAAATATATGCCTTATCAGACGCACCGGAGGCTAAGCCACCTGCCAGAAAAATAGCCTCAGAAACATGAAGTTGTTTCCCCGGGGGAAATGATCTGACAAATGGAGCCTTTACATTCCCTGCTACCTCAATAGTAAACTCCTCTTTAAATTTTGATTTAAAATCGATGATAATTTCATCCCCAGCCATTAATTCAACATCAACAAACCCCTCAGACGCCTTGAGAGATATTTTTTTAATACTCAAAGCTCCATTTTCATCCTTCCTGAAGAGTATAAACTGATCTTTTGATGCACCCTCCGATAAAATAGCTTTTTTAAATAAACTATGGATTGTCTTGCTACTATCCAAGCCATAAAAACCTGGAAAAAGGACTGCCCCACTTATTTTAACCCTATTTTGAGATAGCTCATTAATCTCTTTGAACACCAGAGAATCTCCTGGTTGAAAGGTAAAACAAGATTTCCCCGCTAAATACGGTGGCAGATAAATATCTATTTGTAATTGTACATTTTCTGTATATCTGAACAGCTTAGCATATTGAACATTTGCCGATGCTAATAATCCGCCGCCAAAATGAATCATATTACTTAAACATTCACCATCGAGCACTTCATATTTGAGCGGACGATGGATGGCTCCCGTCAAAGAAACGACCGTTTTAGAAACAGGCAGATGAACAATATCAAGATCATGAAGCTGCATGGGAATTTCTCCATTTGGATAAGAGCTAAAGGCATAGACATCGAGATTACTGGCTTTTCCCTGTTGTATCATTTTGATATTCCTGATAGAGGCCCTATTTGTCGGACCACCCGCCGCCGCGATAGCTTGAAATACATTGGACATAGCCGGAAGTTCGTAAAAACCCTCCTCCTGCACATTGCCTAAAACGTACACCCTTATTTTGCCGGAAGGAACCAGAGAAACTATAAACTGTCCAGAAGAAAAGGTATAAAAACGAGAAAAATGAGTGGATAATACCTTCTTAGCCTGCAAAAAGGTCAGTCCGGCGAGAAAAATGCCAGGCATTTGATCTGGTGAAATAAATCCCTTTTCATCGATAGAAAATACAAAATTAGCTTGAGAACGACCTATTATCTGGATAGATATTTTATCATTGAGTGCCAATCGGTAGTCCGCTGAGGGCAGGTTGTAGGAAGAAAGCGGATTTGGTAAATTATTTTCTTTAAACAGGTGGAATCCAAACAAGGTTAAATGCCCGGACTGCGGAAGAACTAATGAATCTCTCCAAACGGCTGCGTTCAAACGAAAAGATAATAAACAGGATAGGAAAAGAAAGAAAAAGAGATTGGTTTTGACCCAATACAGGAAGTTATTCATGCAAAGCATTGAATGGATCCCCTAATGATAATGAAACAATATACCCTTAAATTGTTAGAATATCAAATAAACAGGCATTTATAAAAAGAGATTCTATAGATTTCATTTAACTACAAACAACCTAAAACAAGCTACCTGAATAACAACGATTATACACAATTGCTATTCAGGTAGTTATAAATTATTATTTTGGCCAAAAAGCCATTACCATAAAAACGTACTTCTCATTAAGCTACTAAAAAAGCGGCGCCGAAAACACCCGCACTGTCACCCAATTTAGGAGGAACGATAATAGTGTCTAATCTTGGATTAAAAACGTGCTCTTTCACAGATTCGATACCCTCTGTGTAGAGAAGATCAATATTCGCTAATCCACCACCAAGGACAATAACATCGGGATCGAGAATATTAATCAGATTGGCAATACCCTTTCCAAAGAAATAAATCAGTCTTTTCACTGTTTGGGTAGCTGCCTGATCAGAACCGTCTTTATATTTTTTAATAATATCGTTGAGGTGCATATCCTGACCGGTTAATCCTTTATAATATCTTTCCAAAGCGGGTCCGGAAATAAGGGTTTCTACGCAACCTGTTTTTCCACAATAACAAACACCACCCGATTCATCTAAAAAACTGTGTCCCCATTCACCACCAATACCCTGGCGACCATTCCAAACGCTACCATTCAGAACCAGACCACCGCCAACGCCGGTACCCATAATGACACCAAAGACCATTTTTGCGTCAGGCATGACATCTTGAACAACGCCCATGCGAGCCTCTGCAATGGCAAAACAATTGGCATCATTGGCCATTTCAAATGAAATACCCAACGCTTTTTCAAGATCCCGTTTGAACGGCATGCCATTTATAGCTGTAGTATTACTGTTTTTATGAGTCTGTGTGATAGGATCGAGGGCACCCGGCGTACCCAAACCGATACGGGTGGGAGTTAAACCCGTTGCTTCCTTCAAATTATTTACCAAAAGACCGATTTGACCTATGATATGATCATACCCTTTTGTTTTTTCAGTGGGTACACGCATTCTGGCAATGATATTATTGGGTTCATCTTTACTTTTTAAAATAACCCCTTCGATTTTAGTACCTCCTAAATCAAATCCCCATATTGGCTCCATAGTTCCCTTTTTAACTTTACAAATAATTAAACAATAATAAATAAAAAAACGGTAGTAGCCTATACTTCCTTTGGAAATTAAGGTAAAATCCTAATTTTACATTACTAAATAATTTGCACTTGCATAAATACCATCATAAAATGCTAAAATACGAAATCGTTACTGATTTTTCCTCCTGTTCTGACTGGA
>CANMVX010000143.1 GCA_947501115.1 Haliscomenobacteraceae bacterium
GCATGTTTCCACCTCTTTTTACCTTTAAATTCCAATGGAAGCACAGGTGTATCTATCAGATGTATGAAGGACGATTTTCTTGATTGCTGATAAACAGCAATATCAAGAATTTCTTCATTTATTTTTAACTTTAATTGAGCCTCTTCTATGTTCTTTTCTAGCTTTTCCAGAAGAAACTGATCTTCAAAAAAAACCAGGTTTCTTGATCGATTTTTTTTAGCGTACCATACCATCTGAGCATTTTTTATTTCAGCTTTGATATTGGCCCATTGCCTGCGAAGCATTGTAATATATCTTTCAAGCTCCTTAGATTTTTCGGTTTCATAAAATCTCAGTAAACTTTCCAGCAGCTTTTCGGGAAAATAATAACAAAAAAGTGGTTGGTCATGATGCATTTCAATAAAGTACATGGAACCCATTTCTTCTAATTTACCAACGAGCAGATGACTTTTTTTTAATGTTTTGATAGTCATATTTGTCAGGCTATCTTTTGAGTTTGCCGACAAGGAAATCAAACTTTCCTTCCCTAAAAGAGATAGCAGGTTCCTTCCCTTCAATGCAATAATTGGGCTAAGAAGCGCCTCTTTTATGATCATATCCGATTGAAGAATAATTCGAAGATTATCGCCATTTAACAGTTTTGAGGAAGGATTTCCGGTCGTATTCACCCCAGAATAATGCAAAAGATGCTCCTCTTCCGAATTAACCGATGGTCTGTCAATAACAAAAGTAAGCCGGGATAAATATTGTACCTTTTTCAAAAAATGGGCATAGGAAAATCCTACAGCCCCACCGATGACAAAAAATAATAAAAATGTAAACTTATTTTTTAACATCTGATCATACATGCTCACTAATACATCTAACAAATAATCTATGGTAATGGTATTAGTAATCTTCAATGGTATATTTTCGTCTTTTGGATCGTCAGTTATTTTTTTCATCTATTCAGATATACCAGAAACAGGGAAAGGGTAGTCGTTATGCCTAATATTCTATCTGTTATTTTACCCCAATCGATTTGGTTTCTTACCCGGCTATCTGGTCTTTTTTCTGCCGACACTTTAATGATATCCCCTGACATTACCTTTAACCCGTTTTTTGACAAATCCTTTAAGTTTGCAGATATCAATTCTCCAGTCAATCTTGAAATAGTAACCGTCCCATTGATTTTCGACGTAAGGATTGGGCCACCATATTGATCCAAATACCATTTGACCCCATAATTACCTTTAAATGCTACCGGAATAAATTGCATAGAGGTATCCATTCCAAATTGTTTGTAATCAGGCACTTCTAAAAAAATGCTATTATTTATTTCCTCTATATATACTGAATCATTGTGCTGCAAAATAGGGTCATAATTTACGTTATGGGGAAAATTAAGTGCTGATTGAAGATTAAATGGTAGTTCAAAACGCCCCTTTAAATTTCTTATCAGTTTGCCATGCAAAATTGTTGAATCTACGGTAAGGCCGCCTGCATCCAATATCAAATCAGACAGAAAATAAGGTTGTTTGTCTGAAAAATGGTTCCCATATCGTTGTATATTTCCTGATAAAAAAACGGTTTTTGTGGCCGCGAGATTTTTATTACTTCTTACTATTATCTTATCTCCTGGCATCAATTTGAAGGCACTTGTTTCATCTTTAAATGAAAATGTATCAGTCAATGATATAATTATTTTGGTAAGTGTAGATAAATTATCCTTAAAAATGGTCCGAAAAACCTCAACCTTACTGATATCGGCACCATCAGTTATTCCACCAGAAAGCCGGAACATATCCTTTAATTTCAGGGAAGAGTCAAATACAAATTCTTGTGGGAATTTCACGGCACCAAACAGACCTATTTGCGTTGGAAAATGCAGGTAAGTCTTATCAGGTACAAATAATTTATCTCCCGTTTCCAGCCATACATCTTTAACTGACAATGGATTATCAAGCATTGAATTGATCTCCAAAGTCAAGTAAATGTTCTGTTGTGGTGTATTGGGATTCGTTCTAAAAATATATGCCTTATCAGACGCTCCGGAGGCTAAGCCGCCTGCCATAAAAATAGCCTCAGAAACATGAAGTTGCTTCCCCGGGGGAAATGATCTGACAAATGGAACCTTTACTTTCCCTGCTACCTCAATAGTAAACTCCTCTTTAAATTTTGATTTAAAATCGATGATAATTTCATCCCCAGCCATTAATTCAACATCAACAAACCCCTCAGAAGCCTTGAGAGACATTTTTTTAATACCCAAAGCCTCATTATCATCCTTCCTGAGGAGTATAAACTGATCTTTTGATGCACCCTCCGATAATATAGCTTTTTTAAACAAACTATGGATTGTCTTGCTACTATCCAAGCCATAAAAACCTGGAAAAAGGACTGCCCCGCTTATTTTAATCCTATTTTGAGATAGCTCATTAATCTCTTTGAACACCAGAGAATCTCCTGGTTGAAAGGTAAAACAAGATTTCCCCGCTAAATAAGGTGGCAGATAAATATCTATTTGTAATTGTACATTTTCTGTATATCTGAACAGCTTAGCATATTGAACATTTGCCGACGCTAATAATCCGCCGCCAAAATGAATCATATCACCTAAACATTCCCCATCAAGTACTTCATATTTGAGCGGACGATGGATGGCTCCCGTCAAAGAAACGACCGTTTTTGAAAAAGGCAGATGAATAATATCAAGATTATGAAGCTGTGTGGGAATTTCTCCATTTGGATAAGAACTAAAGGCATAGACATCGAGATTACTGGCTTTCCCCCGTTGTATCATTTTGATATTCCTGATAGAGGCCCTATTTGTCGGACCACCTGCCGCTGCGATAGCTTGAAATACATTGGACATGGCCGGAAGTTCGTAAAAACCCTCCTCCTGCACATTGCCTAAAACGTACACCCTTATTTTACCTGAAGGAACCAGAGAAACTATAAACTGTCCGGAAGAAAAGGTATAAAAACGAGAAAAATGAGTGGATAATACCTTCTTAGCCTGCAAAAAGGTCAGTCCGGCGAGAAAAATGCCAGGCATTTGATCGGGTGAAATAAATCCCTTTTCATCGATAGAAAATATAAAATTAGCTTGAGAACGACCTATTATCTGGATAGATATTTTGTCATTGAGTGCCAATCGGTAGTCCGCTGAGGGCAGGTTATAGGAAGAAAGCGGATTTGGTAAATTATTTTCTTTAAACAGATGAAATCCAAACAATTTCAACTGCCCAGACGGTGGAAGAACCAATGAATCTCTCCAAACGGCAGCGTTCAAACGAGAAGATAATAAACAGGATAGGAAAAGAAAGAAAAAGAGATTGGTTTTGACCCAATATAGGAAGTTATTCATGCAAAGCATTGAATGGTTCCCCTAATGATAATAAAGCAATATAACGTTAAATTTTTAGAATATCAAATAAACAGGCATTTATAAAAAGAGATTCTATAGATTTCATTTAACTACAAACAACCTAAAACAAGCTACCTGAACAACAACGATTAAACATCGTTGCTATTCAGGTAGTTATAATTATTATTTGAGCACAAAGGCCTTAAAATAAAAACGTACTTCTCATTAAGCTACTAAAAAAGCGGCGCCAAAAACACCCGCGCTATCGCCCAATTTAGGAGGAACGATGATAGTGTCCAATCTTGGATTAAAAACGTGCTCTTTTACAGATTCGATACCCTCCGTGTAGAGAAGATCTATATTCGCTAATCCACCACCGAGGACAATAACATCGGGATCGAGGATATTAATCAGATTGGCAATACCCTTTCCAAAGAAATAAATGAGTCTTTTCACTGTTTGGGTAGCTGCCTGATCGGAACCATCTTTATATTTTTTAATAATATCGTTGAGGTGCATATCCTGACCAGTCAATCCTTTGTAATATCTTTCCAAAGCGGGTCCGGAAATAAGTGTTTCTACGCAACCTGTTTTTCCACAATAACAAACACCGCCCGATTCATCTAAAAAACTGTGTCCCCATTCACCACCAATACCCTGGCGACCATTCCAAACGCTACCATTCAGGACCAGACCACCGCCAACGCCGGTACCCATAATGACACCAAAGACCATTTTTGCATCGGGCATGACATCTTGAACAACGCCCATACGAGCCTCAGCGATGGCAAAACAATTGGCATCATTGGCCATTTCAAATGAAATACCCAACGCCTTTTCAAGATCCCGTTTGAACGGCATACCATTTATGGCTGTGGTATTACTATTTTTATGTGTCTGTGTGATAGGATCTAGGGCACCCGGCGTACCCAAACCGATACGGGTGGGAGTTAAACCCGTTGCTTCCTTCAAATTATTTACCAAAAGACCAATTTGACCTATAATATGATCATACCCTTTTGTTTTTTCAGTGGGTACGCGCATTCTGGCAATGATATTATTGGGTTCATCCTTACTTTTTAAAATGACCCCTTCGATTTTAGTACCTCCTAAATCAAATCCCCATATTGGCTCCATAGTTCCCTTTTTAACTTTACAAATAATAAACAATAATAAATAAAAAAACGGTAGTAGTTTATACTTCCTTTGGAAATTAAGGTAAAATCCTAATTTTACATTACTAAATAATTTGCACTTGCATAAATACCATCATAAAATGCTAAAATACGAAATCGTTACTGATTTTTCCTCCTGTTCTGACTGGA
>CANMVX010000144.1 GCA_947501115.1 Haliscomenobacteraceae bacterium
GAAATAAACCATAACATGGCTTTGCCTCCAATGCGTCCAACAGTCTTTAAATCACCCAATTTTGCAATGCCAACGACGAGGGTGGAAAATACAAGTGGAGCGATAATCATTTGTACCAAAAGCAAAAATATCTTAGTTAAAATTTTAATGCGTTCAGCGAATATCGCAATAAATTCAGGGGAAGATTGAGTGTGTACGGTATATCCTAAAAGGACACCCGCTACCATGGCTATGATAATGTATAGCGTAAGATTATTTGCTTTTTTCACGGTTCGTTAATTTTTCTAAATATAAGCAATACTCGGTTAAATAATAGAGGTTGGAATAATTTTCTGGTCTAACAAAAAGGCATGTAAGTCTTCAGGTGTGGTAAACTGGACGGCGTCCATACCCGCTTTTATAGATGCATCTACATTCCTAAGATTGTCATCAATGAAAAGAGCTTCTTCCGGATTAATGTCAAATCTTTCAAATAGCAATTCATATATCTTTGGATCTGGCTTTGCGAGTTCCTCTCTTCCTGATACTAATATACCCTCAAACCAGTCAAGGAAAGGAAATTTATCCCAGGCTATAGGCCATGTTTCAGAGGACCAGTTAGTCAGGGCATATAGTTTGTATTTTTTTTGCTTTACCAAATAGTCCAAAATTTTTACCGTTGATTCAATCGAACCATTTAGCATTTTCTCCCATTGTCCGTAAAAAGCACCTATTTCCTTATCCCAAAGAGGATGATTTTCAATCAGACTATCCGTTGCTTCCCTTAAACTCCTGCCAGCATCTTGTTTCTCATTCCATTCGGGGGTACAAATCTTAGCTAAGAATAGCTCCATTGCTTCGTCGTCATTAAATATTTCCCGATAAAGATATCTTGGGTTCCAATCAATCAGTACACCACCTAAGTCAAATACGATGGTTGTTAGATTTTCCCTGTTAGTTTGCATGGTTTTGAAATTTAACACCACAATGTACTAAAAAATACAGTAAAACGGCAGCTTGTATAGGGTTCAACTTGTAAAGATTAATAAAAAACCATTCTACTATGCCTGATTTTTTAATAATTCTGCAATGGTATTTTCCATTTCTGCAATGGTATTATCCCTTTTTGCAATGGTATTATCCTTTTCTGCAATAGTGCTGTCTTTTATTTTAAGTTCCTCCTCTTTTACTTTAAGGTCTTTAAAATATTTCTTTTCACTTTCCCGGTATCCAGCATAAATTGAGCGCCACGCTTCTTGTTCAATTTCGAAAAGCTTTTTTTGTTTAGGATCTATGCCCGTATAATGAAGAATGTCAGTGACAATTTTTAAATCATCACTATCTATTTTATGAGTAAATTCCTTTACAAATTTTTTATCGTCTATAAAATTTGATTGTTCAAAAAGACTAAGTAATTTATCTAGTCTTGATTGAAATTTGCCTGAAATCCTATTAACTTGAACAATAAAACTATCGTGAGTTAATTTCTCAATGAATTCACTTTTTTTACTAATTATTTTTTTTGATAATAGGTCTTTGTATTTTCTTTCGATTTTTACGCAAGCCGTCTCTATTTCTGGTAAGTTAAAGCCTAAAATATAAATGGGAATAATAGGTAAAATCAACGTTTCTCCATTTACTGTATCTTCCTTTTTATAATTTTCAGCCAAATAGTTTCTAAATCTCATCAAATCTATATGATTTCTGGCTTTTTGAATTTCAATGATCACTTTTATATATTCTCCACTTTTCGTTTTTATAGTCGCAATAAAATCTAAGCGAAAGAATGACAAATTGGCTAATTTATTTTCAAACGTAAATTCCTGAGGTTTTAAATCTATGGTATCAATAGGTTGATCTATGAGTGTTCCGATAAAGAATTTAGCTACTTTATCGTTTTCCATCATTCTTTTGAATACCAGATCGTAAATGGGGTTCGCTATGATCATATCTTTGGGAGTTTGTAAGTTTTTTCAAAGATACATCTAAATCAAGGTATAATTTTTTAGTAAAATCGGACAGATCACACGAAAAAACATCTGTTTATTTCTCTACTTTTCAAAAAAATACTTACCTCTCCCGGCATAATAAAGCTGATCGGTTAGTCTTAAAATACTGGTTAAAATCAAGGGAATCATTGCTATATGAAATTCCTGGGGCAGTATTTTCCAGCCTGTGAGAACAGTAAGGTTCAAGGTTATTAATAAAAAAAGTAGATATTTTCCATTTTTTCCTAAATATAAATTTAAAATTACAAGTATATATAAAGGATTGGCCCAAAGCAAGTTCATATTTTTATGGGTGACAAAGTGATCTGTTCCTACCCACATAAAAACAAAAAGAATACCTGAGAGTGAAATCAGGCTAAAAAATACAGTGTCAAAAATTTTAGTCCATCGCTTTGTATAATAAAAGGTGAATATAAGTGCCATAAAAAAGAGTAGGCAATTTACTAATATAGGACTTAGAAGGAATGAAGCAGTTGGTTGTGGCTGGTTTTGAAATAAGATATTGATTTTATTTTTAGCAAGAGGTTGACTACCCAGAAAGGCATTTTCCAAGTGCTTTTCTAAATAATCGGGGAGAAACATTTCATCTCTAAACGTTACTATCGCGTCGGCTGGTAAACCAAGAATCAAGTAAAAACCTACATTTATCCATGAATTTTGACCTACATATTCTGCTAGAAAATGACGAAAAGAGGCTTTTTTTACTAAACTGGTATCTGGATAATTTGCCTGAAATTTATTTTCCAGTATATCTCTGATTCGCGTGGCACAATTATCGAAGAAAAAATCATAAGGATATTCCCGATTTTCAGGAAGATAATTGACAGATAAAAAATTTATTAAGGCTAGTCTTTCTTTTTCATTGAGGTTTATTTCTAATTCCCTACACTGTCTGTTTTCTTCAATATAGGCATTTAAAAAAGCATCAAATCTTTGGATACCCAGTTGATAAGGTAATTTTCCACGAATAAATTTCACATAGAACCCAGGCGTATTAAAATCGAACAAACCATAATTGAATACTAAATCCTGCCCTGAAAGAGTATCGGTAATTCTGATAGCGCTATGACCAAACTGGGCATATAAATCTTCCCCGGGGGAAGATGTTAACAAACTAACTTTAGTATGTTCAGAAAGGTACAAGGGGACACCCTTTTGACAAAATAATTGCGTTGGTTTGCACAGTAATAGCAATAAAACTGGCAATAATTTTAAGAATAAGGAAAAATGGCTGTCAGGCTTCATTTTTAATTTGTATGCGTGAAAATAAAATAATACTTACAACGAAAATAACGCTTAAAAACAAAATGCTAAAGCGCATACTACCCGTAAGCTGATTTAAAAATCCAAAGATAAAAGTTCCTAAAATAATAGCTGACTTTTCCAGTATATCATATAGGCTAAAATAGGATGTATTGTCACCCGTTTGTTTTGGTATTAATTTAGCGTAGGTTGACCGGGAAAGTGATTGAACAGCACCCATAACAAAACCAACAGCGGCGGCTAAAAAATAAAATTGACTTTTTATGTAGGTCATATAAGCGACCATACATACAATGGTCCAAATAAATAAAATAAACATTAGTGTTACCTTATTTCCCCATTTCGTGGAACATAGGGAGGCGACGTAAGCACCAACAATTCCTAAAAGTTGTATGCATAGAATGACTATTATTAGTTCAGACGTTTCAAAATGAAGTTCTTTTTCAGCAAAAGTGGCGGCCATATATAAAATGGTTTGAACGCCAGCACTGTAAGTGAAAAAAGAAAATAAAAATTTGTATAATTCAGGATATTGTCGGGAGGATTTCCAAACTTTTAAAAATTCATTTATTCCATTTTTAAAAGGATTTTCATAAGATGTGCGGCGGTTATTGTCGGGTAATTTTGATAAAGATCGCAGGGAAAAAATGAGCCACCAGCCCCCAACTATTACAAAGGATAATCTTACGGGAAGGGTAGTGCCTTCGTCCATACCAAAATAGCCAGGTTTTTGAATCATTATCAAACAGAAGCTCAAAAGTATAAGACTACCTAAAAAGCCTAAGGAAAAACCTTTAGCACTCACTCTGTCATATTGGTCGGGACTTGCAATTTCAGGAAGAAAAGCATTGTAGAAAACCAATCCGCCCGCAAAACCAATGAGACCTAATAAAAATAGGAGGATTCCCAATGAAATTTGTTCCATGCCCTGAAAAAAGAATAATCCTATACAGGAGAAAGAACCAAGGAGCGTAAAAAACAATAAAAACTGTTTTTTCTTTCCACTATAATCGGCTATTCCAGATAGAAGGGGAGAAACTAACGTAAGAATAATATAGGCCACTGTTATTGTAAAAGCATACAACGCACTATTTGACACTTGTAAACCAAACACTTCTATCACATCATTAGTAATGGCCAGATAATAAGCTGGGAAAATAGCAGTGGTGATAACTAAGGCAAAGGCAGAGTTGGCCCAATCATAAAATGCCCAGGCACGGATAACCTTCGGGTCATTGATTTTAAAGTTATCCGATACGGGATGATTCATAATTTTTCGAAGTTAATTTAGGAATATTAACAAGATAGGGAATTAATTGTATTTTGTGCAACCTTGAGAAAATTGATTCCTTCTTGAGCC
>CANMVX010000145.1 GCA_947501115.1 Haliscomenobacteraceae bacterium
CGATTCCCTGAAACCCCTGGCTTTTCCTATTACCGGTGCAAAGGATATTAAGTTCTTTATAGGCATACCTTCAACTTTTGCAAAGGAATCCGCAGGGATAACTATAAATCTGAATGCGCAGGTGAAAATGAGGGGAAGCACCGTTAAAGTACCCAAGAGTATTACCAATAGGATTGCTAATTTCTCCATTTTGAATTTTGAATTTTTCATTCTTAATTGTTTTTTAAAGTTTTAATATCGTCTAGCATTTGTTGCATTTCAAGAGATAAAGTACCGTTGTAAATGCCTCTTATTCTTTTGGTTTTATCGACCAAAATAAAATGTTCCGTATGCAGGAATTCTGTGCTATCTTTACTAAAGCCAATATCTTCTTCGGCAAAATAGGATTTGCGAGCCAGACTGTAAATGTCATTTTTAGAACCCGTCAGGAAATGCCAATTCGGATTCGTTATTTCATTTCTGGCTTTGTATTTCTTCAAAACATTTGGTGTATCAATCCAAGGTGTAACCGAATACGACAACAAAACAATATCGGAATGATTTTTTAGGCTGTCGTTTACAATTTTTAGGTTGCTCGTCATTTTTGGACAAATGCTCCCACAGGTCGTGAAAATAAAATTGGCAATGTGAATTTTCCCTTCAATGTCTTTTTGAGAAATCAAAGTGCTGTCTTGATCTACAAAAGAAAAATCGGCAATAGTGTGTTTAATTTTAATTGCCACTTCAGATTTATCGGTGATAAAAAATGGCGTAAAGTCGGGTTCATTATAATAGGGCAAATCAATGCTGTCCGCTTTTTGATGCCAACAGCTAACCAACACAAAACTACTTAACAACAAAAATACTATCCGATACATTTTTACAATTTTTAGTTCCCAATAAACCATATCTTTTTCCTTTAATAATTACATAATTGGCTCTAATTTTCCCATTGTCGTACCATAATTTTTGGCTTCCTTCTTCCTGACCGTCTATGTAATGTGCCAAATGAATTAATTTTCCATCGAATGTCCATTCACTTAATTCGCCTTCATAACCATCATCTTTAGCAATGAATTCAAACCGTTTGTTTCCGTTTTCCCAATAGGCCACTTGTTTTCCGTTCTTTTTTCCAGTGGTATAGACACGTAACTCCATCAGTTGTTTGTTGGGATACCATTTTCTACAAATACCGCTCAACTGTCCGTTGATAAAGCCTTCCGAAGAAATAGTAACCTGATTTGGATATAATTCAAATAGAAAACCGGAATATTTATGGTTGTTCAGAAATACAACATCATTCAGAACCGTAATTTCTTTGGATGATTTTTGCCAATAGGTTTTAGGAACTATTGGTTTATTCTTGGAACAAGAACAAGCCAATAACAATAAAATATATCCCTTTACGAACTTCATTTATTGCGAAATAGTGCCAGGCGTTCCATAAAAACCGTTTCCGTTTAGATAAGGCGCTTCGTCTGTAAAATGGTAGTGGTAAATACCATTTGGATAGTCAACTGTTACATGCGTATGTCCGTGATAATCATCTAAAATAGCATTGGTAACCATCGTTCCGTTTTCTTCTTTTGGACCATAAACTGGAAATCCATCCAATAAAAAACCCATCAAACCTGATTTGGTCGATTTCACGGTGGTTAAATACAACGGCTCCACGTGGTAATGATATACCCCTTGTGGTTGTGGGTGTCCATAATATTTGTCGAAAGTGGCAATTTCTCCAGTCAAAGCTTGGTTCTTAGGTCCCGCATATTGATTGAAAAAGGCTACTCCATTTATGGCAATTCCAATTGCGCCTAAAGGCGTGGCCGCATGCGTTGACGCTACTACAGGATTTAAAGGTAATTTAACTGTAGTGGTTTGTTCAATTATTGAATTTGGATTTTTAACAAAAGTATTTCCTCCAAAAGTAGTTCCCGAATAGGATTCGTACAAAGCATTTGTGGTTGGATAATAAGTACTTTTATGATCTGGTAAATCTTTTGTTTTAATATAAATATAAGTTCCATCACTGGAAATGCTGGTCGCTCCATATATTTTTTTATAGACCGCTGGGACTTCAGTCGTTACTGTTATTTTGTATGTGCTGTCATTATTACTACAACTTATGATGCTGCTAAAAACAATTCCGATAATGAATAATGCACTGATTTTTAAATTTTTCATACTTGTCTTTTTAAAGTTTTTATAAAAGAATTCCTTTATCTTCTAGCGGAAAATCACTTTGTGTTGAGTTGTAGAAAAATCGTGTTGAGTTGTAAAAGAAAATTTATTTGATTTAAATTTTGTTGTTCAATAATAATAAAACTTCAAACTATGTGAATGATACTGTCAGGAAGATGCAAAAGTTGCGACTTTGAAAACTCCTTTAAATATGGAGGGAATAGATTTGATCACCAAACTAATTATCCAGTTCCTGCAATTAATATAGAAACTGACGAATTTGAGAATGTAAATTATTTTGAATTTGATAATATTCCTAAATACAAATTATATTCAAATAATCAATTAAAAGGGGATAACGAAGGAAATATGCAACCCCTACCTAGTTTTTTAATACAGGCTTCTATTTGCTTATGTATAGATAGATCTGCCATTTATTTCAATATTCTGTCCCAAATATAGTAAATATTTGGGACAAAATTAACCAAACAAATTAATTGACCAGGTAGGAATTAATAATGAATTTTTCCGCAACACCTTGTCTGCAAAAAAGTTTGTTGTAAATAATTAATTATCAATTACAAAAATTTATATTTTCACTCATTTTTGTCGCATATTTAGCAATAATTTACGACAAAAATACGCCAATATCTGTCCCAAATATCACCTATATTTGGGACAAAAAACTGCTAACTACTTACTGAAATGCTCCCAAGCCACCTTATAATCCGTTACCCTATCACCCTTTTCAAACAGTGCATGGTAGGATATTTTTTTGCCTTTGTATAATTCACTTTTGGTAACGGTATGATCAGATCTTTCTCCGGCTTTTAAGTGGCGGATGGTTTCCCATACTGGCCTGTGTATTGAATGGTTTTAATCTCTTATTTTCCTCTAAAATAGTTAATGGTTCTGTAATCTGGGGTGCTATGGCCTGAAAGCCACATAAATTGAATATTTCCATGTAATGCTTTTTCTATTTTACGGCAAATATATATACTGGTTGTATAGGCATAAAACAATATTTTTATCATCATTCAGGGATGATAACTTGTAGTGCCTCCACCTTTGTATTGTTTAATAACAGCATCTATATTTAGCTGATCAACCACTTCACTGACTAATCGAACGGGATGATTAACAGATATCTTTTCAAAAGTATCTTCTGGAAATAAGCTCGGAGCGGATCCTGGAAGTTGTTTAAATTGTATATTTGCCATAATGTTTGTGTTGCACCTCTAGGATTATAATCTTATAGGAACAAACAAAAATCCCAGACACTTTTGTATCGGGGATTCTTTTTTATTCCTTCTAGGCTTTTTAGACAGCCTCCTGTAATAAAAACAAAAAAATGACCATTCGCCTCATCAAGACCTGCTTCAGTGCTATTGTCGGCCTCTTTCTTGGGTTGATTTTTTTCAACAACGTGACGGATTATGGTTCTAATTTTCAGTTTGTGGAGAAAGTCACTGGCATGGGCGACACTTTTGCCTTCCAGGCCAACAAGTGGCGCAGTATCAACAATAATGCCCTGCATCATCTCTTTTATGTAGGCATCATTTTGCTGGAAGGTACGATCGCTACTTTTTGTCTCTGGGGCGCCTATCAAATGGCCACGAAAATCAAAGCAGAAGATGTAGCATTCCGACTGGCCAAAACCAAAACCACCATTGGTTTGTCGCTTGGCATCTTACTTTGGTTTTTAATTTTTGGCGCAATCGCCGGAGAGTGGTTTTTGATGTGGCAATCTGATGAGTGGAATGCCCAGGATACGGCTTACTTTTTGACAGGGATTTTTTTGTTGTTTTTGATTTTTCACACGCAAAAGGAAGGGTAAGTACATCTTAGTTTTATAGTGTATTTTAAAGCACATTAAACCAGATAAAGGAGAAATTTATGCGTTTTATGCGTTATATCAAAAGATTGGTTGAAGATGATTTAGTGGAAAAAATAAGGGATTCCTGTGGTACGGTAAAATAGTCTGATTAGCTTATCGGATCAGATAAGAAGTGGCTTTGATAAGCTCCAAATGAAGTGAATCTGACCATAACAAGCGCTTTTGGTTAGCTAAAATTTCATTTTCAAATCTTTCTTTATCCAATAAGAAGTCCTCATGCACATTCTAAAAATATAATCTATTGTTTGTTTTTCCATTGAATTTTAGTTATTATTTAACGCATTTTTAGAAAAATAAACTATACATAATCCATATATTATGATTTTTTAAAAAACAGCCCAACACATCAGGATAAATGAACCCAGCTATTAAATAGTTGAAAAACAAGTAAAAATAGACTTGCTTATTGTTTTTTCGTACTTTAGCTAAAATACAAAAGTATGAGCAAAAGACTAATTCGTTTTGATTGGGCAGTGAAAAAATTACTTCGAAACAAGGCTAACTTTGTAGTCTTAGA
>CANMVX010000146.1 GCA_947501115.1 Haliscomenobacteraceae bacterium
TAAAAAAACAAAATTTCAACGGGTGGATTAGTATTGAAGACGGCGTAGATGGCATAGAACAACTGGAACGAAGCGTCTTGTTTTTGCGTAAAAAAATGAAGGAATATTTCTCCTGAATACTGATTATTCCTATAAATGAAACCCGCACCTACCCGATTTTTTGACATCCTGAAGCACCTTGGTCCGGGAATAATTATTGCAGGCTCCATTGTTGGTTCCGGAGAGCTTATCGCCACAACGCTGGTAGGAGCAAAAACAGGCTTTGTCCTCCTTTGGCTTATTGTATTAGGCTGTGTCATAAAGGTATTTACCTTAATAGAATTTGGAAGAAATACCATTATCCATAGTACATCACCCCTGGTTGCATTAAATGAAATACCTGGTCCAAAACTTAAGGTTCGCTGGATCATCTGGTATTGGTTTTTCATGATTGTTCTTATTATTTCTCAACAAGGAGGCATATTAGGAGCTACCAGTCAGGCTGTTTCCGCCATTTCTTTTACAAATAATGAGGTTCACTGGCTAAATAATATCAATATTCTGTCGCTCATCATTGCTTGCATTACCGCTTTGATGCTGTATTTTGGTCGCTTTTCATTCATTCAATCTTTTTCCACCTTTTTGGTATTCCTTTTTACCACGGTAACGCTTTTCAACGTCGCTTATCTTCAGTTTATACCTGGATGGGAGATATCGTGGGCAGATATAAAAGAAGGATTTAGCATGGGTATTCCGGCAAGCAAGGATGGTCTAGCCATTGCCTTAGCCGCATTTGGCCTAATAGGTGTCGGTTCGTCGGAAATAATCATGTATCCTTACTGGTGTCTTGAAAAAGGCTATGCCAAATTTACCGGCCCATTCCAGGATACCCCGGAATGGCACGACAATGCAAAAGGCTGGATAAAGGTGCTCCAGATAGATGCCTGGCTCTCTTTGGTTGTTTACACTGTCACTACCGTTGCTTTTTATCTCCTTGGCGCTTCTATTCTGCATAGAAACGAGCTTTTACCAGAGGAAAATAACCTCATCACTACACTGGGTGAAATGTATGTTCCCGTTTTTGGTTTATGGGCAAAACCTGTGTTTTATGCTGGAGCCATTGCTGTCCTTTATTCTACTTTTTTTGTTGCAGCGGCTGGAAATGCCAGGGTATTGGCCGATAGTTTTGCCTTGGTTGGTATAATAAAAAAGGATACTCTAACGCATGAAAAATGGACTAAAATACTCTCTTTTGCATGGCCCATTGCCGCGTTAATCCTGTTCCTGTTCATTCAGGCACCCAAATCAATGATCATCTGGTCGGGCATCGCCCAGGCAGTCATGCTCCCGATGCTAGCTTTTGCAGCCCTATATTTTCGGTATTTTAAAACACCTAAAAAGCTGACCCCCCATTTTATCTGGCAAATATTTTTAATAATCTCCGCTATCGGCATGCTCATAGTGGCTTTATGGACCTTATGGTCAAAGTGGCCTTTTGGGTAAATTTCACTAAAACTGACCAAGAACTCAATGGTGACCGTATTATCCAGCGTATAAAGATTTAAAAGTCCTTTTGACGATGTATAGAAAAAATTATAATTAGAAAGTACTATATACTAGTTATGAACAATGGCCAATAATTAAAACAAAATAAAAGTGACTAAACCAAGTAAAAAAAATTAGGTGTTTTCTACCATTAAACGTTTAGAAATCTCCTCTTTTTTTTCATTATCTATTAAATCACATAATTGCACATAATCATATATGATTTTTTTATTTTCTATACACATTTTTATCAGCCGACCAGTAGATAACGAAGTAATGCCCTCATTTTCAATATTTGAAATAGTGTTTTTACTAAAACCCAAAATAATACTAAATGTAGAGGCCGATATATGATATTTGAGTCTAAAATCAATTATTTCTTTTGGTGAGGCAGCTCCTTTAGCAACAAGATAGGCATTCTTAAGTGCTTGAATATTCCGTTCCATCTGAGTCTTAGTATAATATTTTTCCTTTAAATTTTTATCTACATTTTCAGTTTCTTCATTAACGGAAAAATCTAAGTAATAGACTTCAGTGTACTTTAGTCTAATACCTTTATAAAGCTTCTCCACGACGGTAGTTAATTCTTCAGTTGGAATATTTTCTCTTGTCAATACCTTTTTAGTTTCCATCATTTTAATTTTTAAAAGGATAATTCATTGGGAAATCTGGTACATGGTTAGAAAAAAGCAATATTTGTAGTCCGGCAACCTGCACCCCGTACTTCAGATAAATTTCTAATTTATCTTTCCCCACGGTAGTACAAAAAGCACAAACATTGAAATCTTTACCTCCTGATGGATCTATTCCTCTGAAATAATTTTCCGGCGATAAATTTTCAATGGCAGCCTCTACATCTGATACATTAATATCACAATCAAGCATTAAATCCTGAAGTTCATCACTCGCCTTTTTAGTAAAAGTTATTTCTACACCATTGGAGATTCTCTTCCTGGTTTGATCTAAAAATTCTTGCACTAATGCGACATTATAAAAATACAAAAAATAATCTCAAAAATTCCCAATCATTGGGAAAAACATTCTCTTTACCTAGGAAATTATAGCCGCAACTGTTCATTATGCGTGTCTGGCTGCGATGGAGATTTGAGTGCTAATTTGAAACCTTTTCTTACTTTAGTACATCGTGCTGACAATCAAGTGTGTTGCTCCAGATCCCCCACTGCACCATGCGCGAGATCGTAAGGTTGTGAAAAAACCTAATTTCAAAATTTAACTTCGAAAAAACAATCCTAAGATTTTCCTGGAATTCACCAGTGCACTGGACAAGCCATCAGAAATGATGACTTTTTCTTTATTTGTCAGTGGGCTAAGCTGAAACAAGTCAGCTGCATCTTTTGTTACCAAATACTATTCAATCTTTGAATCCAGGAAGAATAAATAATTTGAATAAACTTTAATTAATAATAGGGAAGACCCATGGAAATAGGAATAGATAGTTTTGCTGCCTTTGTGACGGATGCTCAAGGAAATCCTGTCGGTACCGCTCAAGATGCATTACGTGAATTGCTGGATCGCATACAGTTGGCCGATGAAAAAGGGCTGGATGTATTTGCCATCGGGGAGCACCATAGAAAGGAATTTTTAGATTCCGCTACCTCGGTGATTTTGGCCGCTGCCGCCGCGCGCACCTCTCGGATTCGATTGAGTAGTGCAGTGACCGTACTTAGCGCAGCAGACCCAGTAAGGGTATTCCAACAGTTTGCTACGCTAGACTTACTCTCCCAAGGTCGTGCCGAACTGGTTGTAGGGAGGGGTTCCTTTACAGAAGCATTTCCCCTTTTTGGTCTGAATATTCAAGATTACGATGCCCTGTTTGCAGAAAAGCTGGATCTACTATTGCAGCTAAATGAACAAGAGGTAATCACCTGGAAGGGGAGATTTCGACCTTCCTTGCAATCGCAAGCAATTTATCCAAGGCCTATGCAAGCCAAACTCCCCATTTGGTTGGGCGTAGGTGGTACACCCGCTTCCTTTGCGCGGGCAGGTTCTCTTGGACTTCCCTTAATGGTAGCGGTAATTGGTGGGGAGACGCACCGTTTCCGTCCCTTGATTAATCTGTACCGGGAAGCTGGAGACAAGGCTGGTTTTGCACAAGAAGACTTAAAGGTAGGCCTGCATTCCCTGGGTTATGTAGCGAAAACACATGAAGAAGCGGTGGAAACTTACTACCCCGGCTATGCCGAAACCTTCACCCGCATCGGTCGCGAGCGCGGTTGGCCACCCGTCACCCGAGGACATTTTGAAGCCCAAAATGCTCCACGAGGAGCCTATCTGGTAGGGGATTCCAATGAGGTGGCAGAGAAAATTCTGCGTCATAGTGCCTCTTGGGGAGGCATTGATCGCTTTACCTTTCAGCTGGACAATGCCGGACTGAGTCATCAACAGCTCAGTGAAACCATTGCCTTGATCGGGGAAGAGGTAATTCCTAAAGTAAAAAAAGCACTTTCCAAAGGGGATTAAGCTATTTTGGCCTTTCCTACCCAGGATTTCGGAAGCAAATAAAAGGTGAAAATAGTTATTTAACTGCATTGACCACTGGTCTAAAGAATGTTAATATATTGAAATGACCAGGAACCGGGACTAATATCAACAGGAAAATTCACTGAAAAGGGTTTGTGATTGACTAGAAAGTAGGCTTAAAATAAATGTAGTCACCATAATTGACGAAGAACCTAATTTCATCCGGATTTTACATTATTCTGCCTCATTTTTTTGTAAACGCCACTTTTGTCATCCAAATGCCGCACAGAAGTCGTTCATTTAATTATTTATTAATACTAGTTTTGTAAAATGAAACTAGGAGAACACATAAAAGAAATTCGAGTATCAAAAGGAATGACCCAATTGGAGTTAGCTGAAAAAAGCGGCATAGCACTTAGAACGGTACAGAGAATTGAAAATAACGAAGTAACACCAAGCTTTTACTCATTAAATGCCATTGGCGAGGCTTTGGACA
>CANMVX010000147.1 GCA_947501115.1 Haliscomenobacteraceae bacterium
ATGACAGCAATGCTTCGGGGCTCGAACAACTGTTCTAATTTTTGCCTCATAAGGGGTTATATTTTCCAAAATGGTTTTAAAAAGCCTAAAACACTATGTAAATTCATTTCATAAGTTTCCCAGGCTCTCAAACCTGAAATGCTTTTTTCTGCGGTGTATGGAATATTCTGTCCGTTCATGCCTGCAACGAAAGAATATATACCTCGTTCCAACGCTCCGGGATGATACCCACCTTCCAGCACGGCAAAAGTATTAGTAAAGGAGGAGGCAATCATTTTGCCAATTTGATAGAATGCATTAGGGGATAAATTTAACTGCAAAAGCGGATCTTCTTCGGCCCCATCAAAA
The DNA here is from genome assembly GCA_947501115.1 of Haliscomenobacteraceae bacterium. Taxonomy (GTDB): domain Bacteria; phylum Bacteroidota; class Bacteroidia; order Chitinophagales; family Saprospiraceae; genus BJGN01. The sequence continues at coordinate 349 of CANMVX010000147.1, forward strand.
CCTGCAGAAATAGCTACAACGTCTGGATTAAAAGACTTGAAAATGGGTAAAAAATGAGAAAAAGCGTCTAAGAAAATATCGTCTCCTGAGTTTGGAGGTACGCCCATATTCATGTTGAATCCCTTCCCTTTTCCATCTCCAATGAGGTGCAAGTCACCCGTTCCCGGAAAAGCTGGATGCTGATGAATGGAAAAATAGAGGACTTTGTCCGTATCGTAAAAGATGTCTGCGGTGCCATCGCCATAATGCCCATCAAAATCAATGATTAATACTCGTTTTCCTTCCCTGACCTTATGTTCACTGGCAATTGCAACATTGTTGAACAGGCAAAATCCACTGGCTTTATTTCTATATGAATGGTGACCTGGTGGACGTATTAAAGCAAAATTCCCCGTTTCCGCAGCCTGAACAGCGGCACCCACAGAATAACAGGCGACCGCATAGCTTTGATTGGAAAGGAAGGTGTCGTCATCAATCTGATAGAAATCTTTTGAGTTATCACGAATTTTTTGGATATGGCTCATACTATGTACCAGACTTAGATATTTTTCTCCATCTATCAGTTCATTTTGACGCAAGTGCCTGAAAGCGCTCAATCGCATGGCATTTTCAGGGTGTAAACCCGTGTTATGCTCAAATACAATTGAATTGAATGTTAATTCCATTGTCCTTTTTTAATAAAGATAAAAAGATTGATAAAAATTGCTTTGCGTTGATGATAAATATCACTATTAAAAGGTAGTAAAGAGGATAAATTTGTATCATTCATTTAATTCGGGTGATTTTAGGGAATTCGTGGAGCATCTTTCGGTGCTCCATTTTTTTTATGCGTATTAATAGTAAAAAAAATCACCTCGAAAGGATTTTACTCCCAACGAGGTGAACGAATTTTTATTAAATTTTATATTTATATATTTGGCTATCTCAAAATAAGAACAAGTTGATCTTCATTTTTATCAACGATGGCTTCTGTAACGCTGCCAAAAAGCATAGATTTCAACATAGAGTGTCCTTGCGCACCCATTAATATGAGATCATACTCTCCATTTTTTGCAAATTCATGAATGTGAATGCCCGGATTGTGATAATGATTGTCAATTAATTCCAGTCTTATTCTCTCTGCTCCAGGAATGGTGGCAAATAATTTTTCAAATGATTTATTCGCTGCTTCTCTCAGGGCTTCTCTGAAGGATGAATCTACCAGAGCCTGATTATAAAAATCAGCCGGCGGTTGTTCGACAATATGCAAAGCAGTAATGGAGATATCAGGTTTTTTAGCTTGCATGGCAATGGCCATATTTAGTGCCTTTTTTGAATGCTCTGAAAAATCCATTGGAACTAATATCCACTTAAAAGTTCTCTCTTTTTCAGGCACAATTAATACGCTCGTGGGTGCCGTCCTGGCTACTCGTTTTGCCGTCAACCCACTTTTTCCTGGCTGCTTTTTTTGTCCAATAACCAATAAGTCAGCCTCTTTTATATTTAACCAATGTATCAATTTTTGATAAGGCTTACCTTCTCTGATTTCAACAGAATACGCAAAAGATGGATAATTTTCCCAGGTTTCTTCTACCTGTTTTAATATATCTTCCCGCATGCGTTCATCAATAGGCAATGAAGCATTAAATAAATTATGATAAGTAGCCTCTAAATTTTCAGGCACTGAAAAATCAGGTGAAATATGAAATAAATAGGCTTTTTCTGTGGCGGATAATTCACCTATCGTTTTCAAAACCTTGAGGATCTGCTTATCCTGTGGACTTAAATCTAATGCTGCAAGTATAACCGGAAATGTATTTTTCATGGTAGTTATGTTATATATTAGTTAATAATAATTTCTTCAACACCATTCCTTTCTTTAGCCTCTAAGGAGGAAAAGGTTAGAATTAATTCTTCGTTGTTATATACAGCCTGAATTTCATCCTGATTTACCGCATCAGTCAGTTCAAAAATTTGTTCAAATGATATAGTTTTTTCAACTTGACTAATAAAGTTGTTTTTAATTTCAGAATTAGTCTCCTTCATTCCGGTAATTTTCAAAAATTTACCTGAAAGTTCAAGGTGTAGTTCTTCTTTTGCATAGCCTTCAACAGGAATGGTGAAACGGTAAACATGATCTTTAGGCACTTCAATTTCAAAAGTTGCTTCATTTTTAAACCATGGCTCATGTAAAGAAGAGTGTCCTAAAAAGTGGTTTTTATCGATAAGTGTGGCAAATTCACTTCCAAATCGACTAAAACTGCTGTTTTTTAATTTTACCATCCACATACAATAGGTTTTTTAGTATAAAATAATTCATTTAACAGAGCAAAAATGAATGTATTTCAATATCTTTTGAGAGACTTTTCTCCATTCAAAAGGATGATTTTTGTCACCTAAATGGATTTGCTAAACAGAGGATTTACCGGTTTTTTCGCACGGTATTTATCGTCAAAAATTAAACAGATATTCCGAAGGTATGATTTGCCAAGATGGGTGACTTCCAGACCATTTTCCCTTTGCCTGATCAGTCCATCATTTTCCAAATCAATTAAGTCAGATTTTATGTGAAGTCCAGATGCACTGTTTAAAAAAGTAGGGTTCCAATTCGTTTCGTATTGACATAGTATATTTCTTATCTGCCTTCCTGTTTCTTGTTCTTCTACCTGTATTAAGTGTCCTTTTTCAATGGGTAAATGACCATTTTCTGCTTTGTTTTGGTATGTTTCCAAATCTCTGTAGTTTTGAATATAGGTGTTTTCATTACTGCTGATAGCGGAAACACCCAAACCCAATAAAATAGCTGTATCCTTAGGGGTATATCCCATAAAGTTACGATGAAGGTCTTTGTTGGCAAAGGCCTTGAACAAATCATCTGTTGCCAGGGCAAAATGATCCATACCGATGGGTAGATAGCCTATTTCCAATAATAATTTTTTGCCTTCCTCAAAAAGTTGCTGTTTTTCCATTCCGATCGGTAAATCCTTCTCAGAATAAGCTCTTTGGCCAGGCTTAACCCAAGGCACATGTGCGTAACTATAAAAGGCAATTCTATCGGGTTTTAATCTTTCAACATGAGCCATATTTTGACTAATATGTTCAATGGTCTGACCGGGGAGACCATAAATCAAGTCGTAATTAACGGAGGTATAATGATTTATTCTGGCTGAATAAGTGATTTTTTCAATTTGTTCCAAGGTCTGAAACCGATTGATTCGGGTCAAAATATCAAGGGAAAAATCCTGAATGCCCAGGCTTATCCTATTGAATCCAATTTTCCCCAGTTGTTCAACATGATCGGTGGTAGTGGAGGATGGATGTGCTTCGAAACTAAAATCTGCATCGGCGGGAATATCAATATCTGACATCAATTTTCCCATGAAATCAACTAAATTTTCCGGACTGAAGAAAGTAGGGGTTCCGCCACCCAAATGTAATTCCTGTACCGTCGGAGAGGTTGGAAATTCCTTTCGGTATAATTGCCACTCCTTAAGTAAAGTTGCCAAATAAGGCTGTTCAACGCCATGATTTCTCGTTATTCGTTTATTGCAACCGCAATAAGTGCATAACATTTCGCAAAAGGGAAGGTGTATATATAAACTTAAAGAAGGACTTTTTAAAATGGAATCCAACAACCTGTCCTTCCATTCATTTTCTAAAATCGGTTCCGTCTGCCAGTAAGGAACAGTGGGGTAGCTCGTGTAACGCGGCGTAGGAATATCATATTTACTTAAAAGCTTTTCATCAACCATTGGCAAATCTTTGTAATTTTGACAAAGGTATCTTGCTGGGTAATATCCATTTGATGACTTTTAAGCCTATTTTTAGCTGATAGAAATCAGTTTATCATTCTTTTAACAGATACTTTAAAAAGTTGAATATGTCATTAATCAAGTCGGTAAACGGAAATACGCCTGTTTTTGGGCAGAATATCTATTTGGCTGAAAATGCAACCATTATCGGAGATGTCATTATGGGCGATGATTGCAGCGTTTGGTTTCAGGCAGTGATTCGCGGGGACGTAAATGCCATTCG
>CANMVX010000148.1 GCA_947501115.1 Haliscomenobacteraceae bacterium
GTAATAATAACCAGTGATGGTAGGCAACATAAGTGGATTGACCCTGAGGAACTAAATCTACCCTACCTTAAAACCCATAAAATCCCTGTGATTACCACGTTGTTAGATACTTACGGATCCGTAGTTAAAGTGAGCAGAATTGAAGTTAAAATAAACAACCGTACCCCCTGGAAATCTAAACGAGCCATCGAATTAATTTCTGAACATGTTGATTTTGATACGCTGCTAAAAAGTATTTGAACCTATAAATTAACTTATGATTACTGCAATTTCACCTATTGATGGTCGTTACGCCGACAAAACAAAAGAACTTTCATCTTATTTTAGTGAATTCGCACTCATTAAATACAGAATTTTTGTTGAAATCCAATATCTAATGAAACTTTCCGAACAGATTTCATTCAAAGGATCACAAAAACTGGACGAAAATAAAGAGGCTATATTGGAGCTTTTTACAACATTTGATGTCAACGAAGCTTTGAAAATTAAAGAAATCGAGTCTATTACAAACCATGATATTAAAGCCGTTGAATACTATCTAAAAGAAAAATTTGATACCATGGATTTATCAGATATTTCCGAATGGATACATTTTGGCTTAACCTCTCAGGATATCAACAATACCGCCATTCCATTATCCATAAAAGATTTTTTAACGGATGTTTTTTACCCACAAATTTATTCCTTAGTCAACGAATTAAAATCTATGGAAGAAGCATGGGGCAACATACCATTACTGGCCAGAACCCATGGACAACCTGCTTCACCAACAACTTTGGGTAAAGAAATAGGTGTTTTTGTGTCCAGATTAAACGTACAAATAGCGCATTTATCCACTGTACCAATAAACGGTAAATTTGGTGGCGCAACAGGAAATTTTAATGCTCATTATGTGGCTTTTCCATCCACAGACTGGCATCATTTTGCTAATGAGTTTTTAGCTTCACTGGGACTAGACAGGTCAAAACCAACGACTCAGATTGAACATTATGATAATTTAGCCGCTCTCTTCCATAATTTACAACGAATAAATACTATACTCATCGATTTTTCAAGAGATATTTGGACCTATATCTCTATGGATTATTTTAAACAAGCTACTATTCAAGGCGAAATTGGCTCCTCAGCTATGCCACATAAAGTTAATCCAATTGATTTTGAAAATGCAGAGGGAAACTTAGGTGTTGCCAATGCTTTATTTCACCATCTAGCCGAAAAATTACCTATTTCCAGGTTACAAAGAGATCTAACAGACAGTACAGTGCTTAGAAATACGGGTGTCCCTTTTGCTCACACCTTAATTGCGATAAAATCATTAAAAAAGGGCTTATCAAAATTACGTGTTCAAGAAGATAAAATATCATCAGATTTGAGTAAAAACTGGATGGTTGTAGCAGAAGCTATTCAAACAATATTGAGAAGAGAGGGGTTCCCAAAACCTTATGAAGCGTTAAAAGATCTAACCAGAGGGGTCAGTAACGTAACTGAAAGCGAAATTCATCGATTTATAGGTACTTTGCAAATTAGTGAAGAGGTAAAAATGGAGTTACTAAAAATTACTCCTTTTAATTATACAGGTAAAGCTGAAAAATCATTTTAAATCTACTTACATGAAAAAACAATGCTTATTTCTATTTTTATTCCCACTCATTTTATTTGGGCAAAATGAGGCAGTTACTCTTGAGAAATTAAAAGAAATTGCCGTAGTTGACCAAAAAGTGATGATGCCTATGCGTGATGGCATAAGGCTTGCTACAGATATTTACAGACCTAAAGGCCCTGGAAAATATCCTGTTATTTTATCTAAAACACCTTACAATTTCAATCAATGGATTGATGGCAAGGAGGCTATTAGACAGTACGAGACCGCTTATGATGCTGTAAAAAGAGGTTATGTATATATTGTTCAAAATGAAAGAGGTCGTTTTTTTTCTGAAGGTGTTTGGGACATCCTGGGTACGCCCACAACAGATGGTTATGATGCATTTTCGTGGATTTCCTCACAGGAATGGTCCAATCAGAAAATTGGTACCATCGGTTGTTCTTCAACGGCAGAATGGCAAATGGCTGTAGCATCGCTCGATCATCCGGCGCATACTGCACTCGTTCCACAAGGATTTGGTGCTGGCGTTGGAAAAATTGGAAATTTATATGAGCAAGGTAATTGGTTTAGAGGCGGAGCACAGCAGATGTTATTCACTTCCTGGCTATATAGTGTTCAAAATGACAGGGTAAGACCTACTTTTCCAGTTGACATTACCCAAGAGGAGTTAATAAGAGTTTCCCGGAACTTTGACCTGGCGCCTGAAAACCCTAAAGTTGACTGGGTTACCGCGTTAAAGCATTTACCCGTTCAGGATATTATTAAAAATGTTAATGGTCCGATAGGCGTTTATGAAGACATGATTCGCAGAAAACCTAATGACCAAAAATGGTTTCAAGGTGGTTTGTTTCATGACAATATGGCATTTACAAAACCCTCATACTGGTTCGTTTCATGGTATGATGTCGCTACAACACCTAATATTTCGCTCTTTAACCTATTAAGAGACAAATCTAAATTTCCTGAAGCTGCTGATAATCAATACTTAGTTATTGCACCTACGTTACACTGCTCCTTTAAAAGGGCAACAGAAAATACCATTGTGGGTGAAAGAAGTGTGGGAGATGCCCGATTAGATTATGACGCACTAACTTACAGCTGGTTCGATTACTGGTTAAAAGGTCAGGAAAATGGAGTGAAAAGTAAACTGCCCAGAGTTCAATATTTTACTATGGGTTCTAATAAATGGCAACAAAGTGAGACCTGGCCTCCAAAAGAAGCCGTGGCTACTCCATTTTATTTAAATAGTAACGGTAAGGCAAATTCCAGAAATGGAAATGGTGCATTGACCCTGTTAGTACCTAAAACTGATATGCCAGATCAATTTTCTTATGATCCGGCAAATCCTGTAAATTCTTTTGGTGGGAATGTTTGTTGTATTGGTAACGCTATCCAAGGGGGATCTTTAGATCAACAAACCATGGAATTAAGAGAAGATATCTTGGTTTATTCTACCCCGCCTTTAACCGAAGATGTTGAAATTACCGGCTTTATAGAATCTGTTCTTTTTGTCTCGTCCGATGCAAAGGACACTGATTTTACCCTTAAATTAATAGATGTTTATCCCGACGGAAAGGCCTATAATCTTGACGAGACTATACAGAGAGTTAGATATAGAGAAGGGTACGACAAAGAAGTATTTATGGAAAAAGATAAGGTGTATGAAGTGAAGCTATCTGCTTTATCAACCAGTAATTTTTTTCCAAAAGGACATCAAATCAGAATTGAAATTTCAAGTAGTAATTTTCCGAGATTTGACAGAAATCTAAATACAGGAGGAAATAACTATGACGAAAAAGTTGGCGTAGTAGCAAAAAATAAAGTACATCATAGTACAAAATATCCATCAAGGATTATTCTACCAATGATTAAAAAATAAGTATCATAAGAATTCTTGTCCCGAATTTACTGGTTCGGGATAAGAAATTCTTTGGTGGTAAAAAGTTTTAATGTAATCTTTAAATACCTCCTTACATAAATCAAGTTCCTTACCAGATAATTGTGATTCCTCGAATTGCCCCATCTCTATCTTACGCTCAATTAATCTATCAATCAAATCAAATAGGTCTCCCTCTGTTGGATTTTTTAAACTTCTACACGCTGCCTCCACCGTATCGGCAAGCATTACAATAGATTGTTCCCTGGTAGATGGCTTGGGACCTGGATAAGTAAAATCTGCCTCATTGACATCAAAACAATTGTCAGTGGCTTTAAATTTTCTGTAAAAATATTCTACTTTGGTGGTGCCATGATGTGTTCTAATAAAGTCTATGATTATTTCAGGCAATCTATACTTTTTTCCTAAGTCTATACCATCCTTTACATGTTTAATAATCAGTGCAGCACTTCTATGAAAAGATTGATTTTCGAAAGGATTAAGATTTTGAATATTTTCATTAAAATAACCTGGGTTAACTAATTTACCAATATCGTGGTATAACCCTCCTACCCTGCATAATAGGCTATTTACATGAATTTTTTGTGCAGCTGCTTCCGCCAGATAACTTACCTGTATAGAATGTTGATAAGTACCAGGAGCTTTTAGCGCCAATTCTTTTAATAAAAAATTATCTAAATTTCCTAATTCATTTAAGGAAAATGCCGAGGTAAAAGAAAAAATCTTTTCTAAGAAAGGTATGATTAAATAAGCAAGAAGTAATAATAGAGATTGAATAAATAAAAAAATTATAAGTTCCTCAAAAGAAGTTTGAAAGGTAGGGTAAGTTAGCTTTAAACTGACTGAAATTAATATA
>CANMVX010000149.1 GCA_947501115.1 Haliscomenobacteraceae bacterium
CCAAGACAAACATTTCGTACCCGTTCACACAATGCCAGATAAATAGCCAAAGCTTTGTCTTCCCCTAAAGAAGATGCCAGGCGGGTTTTGACATGACCGCGCCTGGCATTTTTAACAAATATTACGAGAGCGTTTGACTTTAGCATAGGTGTCAAACTAAAATAAGTGGTTATTTTTCAACGGTAAAGAGCTCTTCTTCTTTTACAACAATAACTTTATCTCCTTGCTTTAACTTCTTAAATATCAGTGAATAAGGAGCTGAAACCACTTTAGCGCCTTTCTTTAGACCAGTAAGAATCTCTATATACGAGTCGTCTTGAATGCCCGTTTTAACCTCTATCATTTGAATGGTATCTCCTTTTTCATAGACAAATACGACTTCACGTAATTCGTCTATTTTTTTGTTAGACGATCCACCATCAGTCTCTGATTTTGCTTCTTTTTTAGCCAGACCTTCTTTTTCGCGGGTAGTCACTGATTGAATAGGTACAGTAAGGATATTTTCTTTGATGGTTGTTTTAATTTCAACGGCCGCAGACATACCAGGACGGAAAGGATATTTTCGTTGAGAAGTAACTAAATCGGCATAAGACTGTGGGTCAATTTTGATTCTTACCTCAAAATTCGTTACCTGGTCAGTAGCCAGGGCTGCACCGCCCAATGAAGCTGAATTTTTAGATGAATTGGCAATTTGACTTACACGGCCTACAAATTTTCTACCCAGGTAGGCATCGACTTCTACAGAAACTTCGTCATTTAATTTTACTCTGGGAATATCATTTTCACTTACATCGACCCTTACCTCCATGGCATTCAGGTTAGCAATGCGCATAATTTCAGTACCTGTCATTTGAATAGTACCTACAACTCTTTCCCCTTTTTCAATATTCAATAAAGAAATAATGCCACTTTCAGGCGCAAGGATAGTCGTTCTGTTTAGGCTGGTTCTTAATTCCTTTAAACTTGCTTCTGCACTAGCCACTGAATAGTCAGCACCTCTTGCAGCATCTTGAGAAGATCTGATCCCTGCATCTGAGGCGCGCAGATTAGCTTCCAAAGATTTTAGATTAGACTGGGAGGCTTGAAAATCTGCATTGGAAATAACGCCGTCTTTAAAGAGTTTTTCATTTCTTTTATGAATTTCACGGGCATTATCCAATTGTGCGATAATTTGCTCTTTCTGTGCTTTGATATTTTCAATTTGTGAGCGACTATTGGCAGCCTGAGCTTTTGAACTATTAACAAAGGCAACACCACGTTCAACCTGAGACACATAAGCATCCGGATTGATTTTAGCGAGCACTTGTCCCTGAACAACGGAATCACCCTCTTGTACGTAAAGTTCAACGACTTCACCTGATACATCGGAACTTATTTTTACCTCAACAATAGGGAATATTCGACCACTCGCCGAAACTCTTTCCTCAATAGTTCTCATTTGAGCTTCTTCCAAAGCTACTTTATCACCTTCCTTTCTGTTTTTTCCTTTAAAATAGGCAACGGCAACCAAAGCAATAACCGCCACGCCAGCGATGTAAATCCAAAGGTTTTTTCTTTTCTTATTAATCATGATGGTTAAGTTTTTCTTTTGCAGTTAATTAATCAAGGGTAATAGGTCTTCCCTGATAAAAATCTACTTGTTTTAGGTTAAATAAATGTTGAAATCTGGAACGGATTCTATCTGATTTGGCTCTTTCCATGTTGGTTCTTGCCGTGTTTAATTCTAAAGAATTGATGGCGCCAAGTTCATATCTTTTTTGTGCATTTTCAAAAGCAGCGGTAGCCGCCTTTAATGACAAATTAGCTGCTTGTAAAGTTCTTTGGGATGCTCTTACCGCTGTAAGGGTCTGCTCTATTTCAGTGCGTAACTGTTGGCGAGCCTGCTCTTTGGCAACCTCATTAGAAATGACACCCAGTTTCGCTCGTTCAATATTTATCTTTACCTGACGGTTATTATAAATGGGAATATTAAGTTGTAATCCAAGACTTTGTCCAAAATTTTCACTTACTTGATCGAAATATGCTTTTTTGGCAAAAGTGGGCACATTTTGTTCTATTTCCAACGCGACGGGTATATTGTTAATAAATACATTTTGTTTAACTTTAGTTACATTAAATCCTGTAATGGTTCTAGCCTGGTTAGAAAAATTGGACCGAAGACTGGCAAAAAGGGAAAGGGTAGGTAACAAATTAGCTTTCGCCTGTAAAATACCAATATTTGCAGCTTGTAAACGTTTTTCCGCCGCTTTAACCTGGGGTAAAATATCTACTGCACCTACGAACAATTCATTGGCTGAAATACCGTCAACATCAACGTCTTCGGGAACTTTAATTTCAGGTTTTTCAATGTCAAATGGCGTTCCATCAGGAATAAGTAAAAATTGCCTCAAAATTAAATTAGATCGGATAAGAAAATTTTCTGCTTCTATAAGCGCTTGCTGATCTAAGGCTAAAGCAGCTTCAAAATCATATCGCTCATTGATTGGTCTCGCACCCACCTCAATAAAACGATTGATTTGATTAAGTTGATTTTGAGATTGAAATAATCTCGTTTTGGCTATGACCAATTGTTCATCGGCTAATAGCACATTCAGGTAAGCAGCTGCAACCTGTAAACCCAGGTTATTTTCTGTAGCTTCAGCTTCTAGTTTACCTGCTTCCAGCTCATACTTGCTTCGCAGTATATTGTGTTTGATAATACCACCACCAAACACCTGAATCCCCGTATTTAAGGAGTAACTGTTAAAACCAATGCCCTCCAAAGCAAAGCTGTTCGTGGTAGGGTCAATGGTTCTACCAAATTGATAACCACCGCTCACTCCAGCATTTAAATTGGGCAATCTTGATAATTGATTTTGTTTGAGCGTCAATTCGGCATTTCGAATCTGGGCTATGGACTGCTTGATGGCTAAACTATTTTCAGTAGCGTAGGTCACACATTTTTGTAAGGACCACCGATTTTGCGCCTTTACCATAGTAAGGCTGCCAAAAAGCAAAAGAATAAATGAAAAACGTAGAAACAACATTTCGTGTGTAATTTATATTTAGCTGCAAACTTAGATAAACCATCGGTAGGTAGCTTTAAATATTATATGAAAAGGATTATTTTATGGATAAACAGAGAAAAACAGATAGCCTACCGCCTTGAATTAAAGACCTGATAGCCGATAACTTCATCGTACCTTGCTCCAAAGGGTCTGTAATAAATGAATATTTGATACTCATTTTCAGTTTCGTACCAACTACCTTCCGTTTCCATAAAATCTAACTTTTCCTCTTTTTTAGCCCGTGTGGCAAAAGCGTAATCATAAAAACCTTGTTTCATTGGTTTTTTCAGGATGTACCCTTTTTCCTCGGGGCTAAAAATCATTCTATATTCGGGTGAGGGTGACCAGTCATTGAAGGAACCTAATAAAAAAACATCTTTATCGTAGATTGGTTCAACAGTGTATAGATTGAAAACCACCTGTGCATAATCTGCAGCGAGTTGATTATTTTGATCCTGTGTTTCAATAAAAAAACGTCCATTAATATCCCTGTTTTGAAAATAGGGTTCTTCTCCTCTTAACTTATCTTTAAAAAGTATTACTTCAGTAGAGGTTCTGGATCTTATTAAGTCTGCCATTTGCCCTGTTCTTTGCCACAAAGTACGTAAGTCGAGGGGTCTGAACTCTTTACCTCCCGGAAAAACTATCTTTCCCTGATAATCAAAAATAATTTGCTGATTTCTGAAACTGAAAGGCGAAATACCCGTAATAGCATTTTTCCATTGTCCGTTTTGTACAACAGATGCTTTTATCTCCTGGGCAGGTTGACGAATTAATAATTTAGGATGATTTACTACAAAATCTAACTCCTGATGCGTTCTGTAAAGAGAGGCATTTGCAGGAATAACCAATCTAGGTTCTATTTGAACTAAATTATTTACTACAACGAATCTTTTGGTGATAACAGGAAATTTTTCGGTTTCATCCTCGTAAACAATTAGTAAATAATTACCTGATTTTGTCCATCGTGTACCTCTGTTAGGCAGCGTTAATTCATAGTGAACATAAGGTAAAGTAGTTTTTGAAGAAAAGGAGTATTGCTGAATATTGTCTTCCGGATAGCCATTAATATATTCCATTTCCATTAACTCTGAAGGAAGCCAATCAAAGTCACAGTGGATGAGTTTGTAGGAAAATCGCTTTACATCATTGGTGAGTTCGTCAAAGGTTAATAAAAGAGGAATATTACCTTCAACATCAGAAACGGGGGCTGCGATACCCATGCCCTGAGGATGGAAAGTGACGGATTTAATAGTAGGAACATATACCTTGTCAATATATTCAAAATCTACATTTTGTCC
>CANMVX010000150.1 GCA_947501115.1 Haliscomenobacteraceae bacterium
TACATAGAACAAATATCACAGGAAAAACAACGATTAAAACTACTTTATTCGGCACAGAATGCCAATATTCCCGCCTTGCTTGAAATGGAAACGGCTGAAATACCTTTGATGAAAAGCAGACCAAAACGTTCCTTCATCGTTCTTGGCGCGGTACTGGGCGCATTCCTTATAAGTATTTTCTTAGTGATAACATTGGACCGATATAAAGAAATTAACTGGAAGGAAGTATTGCATGATAAATAAAGGGTTAGCCATTTTTCACGAAAAAATAAGTGCCTCCCAGCGTAATTTATATATTTGCTTTGCTCTTATTTTTACTATCGCCTGGTTTATTTCTCTGGTAGAAAATCAATGGCTTTGGTTGTTGCTCATCCCCGTTAGTCTGATTATCTGGTTTAGCATCATTGATTTTAAAATAATTTTCTTTCTTCTTTTATTTTTTATACCCCTTTCCACCGAAATTACTTTTGACAATGGACTAGGAACTGACCTGCCTACAGAGCCTCTCATCATTGGATTAATGGGCATTGGTTTGCTGTATTTTCTGGTACATTTTAAGAAAATAGGAATTAACTTCCTTACTCATCCCATTACTTTGCTTATTTATTTGCACCTTTTCTGGACCTTTTTTACCAGTCTAACCTCCTATTCTATATTAATTTCCTTAAAATTTCTTCTAGCAAAAATATGGTACGTTTGTACTTTTTATTTTATGGCAGGGTACCTTCTAAGGACAGAAAAGAGAATTAAACGAATGTTTTGGGTAGTTCTCCTACCGATGATTTTAAGCGTGATAGTCATTTGGTACAGACATTCATCTTATGGCTTTTCATTTGGCGACATTCATCGCGTGCTACATCCGTTTCAAAGAAACCATGTAAATTATGCTGCCTTACTTGCCTTATTATTTCCATGGATTTTTTTGTTGAGATTTGAGTATTCTAAAGGAAGTTTCGTAAGATTATTCCTGACTATGCTGCTTCCTATCTGGCTCATAGCCATTTACCTGAGTTTCACCAGAGCTGCTTACGGTGCCATTTTAATTTCCGCCGTTGCAGGTCTTTTATTATGGTGGAGAAGTTTAATACCTTTTGTTTATGCTGGTATTTTAGTGGTTATCATTGGCATTTTCTGGCTTACGAACAATAATAAATATTTAGCTTTTGCGCCAAATTATGATCGGACCATTTCTCATACGGAATTTGATAATTTACTGGAAGCAACGGTTAAATTAGAAGATATCAGCACCATGGAGCGATTATATCGCTGGGTTGCCGGCGCGCACATGTCTGTAAAAGAACCTGTTGTTGGTTTTGGTCCTGGTAGTTTTGTCCAACACTATAAAGCCTATACGGTTAAGGGGTTTCGCACTTATGTGAGCAATAATGAAGAAAAATCAGGTATTCATAGTTACTTTTTAATGGTACTTGTGGAACAAGGATTTCCAGGACTTATCATTTTCAGCCTGTTAATAATAGCTATCTTAAAAACCGGACAGCGAGTGATAAATGACCCCAGATCTCGTCAACGTCCCTGGATTCCAATGGCTACCATAACCAGTTTCATCGTAATCCTTACTTTTTTAACCATTAATGACCTGGTCGAGACCGACAAAATTGGTTCGTTTTTTTTCATGTTCATTGCTATATTGGTTAATACCGATATTCATTTCTGGGATAAGAAATAACCAAGACAAAGCGCAAGAAACCCAAGAGAGAGGCTTAAAAAAGAATAGAAAAGGGCTATACCAATATTTCCAATGCGCACGGCTTGCCAATTTTCCAATATAAAGGTGGAGAAAGTGCTAAATCCACCACAAAATCCAGTGGCTAAAATCAAATAAGAACTATCCGACAAATTCGCACGCATTTTTAGCCCGGCAAGATAACCGAGAATCAAGCAACTCAGGATATTAGCTGACAAGGTAGGTATTGAGAAATTGGAAGCATTAGGCAAATAATATGTAAACCCAAATCGCGCTAAACTTCCAAGACCTCCACCCAAAAAAACGAACCATATTTTCATCATAATTTAAGTTAATTTGAAACTACACAGCTAAAATGAACTATTTTTTCCCTCTTTTAGCCCCTTTTTCAACATTTTTATATTAAAATCAAAGGTAAAGAGAATGAAATCAAGGGGGTAAAATTTCTTTTATTATCTTTGTCCACTGTTTTAATAAAAAGCAGATTAGAAAACTCATTTTTTCCCAATGACGGATTTAAAATCGCAAATAATTCCAGCAAAGCTACCAAAACATGTTGCCATAATTATGGACGGTAATGGTCGCTGGGCAAAGAGTCAGGGTAAGGCCAGGATTTTCGGTCATACCTCTGCGATACAGGCAGTTAGGGAAGTAACCGAAGGGGCTGCAGAAATAGGGGTTGAGTACCTTACCCTTTATGCTTTCTCCACAGAAAACTGGGCCAGACCAAAATTCGAGGTCAATGCTTTAATGAACTTATTGGTTGAAACAATAGGTCGCGAACTCGATACGCTGCACAAAAATAATATACGATTACAGGCCATAGGCAATATAGACGGACTTCCTGAATATACCAAAAAAGCGCTATTGGCCGGTATCGAAAAAACAAAAGATTATACCAGAATGACGCTTATTTTAGCACTGAATTATAGCGCTAAATGGGAAATACTGGAGGCTACAAAAATGATTGCTACCGAAGTTAAAAACGGATTGCTTTCTCCTGACGAAATTGATGAAAACGTTTTTCAACAAGGACTTTGTACCCATGGTATCCCAGACCCTGAACTATTGATAAGGACGAGTGGTGAATACCGCTTAAGTAATTTCCTTCTTTGGCAAATTGCTTACACTGAATTGTACTTTTCGCCTCTATTCTGGCCTGATTTCCGAAAAAATGATCTTTTTACCGCTATTTTGGAATTTCAAAAAAGAGAAAGACGCTTCGGTCTGACCAGTGAACAACAGGCTTTAAATAACACCCCCATACAACCACATTAACCCCTTTTTTCTCTTTGATTGATATATTAAAATGAAAATTAACCATACTTCTTTACGCTTTAGTTTACTCTTCGCCTTAGTTGCCTTGAGTACAACCTTTTTGTCAAGTCAAATTTCAAACGACTCTACACCGACGTTTGATTATTCAAAACCGGGTGAGTTCGAAATAGGCGCTATTTCTGTAACTGGCGCTGAATTTAGTGACGACAATGCAATTATCAGTATTTCCGGCCTTGTTGTTGGAGATAAGGTGAGAATCCCCGGAGCAAAAATTCCCAGGGCGATCAAAAACCTGTGGAATCTAAGACTCTTTACTGATGTGCGCATCATCAAATCCAAAAATATTGGCGATGTTATCTTTCTTGATATTATTGTAGTCGAACGACCCAGATTAAGTACCCACTCTTTCACAGGCATTGGAAAAAGTCAACACGAATCATTGAATGAAGTAGTCAATAAGTTTTTGGTGAAAGGTGGAATTATTACAGATAATATCAAAGTTAATGCTGCAGAAGGATTGGAAAAACACTTTGCAGATAAAGGCTTTTTTGATACTAAAGTGACAGTTACCGAGGTGAAAGACACCGCCAGAGTTAATTCCGTGAACTTAGTTTTTGATATTTCCAGAGGCGAAAAAATCAGAATTGAGGAAATTGTCCTCGACGGAAATATTGAGGTTCCAGACAAAAAACTTCTTAAAAAATTATCGAAAACCAAAGAAAGAAAGAAATTACTGTCGGCTTCTAAATTAGTACAAAAAGAGTATAAAGAAGATAAGAAAAAGTTAATCGATTACTATAACACCATTGGTTACAGAGATGCGAGGATTTTAAAAGATAGTCTATGGCGTGATGCCGAAGGATATTTAAGGATAAAGCTTTTTCTGAACGAAGGAAAAAGATATTATTTTAGAAATTTAACCTGGAAAGGAAACTCTATTTATGATGATAAGACCCTTACTTCTGTTTTGGGCATAGAAAAAGGGGCTGTTTATAATCAGGAATTGTTGGATAACAGGTTAAAATTCAGTCAGGATGGAAGAGATGTAAGTTCTCTTTATATGGATTTTGGTTATTTATTTTTTCAGGTAGATCCGGTAGAAGTTGCCATTATCGGGGATTCTATTGATATAGAATTAAGAATTTTTGAAGGCCCTCAGGCAAATATAGACAAGGTAGTCATTGCTGGAAATGACCGGACGCACGAACATGTCATTCGTCGGGAATTAAGAACATTACCTGCTGAAAAATTTAGCCGTTCTGATATCATTCGCTCTCAGAGAGAGATCACAAATCTAAATTATTTCAACCCTGAAAA
>CANMVX010000151.1 GCA_947501115.1 Haliscomenobacteraceae bacterium
GAGAATTACAAAACCTGTTATTTTACATTGGCTCAGACATAGTTATGCGACGCATCTTTTGTAAAGTGGAACTGACTTGCGCTATATTCAAGAACTATTAGGTCACAGTAGCAGCAAAACTACTGAAATATATACTCATGTTAGTACCAAAAGCATACAACAAATTAAAAGTCCATTTGACGATTTATAGAAAAATAGTACTTATATTTAGATACAAAAACGAAATAAACCTTCGCTAATACAACCAAAACTAGGTGTATAGGCGAAAGTTTGTTTCGCATATATGGTAGTTGGCAGCAAAGCTAAAAGACAGACAACAATAGAAATGAATAGAGAATTTAACAGAGACGAACACGTATATACATCGGATGCCTTTGAAGAAATCATCAAAGACACGATAAGATTTTTCAACGGAACCCCAGTAATAAAACTACCACCACCTGTTAAGTTTCATGGGACAGGTGTTTATGCCATCTATTACACTGGAAAGAGTAAGACCTATATTGACTTAGCCGCAAAAAACAGGATTGAATTTGCCATGCCAATTTATGTTGGAAAAGCTGTGCCACGCGGCTGGAGACAAGCAAGAGTGGAAACAGACAGTGATAAAAAATCCTTTGAATTAAACGGAAGGCTGAATGAACACTCAAGAAGTATTGAGCAAGCAGTAAATTTGCAGACAGAAGACTTTTATTGCAGATTCATGATATTGGAAAATGCCGCAAGTAGCCTAATCAGCACCGTAGAAGCGGCACTAATAAGATACTACAAGCCTATTTGGAATACCAAAATTGACGGGTTTGGCAACCATGACCCTGGCAAAGGAAGGTACAATCAAGCAAAATCTGAATGGGATGTTTTACACCCGGGCAGACCTTGGGCAGACAAATGCCTCGGTCAAGAACCTGATAATAATCGAGTTGAAGAAAAGGCTGCGGAATACTTTACAAAATGGAAGACAAAATGAAATCTTTAGAAATATTCTCTGGTGCTGGTGGTTTAGCAGAAGGTTTGCGAATTTCAGGCTTTGAACATACAGGGCTTCTTGAGTACAACAAAGATGCTTGTAACACTCTTAGACTAAATTTTCCTAAGTCCAAGATTTTTGAGCAAGACATAAGGAATTTTAATTTTAAAGATATTGGCTCAATTGATATTCTTGGGGGTGGTCCGCCTTGCCAGCCTTTTTCACTTGGTGGTAAGGCTAAAGGATTTGATGATAGTCGAGATATGTTTCCTCATGCAATACAAGGAATCAGAGAACTAATGCCGAAGGCATTTATCTTCGAAAATGTCAAAGGACTTCTTCGTCAGTCCTTCGCTTCTTATTTCAACTATATCATATTACAATTGACTTATCCTGAAATTGGCTTAATTAAAAGTGAAGATTGGCAAAGTCATTTACAAAGACTTGAAAAAATTCACACAGCAGGAGTTTATGCAGGACTGAAGTATAATGTTGTTTTCAGGCTAATTAACGCAGCCAATTATGGCATACCTCAAAAGAGAGAGAGAGTAATAATTGTTGGCATTCGTGATGATTTAGGTATTGAATGGTCATTCCCCAAAGAAACCCATTCGGAAGAAAGATTAATTTGGGACAAGTTTGTCAGTGGTGAGTATTGGGAAAGGAATAAAGTGGCTAAGTCAAAAAGAGAGATTGCAGATGATTCCCTGAAAAAAAGAGTTGAGAACTTAAAGAATCAGTATGGTTTCTTTTCGCCTGAAAAAAAACCTTGGCAAACCATAAGGGAAGCATTGATAGGCCTTCCTGACCCGAAAACAAATGAGTTTAGTTCTGAACACATCTTTAGAGATGGCGCAAGAGTTTATCCCGGTCATACAGGTAGCTACATTGATGAGCCTTCAAAAACAATCAAGGCAGGAGACCACGGTGTTCCTGGTGGTGAGAATATGATTCGATTTGAAAATGGAGAAGTAAGATATCTTACCATTCTAGAAGCAAAAAGAATACAAACATTTCCAGATGATTATTTGATAACAGGCTCATGGACAGAAGGAATGAGACAATTAGGTAATGCTGTTCCTGTAAAATTAGCAAATCTAATAGGTAACGAATTAATTAAGAAGCTCAGCTGCCAACAGGCGTTTGGCTCAATTGCGGTTTAAGTGGTTAATTGAATATTCTACCTCGCATCAACTTTTGTGGTGTATTGACAGTTTTGTGCTCCGAAATCCGCCACTGCGCCAAGCGCCAAAACGTTATAGGCCAGTTAACAAAAACATATAAATTTACACTATGCAAGAAAATAATGATAGAGAACTTATGAGAGTTTTACCGATATTAAAACGAGTATACTACCCTGGCTCCGGAAAGGATTTGGAAACCTTGAAATTTATCCTTAAGGATTTAAAAAATGTCGAGGATGTTATTTATTGTGATTATATCGAACATTTATCGTTAGAAGATTTGGCAACCCTGATTGATTGGGAGGTAATCAAAGTGATTCAATTAACTCCATCAGACTTTGGCGAACAAAACTGGGATGAGTTCTGGTATAGGCATGAGCTGAGCACACAATTCGCTCAACCTAATCAGAAAGAGTCAAAACTTTACATTCTTTTAAACAAAAAAAGCCATAAAGTAGTCCGTTTCTATCAATTGGGTACTGAGGGTGTTGGAACATATCAAGTTCTATGTAGATCCGGTCTTCGCCCAAATCTTATATTTTTGGCTGATCATGGTTTTGGCTGTAATTGGGATCCTAACATTTGGGGTGAACCTGAAAGCCATTCAGATAAAGTATCTTTTATGAAACAATTAGCAAGAAACAATCGCTTTATAATGGTTGATAATATATCAACAAACCCTTGGATTGAATATCAAAATATTCATTTTATTATAAATACTCGTTGGAACCTCTTCGGTAAAAACAGATAATTATGAAAAAAACATTGCTCATACTTTTAACAACAATATTTTACAACCTATCTTCTGGGCAAAGCATAGCTAGCATAGCTTTTATGAAGATGGATTGGGATAAATACTTCCTATATTTAAATGATGCTATTGTAGATAATTTAAATAAAGGAGGGCTGACTGCTAAATAATTTTCTAATACCCAATTGTTTACAGCTTATAATAACAATAAATTGGACAATTTTACAGGTGACCAAATTGCAAATCTAAAAATGTTCAATCACGATTTTATTATTTTGCATAAATCTGAGAAAACTGGTCAATCCTATTTGGATATTAGCCGTAGTTCCAGCTTAATATATAGTCGGAATTGGCAAAGTGAGTTTTATGTTTTCAATGTTAACACTAATCAATCAACGGTTGTTACTCTGGCTATTTCTACATTCGATTGTGGAGACAAACTTGAAACATGTAGCAGCTATCTGTCTCTCTATTCCTACTAACGTCCCTTGCTACAATAGTATTGCCACCCTAACCAAAGAATTGTATACATCTTTATCCTACAAATCTGATTACGCTATCTTTTTGCAAGCCCAAGATTTTGTATCAAAAGGCGATTATGAAAATGCTTTTTCAACTCTTAACGAAATAAGTATTTACTCTCAGTTTTATTCGCAGGCCCAGTCATTGGGAAAGCAAATCAATGATTTTATTTTCAATCAAAAAGAACTTCAAAAAAGAAGGAGTTAGCCGAGTCAGAACAAAAATTGAAAGAGACAGAGGTTGAACTACAACAAAGCATTAATCAAACCAATATAGAGATTGCTAATCAAAAAAACGAGTCAGATCGCCAAATAGCTCTGCAACAGCAAGAGAACCAAAAACAGATGAAAGCTCTGGAATTACAATCTCAGGAAAGAAAAGAATTGATAAAAACTGCAGGAAATTTACTGGGTGCATTTATAAGTCGCCCACAGCCCCCGAAGAATACAAATTTTTACATCATAAAATAACCGGCCTTTAACAGCTAGAGTTTCGTGGCGCCCAGCGGGCATGCCAATTTTTTCGACGCCTTCTCCCAGTTTTTGTAATACGTCTGTAATCTCAAAACGAGGCGGTTTGATGCCTACTTGCTCTGTCTGCATTGCTCAAACAAAGTATCCAGTGGGCTGAAAACTTTCTGCGTTGGCAGTTGTGCAATTTGCAGGTACTCTATGGTGGTTTCGATGTTTTCATGACCCAATAAGTTCTTTAAGGTCATAATGTCGATGCCATCTTCCAACAGA
>CANMVX010000152.1 GCA_947501115.1 Haliscomenobacteraceae bacterium
CAGATAAGCACCAGGTTGACTTTCAAGGAGATATTCACGATCCTTTGGTTTGGAAGATGGTTGAACGCCTGGGAAGGGCCATTGCCAGTGATGAATATCGCGATAAAATGGATGTTGAAGATGAAATAGATCGGATATTTGAGCGGGAATTGGGGAAAAAGGATATCGTTATTGCCCAAAAAGATAAGTTATTAGATAAATCGGTGAAACGCTACGAGAGGACGAAAAAGCAAGTGGAAAACGCAAATAAGCGCACTGAATTACAGAAAAAACGAGTTGAGACAGAGAAAAAACGAACTGAGGTGGAGAAAAAACGTTCAGAAGTTGAAATTCAAAAAAATATAGCCTTACAAATGGAAATAGAATCGTTGAAAAGGCAACTGAATCCGGGATAATTCCTTTTGACAGCTCGTTTAAGGTTTTTTGACTTTATCCACATAAGTATATGAACCTTTATTTCATCTCCGCTTTATTGATATTCTCTATGCCATTTATCAATGCGTCTGGATTAAACGAAATACTATTTATCCTTTGCTCCACAAGAAATTGAGCAAATTCAGGATAATCACTTGGGGCTTGTCCGCATAATCCAATTTTCACCCCACATTTTTTGGCTGTTTCAATGACATTTTTCAACATCCATTTCACCGCTTCGTTATTCTCATCAAACAAATGACTGATAATGGCCGAATCGCGGTCAATTCCAAGGGTAAGTTGTGTTAAATCATTGGAGCCGATAGAGAATCCATCAAATACTTTTGCAAACTTTTCTGCGAGAATTACATTGCTCGGTATTTCAATCATCACATATATTTCCAGTCCGTTATCCCCTTGTTTTAATCCAAAATCTTCCATCAGCTTCACCACTTTTTCACCTTCTTCCACGGTTCTGCAAAATGGTATCATGACTTTTACATTGGTGAGTCCCATTTGATTTCGGACTGTTTTAATTGCCTCACATTCTAAGCGGAAACCTTCCCTGTACAAAGGACTGTAATACCTTGATGCTCCCCTGAAGCCAAGCATGGGGTTTTCTTCATCAGGTTCAAATTGTTTGCCACCAATCAAGTTCGCGTATTCATTAGTTTTAAAATCGCTCATCCTGACAATTACCTCTTTTGGATGAAATGCTGCCGCTACAAAGGCAATGGCCTGAGATAGTTTATCAATAAAGTATGCTGATTTGTCGGGATGATTTTTCGTGAGCCGTTCTATTTCTTGTTTTGCTTTTTCATCTTTTAACGCATCGAAATTCACTAAAGCCATGGGGTGAATTTGAATAGAATTATTGATTACAAATTCCATTCGCATTAAGCCTACACCCTGATTAGGATAAAATGAAAGTTGTAATGCTTTATCGGGATCGGCCAAAATAAACATGGCTTTTGTCTTTGGGACTTTTGTATTGACAAGATTGATTTCTTTTTCCTCCCAATGCAATTTTCCTTCATAAATTCGTCCTTCATCACCTTCTGCACAAGAGACGGTGATGAACTGCCCATCCATTATCTTTTCGGTGGCATTGGTTGTTCCTACCACAGCGGCTACGCCGAGCTCTCGGGCGACAATAGCGGCATGGCTTGTTCTTCCGCCTTTATTTGTAATAATAACTGACGCTTTTTTTAGTACTATGTTCCAATCAGGATTAGTTATGTCCGTAACTAATATTTCGCCGGGTTGCAATTTGTGTGCATCAGCAGGCGATTCCAAAACCCTTGCTACTCCTGAAACTATTTTGCTTCCAACGGCTTTGCCGATGGTTATTACCTTTCCTTTTTCTGTTAAGCGATATTCTTTAAAGGATATACTCCTGGTTTTGTTATGAATAGTCTCAGGTCTGGCCTGAACAATAAACAGTTCATTGGTCATTCCATCTTTTGCCCATTCAATATCCATAGGCATATTATAATGTTCCTCTATTTTCAAACACCATGAAGCCAAAATTTCAATTTCAGCATCTGATAGTACAAATAATTGTTGTTTTTCTATCGGTGTGTTAATATTTTCTATGCTCTTATTCAATGCATTTTGTCCCTGAGCATAAATCATAGTTTTCGATTTACTCCCTAATTTCTTCGTAACGAGTGATTTATTTCCGTTGCGAATAGATGGTTTAAATATATAAAATTCGTCCGGATTTACAGCTCCCTGCACCACGTTTTCGCCTAAACCCCAACTTCCTGTAAGGTAAATCATATTTTCAAAGCCAGTTTCGGGTTCTATAGTGAAACCGACTCCTGCAGAAGCTATATCGGATCGAACCATACGCTGAACGCCAACAGACAGAGCAACATGCATGTGCTCAAATCCATTATTTATTCTGTATTTGATAGCTCTATCGTTAAATAATGAAGCAAAACATTTCTGGCAGGTATGAAGCAATACTTCTTCTCCTTTTATATTCAAAAATGAATCGTGCTGACCAGCAAAACTTGCAGTTGGTAAATCTTCAGCGGTAGCACTGCTTCTAACAGCTACTTCCATCTCAGTATCATAACTGGCATTCAAATGTCTGTATGCCAATTTTATTTCTTCAGCAAGCAGTTGCGGAATAACGGCATTTAGCACCAAAGCTCTTGCTTCTGCGCCTATTTCCCGAAGATTTGAAAAGTTGTGCTGATCAATTTTATTCATCAAAAGGGTAAGCTTTTCCCGAATGTTATTTTCATCCAGGAATAACCAATATGCTTCTGCTGTAGTCGCAAAGCCATCAGGAATATTTATACCCTTGGGAGTAAGCCTATTGAACATTTCTCCAAGCGAAGCATTTTTACCTCCCACGAGAGCGACCTGATCGTTTGATAACTCCTTGAATTGCTTTATAAATGTATGTTTCATTGGGTTTTTATTGTAATTTGAATGTAATGTAGGATAAAACCAAAGTTAAGATATAATTTCAATTAGTTCGAAAAACTATGAATGACATTTATCACCTTCTTGTGGAAGTTGAAATATTGGTGGAAACTTTATATTGGCAAAAATAGTTTCATTTCCTATTTCCAGACAGTCATCAACCATGTTGGTTCTTGTTCCGGCAAATCTTAAATTTAGAATCAAAAACGATCAATTATATGCAGGTGATGTGATAGTGGATTACAGATATAAAAAAAAACGTGACCTGTCCTAAAAAAAGTTTACCTTTTTCATTCCTGACCCCCTCGGGGTCACACGTCTATAGACTATCATGCCCCTGGCGGCAAAAATGGGCTCAAATTACCTTTTAGCCCCTGGCGGCACAAATTCCCACTATATACTTTAGGGCTTTCCCCATATTCTATAATACATCGGAAATAATAGATTTTTGTCTTCCCGGATAATGCTTAAATAGCCTATCTTGCCTTGAATTAAAATAGATTTTCATGATTATCGCCAATCCTATTTATGACGTTGTGTTTAAATATCTGCTGGAGGATGCTGAAATTGCCCGCGATTTACTATCTACCATATTGGGTGAGGAGGTGGTTCAGCTGGAATTCAAACCACAGGAAACATCTACTGAAAGTAGCGATAGTATCAAGATTTTAAGATTGGACTTCAAAGCAATCATTAAGAAGAAGGATGGTAGCTTTTTTAAGGTGCTCATAGAGTTACAAAAGTCAAAACAGGTATTTGATGTGATGCGTTTTAGACGCTATCTGGGGGATAATTACCGGAAGGAAGACCAGATGATCGATAATGATGGCAAAGCTGTTTTTCGCACTTTACCCATTATTACCATTTATTTTTTGGGTTTTCTGCTAAATAATGTGCCCTCGGGGGTCATTAAGGTGAAACGGGAGTATGTTGATGCAGTTACGGAAGAGATATTGGGGGTCAAAGATGATTTTGTGGAGCTGCTGACTCATGATTCTTATATGATACAGGTGGGTAGGTTGCCTTTAGAATCCCGTGGTAAACTAGATAGGGTAATGCAGATATTTAGTCCGATGTACCAGGATAAAGCAGATAAGCACCAGGTTGACTTTCAAGGAGATATTCACGATCCTTTGGTTTGGAAGATGGTTGAACGCCTGGGAAGGGCCATTGCCAGTGATGAATATCGCGATAAAATGGATGTTGAAGATGAAATAGATCGGATATTTGAGCGGGAA
>CANMVX010000153.1 GCA_947501115.1 Haliscomenobacteraceae bacterium
GAGGTAACTATTTATCAACCCGAAAAAACTATTTTAGACTTCGATTTAGACAGTGTAAGTTGCTTTAGAAAATCAGATGCCATCTTAAGCTTTGTCGCTTTTGGTGGTAAAGGGCCATTTGTTTACAGTTTTGATAAGACGACCTGGCAAACGGGGAATCGTATTAGTAATTTAGGTACTGGAAAATATACCCTTTTTCTAAAAGATGCCAATAGCTGTATAACGGACACTACTTTCAATATCCCTGAACCACTCTTTTTCAATATAGATTTAGGTCAGGAAGTTATCAAAGCAAATTACAATCAGAAAATATCTCTTATTCCCTTACTTTTCAATGGTCAGGCACCTATAAAATACCAATGGTCATTGCCCGATAGCACTGCTTTATCCTGTTTACGTTGTAAAGATGCCGTATTTACTGCCAATAGAACCATGGAAATAAATCTGTCGGCAACAGATAGAAATGGATGCATTGCTAAGGACGGAGTAAAAATTCTGGTGAGTCAACAACGAAATATTGCAATACCAACGGCATTTAGTCCCAATAATGACGCCCAAAATGATATTTTAATGATCCATGGGCCTGAAAATATAAAAATACTTCAGTTTAAAATTTACGACCAGCTTGGTAATTTGGTTTACCAGGATGCAGATTTTTTTACCAATGAAACAAGCCGCGGTTGGAATGGTACTTTTAGGCAAATGGAAGTGCCCGTTGGAAATTATGAATGGTTTTGTACGGTCGAATATCCCGATGGCTACAAGGATTATTTGCGTGGACAAACCCAATTGATTCGTTAATTTTACAAAATGATTTTTAGAAATACCTGGTTTGTTTTGCTCATTTTTATTTCTTCGCTTATTTCAGTGAATGGACAAGACCCAGTTTTTTCACAAATTACCTCGCAACCCCTTTTAGCTAATCCAGCCTTTGCAGGGCTTCATTCAGGAGAAATCAGAGCAAGCCTTCAGTTCAACACCCAAAGTGATTTGCCTAGTTTGTCCTACAAAAATCAACTGTCTGCTTTCGGTATTGATACCAGATACAAAGCAGGAAGGCAGGATTTCTGGACTTTACAAGGCTTAATTTCCTCATTCAAAATAGGAGATCCTTCTTTTGTACATCAAAAAGTAAGTCTTGGTGGTGGATATTTAAAACTGCTCAAAGCAGGTCGCTATGGTAAAGGAACGCAATATTTAAGCCTGGCATTCCAGGTTGGACTGGAGCAAACTTCATTAGCCAGTAATACCTGGTTTTCTAATCAATATGACCCCAATATTGGTGGGGTGAATACAACCTTGCCAAGTGGAGAACCTAATGGCATTACTTATTCCTCGTCTTATGTACCCGATGTAAATGCTGGCGTTCTTTGGTCCAACAGTTGGAGTAAAAATACGGGTATTTATGCGGGCGTTAGTATGTTTCATATTAATGAGCCAAAAACGGGATTTATTCCCAATACTGATTCCCGATTAGAGAGAAAAACAACCCTAATTGCGGGTGGAGAATGGTCTTTAACGGAAAACACACATATTTTACCCGTTATTTACTATCTCGTACAGGGCCCGCATCAAAGAATCAGCCTGGGAGCCCCCTTCCGTTTTAATCCACAGGACTGGAATGATCAGGCGTTAAGAGCTGGTGTCTGGCTGCATGGTAATCAATCAGATAATGGAAAATGGTTTTTTGGTGAAATAACTTTTCAGACCATTTTTGAACTAAAAAATATTCAGCTTGGCTTAGCCTATTCGATAGGTCAAAAACCTCTGCAAACAAGTAGTTTTAGCAGAAATTCATTTGAAATAAATTTTACCTGGATAAAACCGGCAGATTACAAAAAGAAAATTACTTGCCCCCGCATTTAATTATTTCATTAAGCAAGCTAAATACACTGTATATTAAGGATTTCTGGGAACAAGTATTTTAGGTACATTCCCCTCCCCAACCTTACCGTGTTGTAAATGAGCATTGGAAAAAGTGATGGAGGCTAGAAATGATTCTGCCTCTGTCTGCTCAATGCCAGGTTCATAAGAATAGCCTGAAAAAGTAAGTGATTCCTTCTGATTAAACAAAAATACACCTACAATCAGTAAAAAAGTAGCCGCAACACTGCTATAACTTAATCGAATCAACCTTCTTCTAATTTTCTTTTGTTGAATGCGAACCCACACCTCATTCGATGGCGTTTGTTCCAACTTATTCAATTCTTCAGCCACTTGACCCCAGGAGGACATTTTATTTTTCATATCATTAGAATTATTCATCATCATCATCTTCGGTTTTTGAATGATCTGTCTCCAAATGCGTTAACCCAAGTTGTTTTCTTATGCTTCTTTTTGCATGAATCAATTGCGATTTAGAGGTATTAACACTGATGCCCAAAAGTTGGGCAATCTCTTTATGCTTATAACCTTCAACCACATATAAATTAAAAATAATTTTATAACCACTTGGCAAAGCATCGATTACCCGCCTTAAAGCTTCAACATCTTTCTCCATAATAAAAGAATCATCCAAGTCAGCTTTAGCCTCATTCAAGGTATCGATGCCTACGGTAATCATTTTATTTTTTCTTAAAAACATCAAGCAGTCATTAACTACCAATCTCTTCATCCAACCTTCGAAACTTCCCTCTTTTTTAAAAGTATCCAATTTTGTGAAAATCTTAAAAATAGATTCAACCAGTACATCTTCAGCATCATCACGTCGGGGAATATAGCGAAGGATAAGCGCTAAAAACCTGGGAGCATACTTTTTATACAAGAATTCCTGGGCGGTATGGTCCTGTTTTAAGCAAAGCTGAATTAACACTGATTCCTCCATAAAAGATATAAACCCTTAAAAATAAAGGCAGAAAAAGGATATTTTTACCATAAGATGCAAAATTGCGTCCAATGGGTGCAAGGTTATGAAAGAAATATCGCAATTTTGCGGTAAATTTTAAGAATTTTCAATGAATCATTCAGAAATAAGAGGCAAAGCCATTCCAGAAGGATTTGAGCCAGCCATTTGGTGTGCCAAATTAGGAACGCCTTTATATGTTTACGATGCCGATGAAATGGCAAAACAGGTAGCAGCCTTTAAAGCCGCGTTTTCTGTGGAAGATTTGCATATCCATTATGCATGTAAAGCCCTGACTAACATTAATGTGTTGCGCCTGATGAAAAAATGGGGAACAGGATTAGATACAGTTTCAATAGAAGAAATCAAGATTGGTTTATTAGCGGGATTCAAACCAAATGACATCATGTTTACCCCTAACATGGTTGGCTTTGAAGAAATAGCCGAGGCCGTTGAAATGGGGGTTCGCATTAATATTGATAATTTACCATTTCTTCTTCGTTTTGGCCAGGTTTTCCCTGAAACCCCAGTTTGTGTAAGGCTAAATCCCCATATCCTGGCAGGCGGTAATATTAATATTTCCGTTGGCCATACACATTCTAAATTTGGTATTTCCTTTGAACAGATAGGTGATATAAAATCAATCCTTTCCAAAACCGGATTGAAGGTAGAAGGTCTGCATATTCATATTGGCTCTGACGTAAAAGATGCTGAATCTTTTGTAAAGGTAGCTGATTTGCTGTTTGACATAGCGTTACAATTCCCTGATTTAGCCTTTTTAGATTTAGGCGGAGGATTTAAAATAAACTATAAACCGGAAGATAAAAAAGCAGATATCAACGAATTAGGTAGATTACTGAGTGCTTCTTTCAATCAATTCTGCCAAAAATATGGCAGGACTTTAGCCCTTATTTTCGAGCCTGGGAAATATTTGGTAAGTGAAGCCGGCTACTTTTTTACGCAGGTAAATGTGGTAAAACAAACGCCTTACGTATTATTTGCCGGCGTTGATTCTGGATTTAATCATCTGATCAGACCCATGTTTTACGATGCATATCATCATATAACCAACTGTTCCAACCCCGATGGCGCTTTATTAACTTATGACATTGTGGGTAATATATGTGAAACAGACACCTTTGCCAAACAGCGGGAATTACCAGAAATAAAAGAAGGCGATATCCTGTGTTTTCATAATGCCGGGGCTTATGGTTACACCATGGCTTCAAATTATAATTCA
>CANMVX010000154.1 GCA_947501115.1 Haliscomenobacteraceae bacterium
TCCTGTTCTCTTGAGGAAGAAGAGAATATTCGAAGGAACAGTGAACTTCGTAAATTAGTCAATGACTACATAGTAATTGAGGGCGAAGGTCAGGATAAACAAAAGGAGTGGCCAGCTGAAAAAAGCTTTTTCATTGCCGGAATATCGTTAGATAATGCTAAATCGTTAGCTGTTACTTATGGTCAAAGAGCCATAGTGTATGGGCAGCTTGAGCAGCCAGCAAGATTGATCATTACCCTTGACCGCTTAGGAAATCCAGGTTAATAACACAAACAGTTGAAGCAAGGAACAAACGAATGCCAGACCTTGCCGACCCAATCACCTTTGGGCTTGTAAAGAGACTTAGGGTATAAACTAAAAAATATTTTTAAAAATTAAAATGTAATATGTTATGAATGAAACGCTTAGACTTAGTTATATTCTAATTCCCACCCCCGATGAATTGCAAGAATTGTGGCAAAATTTTTTTGGCACGCAGGAAAAACTTCAGCACATTAATAATTATGTTCCTTATGAAGTCACCAGATTTTCTCAATTAAGAGGCTTTTTGTCCAATGAACAAAAGGGATATAGATTTTGGTTGATACGACGAAAAATGGAAAATGATATTATTGGTTTTGCCATTCACGGAAGTTATTTCCCCGGCTATCCGAATGATGTCGGCTTTAATATAGGATTAGATTATGTCGACAAGGGGTATGCGACTGAAACGTTAAATGAACTCACCCGTTTTGTAGGTTCACTAGGTTATAAGGAGACTTTTGGTCATTGTTACGAAAATAATCTTCCAGCTATCAAAACCATGCAAAAATGCGGGTATGTTCATCAGGGAAGAACTGCCCAAATTTATTCTGGAAATCATGTTGTTGAATTAAAATACGTTTTTTAAAAGAATCATTCAATAAAGGAATTTAAAGCTAAGATACTACCTAACTATCTAAATTATAGAATATTATGTTTGTACAAAAAACTATTGCAATAGATGTTCCCATCGCTGCACCTGTTGAAAATTTAGCTCAGAGTGCGTCCAAAGTGTTATTTTATCCATGTAGCGGCTTTGATCTGGAAGTCCCCGTGACCCATTTTGCTCCGGTAATTGATGTATTCTGGTTTGTAGATCGCGGATATTTTCGACCGGACCATCAGGATACCAGATTTAACCATCTGGACAGACCTGCGGATAGTATCTCTCCGATTTTCAAGCATCCGGACTTTGATTATATTAGATGCACGCTGGAAGGCCCGGCTGTAGATGACAGGTATTCTGTGCATATAAAGCCTTGCGTTTTAACAGAATTTTATTTACATATACCCACGGGTAGAACTTCAGCTCAAATTTAGGAGAGGTTATGGGTTTTCTGGTTTTGATAAAGAGATAAGGAAGCTTGCCGTATTCTTTCATAGAGGTGACAGTGAGGGAGAAGGTGGAAGTGGCAGCAAATGGTATTCAAGTCGCAATGGCAGAGGTACAATATGGGATAAATTGGAAGATGGTGGCTGGATAGTTACCGACTTAAGTCTTGCGTATGACCAGGATGTCTTTAGAATAATAACGGATGATATTAATGCTGGAAAAATCAAGAAAGTAAGTAAATTACTTAATCCGTCATTTGAATTCTATTCCCAGAAATATAACATAACATTTACGTGCATTGGCTTTTTAGGACACAGATATGGTCCAACATTAGCCTTTAGGGTTGACAGAGGGGATAAAACGACAGCGTTTTAAAACTTGATCTTATCAAAATTCATTAGGCGGTTATTTAACGTGAAATTACAATCGGGTGTTTAAACGAGGGGAGTGAATATTCCACTAAAAAGTGGGCCAACCATTCCGGCTCAAAGTGAGCCACTAAATTTTAGGTTTTTTAGAGAAGATTTCCTTTTATCGAATTAACTTAATGGTTTCACTCCAGTAAAACAATGCTTCACCTTTTGCAACAAACTTCAACTTTTTATTCAAGAAATTAAAATCTGGATGTTCAATCAAGAATATTTTATTATCTGTCACACCATCAAATTTTTTCAGTTCACCTTTAGCTTTTACTAAAGTGTGAGCAGCAAGATACGCAGCCTTTGATGCTGCTACTTGAGCTTCCTCCATGCGAAAACTTCCTAAATAAACATAATGTCTGAATTGATTTATACCTTTTTTTAACTCTTCAAATTTTTCTACATCTTCTTTTTGCTGGGTATCTCTTTTAGCCATAATAATTCCAGTATCAATTATATCTTGTAAAACAATTTCAGCGGTGAGTTCACTTTCCGGCCTATAACTTATTTCCCCTTTTGCTGTTGAATAAAACGATTTTCTAAAAACCTCAATATCTGAAAGTATATTGAAAAGTGTACCGATATCAAATAACTGCTTTATTATTTCCTTTTCTTTTTCCATTTTGTATGGAATGCCTATAGTTGTTGGAGCGTAAGCTGTTAGCTTATCTCCTGCTATTGAATTTTCGCAAGGAACAAATACGGTTAAAGGCTCACTATTTTGTTTTATCCATCCAGTATTGATAGGCTTTTCTTTCAATACAGGATAAGTGTTTTCAGCAAAAAGTATATCTAATAATATTTCTCGTTCTGGGTTTTGAACTATTTGACCTTCCTGATTTTTAGTTACAAGATTTGATTTATAAATAAATTTGTAATGAGCTTTTGGAATTTTGCCTTTATAACTTCTTCGTTCATCTGCCTCTAACTTTAAGAAAACATCACCGACTATTTTGTTCAAGTAGTTTTCAAGTTCTTTACGATGAACTTTTGGATTAACAATTACATCAATATCAACAGAAAACCTTGCAGGTCTTTCTAATAGAAGAATTAAACTTGTACCTCCTTTGAATATAAAATCCAGTCCCGTTTGCTTTAATTGCTCCAACAGATACAACGCAAGGATCATACTTTCAATAAGACTTGGATCTTTTTTAAATTCGGCCTGTTTCAAGTTTAGCCATTCTGCTGAAAGAGATGATTTATCAATCATTAAAAATAGTTTTAGGTAAGTCTGTTTTTTGCATTAAATACGCTTCCATGTCATCTCTTTTTGATCTCCTATTTGCGTAATTTAAAAGAGTTGTGGTATTAATAGCATATTTTTTGAAAGCATTATTGATTATGCGCACCAATTCACTTCCTTGAAAAGCTTCGAATAATTTTTTATCCGAATAAATATCTACAATCAATTTCTCCAATGTAATGGTAGGTACATAATCAATTCTTTGTAAAGGTGATTTTGTAATAAGTTTTTTTAGAATAATTGCATTTGTTTTATCATTTACATAAAGTGCCATTTCTTTTTCAGTTGGTTCCAAAAAAATATCTTTTATATTAGTATCTTGTAAATAATGGAATACCGGTTCTAATGCATCTTTCTCAACTTCTAAGACAGTGAACTTATTGCCAGGTATGTGTAGCAAAAATTCATTTAAAATTTGAGTTGACCAAATACTTAATTTAAGATCACTGAATTGTTTTAACAATAAACTTATTAGTTCTTTATTTTCATTCGTCACTTCAGGATAATAATCGGGAAGTGAATTAAAGGTGAAAATATCCTTGGTTAAGGACCGAATAATTTTATTTTCTTTTAAATTAAAAAGCCGCCACCTAAAAGTTGTTTCTTTTAAAGGCTCAAATTTTCTGTAAAAATCAAACAATTCGTTCCGGGTGAAGTATTCTTTACCTTTGAAATGTTCCTGCAAGTGTTCTTTGATTGCCTTATCTGCCATTACATTATGATTGACCATGTAAAGGTAAGAATTTAATTCAAACAATAGACACTTTTTTGTGTTAGTGTCTATTGTTTGGAAATGAAATATTATGCTATTTATTTTAATTTTATGGAAAAACATAAGACTAAAGATGTGATTTTCGAGGAAGTATTGAGGTATTTTCATTCGAGTTTTGGAAGAATAGAGGCATCATTTAGTAGTAAGTTGATGGCAACAATTAATCCGGATAAACCTGTATGGGATGAATTTGTACTAAAGAATCTTGGTATCATAAAACCGCCTACCTATTCGAAAAATAGAATAGAAAAGACGGTCGCTGTCTATAAACA
>CANMVX010000155.1 GCA_947501115.1 Haliscomenobacteraceae bacterium
ACCAGATAGCTGATAAAACCGAAGAGAATAAACCCGATAACGTAAAGAAAAAATTTCTTCATTCTATTTCCTATATTTTTTACTCCGTCTTTAACTATTTCTTTATACTCGCTCATAACATTTAATTTTTACAAAAATAGTTAAAAATTTTCATCCTTAGGCGCCTAAAACATAAGCATTAGCCGCAATTAAACAATCTGCCACTTTTCTTCTCGCTTCCTTAACAGGTTGAATCGGATATTTTGAGAATCTCTTCACACCCATTAAAAAAGTTTTAAGGAGATCCCCCTCAGAGAAGGACGATAAAGCATCGGTAGCATTTTTTTGCATTCTAAAGGATGCATCGTGTAAAAACACCTTTAAAATGGCATCATACACTTCTTGATTTATTTGCTTGTCCGCTTTTATAGAAAGCTTTTCTACGCGAAGCAAGGTAGATTCTGCTAAAAACAAATCGGTAAGCATATCAGAAAGATTAAATAAGACCTCTTGTTCTTCCTTCAAATTAATCTTACCGTCCATTTGAGATTTTGCAGCAGCACCCGCTACCATTAGTAAAATTTTCTTAAAATCGGTAATAGCTTTTTTCTCCTCTGCATAAGGCCCCGATACATTTTCCAATACAGGCATAGAAGCTAACTCCTTTTGAACGGCCCAGGCGGGACCAACCAAATCAAGTTCTCCCTTCAGAGCCCTTTTAAAGAGTTGGTCAACCATCAACATTCTGTTTATTTCATTCGTTCCTTCGTAGATTCTATTTATTCTTGAATCCCTATAGCCTCTGGCCGCAGTTCCTTCTTCGGAGAAACCCATGCCACCATGAATTTGTAAGGTTTCATCTACCACATAATCAACCACTTCCGAACCTACAATCTTTAGAATAGAACACTCAATAGCATATTCTTCTGCCCCCTCCAATTTAGCTTTAGCAAATGGCACCCCTTCTGCAGCTAATTCCTCTCTCTTTTTTTGCAACAAATGGGAAACCCTATATAGGGCACTTTGTCCAGAAAAAATACGAATCGCTTGTTCTGCAATCTTATATTTAATGGCACCAAAATTAGAAATGGCCTGGCCAAATTGAACTCTTTCATTGGCATATTTAATGGCTGTATCTGCACTTCCTTGTGCACCACCCAAACATAAAGCGCCCAATTTATATCGACCGATGTTAAGCACATTAAAGGCAATTAAATGTCCCTTTCCAATATCTCCCAATAAATTTTCAACGGGAACAGCCACATTTTCAAAAAACACCTGTCTTGTAGAAGAACCCTTAATCCCCATTTTCTCTTCCTCTTCACCAAAAGTTAGCCCTGGAGTATTTCTTTCTACAATGAACCCAGTGAATTTTTCTCCTCCAATTTTTGCAAAAACAATGAAAATATCAGCAAAACCGGCATTGGAAATCCACATTTTCTGCCCGTTTAATATATATTTCGTTCCATCCTCGCTTAAATCAGCTCTTGTTTTAGCTGCTAATGCATCGGAACCTGAACCGGGTTCAGTCAGACAGTAAGAAGCTTTTAATTCCCCCAAAATAAGTCGGGGGAGATAATGAGATTTCTGTTCTTCCGTCCCAAAATATAAAATAGGTAACATACCGATACCAATGTGAGCTGCATAAGCAACCGTAAAGGATCCGGAAGGTCCCATTACCTCGCTAATCAAGGTATTAGTATGGTTATCAAAGTCTAAACCTCCATATTCCGTAGGCATGTGTGTACCCAAAAAACCAAGTTCAGCAAACTTACCAAGGACCTCGAGTAAGGTGTTGTCCTCCTGTTTATCAATTTTTCTCGCATGCGGCAGAACTTCCTGAATTAAAAAATCATAAGCCGTTTGGCGTATCATTTTTTGTTCCTCATTGAAATCTTCCGGGATAAAAATATCCTCAATGGTGCTTTCCTTTAATAGAAACTCACCCCCTTTTAGTTGTGACTTAACAGCTGCTGATTCCATAATTTTATTTTTAGCGAAATTTCGCTACAATAATACAACAAAAATGAAAAGATAAAGGTTTATGAATTATAAAATATGCAAAAAAATTAAACCTAATCTAGTCTATTTCAATTTACTTATTAAAATTAATAAGAATGCTCCATTTTATTTTCTATTCCTTATTTTTCTCCCTCTTCAATCCGCCTATTACTCTAGAAATTAAAATGGAAGGCTTGATTCCTGAAAAGGGAACCATCCGTATTGGTCTGTATAATTCTGCGGCTGCCTTCAAGGATGAGGCAAATCCTAATCATGCCCAAGTAGTGTCCGTAGGGAAAAACGCTACACAAATAATCAAGTTTGAAGGACTTCCTGAAGGAAAATATTTGGTTGCTGCTTATCAAGATGTAAATGGCAATAAAAAAATAGATAAAAATATTTTAGGCATTCCAACAGAAGCTTACGCATTTTCAAATGATGTGTTTCCCAAGTGGAAAAGCCCATCGTTTAATGAAGCTGCCGTCAAATTAGAAAGGCCTTATGAGTCTATAAGACTTAAGTTTCGCACCTGGATTGAATAATCAAAAATTTAGTACGAAAAATATCGTACATCATTTGGATGTTTCATAAATGTGTCTTACATTGCACTACGAAGTTAATCGTAGATAAATATAAGGCATGATAAATTTACCCAATCCAACGGAAGCGGAACTGGAAATTCTGCAAACACTATGGCAAATAGGACCTTGTTCTGTCAAGCAAGTGCATGGACTTTTGCAAGAAAAAAGGGAAGTTGGCTATACCACCATACTCAAGCAATTGCAAATAATGCTGGAGAAGAAATTGGTCCAAAGAGATGAATCTGCAAGAATTCACCTTTATCAGGCGACTATTTCCGAGCAAAATACAAAAGAAAAACTAGTACAAAAGTTTGTAATCAATACTTTTCAGGGATCTTCGCATCAATTAGTTATGCAAGTTTTAGGAAATGCAGCTGCATCTGCCTCTGAGTTGGAGGAGATAAAAAAATTGATTTCCCAATTAGAAGATCAAGATTCCACCCATCAAATTATTTAATATTTAAAGGTATTGCCGTGAAAAATTTCATAGAATTTCCTCAAAATCTGATTGATGTGTTAGGCTGGACCGTATTCCATGCAATATGGCAAGGGGCTATCATTGGACTGGTTTTTTATATACTGCTTACTACCCAAAGTTTTAAAAGTGCCAAAGCCCGATTTAACGCAGCATGGACCACATTGTTCATACAATTACTTACTTCCATCTGTACTTTTTGTTATATCTGGAACACCTTTGCCAACAGACTTGAACCTACAATAAACCAGGATTCAGGCATTCAAAATCATTTCTATTTATCAGGAAATGAAACGGTGGCTGTTCAAACCTCTCTGCTTGAAAAATTACTTAATCTGCCTAACCAATACATCGATTGGGTTTCCTGGATATGGTTAATAGGCGTAAGTTTCATGACCTTGAGAATGATGGGAGGCTTTTCTTATTTAATTTGGTTAAACAAGGTGAGTACGGACCCACTTCCACTGGAAATGAACTTGTTTTTAGAGCTGAAACGAAAAGAGGCCGGCGTAAAAAGAATCATCGGGAAATTATCCACACAGATTCAAAGCCCTATTGTATTTGGTCATTTTAAACCTATCCTGCTTTTCCCCTTTGCCTTACTTTCAAAACTTACTCCCGAGCAAATAGAAGCAGTTATTCTTCATGAATTAGCTCATATAAAAAGAAACGATTACATATTAAATATTTTTCAAATATTTATTGAGGTGGTTTTCTATTTTCACCCTGTTACCTGGTGGCTGACAAGCATTATTAAAAGAGAAAGAGAACATATTTGTGATGATGAAGCGGCTGGAAAAGAACTCAATCAAAAATTATCTTATGCAAAGGCATTATTGATAATACAGGAAAATAATACCATTTCAGGTATCGGTTCTCTGGCATTCGCCAAGAAACCATCTGAAATGTATCTCAGAATCAAAAGAATTTTAGAACCTTCAAAAAATGTAAATTTCATGGAAAAAACAACGCTGGGAATCCTGATGTTAGGACTTGCCCTTGGTATGTTTTGGCAACAAAAACC
>CANMVX010000156.1 GCA_947501115.1 Haliscomenobacteraceae bacterium
CCACGAGTCGGTAATAGCTGTCGTATTGTTGTGTGGCCGGATTTATTCGCCCGCTGGTTTTGAAATACATGGCACAAAGATACTGTAACTCCATCGACCCAGTCAACTCCCCTGTGTACTACAAACCGATTTTTAAAAAATTAATATAATGAATATCAATGATTTAAAAATTTTACCCCTTCGTTTTAACCCTAAAATAGTCTGAAATTTAGCGAAAATATTTTTTTTCAAACCTAAATTTGGCCTTTCTGCGCAATGTGGGTTAAAATCCGTGATTCAGAACCGATTGTTAAGGGTAAATTTCACTTTTAAAGCCTTTCGTCGAAAAATCTATTATCCATCTCGGGCATAGCCTTAGAAAATCATCTATTTTTTATACTTTGCCATCACAAAGGCCAATTAGCCCAATGTATAAAGTGGCAAAAAATACGGCAAAGATAACGGACGAAGTTTATCAGACTGAATGGAGACGCTAACTACTGCTTAATTACTCCGATTTCAGCTCCCGCCTAAGTATTTTACCAACATTGGTCTTAGGTAATTCATCTTTAAAAACAATCTCTTTCGGTATTTTATAAGCCGTTAAATTTTCGCGGCAATACGCTAATAGATCCTTTTTATTGGTTCCTTTATTTTTTAACACAACAAAAGCTCTTACCGCTTCCCCCGATTTACCGTCTTGCATGCCTACTACCGCCGCTTCTAACACGTCGGGATGAGAGACGAGAACTTCCTCAATTTCATTGGGATAAACATTAAAGCCCGAAACGAGAATCATGTCTTTCTTACGATCTACGATTCTGAAAAATCCGTCAGGTTCCATGTAGCCCAAATCTCCAGTTGAAAACCAGCCATCTTTCAACGAATTAGCCGTTTCCTCTGGCTGATTATAATAACCTTTCATAATCTGGGGGCCCGAAGCCTGAATTTCCCCAATTTCTCCCGGCTCC
Source organism: Haliscomenobacteraceae bacterium (assembly GCA_947501115.1). GTDB lineage: Bacteria > Bacteroidota > Bacteroidia > Chitinophagales > Saprospiraceae > BJGN01. The sequence goes on from CANMVX010000156.1 coordinate 951, forward strand.
AGCACTTTCCCATGATCATCAACAATTCTCATGCTTGTAGAAGGTAATGGCAATCCGATACTTCCCAATTTTCCATTGCCATCAATAGGGTTGACAGACAAAGTGGGGGATGTTTCGGTTAATCCATATCCCTGAGCCAGATAACAACCCGTTATTTTCTCCCAAGCAACAGCTACTGGATTTTGAACCGCCATACCACCTCCAACGGTAGCTTTTAACTTAGAAAAATCTAATTTTACAAAGTCATCTTGCTGTAACAAGGCATTAAATAAGGTATTAATGCCAGTAATTAAACTGGGCGGATTATCTTTTATCGTTTTAATTAACCCATTGATATCTCTCGGATTGGTTACCAATACCGAATGAGCGCCAAACTGAAGCATTGATAAGCAATTGACCGTAAAAGCAAAAATATGATATAACGGTAAAGCACATAACGCTACTTCAACACCTTCCGACAGGAAGGGCTGCATGATAGCTCTATTTTGCAACACATTAGCTACCAAATTTCTATGCGTCAACATAGCGCCTTTTGACACCCCCGTGGTTCCCCCTGTATATTGTAAAAGCACGGTATCTTCTGGAAGTGGGTGAATATCAGGTTTTGGAAAATGGCTTCCTTCTGCCAATGCTTTTGAAAATGAAATGGCATTGGGCAAATGATATGCCGGTACCATTTTCTTTAGATTTTTAATCACAAAATCTACGATTTGTGCCTTTGGGAAACCGAGCATTTCGCCAATACTGGTTTTTATGACCAGTTCAATGGAAGTCTCACCTATAATTTTTTGCAGGTTCGACGCAAAGTTTTCAACGATAACTATGGCCTTTGCCCCCGAATCGGCAAATTGATATTGCATTTCCCTTGGCGTGTACAGCGGATTAGTATTTACGACAACTAACCCGGCGCGAATAGCACCAAATAAGGCAATGGGATATTGCAAGAGATTAGGCATCATGATGGCAATCCGATCTCCCGGTTGAAGCCCTTTGCCAAGCAAAAAGGCAGCAAAATGATCGGAATATTTGTTAACCTGGTTAAAAGTTAACTTTTTATCCATGCAGGAAAAGGCTGTTTTATTTCCGTACCGATGTAAAGCATCGATAATCAGTTCATTCAGATTAGGAAATACATCAGGATTAATATTAGCGGGAATGCCGGCAGGATAATTTTTCAACCAGGGATGAGATTCTGTCATGATAATAGTTATATATGTGTTTCACAATATAAGGTATTTTTTTAGAGTATGCACCTTACACTTGAAAACATAGGCTTGTATCAAGTCTTTTTTCAACAGATTACTCGCAAACTTCTTTGTCATTAGGTATTGACCTGGTATTTGACCCCTTTAACCCGGACCAAAAAGTCCATTAAACTTTAGCAACGGAAGTAGAAAATAAAACCGTTTATGCCGGATACTCCACATAATTTCGTGGCGTCTCGTACAAACGAACCACGATGTCATATTTTAATTCCATTTTTGCTCTTAAAATATGCCAGATAACGACACAAATATTTTCTGCCGTCGGATTTAAATCCTTAAATTCAGGACATTCCAGATTAAGATTTTTATGATCGAACCGATCCTCAATTTCTTCTTTAATCAGATCTTTCAAATACTTTAAATCTATTAAATAGCCAGTTTGAGGATCGATTTCGCCCACAATCTTTACTTCCAGGTCATAATTATGCCCATGATAGTAAGGATTATTGCACAAGCCAAACATTTTTATATTTTGCTCATCGGACCAACCTGGATTATGTAACCGATGCGCCGCATTGAAATGAGCCTTTCTAAAAGCAGCTATTTTCATTGTATTTTGTTTGTGCTATAAACAAGAAATAGCCCCTAAGGTTGTGGTGGAATAGTATGAAATAGGTTTTTTAGCTCTTGATTTATGTGCTTGTTTCCCGCAATCACTTTACCACCAAACCATTGTGCATTCCCACCATTAAAATCGCAACTTGAACCTCCGGCTTCTTCAACGATCAATAAACCCGCGGCGACATCCCAGGCATTGAGTGAGCCTTCAAAAAAACCATCGAACCTACCGCAAGCAACGTAAACCAAATCGACCGCTGCAGCACCCCATCTTCTAATACCTCTGCAACTCCGCAGCAAATGGTTAAAAACGGGCAGATAAACATCAAAATGAGAAAAATCGATATATGGAAATCCGGTAGCTATCAAAGCATCTTCCAGTTTATGGGTATTGCTTACTCGGATTGGGTTATTATTCAAGTACGCTCCCCCACCTTTCCATGCTTTAAAAAGTTCTCCCCTGTTAACCTCTAAAACCACCCCTATCTGAATTTCATTGTTATAAGCCAGGGCAACACTAATGGCAAAACAGGGCAATTGGTGTAAAAAATTAGTAGTCCCGTCTAAAGGATCAATAATCCAGGTATATGCCGAACTCGTTTTTTGCGCTTGATCTGTTTCTTCCTCTGTCATAAAAGAAGCGCCGGGTAGCAGCGGTTTCAATCCCTTCACCAACATTTGTTCTGCAGTCTTATCCACATAACTGACCAAGCTATTTTTATCTTTTGTTTCAATCTGGTCATTGGCCACTTTTCCTAATTCAGCAGCAATAAAAACACCTGTTTCTCTCACTAATCCAGCTACCTGAGTGGTCAGCCATTCTAAATCGATCATATTGTTGGTTTTTCTGTAAGTTGATATAGGTGACTTAATTGTCGCCCCTGTTCATTATAATCGAGTCCATATCCTATGACAAATTCATTGGTTATAGAGAAGCAATGATGATCAGGTTGAATTGGATATTTGATTGCCAGCGGTTTATAAAGTAAAGCCACAGAAGTAACCGACAGCACTTTTGCTTCATATAGCATATCGTATAAATAGGCCAGCGTTTTTCCTGAATCAACAATATCTTCAACCAATAAAACGGTTCTACCTTCAAAGGAAATATCAGGCGGTAGCACCACATCCATTTTTCCTGAAGAGACTGTTCCTTCGTATGATTTCATTCTTAAAAAGGCAATTTCGCAAGGAATATTCATCGCCCTGACCAAATCTGCCATAAAAATGAAACAACCATTCAG
>CANMVX010000157.1 GCA_947501115.1 Haliscomenobacteraceae bacterium
AAATATCCGTAAAGAAATGTTCCCTCCCAGAACAGAAGTTAAAGCAGTTGTTTGACACCCTTGGCATCAAGCAACGACCCTTCACCAAAATAAAATCTGTAGTACACAAACAGAAACTCCGAAAGCCCGACAGCCTTGTGTATGCACGCATTCCGTCTGGTTGACGCGCAATGTGGGTTAAGGATTACCGGATTTCACGGAATATAACGTATGTCTTCGTTTTAAACATAATGGTTATTCACAGAGTACTCTTTCGTGTAAACTTACAGGGGCATAGCCCCGCCAACATCGATATAGTTTACTGTTTTACCATAAAACTGTATTGGGAACACGAAACCCCGCTTTTGGAGTAAGTACTATTACCTGCTGCCGTTTTTTCTGTCCGAAGCGGTGTCAGTCCAAGTTTGCTACTCCGAAAATTTTGTAAATGTATTTCCATCGTATTTAAATAACTTCATCCCATTGCTACTAAACCACAAGTTTCCTGATTTGTCCAACAATATAGGAATGAAGTCCTTTGTAATTGTTCCGTCTTTTTCGGTTAAAATGTTGAGTGTTTTGCCATCATAAAATCCCAAGCCATCTTGGGTGTCAAACCATATTTTTTCGTTTGTATCTTCTAATATATTGTATAATCCATTTTGGTGTTGGTCTTTAAAAATATTTTGAGTAAAAGTTTTTCCGTCATATTTACCTACTCCTTTAAAGGCGGTTGCAAACCATAGATTGCTTTGTTTATCTTCTATAATGCGGTCTGTTCGTCCAATTTCTTTGTAAGGAATAATAATGGATAAGGACTTTCCATCAAAACGTGAAACACCTTCACCAGCGCATTCCGCAAACCAAATGTTTCCATTTTTTGCTTCTAAAATTGAAAATATTCCTTTGAGTTTTAAACTGTCTTTATTGGTAACAGTTTTTTTATCTAAAAAACGGGTAAACTCTTTTGCTTTGTAGCAATAAACACCATCATCTGTTCCGATCCAAATAGTTCCGTTTTTATCCTGCAACATACTCCATACAGCATTTTCGCTTGGTGTGGTATTGTTGTTAGAATTACTTAAATAGGATGAACTATGGTTACTTAAAACTATTGGTATGCTTTTAAATTTATTTCCATCAAAACGATTTAGTCCCTTGTTTGTGCCAACCCAAATATTACCTGTTTTGTCTTGAAGAATAGAATAAATGATATCACTGTTTAATCCTTGCTCCAATCCAAAATGAATAAATAATTTTCCATTATATTTATAGAGTCCTTTGCCATAACTACCGAACCATAAATTACCTTCAGCATCTTCAATACTATATCCCAAGCGAACATTGTTATTAGTTGCTGTTGACTTTGGTATTTTAGCTTGTCCGCTCAATGTATTTTCATTATCTTTTTGTGTTACTGGTTTAACTTGTCCGTTGCAGGAAGTCAAAAAAGTCAAAACTAACAGCAGAGAATAAATTGGGGTTTTTAAGAATTTTTTGGTCATTATTAACTGGTTCTATAATGTTAAATTTTTGTCTGTTTGTTAGAAGTTAACACTTTCCCCAACGGTTGAAAGTAACTAGCTTATACCAGAAAGAATCTTTGGTATAGCCACTCATTTTGGTGTGTATTAGCGAAGGATTGTTTCGTTTTATATCTAAACAAAGATAAACTATTTAAGTCATAAACATTAAATGGACTTGTAGAAAAACCGTTGCGCCTGCGGCAGGCTTAGGGCGCTTTCACGCTGTTAGTAGCTTGGGCTGTCTATATGTCATCTGATTTTAGTTCATACTTTGTACTTCGGCCACCTTGGTCACTTTTTATCAGTATTTCTTTTTCTATAAGGTCTTGAATGTCGCGCAATGCTGTGTCTTGCGAACACTTTCCAATTTTAGCCCATTTTGTAGTGGTTAGTACTCCATTAAAATCATCCATTAACATATTTAAAATTTTTATCTGTCGGTTATTGAAATTAAATTTTGAATTTTTCATCCAGAAATAATGCTTATGAATAATTTTCTCTAGAATTACATCTGAATATTCAATAGCATTTAACAAAGAATGTAGAAACCATTCTAAATAGCGAGTAATGTTCATTCCTCCTTTCTGAGTATTTTCTAAGATTTCATAATAGGAATTACGTTCCTTGCGAATTTGAGTTGACATACTATAAAATCTGTAAGATTGCTCGTCAGATTGAGAGAGAAGCATATCACTAAGCGCTCTTGATATCCTTCCGTTGCCATCTTCAAGCGGATGTATTGTAACAAACCATAAATGTGCTATCGCTGCTTTAAGAACTAAATCAGTTTTATTTTCTCGATTAAACCATTCAAAAAATAACGTCATTTCATTTTCAATTTGCAGAGCAGGAAGTGCTTGGTAATGAACTTTTTCTTTTCCCAATGCTCCAGATACAACCTGCATAGGTCCTGTTGAATCGTCGCGCCATTGTCCAGCTATAATCCTATACATTCCACTTCTTCCATTAGGAAAAAGTGCTGAATGCCAGGAAAAAAGTCTTTCTTTAGTTAATTCTTTGTCATAATTCTTAGTTGCGTCAATCATTAAATCGACCATTCCATCAACATTTCTTTCTGAATAGATTAATCCTGATATATCCAAGCCTAGCTTTCTTGCAATGGATGATCTTACTTGTTCCTTATCTAAGGCCTCTCCCTCAATTTCTGTTGATTTAATAATTTCCTGGGTTAAGATTTCAAGATTTGCTTCGCTTCGTAATTCAAACCCTAACATCCCCATTTTCCCAATTAGCTTGCCTTGTCTGTTTCTTACCATAGAAAGCAATGGTAATAACTTCTCGCTATTCCATTCAAATATTGGCCAATTTGATTGCTCGTAAATATACATTTAAGTTTTATCTCCGCTTATCTTGCGTTAAAAGTAACTGTTAATCTCTGCATCGCAAAACTTTCTCCGCATTATTTGCATGGAATAAACCAGTTATTCTCCGCATAGACATTACTAGCCCTTGCTACTAAGGTGCTGCTAGCGGTTCGTTCTTTTAACATCATCATTTTTATATTCTAAAATATCAGCTGGTTGGCAGTCCAAGGCTTTACAAATAGATTCTAAAGTACTAAATCTAATGGCTTTTGCTTTTCCTGTCTTTAAGATGGAAAGGTTTGATAATGTCAAATCAACTCTTTCTGAAAGTTCATTGAGAGAGATTTTACGCTTAGCCATCATCACATCTAAGTTTACAATGATTGGCATGGCTTAAACAGTTAAATCGTTTTCGTTTTGCAATTCAATTCCTTTTTTGAATACCTGTGAGATTACGAATAATATCGCAGCCATCATCAGAAATGCAGCCGCATCGTTCCAGTACTTTTCTACATGACTAACTTCATAACCTCTATGGATAAGTTGTTTAGTATATTGATGAGCAATGACACTGACAATAGCAATAGTGACTACTTCATAACTAATTTTTTCAATCAGTTTTGCGATTTCAATATCAAAAGGTTTTACCAGATTCAGTTTCTGGAAGATCTTCACTACCAGGTAAAACAGGTAAGCCTTTAGCACAGCCAGTGCCACCACAAAGCCCATCAAACCAACAAATTGTGGAAATTGGTTTGCATACATTTCAGAGAGGTCTAAACCATTGTGGATATCTTGGCTGGCAATAGGTTTTAACAAAGAAAACAGGAAATTGAAAATTAAGGCCCCAGCCTCAATACATAGCCCTATAAAAGCAATCCAGGACGCAACATGTAACACTTTTAGAATAGCATCATTTTTCTTTGACATAAGCTTAAAATTATGATGCAAATATAATAAATAAATATTGATAATCAATAAAAAATTATTAATAATAAATATATTTTTTCAAATGTACTTTTGGAAAACTGATGTTGAACGAAACCTTCGGTAGCTACCTATCTAAAAAACAGTTACCTTAACAAAACTAAAAATTTAATCGTTATGGTAACAAAAAAAAAGTCCTGAGGATTTAAGAGAGAACAAATTAATGAATCAGGCGAAGCGAGAAGTGTTGGGTT
>CANMVX010000158.1 GCA_947501115.1 Haliscomenobacteraceae bacterium
CCTGACGATAGCCAGCCCCTCACCTTTTCTGGTTTATTCCTGAAAGCCATTTCCTGACTATTTTTTAGTTTTAACAGTAAATCCATTTCTTTCTCTGAGGGTTTCCTTGCCGTCAGCTTTCTGAAACTATCCGAAATAGCCTTCTTTTCATTAGTATATTCAGCCATTTTTTCTGCCATAACTTTTGATACCTCTACAAAAGTAGGATCATTCAATGTAACCAAAACTTGCAAAGGGGTGTTTGTTTTTTGTCGTCGAACCATGCAAAAACTCCTGGATCCTGCATCGAAAGTTGACAGGGTAGGGTTTGGTACAGAGCGTTTTATGAGGACATATAAGCTTCGTCGATACACCAGATCGCCCGTATCAGGTTGATAACCAGCACTGTTTATTTCCCATAATTTATCTGGCTGATAAGGCTTTATACTTTTTCCTCCAATTTTTCTATTCAATAAATCACTGGCAAATAAGGCATTATCCCTCAACATTTCCGCCGTTAAGCGTTCAGAAGGACCTCTGGCAAGCAGTCTGTTTTCAGGATCTTTTGACCTTAAGGCAGGAGATGTTAGTGTTGATTGTTGATAAGTTCCAGACATGACCAATAGTTTAACCATTGCTTTTACATCCCAGCCTGATTGTTGAAAGGTGATGGCCAAATAATCCAGTAATTCAGGATGAGAGGGCAGTTCACCCTGATTGCCAAAATCTTCCGCCGTTTTAACGATACCATTTCCAAAAAAATATTGCCAAAACCTGTTGACTGCCACCCGCGAAGTAAGCGGATGATTTGGTAAAAACAACCATTTCGCCAACCCTAATCTATTTTTAGGCAAATAATTTGGAAAGGCTAAAACAGATTCAGGCGTACCTGGAAAAACCTCTTTTCCCTTATTTTCATAATGTCCGCGATGCAACAAATATGTTTTTTTCGGAATAATCGATTCCTGCATTACCATCAATTCTTCAACTTGCTCTAATGAATCTGCCAAAGATTTTCTAAACAAGGATAATGAATCGGCAAGGATTCTTAATTTTTTGTCTAATGTATTTTCATAATACCCCTCTAAGACATCCCTTTCAAATCTGCCCAATGAGGTAATATTTTTTGTAGTAATGTCTTTCCATTTACTTTTTCCGGCCAGAACCGCTACCTCAAAAGGTATTAGATTACGATGATAAACGGTAACATTGTCCACCAAACCTCCTTTAAATCCAAGTCCACGCCACCAGCCACCTATTTGAATACCGGGTTCAACCTCTCTTCTGAATAATATTTCCTTTGTCAGCTGATCCATGGTGGTAATCATTTGTAACTTCTGGCCATCTACAAATAAATCAAATCCGGCGGCGGTAGAAGAACCATCATAAACGAGCACAATATGAATCCATTTTTCTTTTGGAATTTTTTCCTTCGATATTTTTGTAATGGCATTGGAAGGAGCTGCGTGAGCCATATTTATTTCAAATTTTCCATCTTTATAATAAAGGTGAAACCCTCTGAAATTATATAATCTTTCCCCTTCACTTTTATGAAAAATGACCCCTTCTTTGAATGTTGAAGGTAACCAGACATCCATACCAATGGTAAAAGGATCCGATTTTCTGAATACGCCAATATTTCCCAAATCCAGATATTCATCGCCATCCAAATGGATAGCACGACCTATTTTACCCTGCGAGAAAGTAGGTTTTGCCCCATCCATACCTGCTTCCCTCTTCATCACTCCCTTCTCCTTCCTGTTTATCTTATTTTGTAAATCAGCCTGATCAAAAGTAAATATTGCCTTCAATCCATTTTGAGGTATAACCTGCTCACCTAATTTTTTGTAGTCATTTGAAGACAACCAATCATTAAATGAAGTATTATTTGATTTTTTTAATATTTCAATATTTTTTTCTTCCTTATAAATCTTCTTCTTAATGAAGTCAATCATTTTTTCCTGCTCATCTGTTGGCAAAAGTAAGGTAGGTGTTGGAGTAGCACTATTCCAGGAAATCTGCCCGGCCTCTTTCACATTATTAAAGAAGGAAAAAAATTGATAATAATTTTCCTGGGAAATGGGATCATATTTATGGTCATGGCATCGGGCACAACCAGTGGAAAGACCCAAAAAAGCTTCGCCGAAAGTGTTCGTTCTATCGGCAACATATTCCATTTGAAACTCCTCCTCTATGATGCCCCCTTCCATGTTTTGAGGATGATTTCTATTAAAAGCCGTGGCAATAATCATTTCCTTGCTTGGATTGGGAAATATATCTCCAGCTAATTGCCACTGGGTAAATTGATTGAATGGCATATTCCTGTTGAAAGCGGAAATAACCCAATCTCTGTAAGGAGACATTTCCCTCAGGCGATCGACGGTGTAGCCATGGGAATCGGCGAACCGGGCAATATCTAACCAATGAACCGCCATTTTTTCTCCATAATGTGGAGAAGCCAATAGTTTATCCACCTGTTTTTCGTAGGCGTTGGGAGATTTATCCTTAATAAAATTATCCAAATCATCTAAAGAAGGAGGTAAACCCGTTAAATCAAGGGACAATCTTCTTAATAACAACTCTTTAGAAGACTTTTCTGAAGGTTCTATATTTTCCTCCTCTAATCGTTTATGGACAAATAAATCAATATCGTTTTCTACTTTATTTTTCCATTTTGACTTAGGCAGATTAGGTAAAACAGGCGTAACCAGGGCCCAGTGGGGTTTATATTCCGCCCCATTTTCAATCCAACGAATTAAAATGGCTTTTTCTCTGTTCGTTAAAGTAAGATGGGAGGATGGCTCCGGCATCTGTATATCGGGGTCATTGGAAATAATTCTATGGAAAAATTCGCTTTTCCTAAGGTTTCCCGGCGTTATAGCCACTTTATCAGGCGATTCAGGTAATGATGCGTAAGCATTTTTAGCAATATCCAGGCGAAGGCCTGCTTTTTGCTTCATTTTATCGGGACCATGACAGGCGAAACACTTGTCGGACAAAATAGGCTTTACATGAAAATTATAATCGGGTTCAATGTTTAAATTCTTTAACTCTATGGCAATTTCATCAGGAATTTCCGGAGCGCAAGCAGAAATCCAAAGGGATAATAAGATAGACGCGAAGATATAACACCTATTTATGTGCATATATAGGATTGATATTTTGAACAACCCCTTAAATATAAAATAAATGATTGAAATCCTTAGGAAATTAAAAATCTTTCTCCCCGTATTCTGTTTTTAAGATTTTATTTTTTCTACCTCCATCGTTGAGTCTTAAGCCAACACTAAGCATAATAATCCGGTCATATTTAATGTAGTCCGTAGTACTATAAAAATTGGAAGCCTGGGTAACAATGGTTTGGATATTGGTATTAAATACGTTTTGAACTTGCAATCCCACATTCCCTTTATTTCCCTTCAGATTATATTTCAAGCCCATATTGGACAGAAAATAGTCTGAATCGGCACCCTGAGGCGTTACGGACCTACCTATATAAGTGGCATCCCATTGAAAACGAAGATTTTTAGAAAGGTCCAGAGAGGTATTTCCATTCGCATTAAAATTGAGACTTTGTTGAGTGGTTTCTATACCATTTGGATTCCCCCTGACATAAAACTGAAAAATATTTCCCGATGCATAAAGCTTCCACCAAGACGTCAATTTAATATTTAGGGAAGTTTCCAGACCCGAACTAATGGCAGTTCCTGCATTGGTATAGGTTCTCCACAAGATTGTTCTTGAGTATATATCATTGACTCTAAAAACCTTATATTTTGTATAATTGAAGTAAGCTATAGCTGAAATTTCTACTTTTGACCAAGTCTTTGAAAAAGCTACCTCAAAAACCTCTGCTAATTCAGGTTTTAAATTTGGATCACCAAGTTCAATAGTCTCTGCATGCCTGTGATTTTTAAAGGGAGACATCAATTTTGTGGTTGGCCTGTCGATGCGCCTGTTATAGGCTATCCTTAAAGATTGAGCATTTTCGAAGGATCTCAAA
>CANMVX010000159.1 GCA_947501115.1 Haliscomenobacteraceae bacterium
GGTACCTAATCTGTCGTATTCTTCCTGCGTGATTCCATCAATATCTAATAAAGCCTTTGCTCTTTTTACTTCGCGATCTGCGAATTGCTCATTGACTTTTAATTTTGCTAACTGCGCCTCCAGATCATCTCTATCCAACTCGGCCAATAAAGCACCTTTAAGGACTGTTCCTCCCTCTTTAAAATATATTTTTTCTAATCTGCCTGCACGTTCAGGCCTGATTTCAACCGTTTCATTAGGTAAAAGATTTCCAGTTGCTAAAATACTCATCGTCAACTCCTGGCCAGTGGCAATGGTATAATCCACTACACTAGGCGGCATATCTTTTCCCTTTCCCGGACCTCCACCCATTCCAGGTTTCACTTCCTTTTCACATGCGCTGGAAACTAAAAGGCACAAAAGGGATACAAAAATTAATTTTCCCTTTAACAAAATTTCTTTTTTAAATGTATTCATCGATAAATGGCAGTTAATTGAACTCAAGTATTTTTAAAGGTACAAAATTATAAAAGAATAAAGCAATAAGCGTAAGAACAACATTTTTAAATTCAATTTTTTTTAGATAAATTGATTAGTTTTAAGGCGAATTTTATACATAAATATTCGATTCTTTGCCGTTTAACTGCTAAAACCTATCATATACATTGAAATATTGCTTTCTGTCGAATTTCACTTTTTATGCCTTTAACTTATGATGTCCAAAAAATGTAAATATGCTTTTAAGGCACTCGCTCACCTGGCTAAGCGATATCCTGATACCCATTGCCAAACGGCAGAAATTGCCCGATTGGAAAATATTCCAAGAAAATTTTTGGAACTTATTTTACTTGACCTAAAAAAAGGGGGATTTGTAAACAGTAAACAAGGTGCAGGTGGAGGTTACTATTTAGTTAAAGCCCCGGAAACAATTTTACTTGGTGAAATATACCGCCTGTTTGATGGTGCTATTGCCCTTTTACCCTGCGTCTCATTAAAATTTTATGAAAAATGCAAGGATTGTCCTGACGAAGTAGCTTGCGGCCTCAACAGAGTTTTTTTACAAATTCGCGACCAAACGCTAAAACTAATGTTAGAAAAAACAGTTTCAGATATCTTATAAAATACCCTACTTATTTAATAGAATTTATATCTTTGCATTTTCGTTACCTTTAATACTGACAAATGAAAGCGCTCAGACTGCCTGCCCAAAAAGATATCTCCCTTTTATTTGTCATTTTATATGTTTTCACCTTTCTTTTCATATTGAGTTTTCTTCTTTTTTTATGGTTGCCCATAGGTGAAAACGCCATTAAGTCCTTTGTGCTTCAATATGTTGACCCTAAATTTTTTATCTGGCTAGCTGCTGGTTTTTTAGCCCAACTTATAGACGGTGCGTTGGGAATGGCTTATGGTATAAGTTCAACCACTTTTTTACTCACCACTGGCGTTAGTCCGGCTGTTGCCAGTGCCAGTGTTCATCTGGCTGAAATTTTCACAACAGCAGCCTCTGGTCTTTCGCATTGGCGATTTGGAAATGTGGATAAACAACTTTTTAAAAAACTAGCCGTACCCGGCATTTTGGGAGCTATTCTTGGCGCTGGCGTAGTTTCCTATTTCGATGGAAATGCCCTCAAGCCTTTTATTTCATTCTATCTGATTATAATGGGCATTGTTGTGCTCATAAAAGGAATAAAAAATAAGGTTGCCGAGAAAAAAAATGTCAATGTATCTTTTCTTGGATTTATTGGTGGATTTGCCGACGCCAGCGGCGGCGGTGGCTGGGGTCCCATTGTTACCACTACCCTCTTAAGCCGCGGAAATGCTCCAAGAACTACTATTGGGACCGTTAATGCTGCGGAGTTTCTCGTTGCCTTAGCAGCCTCTGGCATTTTTACTGTTTTTATAGGCATTACCGGCTGGCCAATCATCATCGGACTCATTATTGGGGGTGTTTTAGCCGCACCATTGGGCGCATGGATGGCAAAAATAGTTAGTCAAAGATTTTTACTCATTGTCGTAGGTTGCGTTATCATCGTCTTATCTGCTAAGAACATCTTTGGATTTTAATTAAAATAAAGAGGCTTCCCTGTCTTATATTTGTTTAAAAATTGGGAATGATCCGTTTCTTACCATGGTGTATTTTATCTGCATTGGTTTATATGCTGACTTCTTGTGCAACCCCCACTACGCCTACAGGTGGACCGAGAGATGAAGCTCCCCCTGTCATTGATACTGCCTTGAGCACGCCTAACTTTCAAACTAAGTTTTTAAAACAAGATATCTCTCTGACATTCAATGAATGGGTTCAATTGGAAGATGTATTTAATCAAGTGATCATTTCTCCCCCATTACAATATAAACCTGAAATTTATGTCAAAAAAAAGAGCGTTGTTATTGGCTGGGATGATAGGGAAACACTCCGAGAAAATGTTACCTACACGTTTAATTTTGGTGAGTCCGTAAAAGATCTTACCGAAAAAAATCCGGCTGAAAAATTACGTTTTGTTTTTTCTACCGGAGATTTTATAGATTCTCTGTCCCTTTCAGGAAAAGTAGTCGATGCCCTGGATGGCAAACCACTGGAAAAAATTAGGGTTATGCTTTATAATTCGACCCAGGACTCCGTGGTTAGGACGCAAAAACCGCTGTATTTGAGCTTAACGGACAAGGAAGGGCGTTTTACTATGGAAAATGTTCGAAGTGATACCTTCTCCCTTTTTGCTCTGGAGGATGTAAATTTCAATTACAAATTCGATTTAGGTAATGAACGCATTGGATTTCCTGATTCTATTCTTATTTTAAATTTTTCCCGCACCGATTCATTAACGCTTCAGGTTTTCCAGGAAAAACCCACCTTACGTCTTAATTCCACTGATATAAAGAGTTATGGCTTAGCTAAAATGCTGTTTAACCAATCACCTGATGAAGTTCTTATTTTTACGGATTCGCTTGCGCCTAAACTTTACAGAGAAAGCGCGAAAGACACATTAAAGCTTTGGTTTAATCCGACAGGAACAAAAATTCCCTGGCAAATTGGCGTACAAAGTGGTTTGAATTCCGTTGACACATTAAAATTTAATACTTCTGTTGCAATGCCTGCTTTTGATAAATTAAGGGTAGAAAATGCCCCGGAAAGTGGCGTTTTACAACAAAATATAAAGCCAGGGGCTCCTCTTGAAATGTCAATGTTGAGACCCCTATCATCCTTTGATGCATCAAAAATTATTCAAATACAGGACAGCGTACCCGTTTCTGACACGCTGTATTTTGTCCAGGATAGCATTTATCCGAGAAAATTTTTATTACATGGTCGATGGCAGGAAGGAAACACTTATAAACTGAATATTCCACCGGGAGCTATCCAGGATATTTACGGTAAAACAACAGATAGTTTGAGGGTTAGCCTAACGGTTGGAAAAACGGAAGATTATGGCAATTTAGTGGTTAAAATAGCGGCTATTGATTCAAATATGCATTACATAGTTCAGGTTACGGACGAATCGCAGCGTATTTTATATGAAAAACAGATTCATGGAAATGCGCCGGAAGGCATTTCTCTTAATTTATTGTCTCCTGGAAAATACACCTTGAAGGTTATAAAAGATGGTAATAATAACGGAATATGGGATACAGGAAGTTTGCAGTTTCACCGACAACCTGAAAAAATAGTATTAATACCTGTTGAGGAAGTAAAAGCAAATTGGGATGTTGAAACATCTGTTAATCTCATTCAAATTTTCAAAGAATGACGAGACATTCTTTCAATTTCAATTCTGACAACGTTTCAACATCCTTAATGTAACCTCTTAAAGGTCAAAAGTAATACCTTGTGCCAGAGGGAGGGTTTTCCCATAATTTATGGTATTGGTTTGACGGCGCATATAAGCTTTCCAGGCATCAGAACCACTTTCTCTACCACCACCCGTTTCCTTTTCTCCACCAAAAGCGCCGCCTATTTCAGCACCACTGGTTCCAATATTGACATTGGCA
>CANMVX010000160.1 GCA_947501115.1 Haliscomenobacteraceae bacterium
GCCAATTTTGTAGTACTTGAAGGATTTCTAAGCGAACTATTATTTGAAAATATCATCATCGAGAAAATTCTTGAAAGTGAATCAAATCAAGAAACCGATAATGACAAATACAATCGTGTTGACATATTAACACAAAATTCAAAAAACGAACTGATTATAATTGAAATACAAAGCTCCTACGAAATAGACTATTTTCAAAGGATGGCTTATGGTGTATCGAAAAGTATTTCAGAAAATCTACATCTTGGACAGAGATATTCGGAAATTAAAAAAGTCATCGCTATCAATATTGTTTATTTCGATTTAGGCCAGGGACAAGACTATATTTATTCAGGTAAAACAGATTTCAGAGGTATGCACCAACATGACCTCCTGGGACTGTCTGATAAACAAAAAACGACCTTTCTAAAAGAAAAAGTCTCTGATATTTTTCCAGAATATTATTTGTTAAAGGTTAATCAATTTAACGACATTGCTAAAGACACATTAGACGAATGGATTTATTTCTTTAAAAATAGTGAGGTGAAAGACGAATTTAAAGCGAAAGGTCTAAAAGAAGCCAGAGAAGTTTTAGATATAATGCGTTTACCAAAAGATGTCGAATATGTTTACAACCGCTACCTGGACAGTTTGCACTTGAAAGCCAGTGAACTTTTTACTTTGCAGACTGAAGCAGCATTTAAAGTGAAAGAAGAAAGAAGTACTGAAATTGCTAAAAATTTAATATCCATTGGGCTTTCCGCAGAGGACATATCCAAAGTAACGGGATTGACAATGAGTCAAATAGAAAATTTAATGTTAGAAAAGTAAATCTGCTTATTCCTGGAGCCTTTGCTATAATATGCCCGTCGATTGGTTTATTGAAATCTTTTGGTTCTTCGTCAATTTTAGTGATTACATTTATTTTAATCTCACATTCTTGTTAAACTCACATTTTTCAATGACGTTTCCTGTTATTATGAGTCCCGGTTCTTGGTCATTTGTATTTTTCTTATTAGTAACCCAATAGCGAAATGAAAGGAACGTACTTTTTTCATTAGTGAATTCCATATTCACGAAACGTTTATGTTAGAAAAAAAAGTACGGAGTGACCAAGTAAGTGACCAAGTAGTTGACCAAATAAAAAAAGTTTTAAAGTATTGTAAAACTCCAAAGTCAAGATTGGAAGTACTTTCTATTATGGGTATATCAAACCATTTTTATAACTTCAAAAGACATATTTTACCTTTAATAGAACAAAACTTGATAGAATATACAAAAAAAGAAAATTCTAAAGATCGGAACCAAAAATACGTTACTACTCAAAAAGGAAATTCGCGATTAAACAACTAAGAATTTATTTATTTCTCGACTACCTTTCTCTTTAATTTTCGCTCTTCAAAGTACTCTTTTAGCTGCTCAAAGTTCATATCTTTTACATCGTTGCTAATTTTATCTCGAACTTCACGCACAAATTTTACAGCCTTGAAATCTTTAATTATTTTGTTTTTATTCTTCATAACTTACAATATCTTTAGGTGAACGGATGTCAATTTGTGAATAACCCAACTTTAGATTTACAGCATTATACCCCCTTATTTTAAATACATTTACAATGTGTTTGAAATTCCAACTTACTAAAATATCAGCTTTATTTATGGTTGCCAATGCTATATGAAAACAGTCTTCTCTACTTGTTTTTCCTACTACTTTTTCTTCAATATAAGTGTCCGCTAGTTTAACTGCTTCTTCTGTTAATTCTACTTTATTTTTTAGATTGTTTGGAATTGTTTCTAAAAAGGCTCTTACTTCTCTAGGTGCATTCAATAATTCATCTTCTGTTACAGAAGAGTACATGATATTAAAATGGGAAATTTCAAGATTATCAAATAAAGATTGAGTTTCTTCGGCAAACTCAATATCAAAATATCCTCCGATTACAGAAGTATCAATATACAAGGTCAATCTCTTTTTCAACATGATACGAATTTACAAAATTTCTATGAATTAGACTTAAGATTTTTTGCATTTATGCATTCCCCGCTTTGAGAGAGCCCTTTCCCTGTATCATTGAAAAGACTTGTTTTTCTCTAAATGACATAAAATATCAACAGTAAATCTAACTAACATGCCGTTTACTGCCTGAAAGTTGGGAAATTATTTCATCTATCCATGTGTAAGGCAAAACCAATTTTTCCATACCAGAAGGAATTGGGTACCAGAAAGGAAGAAAGCAGGGTTTCTGGTATTTCCAGGCATCGAATACACCCCCTGTAATGGCAGAAAAACCAACTTTTTCTATCACACCACCATAATAGCTGTACGGCATTAGGGGAATCCATAGAAAGGTAGCTCGTTGCATGTGAAACGTAAAAAGATCTTCTGACACATAATGGTTAAAGTGTACGATTATGACAGTTATAGGTTTGATTTTAAAAATCGATTTTAGAAATCGTTGGGCAAAATGACTGTTTGCATCTCCCAGAAATACAAGTTCAATTGCCATGGTGGTAGGTAATTTTTCAATTAATTGAATAACTAAGACATAATCTCTTCCATTTTCCCTAATGCCGCCCGGAATCACTACCGATAAATTATTTTTAGAGGTAGAATGCTGAGGAGGAATCCGCTGAGGGGGAAGAAATGGAAAAGATACCAAACTGTTCCAATAGCGAAATCTTGAAAGCCATCTTTT
The DNA here is from genome assembly GCA_947501115.1 of Haliscomenobacteraceae bacterium. Lineage (GTDB taxonomy): Bacteria > Bacteroidota > Bacteroidia > Chitinophagales > Saprospiraceae > BJGN01. The sequence continues at coordinate 2,675 of CANMVX010000160.1, forward strand.
CTGCTTTTGTCGATACCTAAAAAAGTAAATCCATTGATGCCAAATTGTTTTTAAATGATGAAATAAAGGTGCTTTGTGGTTCTCATAATCAAACCAAAAGTGATAATTATGAATAACAAGCATTGAATTCACTGGTAATTTTTCGACGTTAAAATTTAACCATAAAGGAGATAAAGTAATCCAGACAAATAAATCAACATCAGACTGCTCTGATATCCATTGTTTTATTAACAGTTCATCTTTTTTCCTATTTTCAAAAGTGCACCAGGTTACATTGGGCTGAAAACGTGACGTTTCATTGATGTATTTTATATTTTCACTGTATGTTAAAATCGATATATTCTCAGCAATATGAACGTAATAAGCTAAAAATATTTCTAGCACTTCATGATGTAACTCAGGTTCAAAAAGGGCGATTTTAGCTATTTTTTCATAATGCATTGTATAAAATTTTCTTGCAACTGTTGGCTTGTAAAAAGTAATTCAACCATGGCACGCCCTGCCTGGGAGCGTTTTGATCGCTCCATCTTATTTCGCCAACAATATTCAATAGACCATGCCAGAGAAATGTCATCATTGGGCGGAACTGTCCATCCAAATTTATCCATCGGTAAAACTTCAGGGATTCCCCCAGCGCTGGAACTGACGACAGAGATACCTGTCGCTAATCCTTCAATGTTAGCAATACCAAATCCTTCATTTATAGAAGGAATACAAAGCATATCACATTGATGCATAAGCTCCCGCACTTTAACAGGAGAAACTTGTCCATAAATGACGATGTTCAGTTTAGGATATTTATTTAGTAATATTTGAAGATTACCTAGTTGACTCGATGGCGTTCCCGCAATATGTAAACGAAAAGAAAGATGCGATAACCTGTTAAGAGCATTCAAAAGGACCAATAAACCCCCATTTTTATAATCACTCTTCACAAATAAAATTTCCTCCATTTCTCCTAAGATCTTAAAGCAACGGAATTTATATGTCCAAAAGGAAAGGTGAATGCCAGGATATAAACATTTTATCTTATCAGATTTGATTCCATAGACATGCATTGCCATATTCCTTAAAGACTGCGAACAGGTAAAAATACCATCCGCCAGTTTCATTGTACCATATTCCGCTAAGGTGTGCAAACATTCCATCAAAAAACTAGGCTTCCATTTATTAACATTAGTAGATAAACTCATGTAAGCACAATCGTTACAAAAACCCCAAATCTGGACAGTTGAAGATCGCCACCACAGCGCCGAAAAAAAGCCTAATA
>CANMVX010000161.1 GCA_947501115.1 Haliscomenobacteraceae bacterium
AGCGCGTTAAACTACCGCAAAAAAAAGAGGACCCTCAAGAGTCATCGACAAAAATTTAAAATCAATTCACGACAACCCCATAAAAACCGGTCACGTTCAACGGGAGTTTCATGGCATGCCCGCTGGGCGCCACGAAACTCTAGCTGTTGTCGGTAGTGCATTTTTTGTAGATCCTGTTTAAGAATTTGTATCAACGTATTAATATTAATAAGATCCTATCGGGATTCAACAAACCTTTATTAGAGTATAATTTCAAATTTCTTTAAGTCTTCCATTTATTAGCATTTTTCATATTATAGACAAGCTTACAACATTCTAAATACCTCCCCTGTTGGCAGTAATGCCAAGTTTTTAATATCCACCAATCTTTTAAGGAGGATGTCTAAATATTTTGAACTGACTGGACCCCAGCCCTCATCATCCAGGCCATGGAGGTTAAGAATAAGCCATCCACCATTTTCTGACAGAAATTCATTAACTTCTGATTCAATATTGTTATCACACATATCAGGACCATAACTCCAGCATCCTAACCGGCTTTGTTTGGATATATCAGGCAGCTTATTATACTTTGTATTTTGTAGCACCAACCATCCTCCTGTTCTAACAGCCCGAACTCTTTTCAGCGCATAATCTTCAAGCTCCTGGTTTGATGCGTTGTAAGCAAAATTATAGACAGCTTCACTGGCTTTGAAACTATCAAGATTTTTCTCAAAGTAATCGAGGCATTTGTCAATGTTTTCCTTTGCTTCATTTATTGGAATCTCGGTTAAATTTTTATGGTCCCAGCTATGCGGCATTAGCTCATGCCCACGGTCTTTAAGCTTGTTCCAGTCATCGAAATTGCCAATTAAACCTTCCTTAATCCATTTTTCAGAAATATAGCCAGGTGTATTTCCCATGGCAACTACATTAAGACAAGCTTTCAAACCATACTCTTCGTGGATTTCGGCTGTGCGGTAAAATGACTTTTTGAAACCATCGTCGAAACTTAGGGTCAGAATATGAGTTTTCCCTTCTGCAAATAACCTGTGCAAACCAGCTTCGGCAAAACTGTACAAACCTACGCCTAAAGTAATTAAGCCTGTTGATTTTATAAAATCCCTTCGATTCATTGTTAATTCGATTTGAATTTAATTTTCAACCATTCATTTAATTCCCCATTAAATAGTTTGTTTTCTTCGAGTTGTGGTGTGTGGCCACTTTTTTCAAAATACTTCAATGTGAAATCAGGGATTGAATTATAACTTGTTTGCCATAAAGTGTATGGAATCACATAATCATATTTTCCTAAAGCAACGAAAACCGGTATTAATATTTTAACCTCAGGATTGAACATATTGTAATTGAGGAAGACCTGGTTGAAAAGATGTTGTGTTACTTCTGAATGTACAGTCATACCATCCCATAGCCAGGTTGCATCGTATGTTGGATTATACCAGTATTGTGGCGACATAATATTATATCTTGCAGAAGCTTCCTTTTGCCCCGTGAGCCGGTCAATTTCTTTCAGCGCACCCCAATTATCTTCTTGAATCTTTTTTCTTTCGGGTGAGGCTGTTTCCCATAAGGTTTTTGCTTTTGCATCGTAAGTTGCATTACCCCACTCGCAGGGCGAACCAATGACAATGAGCCCTGAGACTTTGGATGCATATTTTTTCACATATTCGGTCGCCACGGTCCCGTGGATGCTGTGCCCCATTATGATTGGTTTTTCCAATCCTAATTTCATCCGGATTTGCTCAACATCGTCAGCAATTGAATTGATATTTACACTATCCAGGTTTTCAGGTTTGTAGTCCCGAGCAAACCACTTCATATCCACAAAGTACATTTTCAGTTGGTTTTCAAGTTCTTTTGAAAAAGTCTTCGGGTAATAAATAGATGAGCCAATTACTAAACATGACAAACCTTCACCTTTTACAATATACCTTAATTTACTTCCGTCAACCTCTACGTAATTTGAATCATTCGGCATGTTGACATTTTTATCTTGTCCAAAAAGACTTTGACATATTGTCAAGATGATGATTACGAATTTTAAATGTTTCATAATGTGTATTATATTTATTTTCATTACCGCCAACTACCATATAATCGAAACAAACTTTCGACCATACATCTAGTTTTGGTTGTATTAGCAAAAGTTTGTTTTGTTCTTTACTCAATATATACAATTTAATTTACAAAACATCAAATGAATTTTTAATCTGCTAGATGCTCTTGGTACTAACAGGAGTGTAAATTTCAATAGTCTTGCTGCTACTATGACCTAATAATTGTTGAATATAGCTTAAGGCCGTCTTTTTCAAAGAGAACAAGAAACCTTTTTGCTCAATGATTCTTCCTCAAGAAACAACCACCGAGTGCAGTAAAAAAGGGGAGTAGATATATTGGCTAACCTACAATAATACCGAACCGTTATAGAGGATTCTGAACAAGTCTAGATAAACTTCCGTTTCTGACTTTTTGTATAAACTTGTCTCATCTTTTTCCCTCAAAGCTGAAAAGACCTTTTTTAACAAAAAATATGTACTTATCTAGAGAAACGGAAGCCTTTATGGTATTAAAAATACTCAAAAGTGCTTAAAATTTTCCGAAATTTTATTTCACCATTCTGGTTTAACCCCCAATTTCCCAAAATTTCTAGCCAAATTTTTTATTTTCATTCAAGGGATTAACCAGGCCGTAAGGCCTTTTTATCCCCTATGTAAGGGAAGATACCCAGGAGAGGAGATAGCGCGACAGGGAGGACCGAGACAGGGAATTGGGTGGAAGTTAGGAGGTGGCCCAGGTCTAATCTAATCCTATTTATGGTAACTGGTTTTATTGCCATCTCTTTCCAATTTTTTATTTCGAAAGGTAGTCACCTCTTTTACCATTCTTTTACCAATTAAATCTGACCTTATTTAGCACTAAAATGGGTGGTCAATTTCGTCCAGATTTTACATTTATTGTAAATTAGACGTAACACAAATGAAAATCCTGCTATAGCTTTGAGGTCAATTGAAAATTCAGAATATTTGATATTGGGTCATGGCAATATAATTTTGTAATTTGCTTATAATTTAACTTAACTATATAATTACACAATGAATATCCTAAGTATTTTGAGTAAAGATATTTGCACTTGGGATGACCTAATGCAGAAATTTACCTTTCTTTCTAAAAAAGAAAAAGGAGATGCCTTTGAAAATATTACTAAATTATATTTTGAAATTGATCCTAAATATCAGTTTTATGATAATTTCTGGTTGTTCTCTGAATTACCTGCAAAAGAACTTGAAATTTTAGGTTTACCCTCACAAGATTTAGGTGTAGATATGTGGTACTCTCCACTCTTGTCACCAACGAAGTTATTTTAATAATTAAAATAAATCATCATCTTAACCTAGTATTTGTGGGAAACGAAAATAATTCTATCGAATTATATCCCGTTTCCCACACTTGCTAGAATATATTTCTCATCTCTTTTCATTAGGCAACTTTTTGGTAGATTTCTACCGGCTTCTTTCTGGTAATTCCCTGGGGGCTACTTTCATTGTAATCCCTGAAATATTTTGTCAAACCTCTGTATAATTCATCCCCGGTCTGTGCAGGATTAAGATACACATCATCGTATTCTACGCTGCGCCATAACCGCTCAAAAATATGCCTTCTTTATCAACGGGTAAAAACAGCTTAATACCAGCGGCTAGTTATGTTTCTATGGATTAAATCCCAGGGTTTCCACCCCCAGGATTGAGTTGAAGCTGCAATTTTACCTCTTTAACGGTGCTTCCCCTCATTTTCACCTGCGCATTCAGATTTATAGTTATCCCTGCGGATTCCTTTGCAAAAGTTGAAGGTATGCCTATAAAGAACTTAATATCCTTTGCACCGGTAATAGGAAAAGCCAGGGGTTTCAGGGAATCG
>CANMVX010000162.1 GCA_947501115.1 Haliscomenobacteraceae bacterium
AGCCGCCAGATTCCATTCACTGTAACGGCAGCAGAAGCACCAGCTCCTGTTTGTGTTCAAACCCTAACGGTTTCCTTAACAACAAATGATAATAGTCAGCCTTATCACAGAATTCGTGCGATTGATTTCCTTCAGGATACAGATCGCGACTTTAATACAGGTTCTTGTAGTCCGGGTGGATTTGTTTCCATCATCAGAGAATTTGATGTTAAACAAGGATTTGTACCAAGAAAAGCAGATTCTATCCTTATTCTGAATTGTAATGATTTGGGTGGTATTCCTGCAAGAGTTTACTTTACCTCTGGTTCTGGAAAAGTTAGCTATTGTTCTGTGTTAATTGATGTGAACGATAATAACAAGCTCTGTGAATCATTGGCTTCTATAGCTGGTGAAGTGAAAACTGAATCTAAAGCGCCTGTAGAAGGAGCTGAAATGAACCTGAGTGGTGAAATGAAAATGATGAAACCTACTTCCCTCGCGGGTAATTACGAATTGTCAAATCTTACCGCTCAAAGGGATTATACGGTAACTCCATCATTGGATAAGGATTATTTGAATGGAGTATCTACCTTCGATTTGGTCACTATGCAAAGGCATATTCTGGATTCCAGAAGATTAGATAGCCCTTACAAGTTGATAGCTGCCGATATCAATAATTCGAAGACCATTACCGTGCTGGATATGATCCAATTGAGGAAATTGATATTAGGTGTCAACACCAAGTTTGAAAATAATAGTAGTTGGCGATTTATTCCATCAGATTATGTGTTCCCTAATCCGGCAAATCCATGGCAAGAGGCGTTCCCTGAGGTGAAAAATTTCAATAACCTCGTTGGTAAAGCCAATACTGCGTCTTTCATTGGTATCAAAATGGGTGATTTGAATGGTTCAGTTATTCCAAATTCAGCTGGTGTACAAATCAGAAATGTAGTGGATAAGATTAAATTGAATCTAAGTGAAATGAAACTTGAAGCGGGTGAGACCAAAAAAGTTTCCTTTACATTGGAGGACATCGAACTGGTAGAAGGCATTCAGTTTACCATGGAATTTGATAAATCTTCGCTTGAATTGATTGATGTAATTAATGATATTACTCAAGACGAACATGTAGCTGTCTTCGGTGATGAAAATCTTATGACCCTTAGCTGGAATGGCCATGCGAAAGAAGGTGCTTTATTCCACCTTGTCTTGAGAGCTAAAAAACCTGCTTATCTTTCTGATGCGATTCGCCTGAATGATAGGATTACCCGAAAGGAGGCTTACAAAAATGGCAAACTTTATGATGTAGTCACAGGTTTTGACAAAAATCAGGAAGGACAGACGTATGCGCTTTACCAGAATACTCCGAATCCGTTTATGGATGAAACCATTATTGGCTTCCAATTACCAGTTAGTGAACGTGGTACAATTGAAATCAAGGATGCGATTGGAAGAATTGTTAAAGTATATGAAGCTGACTTCAGAAAAGGTTATAATCAGCAAAAAGTTAAGAAGTCTGATTTAAAAGGTCCGGGTGTTTATTATTACACTTTAACGACTGATAATTATTCAGCCTCAAAAAGTTTTATCCTGGTTAAATAATTAGGTTAAATCCAAAACCAACATTAGAGGGGGAGAAGTAATATTCTCCCCCTTTTTTAGTTTTTCTACCTTTTATTTGGTTAATTTCGCTTTTAAAATAAGTTGAAAAATGAAGGAGGTGGTTGATATATTTCTATGGATTGGGTTAGGGTTTTTAGCCTATTTTGTATATTATATATATCATTATAAAATAAGTGATTTCAAAACTTTTTTATTTACCTGTTTCTTATTTTGTTCAGCTCAGAATACTTTAACGACTTATATTGTTAGTTCTCAATATATTGAATGGATGCCTCATGTGTTCAGAAGTGCAGGTTTTGCAGTTTATTTGCTATCACCTCTTATTTTTCTGTACATCAGGGAGTTATTGTTTGAAAAAGGATACCAAAAATATGATTGGATACATGTTTTACCAGGTATCTTTTTTGTCATTGATTATATGCCTTTCTATTTAATGGATGGAAAGGCTAAACTAGAGATTATCATTCATTTGAAATCGAGTGGAACACTATTTATTCATCAACAAGGCTATTTTAAAGATTATGTTTCTCACATGTTTATCAGAAATTCACTCACGGTTATTTATTTGATTGGTATTATCATCTTATTTTTCAAATTTGTAAAAAATAATGGCTTTCTACCTTTTCTTGAAAACAAATTGTTGTTATGGAAAGTCTTATTTCTTTTTTATATATTATTTACCTTCTCCCTCCCTCCTTTATTAACCATTTTGGAATTAACTCCATATAGTGCTGAAAATTTCTACCTCATTTTGTTTTCGGTTATTGGAATTATTTCTTTATTTATTTTATTACTTTTTACGTGGAAAGAATGTTAATTTAAATGATGGAAGCATTTGAAATTTCATCGTTACCTCTTAGTGTAATAGATTGTTATAATATGGCCTCTTCTGCCAATGCTGGAGGTCAGACTATTTTTGTAGGCACGGTAAGGAATCAAACCCAAAATAAAAAGGTTTTAAAACTTGTATTTGAGGCTTACACGCCAATGGCAATTAAGGAAATGCAAAAAATTGGTCTAACTCTGGAGGAAAGATGGGGTGCTTTGAAGGTGATTATCCATCATCGGGTAGGGGAATTACTCGTTGGCGATATTGCTGTGATTATCGCCGTTTCAACCCCTCACAGAGCAGCTGCCTTTGAAGCTTGCCAATATGCTATTGATAAGCTCAAAGAAACCGTCCCCATTTGGAAAAAGGAGTTTTTTGAAGATGGGGAAATATGGGTTGCTGCCCATCCCTGATTTAAAATTGAAAATAAATAAATGGTACCGTTCTCTGTGTGTTTAATATCAAAACACTGGTTATAACAAGTGATACCAAAATGGCCTGAACAACAAAAGATTGCTTACTAAACCAATGAGTTATATTCTCTTTAAGAATAGTAGGGGAAAAATGTAGGACAAAACCAAACAAAATAACGGGTAACACATAAGGTGTTTTATCATGAACTTCCATGATAAAAGAAGGGTCAAAATGAATAGACGCCAATTTTGATAATACTTTTCCCAGTAATTCTCCGGAAGGTAAAATGGAACCAATCGCTCCTGCTCTGAAAAATATCCAGCAAAATGCGACAAAATGGAAAGTAAAAATACCCGATATTAATAAGGGTATTTTAACGCTTTTACCCCATTTTTCAATCAAAACACCTAATGAAAATAATAAAGTTGCCACTAAAGCAAGGTGTAGAACAAATAGCTGCCACTCCATTACCTGCCATTTTTCCATCGTTTCACCCGTCATTTTGAAAAATAAGTAAGCACTTATTCCACCCAACAAACTAAGAATGAGTATAAAACTTTTACTCAAGGGTTTACTTAAAAATTGACCCGCCGAGGAAAGTAATCTGTCGAGGGCTAATCCTATGCCATGTAAACCACCCCATAAGATAAACATCCAGCCAGCTCCATGCCATAAACCACCGAGTAACATGGTCAGGAATAGATTTATATAGGTTTTTAGCTTACTTCCCCTGTTACCTCCTAATGAAATATATAGATAATCGCGCAGCCAGGTGGAGAGAGAAATATGCCATCTTCGCCAAAACTCCTGCAAAGAAGTGGATAGATAGGGGCGGTTGAAATTTTCTGTTAATGTGAAACCCATTAAAAGGGCCAGGCCAACAGCCATATCCGAGTATCCTGAAAAATCAAGATAAATTTGTAAAGTGTAACCATAAACGGCTAAAAGATTGCCCATGCCGGAATAAAGAGAAGGATTTTCAAAA
>CANMVX010000163.1 GCA_947501115.1 Haliscomenobacteraceae bacterium
GGTATGACAGATTGTCAAACGGTCCAGGCGCATTATTCAATTTCTCTTATAATCCTACAGCAAAGCCTCTGCTAACCCGATTTGTTGTTGGCATAGATTTGTTTGTCGCACCAACCTGGAATAGAAGACCCGTTAATTTTAATACCGGCGCAAAAGATGAAGCTGTTTTCTGGGTTTTTCAACCTGGAATTCATCTTGGATATCATTTTCCAAGGGTTTTTAAAAACCCGGCTTCTTTAAAATATTAATGCGGACGTATGCTTTTTTTGTATAACTTCCTCCTTTTTATTGTTTATTTGTGTTTACCTGTTCTGGCTCTTTTTTCAAAAAAATGGGCATTGTGGACAGACGGTCAAAAGCTAACAAAGAACTCGATAAGTTCAATCGACGCCTTATGTTCCTCTTCAAAGTGTGTTTGGGTCCATTGTGCCTCTCTCGGTGAATATGAGCAAGTGAAACCCGTTCTTCTGGAAATCAAAAGGTGGTTCCCCGAATATTTGATTATCCTAACCTTTTTCTCTCCTTCTGGATTTAATCGTCCTTCTTCCTTTTTTCAGGCAGATGCTGTTTTCCCCCTTCCTTTAGATGGACAAAAAGTGGCAAAAGCCTGGATTAATGCCCTTCGTCCATCTCTGGTTTTATTTGTGAAACAGGAATTGTGGTTCCATTATTTGAATGAGTTGAATCTTCAAAAAATACCGGTTTTTCTGGTTTCAGGTACCCTTTCTTCCTCTTTATTAAAAATGCCTGTCTATTCATTGTGGTATGTTAAAATGTGTCGTCTTTTTTCTGTTCTTTTTCTTCAAAATACAGAGGACATCGATTTGGCCAAAAAATATAATCTCCATAATACCTTCCTGGCAGGAAACAGTAGGGTAGATAGTGTGAAAAATAATAAGGAAGTAGCTTGGGAAAATGGAATCATTGAGGCCTTTACTTTGGACTCAGACACGATTGTATTTGGTAGTACCTGGCCTGTTGATATTCCTTTTTTACAGGATTTTTTATCTAATCCTGCTTATAGAAATTGGAAAATAATATGGGCGCCGCATGAAATATCGTCCCATCAAATAAATCTGTTATGCTCCTCCCTAAAGGATGAAAAGAGTATAATACTTTTTTCAAAAGCTTCAGAAGCCACTGGAAATGAACGCATTTTATTATTGGATACCCTGGGAATGCTTAAATATGCTTACCGGTATGCGCAGCTGGCTTATGTGGGCGGTGGTTTTGGAAAGGGCATTCATAATCTTTTGGAACCTATCGTTTATGAATTGCCTGTTATTTTTGGTCCTCATTTTAAGGCCTTCCCCGAAGCTCATTTTTTGGTAGAGAATGGAGGGGGCTTTTCTATAAAAAATTTGAAAGACTGGCAGCTCATTTTGGAAAAATTAATGGATCCAGAGGATAGGCATAAGGTAGGATTGATTGCTTCGTCGTATATTGTCCAAAATATGGGTACAGTGGATAAGATTTTGCCTTATATATTTGAAGTGTTAGATTATGATAGTAAACGGTAACTTGACAGAAGTCAATCAGGTCGTTTTTGTTGTCGGAGATGTTATGCTGGATAAATACATATTCGGTGTAGTTAACAGAATTTCTCCTGAAGCAGCAGTGCCCGTTCTCGATGTGAACAAAAAATCGGAGAGGCCAGGTGGCGCTGCTAATGTAGCCCTGAATTTGTATGGTTTACAACTCCATACCATTCTTTTTTCTGTTATTGGAAAAGATGATTCTGCAGATTCTTTGTTGAAATACTTTGAAAAGGCGGGTCTTTCTTCAGAGGGTATAATAAAAAGTTCGTCACGCAGAACTTCCCAAAAAATCAGGGTTATGTCTAACGGGCAGCATCTGCTCAGAATTGATGAGGAAGATGCTCATTCTTTGTCATCTGAGGAAGAAAAGGTCTTTTTAGAGCATATTCTAAGTCTTTGGAGCAAATACAAGCCCCAAGGAATTGTTTTGCAAGATTATAATAAAGGGGTATTAACGCCTTTTATTATCAAATCGCTCATATCAACAGCAAAAAAAATGGATATTCCCATTATAGTGGATCCAAAAGATTTACATTTTTGGGACTATCAGGGGGTCACTATATTTAAACCAAATAAAAAGGAAATTCAGAAAAAAATTCCTTTCCCTTTTGAAAATAATATTTCTGACCTAAAAAAAGTGTCAGATTACATTTTTGATAAACTAGATTGCGAAATTTCAGTTATAACCCTCGGGGAAGACGGACTTTGGATTGCAAATCGTTCTTCCTATTTTTGGATTAAAGGTATTAAACAGGAAATAAGTGATGTTTGCGGCGCAGGTGACGCAGTCATTTCCAGCCTGGTTTGGTCTTTATTTAAACAGTTTGACCTGGAATCAATGGGAAATATAGCTAATGCCGCAGGTGCTCAGGTTTGTTCCCGTTCAGGCGTAGTTTCCCTGGAACTACAATCCTTTTCATCCTATTACTTAAATTTATATACTGTTTTAAACAAATAAATATGAACAACATGAAAAAATACTTGCGCATTTTGCCCTTTTTTTTCCTGAATTTCCTTCTCATTTCAAGGGATGCTTACAGCCAGACTATATCGCCATTTTATAGTGAAACATTCGCTTCAATAGCGGATTTTACGGCAAAGTGGGTCTCCGGTGGGACCAATGCAGGGCCTGAAAAATGGAAATGGAGCAATAATCCTAAAAGTTTATTTGAAGGACAACCCGATTTTACTTCAAAAACAGCCGCTAATGGATTTGCCGTTTTTAATTCTGAAGATAACGGAGAGAATGCCCATGATGTTCTTTTGACTACTATTACCCCCATAAACTGTGTGGGTAAGAAAAATATTTTTCTAAGATTTGAAAATCAATACGCTTTTTATTCCCCTCCAAGTCAGTCCATTGCTCAGGTAGGGATTAGTTTTGATGGTACTGCGTTTGTTTATACCACCATCCTCACGGATGTAAGCGCAAATAATGTAAGTGCCTCCCGTCAAATTGTTTCCTTAGAGTTACCTGATGCCGCAGGAAAAGAAAAGGTTTTTATTCGTTTTCGTTGGAAAGGTAATTATGAATACGCCTGGCGCATAGATGATGTGGCTCTTTTTGAAGGTAATCCGCAACCCGCCAGAGATCTGGTGGTTTCTGCTCCCATTCTTCCCGAAAGTTTTGGCGTTCCAGTGTCTCAGGTTCAAGAAGTACCTTTCGTAGCTACCGTAAGTAATAAAGGAACCTTGGCACAGCCTAAAGTTAAGTTTTCCGTCAAGGTTATTTCTTCTAATGGTCAGTCGTTTAATGCCGATACCACCCTGCTGAATCTGAAAAGTGGGTTGGTAGATACCTTTTCTATTCCCAAAATTTTCATACCAAGGGATACAGGAAGTTATGCTACTCAATATCTCGTTTCTACTGACTCTTTAGATGAGGTTCCGTCTGATAATAGTTTGGTTACCAATTTTTTAGTAACCAGAAATTTATTTGCAAAAGATGATGGCGTTTTATCCAGTGCTACCCAGCCATCTGTTGTGACAGGTGATATTTGGGAGGCAGGAAATTATTACTATGTGAAAAAGGCAGGTTTCGATGCTTATGAGGCTTCTTTTTCAGTAGCTAGTAACGGAAATTCCCATTTTGGTAAATCGGTCAGTTTGCTTCTTTATCAATACATTGATAATGGAGATGCTAAATTTGATGATAAGGATTTGAAAGTGGTAGGATATGGTTTTCATGAGTTTAAAACAGAAAAGAATTTTGAACTTATCAATACGCCTTTGTTAAATCTGGAAA
>CANMVX010000164.1 GCA_947501115.1 Haliscomenobacteraceae bacterium
ACCCAACACTTCTCGCTTCGCCTGATTCATTAATTTGTTCTCTCTTAAATCCTCAGGACTTTTTTTTTGTTACCATAACGATTAAATTTTTAGTTTTGTTAAGGTAACTGTTTTTTAGATAGGTAGCTACCGAAGGTTTCGTTCAACGCTATCAACATAAAAAATGGTTACAAACAATTAGAAATACGTTCACCAAGAGAATTTGAAAAATATGAAGACGACTGAAAAAACATTTGACGCTGTGAAATTTATGCGTCAAGAGCGTGACAAATTGAGCGAAAAGTTATCCAAAATGACAAAAGAAGAAATAATTGAATACTTCAATAAACGCAAGTTACAGACGACAATAAAGCCCTCAGCATAAAAACATAGGTTTTAAGTCAGATAGGGTTATGTGTAAATTCCAAAAAGATTTTTGGAATCAAATGTTAGGAACTGATATATTGAAAGGGATTTTTGTAAATCAGGAAGTAAAACTTTAATGAATATTGCGGAAAGTGACGAGGAAGTTTAGGATTTAATACGAGTGGAAAATATTTCCATTAGTTTCAGATTTGGATTTCCAGAGATAATGAAATTAGCACAGGTCAGACCTAATTCTAGTTTTTTATAGACAATTGGAATGGTCATTTTCCTTGGTTCAAGTGCGTAATAGTATAGTTATAAGTTGTTTAGATGATTTTATTTTTTAAAAATGTGTTCAAATAAAATTATTATATTTGGCAAATATAAAATTTCTATGAAAAAATCTATCTATATCTATTTATATATCAGTCTTACTATCAGTCTGAATGGTCAGGTTATTAATAACCAAGAATTAGATAAAATAGAGGGAATCAAACGAAATACATCGTTTAAATTAGAGGAAATTAAGGTGAGGTGGAAGAAGGCGGCGCTGGAGAATTGTCTTGGCGTGCCGTGTTCATCTTTTACCTGCGGTACCTCTACAATTACCGATATAGATAATAATACTTACAGCACGGTATCGATTGGCACCCAATGCTGGACGACGACAAATTTAAAGGTTACCAAGTATAATGATGGTACCTTGATAGGTGACTCTACAAATAGCACCTGGGGAACGTCGGTAATTGGAGCTCGCACTGGGTATGATGTCAGAGTGGTAGCATTGAGTGACTATGTTGGAACTTTTGGCTATTTGTACAATTGGTATGCTGTCTCTGACACAAGGAAATTGTGCCCAGAGGGCTGGCATGTTCCGACAGATTCTGATTGGAATAAATTAGTAAAATATATACATTCAGGAGCTGATACAACTGGTCTTGCAACTCAGAGCACTTCTGCAGGTACTAACCTGAAAGAAAATAATGCTTTATGGAATCCAAACAGAGGAACTAATACAAGCGGCTTTTCCGGTCTCCCAGGTGGTTTTTGTGATAATGTTGGTAGTTTCTTCAATATTAGACTCATCGCTTTGTTCTGGAGTGCGACCCAGAACGGCGCCAGTAACAGAGCCTGGTACCGCAATTTGTACAGCAGTTCTGGTGATGTGTACAGGGGCGACACAATCAAGTCCGATGGTGCCTCCGTTCGTTGCCTCAGGGATTGACTATTTGTCTATTTGACTATTTGTGGGTGAGCAAATACGGGTGGCAGGAAAGGGGAGTTTGGGGGGAATTCCCCCTATAGGGTCTTTTTTAGTTTTATAAATCATCAAAAATAAATCATTAGGGGATTAGCAGAAGATCTATTCCATATCCCCGTAGAGGCTGCATGCATCGTCTTATAAACGTCAGTACTCAAATTTTAAAAGGGAGTACAAATACACTATTGGGAACACCTTAAAGAATGAAGTGTTAGACCTCATTACTCTCATATTTAGGGCAAACGGTAGAACAGACAAGGAAGATATTTTACAAACGGCGAGAGAACATATAGAAGTTATTAGGCTATACATGAGGGCCTTATTTGATATGAAACAAATAAATCTGAAGCAGTTCGTTCAGGTAAATCAGCATGTTGAGGACATATCTAAACAATAGTCGGGTTGGCAAAAAGTGTCAAAAAGATGAAAGAGGGTAGCCGGAATCTCACCTTGTTACGGCGGGTGGGCGTGTGCAAAATGTATCCGATAACCCGCTAAATCCGGAAAAACCTTGAAACTTAATATTAGGGTAGGTTTTAGCTCATACCAAAGGGTTATTTTAACGCTGGTTCTCCCCGACATACCTTGGCGTCCCACCTTCTCAATAATGATCAAATCACGGAAGATAACATCAGAATTTTGATGGGACATTCCGACATCAACACCACAAAAATCTATTTAAAAGAAAAACACGGATATGGAGCGTCACACGAAATAATGAAAAGATTTTTGGAATCAAATGTTAGGAACTGATATATTGAAAGGTATTTTTGTAAATCCGTCAGTAAATCTTTAATGAATATTGAGTAAAGTGAGGAGGAAGTTTAGGATTTAATACGAGTGGAAAATATTTCCATTAGTTTCAGATTTGGATTTCCTTAGATAATGAAATTATCACAGGTATGGACTAATAATAGTTTTTTATGGACAATTGGAATGATGATTTTTCTTGGTTAAAGTGCGTAATAGTATAGTTATAAGTAGTTTAGATGATTTAGATAATTTTATTTTATGTAAAAATGTTTTCAAATAAAAATAATTATTTTTATTTTTACAGAGTATTTTTTGATTAATCGTGATAGTAATTAATCATTTTTTTTGACGCGTATAAAATTTCTATGAAAAAATCTATCTATCTATCTATCTATCTATCTATCTATCTATCTATCGGTTAGTTTGAATGGTCAGACTACTAATAATCAGGATTTAGAAAAAGGGACAAGCATTCAACGCAATACTTCATTTAATATGGATGAGATTAAAGTGCGCTGGAAAAAGGCGGCTTTAGAGAATTGTCCTGGTGTTCCGTGTGTCGTTGCACCTTCCTTTACCTGCGGCACCTCTACCGTTACAGACGTGGATGGAAACGTTTATGAAACGGTTGCTATTGTCGGCACAGGAGTCACTCAATGCTGGACGACGACAAATTTAAAGGTTACCAAGTATAATGATGGTACCTTGATTCCTGACTTAACCTCAGCAGGTTGGCCTTCTACGTCAGGAGCTCGCACGGGATATGATGTCAGTGTAGTACCATTGAGTGACTATGTTGGAACTTTTGGCTATTTGTACAATTGGTATGCTGTTAATGACCTAAGGAAATTGTGCCCTGCTGGTTGGCATGTCCCTACAGATGCAGAATGGACAACTTTAACTACTTACCTTGGTGGTGATGGTGTTGCAGGGACTGTAATGAAATCAACAGAAACAAACTTAACTTCGGGTTCAGGTTTAGGATGGGATCCTGGTAGTCCCGGAACTAATACAAGTGGTTTTTCAGTTCTCCCAGGTGGTGGTCGCGATAACGGTGGTAGTTTCTACGGTATTAGAGACAACGCTAACTTCTGGAGTGGGACTGAGGACGGCGGCGGCACCGCCTGGTACCGCAGCCTGTTCAGCGGCTTTGGCAATGTGGACAGGAACTTCGACGATAAGTCAGTTGGTGCTTCCGTCCGCTGCCTCAGGGATTGACTATTTGTCTATTTGACTATTTGTGGGCGGGCAAATGCGGGCGGCGAAAAGGGGGGTTTGGGGGGAATTCCCCCCAATGGGTCTTTGTTAGTTTTAAAAAGCTCAAAAATAAATAAATATGGGATTAGCAGAAGAACTATTCCATATCCCCGTAGAGGCGATGCATGCATCGTC
>CANMVX010000165.1 GCA_947501115.1 Haliscomenobacteraceae bacterium
ATGCATGGTGACCACGCGATGCAATACTCTTTTCAATAATTCCAACGGATCCTCACCGGCCAGATAGGTATTGCTCGGATCATAATTTACCCCAAAAAAAGGATGATTAATCTTATCTACCAGGGCGCAAAACACGTCCATTTTTTGGGCAAATTCCGGGTATGTCCAGAAATCATCCTTGTAATGATTTTCAATGATGAGCGTGATATCCCGCTCTTGTGCATAAGGTAAGCATTCATGAATGCAGTCGGCAGCGAGTTGAATACCCAGGTCAATGGATAATTCGGGTCTTTTTTGCCCTGAAAGAACTCTGCAAAACTTTCCTCCGAGCGCATAAGTCATGTCAATCCAATGCTTTTGCTTAGCTATCTCTGTGTCGCGAAATGCCTTATCGGGATGAGTGAAATCTGGAGAACAGCACATCATAGGGATAACCTTACCATTATCTTCCACCTGACGTCGGAAAATTTTCCAATTATCAGCATTTTCCATTTCCAGAAATCCTGCATACCATTCGAGGCCATCAATATCGAGGCGGCAGGCGATATCAATCCATTCAGAAACCTTCATGGTTCCATCTTTACAAAGCGCATTCATATAGGCCTTTGGAAAAGCGGCTAATTGAGGCATTTTAATGATTTATGGTAGAAGAATCTTTTGGGGGATTTCTTCCAATGAAAGGATGTTGTTCCAATTCAACAATTTGTCCGGAGATGGGGCCACATTCATCGCCCAGCCAATAGACTGCGGCGGCGGCAATTTCTTCTGGCTTTATAAGCCGGCCGGCAGGGGCAAAAACAGAAGGAATTTTTTCAAACCAATTTTCTGATAATCCATGGGACATTTTTCTTTGCTGTTCCGTTTCTGTCAGCACCCAACCTGGATTAATTTGATTCACCCTAACGCCATTTTCCCTGTGTAAGGTATCGCCCAAATTTCTGGTCAGGGTCATTAAGCCACCTTTTGATACACTATAAGCGAGTAAATCGGGTTCTCCACTATAGGCATTTACGGAGCCAATATTCAACACGGATCCTCTTTGAGCAGTCAAATAGGGAAGACTTTCCTTAATGAGGAGAAAAGGAGCTATCGTATTGATTTTCAATATTTTTTCAAAAAAAGAGGCGTCTGTAGAATCGAGATTGGAAGATACCACCCAAGCGGCATTATTAACGACCGAGTCCAATTTCCCAAAAGAAAGGATAGCACAACGCACCAATTCCTTTATAGTCGCTTCGTCTTGAAGATCACCGATACAAAGTGCAGCATTTTCGCTACCCAGGGCATGAATAACCTCCTCGCCCCAATCCTTTTCCAAACCATGAATGACTACTTTGGCACCTTCCTGAACAAATCGGGAGGCCATTGCCTTGCCAATACCGGTGGTACTTCCTGTAACAATAATAACTTTACCGTGAAGGCGCATATCAGAAGGGTTTAAGGACACTTTTGACAACTTCGCCGTGGTGCATTTTTTCAAAAGCCTCTTTCCATTGATCGATGGCCCAAACGCCACCAATAATAGGTTTTACATTGAGGCTACCACTCGCGAGGAGTGCAATCACCCTTTCCCAGATTGGCCAGTTATGACTAAAACTACCTTTTAGGGTTACATTTTTTTGAACCAAAGGATCGAGAGAAAAGCCAAGAGGTTGAGGACCCCAGCCCACTTTCGTTATTTGACCGTTAGGTCTAACCCATTGCAATGCCATTTTTAAGGTAATACTTGCGCCGGCGGCATCCACAATAAGGTCGGCGCCTAGTCCGTCCCTGTCTTTCGCCCATTCTGTGGCGTCTCCGATAATGGTTTCGCAACCATATTGTTTTGCGATATCCAATCTTAATTTATCAGATTCAAGGCCTACAACGGCTACTTCAGCACCACAAATGCGTGCAACAGCGGCACATAATATGCCTATAGTGCCCGGACCAATGACAATAACCCGATCGCCAGGTTTAACAGAACTATTAACAGCCACAGAATTATAGGCAACACAGCAAGGTTCTGTCAAACAAGCTTCTTCAAAGGATAAATGGGTTGGTACCCGATGCAGACAACGTGCAGGTACCCTAACATATCGTGTCATGGCACCATTTACACCATAACCAAATCCTTTTCTATCGGGATCGAGATTATACAATCCTGTTTTTGACATAGGGCTATTAGGATTGATAATGGCAGCGGTTTCACTAACCACCCTGTCTCCTTCCTTCCAAACAGAGACATTTTTACCTAATGCGGCAATAAGACCACCAAATTCATGACCTAAAACAACAGGATAATTTACAGGCCAGCTATGATCGGCTGTCCACTGATGCAGGTCACTGCCACAAACACCTACATTGACTACTTCCAATAAAACATCATCATCACCTATAATGGGGATAGCGATTTCACGAATCTCAACAGAGCCTTTTTCAGGAGCAAAATTTACTACTGCGGGACTTAATAAACTGGACATATTTTTAAATTTTAAGCAGACCGGACGGGAACGTCCTTGTATGCATGTATTTTTTCACAAATTAAACGGAGGGAAGCCTCTAAATTTCCATCTGCCGTTTTAAAGGCATCGGCATCGATAGTCAACGGGGCACCCAAAACCACTAACGGCGCGCCATAAAGAGGACATTGAATGGCTTGTTCCAAGGAAAGGCCACCAACAGCCTGTACAGGAATACGCACCGCATTAACGACCTCTCTCAGTTGATCCAGAGGATTAGGCATTCGAAGACCTCTTGCGGCAATACCTCTGCGCTCGTCATAACCAATATGATGAATCACAAAATCACAACCTAAGTCTTCCAGCCATTTTGCACCGGCAACCATGTCAGGACAGCCAAGATTATCGCCCATAACTTGAATATTATAGTCTTTACCTGCCTGAACTACACATCTTATGGTTTCTTCGTGAGCGCGAGCCATAACTACCACATGAGTGGCACCTGCTTTTGCCATCATTTCAGCTTCCAGATATCCACCATCCATGGTTTTCAAGTCTGCAACAATGGGAATACCAGGAAAAGCTTCGCGAAGTTTTCTTACACCGTGCAAGCCTTCAGCTAAAATGAGGGGAGTTCCAGCTTCCAGCCAATCGACGCCAGCGCGGAGGGCCATAGCTGCGGTTTCTAACGCCTCATCAATATTAGTGAGGTCGAGTGATATTTGTACTATTGGTTTCATACTGACAAGATAAATAATTTTTATTCCTTTTTTAAATAGTAAGACAAGAAAATTAAGTAATCTTGTAAAGGTTCAAGTTTTTTAATTCCCTCTATGATGATCAACAGAAAATATGCCTTTGTCCTTTTTTTGATGCTGCCTTTCCATTTTCTAAATGCCCAATCGGGTTGGGTTGAAAAATATATGATGGATGAGGCCTATAAAAATAAAATTATAAGCTTGGCGAAACAGGCTATGATTGAAAAACCGATAACGGTTACCAATGAATCTTCTCCTCGTTCAGCGGGTGGAATACATGACTTTTTTTCGGAGGGAGATTATTGGTGGGAAAATCCGGCCAGCCCCGATAGTCCTTATATTCAAAGGGATGGAATGAGTAATCCCAATAATTTTGTTGCCCATAGAAAAGCGATGATCCGTTTCAGCCAGCTTGTGGG
>CANMVX010000166.1 GCA_947501115.1 Haliscomenobacteraceae bacterium
TGAACTAAGTCTGCATCTGGTCTGATTTTCTTTAGTTGTTGTTGGTTAGAGCAATCCTTATTTTCAAGATCGTCAACTAGTTGATCAATCGACTGAATAAGTAAAGTATTTCCTCGGTTTTTTCGACTCAACTTTTCAAGTTTACTCTTTCCAGTTATTTCCACAGCGTTACAAAGATAAAAAAGTTCGGTAAATATCCGAACATTTGAAAAATATTTTTTGGAATTCGTATCTCAGGCATGACACCTAACTCCCTTATACCCGAAACGATCTTTCGGTTGGAATTTGCTATGGTTTTATACATCCTATTTTTTCGTTTTTTGTTCTATCACTTTCAAACTTTCCAGATAGTTTTTTTTTCTACTTCGCTTAGTGTGTGGCTATTTTTGAATTGATACGATAGCCCAAAGCGATAATCACATCAAGATTATAGTAATCTAACACTCGTTCTACTTCTCTTTTACCTTCATTTTGAACTGTTCGGATTTTCCGAACAGTTGCATCAGGCGTTAATTCTTCATCGGTATAAATATTTTTAATATGCTCACTTACCGTTGATTTTGCAGTTTGATACAATTCAACCGGTTGTTTCTGAGTGAGCCAAACCGTTTCATTATCGAGTTGGACATTAATTTTAATTATTCCCTCTTCTGTCGTGTATAAAATTATCTCGCTCATGCTTCAATTACGTTTATGATTTTATCAATATCGGCACGAAGTGTATTTATCCTTTGTAACTTTTCCAAAATTTTCAGTCATTCAAGTCCTTAAGTTTATTAGTATTTTTCTAAATATACGTTTTTTTGTGTGTAATCTTGTGATACCACCTAAAATTAGACAAGATAATTAATATTACCTTTTAAAAATAACTAACATGACAACAAAAAGAAAATTTAGCAAAGAATTTAAAGTAATCTAGTACTTAATCATATTCCGTGATTTCTTTTGGTAAACGTATTTCGAGAGATAGATAATTTATTTGAAGCTTTCACAAGTTCTGACGTTATCATTGCTTCAGCGCTTTCTAATAATTTTTCTAAATTACTCATTTTTTTTCCTTATTTATTTCAATAATCTTCTATTTTCTACTTCTTGCAATACTTTCATCTGTTGTATGGCGATTTGGTTGAGTTTTAAAAGCCGTTCTTGTTGTGGTATATTTTCATTAATAAATAAGGCATTAATGTTTTCTAAGTTTGATAGCCAAAAAGTGCCATATTTAAAATATCCGCTTCACTGGCATATACAAATACAATTTGCTGAACAGTTAATTTCTGTGGAATAAGATTTTGTTTAATGGCATCGGTATGTATATGATAGTTTATTTTGGCTAGTTCACGTTTTGCCGACCAGCCCAATTGTTTTTGTTCTTCTTCTTTAAGGCGTTGAAATTCGTTAATTAAATAAAGCTTAAACGGCACGCTAATAGCCGAGCCAAACTCAAATGCGATATCCTTATGTGCATAAGTGCCCCCATATTTTCCCTTTTTTACAATTAAGCCAACGGCATTGGTTTTTTCAATCCATTCGGTGGCACTCAACACAAAATTGGGCAAACCTGCTTGGGTTTTAAAGTGGTCAAATTCCACCACTTTAAAATTAGGGTTTTTTATTTGCTCCCAAGTTCCTAAAAATTCAAGGGTATAACGCGTTCTTATCCAATTTTTGATAATATCTGCTGCACGGCTTTCACTTTCTTTAGCATTAGCCATATCAGTAAGCGATATAAAATCGCCCTCGGTATTTGAAATAATAGTTATTTCTTTATTCTCTACCTTTATTTTTGTCATACTATTCTAAGTGTGTTGAATTAGCCATGATTAAAATTGAGTTTGTATTGTTTTTGCCAGCTGTGGCGGTAGCGTATAAGTCCAATGCCTTCTCCTGTGTTTTTCCTTCAATTGCACCATGATGAGTGGTTAGTCGGATATTCCGACATACCACTTTTTCAACCAATTCGCCTTCAACAAAAATGTTGGAAATATGCTCAGTTATGGTGCTCCTAGCTTTACCAAACAGATTTTCCATTTGTTTTTGAGTGAGCCAAACCGTTTCATTTTCAAGTTGGACATTAATTTTAATTATTCCATCTTTTGTCTAAAAAACTATCTCGCTCATATCTCAATCTCTCTTATTATGCTCCTCAAAGTAAGGTTATACTCGTTTTCGGTTTAGTGTTATCAACATAAACAGAAAAATAGTAATCATTTATTTATTTAACAGGAAATAATTCCCATCAGCTACCTGATTACAAATTTTGACAAATCAAGCATTGGATAATGTACGGATTAATAATTAGTCTTGTTTGTAGGCTTGAAAAAAATGTACTTTTAGGTAGGGGATCGTCGGCATGCAAATTGCCTTTGTTGCCTTCCAATGAGCTATAGACTTTATTTGGCAAATTTAAATTATCCATATTTAATTTATTTTTTCATATTGGTTATCCTTGCCAATGAATACCATTTCATTATTTGGTGTGCGAATTATTTTTTTGATTGAACTTAGGTTTGAAAATACTTTTTTCATATTTTCTAATGAAATATTCCCTTCGAGGTCCAGGGTATAAACCGTTGAATCGACCAGGACATAAAGTTTGTTATCAATCAGGCATATATCATTGAAATTGCCTGGTTTTTCGATGTCTGTTTCTCTTTCCTTGTCAAAACCCAAAGCTCGATGTACTCTTAAATATCCCTTTGTTTTTCCATTTATCACAATATAATCAGATGATCCTCTCATACCAACTGTAGAGGAAAGAAGAATGAGCCAGTCTTCGTTTAATTCTCCTTTAACAATATGCTCATAAGTTCCATTGTTTTCTAATTCCTTTGTTAGAATGTGTTTCGGATTTTTAGGTTCAGAGATATCATATTCAAGTAAATATTTGGGGAAGATTATATTATCAACTAAAAGCAATTTATTATTCAATATAAGAATATCGTCGATGGCCTTACCAAATTTTATATCAATGGGTATTTTTATTTTTTCTAATTTAAAATCTTCCTTCTCAAGGTCAAGTATCGCAAATATTTCTCCTGAATTAGTTGAATATTCACTGGATTTGCCGCCAAAATAGACCACCTTGTTTTTTGAATGTAAACTTGTTAATTTAAAATCAGAATGTATCTTCTTCAGTAGATTTCCTTTAATATCAAATACTGAAATGATAGAATCAATGGAGCAAATAAACTCATCGTTGACAACAATACTCTTACTTTTCATCGTTTTTGAAAAACTCCCCAGTTGGCGTATTTCATTATTTTCAATATTACAGATCAAGCTTTTGCTATCTAATGGAATAATAAATATTGAATTTTTGTCATCATTTGCGCCGGTAAATTTATCTGAGTGGTCAGCTGCTTTTTTTTGAAAAGGGTTATCACAAATTGAAAACATCGCTGCTCCAACTATGATTAAAAATAATTTTTTCATTGTTTTGTTTTTAAGAAGAAAAAGAAGAGTGAGACATGTTCGCCTTTGACATTTTCTAACACCTAAAGAAAGCGTATTTCAGCTACATGTTAAAAAATTAGTCATCCTAATCTCTGTTTTGCCAGAGAAGTAAATCTACCTTTTTAGTTTTAGTTATTTTTGTATTCGGAAAATGCATGTCAA
>CANMVX010000167.1 GCA_947501115.1 Haliscomenobacteraceae bacterium
AGTGTAATTTCCATTGTTATCGTTCTTTTTGGTGTCATTGGTTACACCTATCTGGGTATTCGTGAATATCCGAGCATTGATCCTCCCGTTATTTCTGTAAGTACCAGTTATACCGGCGCCAATGCCGATGTTATTGAATCGCAAATTACTGAACCCCTCGAAGAAAGTATCAATGGTATTTCGGGTATTCGTTCCCTGTCGAGTGTCAGCACACAAGGTCGTAGTAGCATCACAGTCGAATTTGAAGTGGGTTTGGATCTTGAGGCTGCAGCAAATGATGTGCGCGATAAAGTTTCCCAGGCACAACGTTCATTGCCAGCGGATACTGATCCTCCTATCGTAAGTAAATCGGACGCTGGTTCTTCCAATATAATGACGGTAACCGTACAGAGCTCTAAGAGAGATTTATTATTTCTTAGTGAATATGCCAATAATGTTTTAAAAGAAAGATTACAAACTATACCAGGCGTTTCCAATATCAGAATCTGGGGTGAAAAAAGGTTTGCCATACGTATTAAAATGGATCCCGCCCGTCTTTCAGCCTATTCTTTAACGCCTTTAGATGTAAGAAATGCCTTGCAAAGACAAAACTTAGAACTTCCTGCGGGTAAAATTGAGGGTAATAGAACGGAACTGACCATTCGTGCTCAGGGAAGATTATATACGCCTGAAGAGTTTGGTAATATTGTATTGAGAGAACAAAATGGCATTATTGTTCAGGTTAAAGATGTTGCTGAAGTTGTTTTGGAGGCTCAGAATACAAGAACTATAATGAGGGGTAACGATGGTAAACCTCAGGTGGGGGTTGCTTTAACACCTCTCCCGGGTGCCAACTATATAGAAATCGCCGATGAAGTGTATCGTCGGGTAGAGACCATTAAAAAGGATAAACCAGAAGATATCATCCTTGATTACGCTTTTGATAGTACAAAACCTATTAGAAGAGCTATCTCGGAAGTGCAGGAAACTATTCTCATTGCCTTCGGTCTGGTGGTACTGGTCATCTTTTTCTTTCTCAGAGACTGGCGAACCACTATCATCCCCGTTGTCGCTATTCCAATCTCTCTGATTGGAGCCTTCTTCATTATGTATCTTTTTAATTTTTCTATTAATATCTTAACCTTGCTTGGTATTGTGTTAGCCACCGGTTTAGTGGTTGACGATGCCATTGTAATGCTTGAAAATATTTACCGACGGGTGGAGGAAGGGGAAAGCCCTATGGAGGCAGCTCACAAAGGTTCTGAAGAAATATTTTTTGCCATTGTGGCCACTTCAGTCACCTTAGTCGTAGTATTTTTACCTATCGTTTTTTTACAAGGCCTTACCGGAAGGCTATTCAGGGAATTTGGTATCGTAGTAGCAGGGTCAATCATTATCTCTGCTATTGTTTCTCTTTCCCTGACGCCTATGATGGCTTCACGCATTCTAAAAAAGAATGATTCCCACGGCTTTTTATTCAGATTTATAGGTAAGGGTTTGGATAATCTTACAAATGCATACAATAGTCTGTTGTCGAAATTCATGAAAGTCAGATTTCTGGCAATTATCATTGTTGTAGCTTGTATGGGTGGTATTTATAGATTAATTCAAATCATACCATCTGAGTTATCTCCTATGGAAGATAAGAGCGGATTGAGAGTGTTTTCCACGGCACCGGAGGGAACTTCTTATGAAATTATGGATAAATACATGGAAGAGGTCCTTAAATTAGTTGATACGCTTCCTGAGAAAGCGGCAGTTATTGCCGTAACAGCTCCTGGTTTTGGTGGTGCCGGAGCTTTGAATAGCGGTTTCGTTTCTCTTTCTTTAACGCCGCCATCGGAAAGAACAAGAAGTCAGGATGATATTGCAAAAAGTTTAATGCCCCATTTGAATCGTTTGAATTATGCTAAGTCGATTGTCTCTCAGGAGCAAACCATTAGTGTGGGCAGAAGTTTCAGGAGTTTACCTGTTCAATATGTAATTCAGGCTCAATCTTTCGAAAAATTAAAAAGTATTATTCCTGTTTTTATGGAGGAGGTGTCAAAACATCCCGCCTTTGCAGTTAACGATTTAGATTTAAAATTCAATAAACCTGAAATCAGGGTAGATATCGATAGAGAGAGGTCTCAGGAACTTGGCGTGTCGGTCAGGGATGTTGCGGAATCATTACAGCTTTACTTTAGTGGGCAGCGATATGGTTATTTCCTTAAAAATGGTAAACAATATGAAGTAATTGGTGAAGCAGATCGCGGGTACCGCGATGATCCATCCGATTTATCCTCTCTTTATGTCAGGAATAATCGGGGAGAACTTATACCTATCAGTAATGTTGTTCGACTCAAAGAAGAATCCAGTCCTCCTCAACTTTATCATTACAATAGATATCTTTCAGCCACCGTATCTGCCGCATTGGCAGAAGGTTACACGATTGGTCAGGGCATAGAGGCGATGGATGAAATAGCTAAAAAAGTGTTGGATGAATCTTATCAAACAGCATTGGCAGGCGTTTCAAAAGATTTCAGAGAGAGTTCCAGTGGTCTTTATTTTGCCTTTCTCTTAGCTTTAGCGCTAATTTATCTGGCATTGGCAGCACAGTTTGAAAGTTTTCTGGATCCGCTTATTATCATGATAACCGTTCCTTTGGCTCTAGTTGGTGCGCTTTGGGCACTAAATATTTTTGATCATACCCTGAATATATTTAGTCAGATTGGTATCATCGTTTTGGTAGGTATTGTAACTAAAAATGGTATCCTGATCGTTGAATTTGCCAATCAAAAAATGGAAGAAGGCATGGATGCCACCTCGGCAGCTATTTTTGCGGCAACGCAAAGGATGAGACCTATTCTTATGACAAGCATAGCCACCGTGCTCGGTGTTTTACCTATTGCTGTTGCCTTTGGAGCAGCAGCCACCTCGAGAATACCCATGGGTGTTGCCATTATCGGGGGATTAGTGTTTTCTTTAGTATTAACCTTATTTGTTATTCCTGCGATATATACATTTTTCAATCGTCAGCATAAAAAAGAATTAACGGCATGATCTACTGTTTCCGAATGGCTATATTTTGCCTATTTATTACCCCTGTTTTTGCACAGGAGGCCCCGATGCTCTCACCAGAATCGGCCGTTAAAATAGGCTTGGAAAAGAATTTTGGTATTCAGATTCTTAGAAATAATGAACGAATAGCTCAGTTAAATAATACACCAGGGCGAGCTGGCTTATTACCCACACTGGGTGTAAATAGTCTGGCAAACTATGCTAGTAATAACACGGAGCAAAAGTTCTTTAATGGTGAAGTTCGTTCTGGTATAGGCGCGGGAAATCTTACGACCAGAATGGGTCTGGAGATGAATTGGACGGCTTTCGATGGTTTTAACATGTTTGTGGAGAGAGACAGGCTGGCGCTCATGGAAAAAATGAGC
>CANMVX010000168.1 GCA_947501115.1 Haliscomenobacteraceae bacterium
CCATTCAAACTTTGGCAGGCAAAAGTAGCTGCCAACGATTGGACGAAATACAAGACCCTGAGTTGAGTATTGACAGAGCACTGGAACAATAAGTAAAACTCGCATACACAGAAAGTTGGATTAACCAACGGCTAAAAAGTTTTGAAATACGCAAGGAACTAACAGATGATTGAAAAACCGGGGATTAAAAGAAGGGAAGCAATTTGCCACTTTAACTGATATTATAACTAAGGCCTGGGCAGGTAAAACCACCAAAGAATATAAAGTTTTTAAAGGCTTGAAAAAAGAAAATCTCCTGGACAATATGACCAATATGGAATTGATACTGAACATGCTCGCAGAAGCATCTACCAAGGATATTTCGGCAGCAGTAGAACCTCAAAATTTTGAAGAAAGTAAAAACGTGGCGCAACAAGGCGGTAATGTAACACGGGTAGCCCTAAAAGAACTGGAATCGAAAACCGGATCAAAGGTGGTGCTTGTATAAAACGAGTTAGCGGTATTGCCAGAACAGTAAGACTTTAAAGAAAAAAACATTTGCGAAACAGGAGAATATTTTGTAATTTTACTTCTATTTCAGGAGAGGTTTTTGACACGAATATTAGTCAAATTTCAGAAACTAGGAAAATTAAAAAGCAGATTGGGTTTTTGAATGGCATTCCGAAATTAAATCCAATTCGAAATCTGTTTTTTGTTTGACAACTCTAAACAATCAGAAAATAATTCAAGGACTTATCAGTATAACAGACAAAGGAGACCATATTTTTATGGACTTGATTGAAAGTGCTAAATTCAACAAAGGAAAAAGTAAATTATACAAAGGTGTTGCAGGCAATCTGGTTGCGTTTGCTTGCAAAACTTCAATTGAAAAAGGCTATGAAGGAGTTGTATCGTTTATTTCAAAAACACAACTTATTGACCATTATACAGAAACATTGGGTGCAAAACTTTTTAGCGCAAATAGAATGTATATTGACACCAAAGAAGCACAAATTTTAACAACAAAATATTTTAAAGATTTTAAGCTATGATAAATTTCAAAAAAATGGACGACAAAGATTTTGTTTTTATCAACAAAAACTTGAGCGAAAAAGAAGACCAAGAATTTAGTAACTTTTTGAAGAAACGTAAGACAAGAAATTTGCCAACAAATGACAAAAATAAATCTAAAGAACTTCAAAAATAAAGTCACACTCTCGCTAACAGCGTTATACGAAAGCAGTGGTCTCGTCATACATACATATTGTAGATTCAACCAATTCATTTGAATTTTTCAACTATTTGTGACAACTCTGAAAACAAAGTTATGGCTCAGACAATAACTTTTGGAAGATGAAGAAAGTAAAGCTATTGCTCTGAGAAACGCGATTCAAAAAGGTTTAGAAAGTCCAAGCGTAGAAAATTTTAACTTTGACGAAAACTTATTACAACTAAATGCCGGAAAAAAGAAAAAATGGCTAAAGTTATTTTAACGAACAAAAAATACAGATACTAATATAACGTGGTTATATATCAGGGCAAAATAAATATGCCGAATACTTTTATAGCGGGAAAATGGTTTAACGGCAGCTACATCAAAAATATTTTCATTTTTGACCCTATTTGGCAGAACTATTTTTGTATGAGTGACGCAAGTGTCTAAATATAGCTTAACTTTGCGTAGTTTCCAAAGGGAATATAAATTATAATGTATGAAAATAGTCATTTTATAATACCTAGCCTATGAAATTTGGATTTCGAATACCCTCTTTAACGAAAAGAATCGCTGCCCGCACTTCCATAAAGCGAATTATCAGGCATAACCTGGGACTTAAAGCACCTAAGGGTTTAGGTATTTTAACTGATCCGGAGAAAGCCATTTACAATAAAGTGTATAATAAAACGAGTAAAGGATGTCTGGTTATATTTGTTTGCTTCATTGGATCCCAAAGCATTATGGCCTATTTTGTATGGAAAATGCTGATGGGTTAATACCCTACTCAAGCATGTAAAACGGACAGACAATGGCTTTTAAAAATGCAGTACCAATGTCATCTAAATTTTTTGACCAGTTTTCAGCCATTTTCATTTAACTTCGTTTAAATTACCATCTAAATGAAATGATTGGTCCATGCCCGGTATGAATAAAAAAAAACAGGTGAAATCAACCCTCCAATGTGATTGTTTGGTTAAAAAACTTGCACGATGCTTCAGAAAATGTATCGCAAATATTATTTCCAGATCGGGTGCTTTTGCCAATTGTTAAAAAAGCCTAGTTTATACATCGGCAAATCGGGAGAAGTAGCAAAAAGTTCCAGAATCTTTTTCTTAACATGATGATTAGGGGTAACCTTATTGCACAGGTAAATCATTGAAGTAATAATTAGAAATGGCTTTTTTATTTGAGCTGGAAGCAGAGGTTTATTTAACCAGTCTGATTTTGGATTATTTAGTTTTTCAATTGGAATTTTTACCATATTCCTGCTCCATAACCTGGAATGGTGAGCAATAATATTTCTAACATAGGTAATTGCCTCTAACCAACTGGAAAGTTCGTTATGAAGGTTTAGTCCCATT
Organism: Haliscomenobacteraceae bacterium; assembly: GCA_947501115.1. Taxonomy (GTDB): domain Bacteria; phylum Bacteroidota; class Bacteroidia; order Chitinophagales; family Saprospiraceae; genus BJGN01. The sequence goes on from CANMVX010000168.1 coordinate 2,557, forward strand.
TCTTTTGCAATAAGTGCTTTTTCAGGCAATTGATGTTTGAGATTTTTATAAAGTTTAGATAATATTCCCATTGAAACTACCTCAAGAATTTTCCAAGAATCGGCATCTTGATTCGGGTATCTCTTTCTTTGGTCTTTGATAAAAATTTCCTGACTTCGGAAAAATTCTTTTTTCAGTTCAATAATTGTATTCTGATGAATCGTTATCAATGTATTGGAAGGAAACCTTGAAGTTTCGAACAAACTGGAATCTAAATACCATAAGCCCCCATAGGAAATTGATAAATAGTAAATCATTTTTGTTCTTAATGCGATTTCAATTCTTTCTATTGCATCAAAGAGTATTAATCTCAGTTGTCTATCAAAATTATATCGCTCAATAATATCTTCGAAATAGCTACCGGGCTTAAAGGTGTGTAAAGTAAAATCATTTTGCATATCCCACCAATAGCCCTTAAGTCTGTAATAACTTATGTTTTCTAAAAAGTGGTGTGCAGATTGCTCGTCATTAAAAAGCAAACCTCGTAGTTTCAACAAGGCTATTTGATCTGCTATGGAAGATGGTGTTTTGTTTGCCATAGCTATAAAAAGAATGACCCGCTAGCAGATCTTACGGTATGCTAACGGGTACTGTTGTAGCAAATATACAATAATTTTTAAATTCTCAACACATTCCAAAATGTTTTTAAATCCTTACAACCTAAAATCTTCTTAGCAATAAATGTCATTAAGTTTACCCCACTGCCTTTGATGAACCTGTGAAGGATTTTCCGCTGATTCATTGCTTAGAACTGTCTGAACAATGATTTTTATGATTAAA
>CANMVX010000169.1 GCA_947501115.1 Haliscomenobacteraceae bacterium
GTCATTTCAGATAACTCATCTCCATTGGCGTCCCAGGGATTTCTTGACCTATTAAAACCAAAAAAAGTAATGCCTCTATCTAGCTGGTCTGAAACGAGAGAACCATTGACAGATAAAGATTTATCTGCATTTTCAAAGTTTGTGATGGCCAAATTAGAATTATACTCAAAATGGTTGAACAGCGGATCTTTTGTAATGATGTTTACCGTTCCCGCTATCGCATTTCCACCATACAGCGCTGATCCACCACCTCTCACAATTTCAACCCTTTCCACCATGTTGGTTGGAATCATTTCCAAACCATAAACACCAGCTAAGGCAGAAAAAACCGGTCTGCTATTAATTAAAATCTGGGTGTATGGTCCCTCCAAACCATTCATCCTCAACTGGGTAAAACCACAATTCTGACAATTATTCTCTATACGTAAACCTGGAGAAAAATGAAGACCTTCTGCTAAACTAATTGATTGAGTCCTATCAAAGATGCGATCATCCAGCCGATTAACTATAATGGGTGAAAGAAAGGCAGGAATCGCATTTCGGGTGGCAGTCACAACGACAGCTTCTAAACCCAGAATGTCCTCATCAAGGTTAAAATCCATCTTTTTTATCTCATCCATTTGAAAAATTAATGAAGATGAAATAGATTTATAACCAACATAAGATATATTGAAAGTATGTTCGCCTTTTGGAATATCAGCTAACACAAATTGACCCTCCAAATCAGTAATGGTGCCTAAACTACTGTTTTCCATAGCAACAGAAGCCCCAATTAAAGGGGTTCCATTAGAAGTAACCCGGCCAGATAACTTATTATTCTGACCAACAACACCAAAATATAAGAACAGAAAAAGGACTGAAAACCAGACTGATTTAAATCTTAAAAACATTTGTGAAAATATGTCCATTTTTATACATTTCAATTTCGTGTGAATTAAGTAGGCAATTATTTAATTCTGCCGTTATTTTTTGCTCATCAATTTGCTGACCAATAATTACAATTTCACTTTTTCTATCCCCCCACTGTGCATCCCAATTTTTTTCAATCTGTTTTTGATTATCAACAAAATCAGCGTATTGAATCCTTTCATGATAGGTCATGCTATCCCACCACAAGCCAGCCTTTTCAACTTTCATAGAAGCACCTGCCTGGTTCCAGTTAACCGCGTCATTTTTATTGGAAGCTAAACAAAATAAACCTTTAGACCGAAAAATACGAGAATCCCATGAATTATTTAAAAAATCAAACAATCTATTTGGATGAAATGGCCTTTTATCTCTAAAAACAAATGATTTAATTCCATATTCTTCTGTCTCAGGGGTATGTTCATTTTCAAGTTCATTTTTCCATTGGGCAGATTGACTTGTTTTTTCAAAATCAAATAAGCTTGTATTCAGAATTTCCTTAAGGTCAATTTGACTATTTTGGGTTTTAAAAACCCTGGCACCAGGATTAAGATTTCTTAAAATAGATTCAATTTCATCCACTCTATCCTTCTCAACCAAATCTACCTTATTTAGTAAAATAACATTAGCAAATTCTATTTGATCCGTTAACAAATCTACTATAGTTCTGTTATCCCCATCCATTTCATTTAAATTCCTATCCGCAATAGTATCAAAACTATGGTAATCTAATGAAAAATTAAATGCATCCACTACAGTGACCAAGGTATCTAATGTACTCACATCCGATAGATTTAAAGGGAGTTCATCACTGTCAAAAAAGAAAGTTTGAGCTACAGGAAGGGGTTCAGAAATACCCGTACTTTCAATAAGCAAATAATCAAACCTATTTTCATTCGCTAAACGAGCCACCTCTTCAATCAAATCTTCCCTCAAAGTACAACATATACAGCCATTACTCATTTCCACTAACTTTTCATCTGTTCTTGAAAGAGTGGTTCCTTCAGCAATTAATCTTGCATCTACATTGACTTCACTCATATCATTTACAATAACGGCTACCTTCAGCCCTTCTTTATTGTTTAAAATGTGATTCAATAATGTTGTTTTACCAGATCCTAAAAATCCACTTAAAACAGTAACAGGTAATTTTTTAAAGTTTTTCATTATTGCAGATTTAGTTAAACTTCAAAGGTACATTTAATACCTTAAATGCAACAATGTTTCATAAATAAAATTTTTATTATCTTATATTTGTGACAAAAAGAAATGAAAGTGAGGATTAATACTATTGTGATTTACTTAGTCATAGGGTTATCTCTGGCTATGCTCCCTAACCTTAAGGCGCAATCTTTGTTAAGCTGGGAAAAATTATCCGATGTTAACTTTGATTTGGTGTGGTTTGAGGAACACCAATCTAAATTTATGGTGCCAAGATTTGGAGCGATTCCAAATTCTTATAAAAACAAAAAGGTCAAAATTAAAGGTTATGTAATACCTGTTGACGCAACAAAAAACTTATATGTCATTTCTAAAGTTCCTATGGCCATGTGTTTTTTCTGCGGGGGTTCCGGTTCAGAAACTATTGTTGAACTTGAAATGAAAAAAGGATTTTCGAAGAGATATAACACCGATGATGTAATAACTTTTCAAGGAGTACTTACACTAAACACCAAAGATGTAATGCATTTCATATACATTCTTAAAGATGCGGTAGAAGTAAGTACCCCTTGAATAAACGCTATTTCATTGATAAAATCAAAGATTTATAAGCAGGTACAATTAAGGAATCTGATAACTCCATATTTGTACCTGATATAATTTCAGTCGCTATGAATGAACTGGGTAACAACTCTTTAAATCTTTTTAAATCCAAAGAAACATCCATTTTATTCAGACTAAGGACGACCATAACCTTTTCATCATTGTAATATCTGAAATATACATAAATATTATTTTCCGGGACAAAATGCATCATTTTTCCATGGTGAATCACCTCCTTATTTTCACGCCATTTAAGTAATTTTTGAATATGGATTTTTGTTTCAATCTGTTTAGATGAAAGACCCACATTTGAAAATCCATTTTTTTGATCTCCCTGCCAACCTCCTGGAAAATCACTTCTAATGATTCCATGATCATCTGTACCAGGGTTTGACATCAAAATTTCTGTTCCATAATAGATTTGGGGGGTACCTCGGGTGGTTAACATATAAGTTAGACCAAGATTAAAAAGATCCAGATTTTCATTCACCTGGGAGAAAAGCCTGCTCATATCATGATTATCAGGAAAAACCACTAAACTATTTGCATCAGGGTACAAAAAATCCATAGATAAGGTCTCATAAAGAGGATACCAATTATTATTGGTTAATGATTTCCTCAA
>CANMVX010000170.1 GCA_947501115.1 Haliscomenobacteraceae bacterium
ATTGATAAAAACAATTCATCAAGCCTTAACGAATACTGATAAGGTTTTTCTCTTGAGTATTGAGATGGGAAAACCAAATTGGCATATTTATGACTTCAAAGATTTTCCGGCTGTTCAATGGAAGTTAATGAATGTCGAGCGGTTAATCGTTGAAAACCCTAAAAAACACCTGGCTCAAATAGCTCTTTTAAGAGCAGTACTTTAGGGAAATGATATTCTATTAAACACAGTTTAAAGTTTGGGTTGCATATTCCGGGTTAAAGTGGGTTCTTCGTCTATTTTGGTAAAAAATTCATATCTGGATATCAATAAGAAAAATAGAAATAACCAAGAACCGGGAACAATATTAACTGGAATTTTTACTGAAAAAGGTTTTATTAACAAGAATGTGAGCCTAAAAAAAATAATCACCAAAAATGACGAAGAACCTCATATTACCGGAATAGGTGGCACAATGGCGACCGGATTATCCAGTTTACACGAAAAAGATACATTACAACTTTCTATACAATAGAAACAAACTTTTACTAAAAAAGAAATTTCCGACATTTTTCCTGAATACTATATTATCAAAGTCAATCAATTTAATGACATAGCAAAAGATACTCTTGATGAATGGGTTTACTTCTTGAAAAACAGTGAGGTCAAAGCTGAATTTGGCCTTCCTAGGCAATGTGGGTTAAATTTGCAAAGGAATGAGTTCTTCATCGGCAGCTTTTACGAAGGTAATTTCAATGAAACATAAGGCCCTTTAAAAGTGCCATATTCCGCATCAGTTACAAACTTTTAAGAAGCCTCATGCACGGTTTATCTTTAAAGCTAAAAGTAGCTTTAAGACATTCCATGATAGAATGTTGTACTTCGTATGCTTGTTGGAATGGCAGCAAGGGTAAGGAGTTAGGTTTTAGGGGTGAGGTTATTTATTCGAGCTTTTATTTCTTGCATTCGTTCTATCAATTTATCGAATGGTAAAGATGGGTTGTTTAGCATACTTTCCTGCATGATTTGATAATCCTTTTCCCATTCTCCCATCATTGCATCAGGTGGAATTGGGTTAATTTTATCAGGCGTATGATTGGCGTAATCTATACCTCTTAAGGGGGTAAGTTTTGCCCTATGTTCAACAATGGTTTGATACAATGCTTTATTACCCAATGCTGCCGTGGCATATTCCGTATCCATCAGCTTTTCTACATCGTATAAGTGACGGCTTTTACGTTCTACTTTTATTTTTTCTATGGGCAATTGAAATTCCTCATGCAGCAGGAAAATCTTCTCCAAAAAGGTTCTTTGGGGGTTAACAGATGGGATGACAATATTGTTATCAGCAAATGCTTTCCCTTTATATTTTTCTCCTATCATTGAAGTGAAACTTCTTTCATTGAAAGGCTCTATTAAAGAACGGCTGCCTATGTCAATCAACACCCTTGGCTTCAGGTAAGGAATTGGGTCTGTTAGCGTATCGTAGTAAATTTCAATAATTAGGGGATCCTGGTCATCTGTTTTTATTTCTCCAAGTTTTATATCAACTTTTAATCCTGCTGCTTTAAATAATTCAGCCAATTCCTGAAAATATTTTTCCGTGATAAACTTTGCCGAAAGCTTTCGCAACTTAGATACTTGCGAACCAGTCATTTCGCTATCTGGCTTTTCAATTCCTAAAAACCTTCTATCCAATGCCAGGTCAATATCTTCCGAAAAGCGATCAATTAAATTCCAGGCTTTGCTTAGCGATGTTCCACCTTTGAAAACGGTATGCGTTGCGATGGAACTGGCAAATACCAATGCCAATGTACGAACCACCCACCAATCTTTTTCTATGGCAGCTGAAGGCAGATTAATACCAATAGCTACTTCACGGAAGATGTTTTGCTTGTTTTGCTCCGTTAACTTTAGCCATTCCTGTATTGCTTGTTTATTCATGGGCCATTAGATTTAATACTGGTTTTATTATTTCTCTTATCCATGACGGGGCAAGACGTATATCATGTTCCAGTTTGCTTTTTTTTTCATTGCCCAGCACCTTTTGTATTTTTTTTATCTCATCGGCAGTCACCTTTTCTTTTCCAATGCTGCGTAATGCCTGTATGGCAAGCCGGCTTATTTCGCCAGCAGCAGCCACATTTTTCGGAGCCGTTTTTTTAAACGTTATACTGGAGTTTCTAATTTTTATTTTTCTTGCAGCCCCATCTGTTAGAAAAACCACTTTTAAGGGTACTTGTGTAGATAAGCCTAACCTATTCATAGCATATATACCTGTGGGGACTATTCTTGCCCTATCTCGCCTTGCAATAGCCTTAGCTATATCCTCAACACTGGTCGAAACCTTTCCAATAACGGTATCTATTACGGGACGGACATAAATACCAACAGCAACCCTATCAATTTCTCCAGCCCTTGTCAGCCTCTGCAAAGCTTTGCTTACCGCTTTAGCGTTGCCATAAGCCATAAAACTATCGGTAAAAAAAAGCACCCCCCTCCTTGCTTTTTTAATTCTATTAAGAATTTGTTTTTCAATGCTTTCAGACATTATTAATTTATTTTCTGTCGCAAATTTAATGAATATTTGCGACAAGAATATCATTTTTTTCATCACATATATTTTCAATATTTGCGACAAAAATTCGCCAATATCTGTCCCAAATATCACCTATATTTGGGACAAAAAACTGCTAACTACTTACTGAAATGCTCCCAAGACACCTTATTGTTCCATCCAATAAGTTATTTAATTCTAAAGCTATGGCAGAAAGGGAGTCTAATTCTTCTTCTGTTGAATCTGGGTTTTTTTCGAATTCAACTTCAAGATTTTCGTAATTCTTAAAGTTCTCTATTTTGATTTTATCAATTCTCATAAGGTAAAATTTATAACTATCAAGGTAACGATATTAATATACATGTCCTTTTTTTGCTTTGTATAAAGTCCTAATATAACGCGTTAGCTTACATTTAAATTTTTGGTAAATTAGCGCGTATTTCTTCAATTTGGCCTAAAGTTAATCCGGTAATGTCAGCAATAAATGTATCTTCAAATCCCTTAATCATTAAATTTTTAGCGATCTCAACATTTCTGTCTTGTCTTACTTTATCTTCTGCCACTAATCTTAAGGAGAGTATTTCACTCGCTTTGTAATGAAGATAATCTAAATATCGATTATAACCATACTGTTGTTCTTTATCCAAACGCATAATGTCTAATACTTCTTTTGCCTCTGCTAAGCCTTTAGCTTTAAATTCGTCTTTGACCTCGCTGTTTTTCAAGAAGTAAACCCATTCATCAAGCGTATCTTTA
>CANMVX010000171.1 GCA_947501115.1 Haliscomenobacteraceae bacterium
CTATACTAGGAGCTGCTTCCTTGGTAATGAATTTAAAAAACTAATATTCTTATATTTTTAAGTATTTCTCACTAACATTTTTTACTTATGAAGAAGCATTTATTCCTTTTAGGGGTGCTTTTGAGTTGTTGTTCCTTTGGAGCTTTAGCACAAGCATCTATTCGGGGAACAGTGACCAGTCCAGATGGAGAACCCATTATCGGTGCCAATGTCATCGAATTAGGTTCTAATAATGGAACGGCTACTGACCTTGACGGCAACTACCTGTTAAAAGTAGGGGCAAACGCCATACTAGAATTCACCTACACGGGATATGTTTCCCAGAAATTTACTGTGGGTACTCAGACTATCATTAATGTTACCCTGACCGAAGGTGTTGCACTGAGCGAAATTATCGTTACTGCCTTAGGCATCTCCCGGGAAAAGAAATCATTGACTTATGCTGCACAAACGATTCAGGGAGGTCAGCTGACCCAGGTTAGAGATGCTAACTTTACTAATACCTTACAAGGTAAAGTGGCAGGATTAGTTGTTACCAATGCTTCCTCTGGGGTGGGTGGTGCCACACGAGTAAATCTAAGGGGAAATCGCTCTATTCAAAGCAGTAATAATGCGCTCTTTGTCATAGATGGTGTTCCCGTCGATAACTCAACTCCCGGTCAAGTGGGTAACGATTTTGGTGGTTACAATGGAAGTGACGGTGTTGCAAATATTAATCCTGATGATATTGAATCCATCAGTGTCCTTAAAGGTGCCGCTGCCTCAGTGCTTTATGGTAGCCGTGCAGCAAATGGCGTCATTTTAATTACAACTAAAAAGGGTGGTGCCGGAGCTATCTCCGTCGATGTGAATTCAGGGGCTCAATTTGATGCTCCTCTAACTTTGCCTTATCTTCAAAATGAATACGGTCAAGGAAATGGAGGTGTTTTTGGTGCCAGAGCCAGTGGTAGCTGGGGACCAAAAATGAATAATCAGGCAGTAACCGATTGGACCGGAAAATCTCAGAATATGGTGCCTCAACCAAATAATATTTCCGATTTCTTCCAATTGGGCTCTTCATTCAATAATTCTGTGGGTATTAAAGGTGGTACAGATAAAGTACAGTCTTATTTTTCATTCACTAATAATCAGGCAGCCGGTGTTGTACCAGGAAATACCCTCGACAGAAATACCGTCAACCTGCGCATTTCTACAAACTTAAGTAAAAAGTTTTCCACCGATGCTAAAGTGACTTATGTGAATCAAATCCTGAATAATAAATTAAGATCAGGGGAGGAGAGTTCGGAAGTCATGAACCTTTATAAGACACCAAGAAGTATTCGTATTGAAGATATGCAAAATTACGAGTCTGGATCTGGCGCGCCAAATTATTGGACCTCATCTTCTATTTATATGAATCCTTACTGGACGATAAACAGAACTTCCGCCGATGAGGAAAGAACACGAACTACCGGCCTTGTTTCTGCAACCTACAATATAAATGACGATATGAAGGTGTTGGCCAGAGTGAGTTTGGATCAATATACAGATAGAGGTGAAAATACTTTTTATAATAATACCTTGCTTTTTGCACAAGCAGGGGGTTCTTTTCAGAAGTATTTCCGTCAGGTTCAGGAGAGAAATGCTGAGCTTTTGCTCATTGGTAATAAAAAAATTAACAGCAATCTTAAACTTTCCTATACCTTCGGTGTAGCCGATTTAGCGAGAAAATCAGATTTTACGCAAACAAGTGCCAACGGACTTTTAGTGCCTAATAAATTTGATCTTGGTTTTGCCCGGACTCTCTCTGTAGGTACTGGATTCGTTGAAAGAGACCTTCAATCAGCTTTTGGGTCCGTGCAGGTAAGTCTGAAAGATTATTTATACCTTGATGTAACGGCGAGAAATGATTGGTCTTCAACCTTACCTGCCCCTCATTCTTATTTTTATCCATCGCTGGGTCTTACCGCAGTATTATCTGATATGGTTGAATTACCTTCTTTTGTTAGCTTCGCAAAATTTAGAGGTTCTTATACCCGTGTGGGTAACGATGCAGCTCCTTATTTATTGACCCAAACCTATAGCTTTAGTCAAGGTGGTGTTGGTGGATTTATTAACAGAGACGGTACCCAAGCCATTGGTGATCTTAAACCTGAGTTGACCACTTCCCTCGAATTTGGTTTTGACGGACGCTTTTTTGATAACCGTATGGGTTTAGATGTTACTTTTTATAAAACTAATTCCGTAAACCAGTTATTAAGCCTTCCTTTAGCCCCCGCCTCCGGTTTTTCCAATCAGTATATCAATGCCGGGGATATTGAAAATTCAGGCGTCGAACTTACTTTAACGGGTTCTCCTATTAAGAAAGACGATTTTTCCTGGGATATTACCTTGAACTATGCAAGAAACGTTAATACGATTATTTCATTACATCCAGATATTAAACAAACTTTCCTTTCAAGTGGATACGGCAGAACTGCAGGTGTTTTAGTTAAAGAGGGAGGTGCTTACGGTGATTTGTACGCTGATGGTTGGGCTCAGGCTCCAGATGGTCAATTTATTATGGACGCATCAGGAAAGCCTGTGCTAACGGCAACGCAAGAATTTTTAGGCAATTTTAATCCTAAATTCTCGCTTGGCTTAAATAATGCCTTCTCTTTTGGAAAAATGAGTGTTAATGTGTTAATTGATGCTAGAATTGGTGGTGTAATGACCTCAGGATCTGATGCAAATCTTGCTTTTGACGGCAATGCAGCATATACTACAGCTTATAGAGAAGGAGGATGGGTTTTACCTGGTGTCGTTAAGAACGGCGAAAGCTATACCCCAAATACTACACCTATCAATGCGGAGACTTTCTGGACCACCGTTTCTAACGGACGATACTCATGGGGGCAGTTATTTACTTATGACGCGACCAATGTCCGTATTCGTGAAGCTGCTGTTGGTTATGATTTTACTGTAAATAACAGTTTTGTGAAAAAGGCAAAATTATCTATCGTAGCCAGAAATTTATTTTTCCTTGCTAAAGGAAATGCCATTATGGATGTACCTGGAGTGCCAACCAGAAAAATGTGGTTTGACCCCGACGTGAATCTGGGTGCTGGTAACTATCAGGGAGTTGAATATGGTACCTTACCTTCAGCGCGCAGTATTGGCTTGAATCTTAATCTTTCTTTCTAAATCAAATGTTCATGAATACGTTTATCAAAAATTACCGCGTGGCCGTACTTTGTATGCTGACTGCCATCGTAGTGTCGGTGAGCTCGTGTACGCAGGATTTTGAAGAG
>CANMVX010000172.1 GCA_947501115.1 Haliscomenobacteraceae bacterium
CGTAAAGAAATGTTCCCTCCCAGAACAGAAGTTAAAGCAGTTGTTTGACACCCTTGGCATCAAGCAACGACCCTTCACCAAAATAAAATCTGTAGTACACAAACAGAAACTCCGAAAGCCCGACAGCCTATTGTATGCACGCATTCCGTCTGGTTGACGAGCAATGTGGGTTAAAGTTTGGGTTGCATATTCCGGGTTAAAGTGGGATCTTCGTTTATTTTGGTAAAAAATTCATACCTGGATATTAATAAGAAAAATAGGAATGACCAAGAACCGGGAACAATATTAACTGGAATCTTTACTGAAAAAGGTTTTAATAACAAGAATGTGAGCCTAAAAAAATATTCACCAAAAGTGATGAAGAACCTCAAACTGAGCCACTAAATCCGGGGCAAACTGAGCCAGAGAACCTATTTACAGAAAAGAGTTTACCAATGCTCTTTATCCGTTACTATTTGGGTAACAATTAGCGAATTATTTAAACGAAACAAACCTTCGCTAATACATACCAAAATGGGTGACCATACGAAAGATCGTTTCGGGTATAAGGGAGTTAGCAGAAATAGACCGTGGACATTCTAGTAAATGAAAAAACATTTTACCAGTAGGAATTGAAAAAAGTTTGTATCTTTGTATGGAAACAAATAAATTGAAATGAATAAATTTGATGTGATCTTCTTAACAGAAGCGCGTGAATTTTTAATAAAACTCATTACAGAATTTTTGCATTTTGGGATAAGACCGATCCTGAACACTCTTTAGTTTTGACAACACACGGAATCATCAAAAAGACGGATAAGACACCTGAAAAGGAAATTGAAAAAGCGGAAAAAATTAGATTAAAATATCTTGAACTAAAAAACAAAAGAAATCATGGCAACAAAAAATAAAGAATTAGAAATGTTTAGTTTCGACCAAATAAAAGACGAATTTATTGGCGAAATCGGGACGGAAAAAAGAACTCATTATGAACAAGAATTACAACTTGAAATATTGGGTGAAATGATTCGCAAAGTTCGACTTGAAAGAAAATTAACTCAAGAACAATTGGGGAAATTAATTGGCGTTCAAAGAGCCCAAATTTCAAAGCTTGAAAACAATACAACCAACGTGACAATGGAAACAATTTTGAAAGTTTTTGGAGCATTAAGAGCGAAAGTTAATTTCAATGTAGAATTACTAAATAATCAAATTCAAATAGCTGAATAAGGCTACATCTGCCATTGGAACGTTATGGGACATTGAAAAACCAAACTCCGAGAGTAATACGACTTAAAACTTTTAAAAGTGTATCTAAGTGAATACATTCTTATCTAATTGAAAAAACAATAGAATTCGACCTGTGGCTCAAGAAATTGAGAGACAAAACTGCCAGGGCTAAAATATTATTTCGTCTTCAGCGCGTTGAATTTGGAAATTTAATGATGAAATCGAGTAAATTTGACATAGAGGAATATTTAGACGATCAGGAAATGATCAATGAGTATCTGAATACCGTTTTAGAGGAAGGCGACTCAAATGATATTCAAGTGGCACTAGGACACATAGCCAAGGCCATTGGAATGTCAAAAATTGCAGAACAAACGGGTATGAGTAGTAAGATACAATTTTGAAAGTTTTAAGAGCAATTGGAGGAAATATCAAGATGAACCCTTCCATTTAATTAACAACGTACCATAGCCTGCTGCAAACCGTCAGTGGCAAACAAATGAAAAGCTAAATGAAATACAAAATTGAAACAAAAGAATTTTATACATTCAATAGTTTACTTGGCAACTTACTTACTTAAGTTTCTATTATAAACATATTCACTTTTGGGATAAATGTCCGATCGAGAAAGTTGCCGATTATGTTTGGACTAACTTAGAGACTGACTGTGCTATTTTTAAAAACGTTGATCCTGACAAGTCGCCAAAAAGTAAAGCATTAGATAATAAAATTTCATACCCGATTTTTTTTTCGAAAACGCCAAATTATATAAAATCAATTTTTAATTTAAACTACTTCAAAAAATCTATGACTTCAAATTCAAACACAATCATCGGTGCAGTTATTGGAGACGTTATTGGCTCCGTATTTGAATGGAACAATATAAAAACCACTGACTTTAACTTATTCAATCCCAGGTGTTTTTTTACAGATGACACGGTTTTAACCATTGCCGTTGCTGACTGTATTCTGAACAAAAAGGATTTTGCCAGGACAATATGGGAATACGGCAGAAAGTATCCAGACCGTGGTTATGGCGGCAATTTCACCTTTTGGCTGGAGAATAAAAGCCTAAAGCCTTACGGTAGCTATGGGAATGGTTCTGCAATGAGAGCATGTGCTGCGGGTTTTGCGTACAATGACCTTGAAACTGTTATGGAAGTGGCTAAACAGTCGGCGGAAGTGACACATAACCATCCAGAGGGGATAAAAGGCGCTCAAGCAACGGCAACGGCAATATTTCTGGCAAGACAAGGAAAATCAAAGCAAGAAATCAAAGACTTCATAGTCCGGACATTTAATTATAATCTTGACTTTACCCTTGAGGAGATACGGCCAACTTACACCTTTGATGTAACTTGTCAAGGTACTGTTCCACAGGCTATTGTGTCGTTTCTTGAAAGTACAGACTTTGAAAATGCCATTCGACTGGCCATATCCATTGGAGGGGACAGCGATACCCTCGCTTGTATAACAGGAGGAATGGCATCGGCTTACTATAAGCATATTCCCCAAGAAATCATGGACTTCGTGGTAGATAAACTACCCGTTGAATACATTGAAATAATGAACAAATTTGACGAACATTGTGTGAAGGATATTTAAAAATGCGTTGTAATTTATGGAGATTAACTTAAATCAAAAGGCGATAGATAATATTAGCATTGCATTATCCAAGTATAATTATATCATGGATAGATTAAGCCAAATTGACGTATCATTAGATGCATCATTCCAGAAAAAATATAATGGCTTTTATAGAATGAGACAACGACCTCCGGAATATTATGCTATTTATTTTAATTTTATGGAAAAACATAAGACTAAAGATGTGATTTTCGAGGAAGTATTGAGGTATTTTCATTCGAGTTTTGGAAGGATAGAGGCATCATTTAGTAGTAAGTTGATGGCAACAATTAATCCGGATAAACCTGTATGGGATGAATTTGTACTAAAGAATCTTGGTATCATAAAACCGCCTACCTATTCGAAAAATAGAATAGAAAAGACGGTCGCTGTCTATAAACA
>CANMVX010000173.1 GCA_947501115.1 Haliscomenobacteraceae bacterium
AAAAAGGCCATCAACATCAATTGGTGTCCTGCCTCCTTATATTGGTATCTGTCAATCCAAGATTCAGCGTTGCGTTGATAAAATTTGGTGAATGCATCCAGCAATTTGTCCATATTCAGCGAACCGTCCGTATTCAGGTACCAACTCGTCTGGGCGATATCCTGATTAATGCCAACGGAGAAGCCTATAGTTAGAATGCGGGTTATGATTTCTCTGTATATCGGATTGGCAAATTGGATCGGATTTCCCGTGCTGATAATACCCAAGTCGCGGCAATAACGGATGGCATCATCTGCTCCATCAAAGGAAGGAGAATCACCAGTGATGATACTCATGATAATAGGTCGCACACGGGGATCATCTATCTTGTCCCCTAAGCTATCCAGATGGGTTTGTCGCTGTTCAATGAGCCGCTCTTTGGCAAGTTCAATCATGTCCAAGGTAATCTCAAGAGTATAATCATTCTTTAAAATTTTCCTTACCACCTCATTGGCCAGCGCGTTCGTCAACCAGGGTTGTCCACCTGAATAGGCATATAACTTTTCTAAGACCTCTTCAGAAAAAACCTGACCGGTATCCTGAGTATGTTGGTCCAACAATCCACGTACTTCCTCTTTTGAAAATGCAGGTAAGAAAAAAGATTCTGCTTTTATGTTAAAAGGCGACCCTGAACCTATCGACGGATTGTCCGCTCTGGCGCGCATGCGAAAATCGCGAATATCTCGCAAGCCGACCAGCGCAATAGATTGAGGGAAATGATTAGGGCGGGTTTGAAAGCCGTCTCGTAATTGCCGTAAAGTAGAAATGAGCACATCGTCATAGAGGGCGTCTACCTCATCAAGTAATAAAACCAATGGTTTATCCAGTGTATCACACCAATCGGTGAGATAATCGCCCAACATGGATGGACCGGAAATATATGTTGCTATATCCGGAGGTAGTTGGTCTGTTCCGAGGAAAAACTTAGACATTTTAGCTAATGCCTTAATAAAATTGATATTCGCCGTTTCCACCGATATACTGGTATAACCAGCTGATTCAAGTGAACATACCACAGCCACATATTTCCCTTCCTTATTCAGGCGGTGAGCCAGAGCGTGCAAAAAAGTAGTTTTACCCGTTTGCCGGGGTGCATGTATTAGAAAATATTGCTTTGAATCTATCAAATCCAATATATTATCATACATATTCCGAAACGGATCTACCATGTAGTGATCTTCTGCCTTACACAAGCCCGTGGTGTTAAAGAATCTTCTCATTTTCCAAAGATACGCCTTTTTATGTGGGAAGTGAGACCAAGTTGAAGTGTTGGTTAGAGATTGAAAGCGCAGCAGTGCGCGGATTTTGAATCAGGATTTTTAGGATTAACTATAACGTCTCCGGTTTGAGGGGGAAGGTTATTATTATACGGTGCTTTCATTTCAAAGCCTCTCGCCGATGCGTAACGCAGCGGCGAAAAGGATGATAAGAAGTAATCCTCTACGAATCACATTTACTTTAAAAACGAAGAACGTC
Organism: Haliscomenobacteraceae bacterium; assembly: GCA_947501115.1. Taxonomy (GTDB): domain Bacteria; phylum Bacteroidota; class Bacteroidia; order Chitinophagales; family Saprospiraceae; genus BJGN01. The sequence goes on from CANMVX010000173.1 coordinate 1,516, forward strand.
CTCTCTAATCCTCAAAATCCTGATTCAAAATAATATTTACGGGAGATATTCCCCCAAGGTACCCATCTCTTCATCTTAACCGAAGATTAACTCCCAAATATTTGTAATGGTAATTAGCTAAGATTTACAATCATAACTTTTTTTGGACACAAGTAGTTATTCTGCAAATTCCATGTTAATTTATTTTTCAAGTTTGTATAACTAAAAAAGACCCATTAGGGGGAATTCCCCCCCCTTTCCTGCCTCCCGCAAGCCCAACCCACAAATATTCAATCCCTGAGGCAACGGACCGAGAAACCATATGACTTTATGTAGGAGACCTGGTCGACCCTGCTATGGTTGGTGCTCAGGTTGCGGCTCCAGCCCTTGGTGCTAGTAGTGTGCTGGGTAGCACTCCAAAATTCAGCGTCGTAGGTAATATTGTAGAAATCACCAGCGTCATAGCGAGAACCACCTGGGAGAACATTGAAGCCACTTGAGCCGTCTGTTAATGAAGGTAAGGCCCAAAGTAAAGGTGATTTCAGCTTGCCACCGGCCACGCTTATTCCTAGTGAAGGAGGTGAAAGAAAATCTGTTAAAGTTGTCCACTCCGTATCTGAGGGAACATGCCAACCTACAGGGCAGATGTTTTTTGTTGGACTACCCATTGGGGTTACTATTCCAGCTGCAGCATACCAATTATACAAAAACCCATAGTTTGACGCATTCGCTCCTGTACTTGCTTCATTACCATAAATAGTATAAGCCCCGGTTGTTAAAATTTGCCATGCTGTTGAAACCGTTCCTGAAGTATATGTATTATTCAATGGAATCTGTGTAACACCGTCATTATATTTGGTAACCTTTAAATTCGTAGCTGTCCAACACTGAGTAGTAGTACCAGTACCTATCGAAACTGTGTTATAGATATTACCGTCAACATCGGAAACAGTACTGGTGACACAGGTAAAAGAAGGAGCAGGTGGAGGAGGTGGAGGAGGTGGAGGAGTAATAATACACGGCACCCCAGTACAATTCTCCAAAGCCGCCTTCTTCCAGCGTACTTTAATCTCATCCAGATTAAACGAAGTATTTCGCTTCATGTCATCAGGAGATATTTCATTGGATAATAATTCGCCTGTTGGCTTTTCACCATTTGAATTTACTTGTGCCAAGCAAATAACAGGGAGCAATAGAAATGCTAAAATTCTAAACATCATTTAAGTGTTTTTAAGTGAATAATAGCGTCAAAGCTGAGGTTAAAAATAGCATATATCTAATTTTTAACCCTTGCATTCCTTTGATTTCTGAGAAATCAAAGGAATTTGTTCCAAAATCAACCTCAAAATGGGTGAAAGGTGAAATAATGGTCTTTTTTCAAAATAAAAAATTTGAAAGTTTTTGGAATGTAGGCTTTTGAACCTCCGATGAACTGTACGCTAAAGAAAAAAGAGGTAAGGAAAACAAAATATTATCCCAGATTTAGAAACTGCTTCTTGTCTGAACTGTGATTTTTTTGATTTTTATGATTACTATGATACCAGATTGGATTTAATTAAATGAAACCTGTCGGGAAGAAGACAATGGATGCGTAACGCATCGACGAAAAAAAGGGTTTAAGGTAATCCATTAACGAATAACCCTAAATTTCAAACCGAAAACGTCCTCTATAATCCG
>CANMVX010000174.1 GCA_947501115.1 Haliscomenobacteraceae bacterium
GTTGGTTCCTAACTTACGATAAACCTTTCATTATTTTTGCCGAGGAAAAAAACATGGAAGAAATAACCCGGAAACTTATGCGCATAGGGTTAGATCAAATCATGGGTTATATAGATAATGTCAGCTGGTATGAGGCATTGGGGCATAAACTTCAGGTAACTTCCATTATAGACGCTGATTTTGTTGAAAATGCCGTTAAAAATAAGGAAATGGAATTATTTGATATTCGTGGAACTTCAGAATTCCAGGACGGACATATTCCCGGGGCAAAACATCTTTTTCTAGGTACTTTAACTGAAAATACATCAAAATTACCAAAGGACAAACCGTTTATTATTCAATGTCAGGCTGGTGACAGAACGGCTATTGGAACTTCCCTCCTATTGTCATTAGGTTATACAAATGTTCTGAATTATTCTGGTGGATTTGCCGATTGGCAATCAAAAGGAAAGGACATAGCAAAAGATTAAAAAGACCATTTTCTTCGTTAACCCTACATATAACTTTCACCAATCATGAGATATTTAGGGTTAACGCTTTTTATTTTTATACACCTTCACATTGAAGCCCAGTCCTTCCGAACGCTTTCTCAGACAAAGCCAGGTATTCGGAAAGATTACGAAAAGGCTAAATTGGAAGCACAAAAGGAAAATACCAATGCCAGTATTATACTTTTATTAAAGTGCCTTGAAAAAGATCCCATTTTGGTAGAAGCCTGGACATTACTGGGGAATGCATATCATGATATCGGCGAGTATAAAAAATCTCTGGATGCCTTTACAAAGTTATCCCTTATACACCCAAATCATGACACCAGGACGAACTATGCTTTTGGACTAACTGCTTATAAATATGGAGATTATTCCCTGGCTGTTGAAAAACTGACCTTATATACGACGTCTAATAAAATAAAGGGACAGCCGCTTGAGCAAGCCAGTAAATTATTGGAAAATGCGATTTTTGCCCGTGACGCAGTGCAAAATCCCGTATCGTTCACTCCCACGCCTTTGAATTCTTTAATTAATACGGATGCACCAGAATATCTGCCCTCCTTTTCTGCCGACGATAAAACCTTGCTTTTTACCAGAGTAGTAAATGGGCAGGAAGATATTTTTTACACACAAAGAGATTCATTGTCAGGCGATTGGGGCAAACCAATTGCCTTAACTCAATTAAATACACCATTTAATGAAGGAGCACACACCTTATCGGCTGACGGTTCAACCTTGATATTTACTCAATGTGAAAATAAAAATGGACTGGGCAGTTGCGATCTTTACATTTCATACAAAAAAGGAGATCAATGGACGGCTCCAAAAAATGTAGGGGCACCTGTAAACACTATGTATTGGGAATCAATGCCTTCCCTTTCTGCTTCCGGGGATAAATTATTTTTTTCTTCTAAACGTCCCGGAGGTTTTGGTGGCACGGATATATGGATTAGCCGCCTAGTTTCTGCCGACAAATGGTCTGTCCCTGAAAATGCAGGACCGAACATAAACACCCCGGGAGATGATCAGGCTCCCTTTCTTCATATAGATGGCCAAAGCTTATATTTCATGTCCAATGGACATAAAGGGATGGGCGGCTTTGATATTTATCTTTCCCGAAAAGATAGTACCCAGAAGTGGGGAAAACCTATTCACCTGGGTTTCCCTATAAATACCATTGCCGATGAAGGCGCACTCTGTATCAATAGAACGGGGGAAACAGCCTATTTTTCCAGTTCTAAACGGGATACACCTGGAAAAGGCATGACCAGTAAAACAAATATTGATATCTTCAGCTTTCCTCTTTATCTGGATATCAGACCTATTCCTGTTACCTTCGTCACTGGGAAAATATTTGCCAATGATAGCAACCAACCTCTTCCGGCACAACTTGAAATAAGTGTAACTGAAACCGAAGTCATTATTTTTAAGGCAAAAATAGACTCCTCAGGAAAGTTTTTTATTTGTTTACCGAGTGGTCAAAATTATTCCCTGTCGGCCTCCTACCCCGGATATACCCTTTACAGTAATCATTTTACGCTCCTCGACGCTCATTCTGCTTTGGAACCCTATTATTTGACTATTTTACTGCAAAAAATAAATAAGCCAGCCACTGCCATTTCAACGGAAAAAATGGTGGAAGAAGGAGAACCGATTGTGTTAAAAAATGTATTTTTTGAAACGGGATCAGCACAACTAAATCCAAATTCGCTCCATGAATTAAATCTGTTAAGTCAGTGGTTAGCAGAAAACGCAGCTATTTTCATACAAATAAACGGTCACACAGACTATATAGGGGCAGAGGAAATGAATGTGCAACTAAGTACTCAAAGAGCAAAAACGGTGTATGAATACTTAATACAATCAGGAATAGGCAGGGAGCGTCTTCGATATAAAGGCTATGGTTCGTCGAAACCCGTTGCCGACAATGCAACGGAAAAAGGGAGAAAAGAAAACAGGCGTACAGAATTCATCTTATTGAAATAAATGCTGTACGACAGTATTTTCAGGGAAATGTCAAAATTCAAGCAAAGAAATTATTTGACGATGAGTTGATCTCTACCTGGACCTACGGACACCATAGTTATGGGTACATTAAGTTCTTTTTCAAGTTTCAACAAATAATCAGTTGCCTCCTTAGGCAAATTATTCCAATCGGTTACTTCATCTAAGGGTACGTTCCAACCTGGAATATTTTCATAAGAAACAGAAAAAGTATCATCACTTATATCAAAGGGAAGATTTTGAGAGAGGGAACCATCTTCTGATGAATAGGCAGAACCCATAGCAAAATCAGAAAAAGCGGAAAGTACGTCCATTTTAGTGACAATCAGCTGAGTAACCCCATTTAACATGATGGCATATTTCAACTGAGGCACATCGAGCCAACCACAACGCCTGGGTCTTCCTGTAGTTGCGCCAAATTCTCCTCCTTCAGCCCTTAATTTTTCTCCTGTTTCATTATGCAGTTCTGTCGGAAAAGGGCCCGATCCAACCCGGGTACAATAGGCTTTGGTAATACCATAAACCTCCTTTATTTTTTGCGGAGAAACGCCCAAACCAGTACAAACGCCCGCAGTAATCGTATTGGACGAAGTAACAAAG
>CANMVX010000175.1 GCA_947501115.1 Haliscomenobacteraceae bacterium
GCATTTCCAAAGCATGGGTGGGTAAAAAATAGATTTGACTTAATCCACCAGGTTGATGACCGCTTCTACCGGCGCGCTGTAAAAATCGAGCTATTCCCTTTGGGCTGCCTATCTGAATGATGGTATCAACGGGACGAAAATCGACACCGAGATCAAGACTGGAGGTACAAACCACCGCTTTTAAAGTACCTTGGTAGAGGGCATTTTCAACCCAATCGCGAATTTCTCTGCTCATTGAGCCGTGGTGCATCGCCAGTTGACCTGCCAGGGAAGGTATAATTTCTAATAAATGCCTATACCAAATTTCGCATTGAGCCCGTGTATTTGTAAAAATCAGGGTACTGTTACTGGCTAAAATGAGCGGAATCAACTTGTCGGCCATTTTAATACCTAAATGGCCTGCCCAAGGATAAGAAGCCACTTTTTCAGGAATAATAGTGTGAACATCTATTTTTTTTTCAATATCCGACTTTATCCATTTTCTTTTCTCAGCAACCGTATAAGTGCCCAGAAGCACGTCGGCAGCTTCGTCAATATTGCCTATAGTCGCTGAAATACCCCATACCTGTAATTTTGGAACCAACGTGGAAAGTAAGGCCAGGGCAAGTTGCATTTGAACGCCCCTTTTAGAGCCTACCATTTCATGCCATTCATCTACAACGATACCTTTCAAATGTTTAAAAATTTGAGGATACGAAGGATTGGTTATCAGCAGATGCAGGCTTTCAGGGGTGGTAATAAGAATTTGCGGAAAATTTTTTAGTTGTTGCTTTCGAATATTCTGAGACGTATCGCCCGTTCTAATACCAATCTGCCAATTTAATCCGAGTCCTTCCACCGCCCGTTGAGCTGATAGCTCAATTTCCTTTGCCAGCGCTCTGATGGGAGTAATCCAGATAAGTTGAAGGCCTTCTGCTGAATTTTTATTACTCTCAGACAATCCTTTCAGAAGAAAAGGAACTAACAAAGCATAAGTCTTTCCCGTCCCAGTTGGGGCGGAAAGTAAACCTGAATAGCCATTATATATGGCTTCCCAAGCCTCCAACTGAAACATTTGCGGACGCCAATGATTTTTTTCAAACCAATTCAGCGCAGGTTTTGACCAATTATTAAATGTCATTTTTCAATGTCATTCACAACCAATAGGAGCTCCATCGGGCAAAGAAGGAGCGGGAGGTATGGAAAAATCTGCTGGATTTTCTTTGAAAACTTTAATTCGTTGTAAAATGTAATTTATGTGCGCTCTCTGTGCTGGAGAATAGGGCAAGTTAGCCAGTAATTTTGTTTCCAATTTCCTAATTTCATCTAAAGCGATAGCAGAAACCTGTTGCATGATATTTTTATCACCTGCAATATTTAGCAAATGATTTACCATTCTTTTATGGACAATGCGTCCAACTTCTTGTTCGAAAGCCGGTAATGAACTCCATTGCGTGGCTTTATTTAAAAGCGTTGAAAATAATTCATTCACAGAAAGTCTTGCGGCATTGCTTCTCGCCGATTGTTCGACCATTCGAGCTAAACGTTCAGGAGCCAGTAAGAACTTCAGGGTATGTTCTGCTGAAGCTTCAGCGGCCGCCAAGGGATCGAATGTATTTCCAGTATAGATTTTAAATAATTCTCTATCTCTCTCATAGCCAGGTGGTTGAGGTGGAATGAGTTGGATGATTCTTTCAGGAATATTTAAAAAAGCAGGCTGAAGCGTATTAAGAAGCGCAGTAAAGGCCTTCCGTTGAACCTCGTCTTCAATCATTTTATTAGTCACTTGACCGTCACCATTACCCGCATAAGAATAATAAACACCTCCAACCATTTTCGCCACGGCTTCAACTTGATATCTGTGGCTCAAATAAAGAGGAACCAGCACATTTTCCAAAGAGGCCATAGGTGCTTCCTTAGGAATGGTTTTTTCACCAAACGATTGTAAAGCCTTCTCTCTTACAGAAGAAATTCTTATTAATTCGTCTATTGGAGAAGCTCCGTTATCCCACATGTGATTTAAAGGGTGAGCACTCCCCATCGGTCTGGCATCCTGATCAGTTAAATAGTGAAGACCTTTATCTCTGGTTTCCTGTAATATTTTTAATAGATTTCCCTTTTCGTCCTGTGAAAACTCGGCATAACCATATCTGATGGCCATTTTATCCCACTCCCCTATTCCTTTGTCATATACTTTACTGAAGTCCAGTTTCCCTTCTTTTGTCAATTGAAACAAAGGATGAGGATAATCCATAACGGAAGAATTATTGTTAATGCTTGCGGCAAAATTATGGGCAACCCCCAATGTGTGCCCTACTTCATGAGCAGCTAATTGGCGCAAACGAGACAAAGCCATTTCCAGCAAACGGGGATCAGGATTAGAACCATCCTGGTAAGATTCCAGCATGCCCTGAGCAATCATGAAGTCCTGACGAACCCGAAGACTCCCTAAGGCAACATGTCCCTTTATGATTTCACCCGTTCTGGGATCTGTCACGGAGCTACCATAAGACCAGCCACGGGTAGAACGGTGTACCCAATTTATGACATTATATCGGACATCCATTGGATCTACGTCGGCGGGTAGAACATACACTTGAAAAGCATTGATGAAACCAGCAGCTTCAAAAGCCTCATTCCACCAGCGCGCGCCTTCGAGCAAGGCAGAACGGATTGGTTCCGGCGTACCACTATCCAGATAATATATAATAGGTTCTACCGCTTCACTTTTTTCAGCACCCGGATTTTTCTTTACCAATCGATGCCTGTTAATAAGCCTTTTCATAATTGGAGAGGAAATGGGAGTGGCATAATCCATATAATCTGTAGTGAAATAACCAGCACGTGGATCAGAAATCCTCGGTTTAAAATCATTATCAGGCAACTCGATAAATGAATGATGCATTCTAACGGTAATTGCATCGGGTGAAGGTGTTACCGAACGGATATAGTTGCCAGTAGCTTCCCCTGCAAAAGTAATGATGGCTTCAAATTCTGTATTTTTAGGGAAATTTTTAATCCGTTCAGGATAAAGTATAGAACGGGAGATATCTTCCTTATAGGTTCCCTGGTTAGCTCTTTTCAA